>NZ_JBWKEY010000003.1:66299-718177 GCF_056435225.1 Streptomyces sp. NPDC043996 | reverse complement strand
GGGTGGGTGGGTGACGCCCTGGCGGGGGCCAAGGCCACCGGCCTGTGGGGAAGGCCCAGCTGCCCGCAGCGCCGCGCGTCGAGGGCGCCGTATCGCG
The DNA here is from genome assembly GCF_056435225.1 of Streptomyces sp. NPDC043996. Classification (NCBI taxonomy): domain Bacteria; kingdom Bacillati; phylum Actinomycetota; class Actinomycetes; order Kitasatosporales; family Streptomycetaceae; genus Streptomyces; species Streptomyces sp. NPDC043996. The sequence continues at coordinate 718,080 of NZ_JBWKEY010000003.1, read as the reverse complement.
GCCCAGGGGCGCACGGGCGGGTGGGTGGGTGACGCCCTGGCGGGGGCCAAGGCCACCGGCCTGTGGGGAAGGCCCAGCTGCCCGCAGCGCCGCGCGTCGAGGGCGCCGTATCGCAGCCCAGGGGCGCACGGGCGGGCGGGTGGGTGACGCCCCCGGCAGGGACCAAGGCCACCGGCCCGCAGGGAAGGGGCGCCCCCGGTACGAGGGGAAACCCGGTTGCCGTAGCCGTTAGGCTGGTGTCGTGGCAGTCGTCGATGTATCCGAAGAGCTCAAGTCCCTCTCCTCGACCATGGAGTCGATCGAGGCCGTCCTGGACCTCGACAAGCTGAGGGCAGACATCGCCGTGCTCGAGGAGCAGGCGGCAGCGCCGTCCCTCTGGGACGACCCGGACGAAGCGCAGAAGATCACCAGCAAGCTGAGCCACCTCCAGGCGGAGGTGCGCAAGGCCGAGGCCCTGCGCGGACGCATCGACGACCTGGGCGTGCTCTTCGAGATGGCCGAGGAGGAGGACGACCCGGACACCCGCGCGGAGGCCGAGTCGGAGCTCACCGCCGTCAAGAAGGCGCTGGACGAGATGGAGGTGCGCACGCTGCTCTCCGGGGAGTACGACTCCCGTGAGGCCGTCGTCACCATCCGCGCCGAGGCCGGCGGCGTCGACGCCTCGGACTTCGCCGAGAAGCTCCAGCGGATGTACCTGCGCTGGGCCGAGCGCCACGGCTACAAGACGGAGCTGTACGAGACCTCGTACGCGGAAGAGGCGGGCATCAAGTCCACCACCTTCTCCGTCCAGGCCCCGTACGCCTACGGCACGCTCTCCGTGGAGCAGGGCACGCACCGCCTGGTGCGGATCTCGCCCTTCGACAACCAGGGCCGCCGCCAGACGTCCTTCGCGGGCGTCGAGATCCTCCCGGTCGTCGAGCAGACCGACCACATCGAGATCGACGAGTCCGAGCTGCGCGTGGACGTGTACCGCTCCTCGGGCCCCGGCGGCCAGGGCGTCAACACGACCGACTCCGCGGTCCGCCTGACCCACCTGCCCACCGGCATCGTCGTCTCCTGCCAGAACGAGCGCTCGCAGATCCAGAACAAGGCGACCGCCATGAACGTCCTCCAGGCGAAGCTCCTCGAGCGCCGCCGCCAGGAGGAGCAGGAGAAGATGAACGCCCTCAAGGGCGATGGCGGAAACTCCTGGGGCAACCAGATGCGTTCGTACGTCCTGCACCCGTACCAGATGGTGAAGGACCTGCGCACGGAGTTCGAGGTGGGCAACCCCGAGTCCGTGTTCAATGGCGAGATCGACGGTTTCCTCGAGGCCGGAATTCGCTGGCGCAAGCAGCAGGAGAAGTAATCTCGACGCTTTGTCGACAAGGCGAGCGCTGACGCGGCGCTCCCGGAGCATCGAATTTCCAGGCGGTCATGGTCCATTGGGCCATGGCCGCCTTGGTCTATGAACCTCTTGTGGGGTTCCTGCGCCCTTTACGTCACAGTCGCATGTCCGGTCGACGGTCAACTGACCGTATTCCGGGCATCGCGCCCGCAACGGCCTTGACGGTGCTCAGGAAAGTGGAAAGGCTAGCGCGCGGCATGCGTATCTCTGGGGCGCGTGTGATCCGGGGGGCCGATCGAGAGCCGCCCGCGACCGGGGCCCCGGCGCTGCCTCACTGACGATTCAGCTACTGGGGGTAGCAGCCTGATGACCAAGAAGACGCGGATCCGCGTCGCGCGGATAGCCGCGGGCGCCGTGATCGCCGCAGGTGCCTCGCTGACCGCCGCCGGCGCCGCCTCGGCCCTGGACGTCGGCGTCGAACTGGGCGGCTCGGGCGCGAGCGCCTCCGCCGACGAGAACGGCATCGGCGTCGACGCGGACCTCCCCGGCGACGATGACGAGCCCACCGACCCGCCGGAGCCCAGCAACCCGCCGGAGCCGACGGACGAGCCGACCGAGCCCACCGACCCGCCGGAGCCGACGACCCCGCCGTCGCCCACCAAGCCGCCGGAGCCGACGAACCCGCCGACCCAGCCGACGAAGCCGCCCACCGACAAGCCGACCGCTGACCCGAGCGACCCGGGCGACGGCGGCACCGGCGGCGGCAGCGGTGGCAACGGCGGCGGCACCGGCGGCAACGGCGCCGACCCCGCGGGCGGCGGCTCCAAGCCCGTCCAGCAGGGTCAGGGCAAGGACAGCCTGACCGACACGGGCACGGCGCCGCAGCAGGTCGACCAGATCGCCGACAAGGGCAAGGACGACGGCGAGCTGGCCGATACGGGTGCCGCCGAGACCACCTTCCTGGTCATCGGCGCCGCCACGATGATCGCGGGCGGCATCGGCTTCCGCCTCCTGCCCCGCCTCGTCGGCAACCGCGGCGCCGCCGCGTAACCCTCCCGGGCAGGGAAGCGGAAAAAGGCCCGGAGCCACCTGGCTCCGGGCCTTTTGTCTGTGGCGTGCGCGGCGCGCGCCTGGCACCCTGGGGGCCGCGCACAGCCAGTCACGGCCGGGCCCGCGGGCCTGCGGTCACACGGCCCTGTGGCTACGCGGTCTGATGGGCGAGGAAGGCCATCGCGGCGATCAGGACGACCAGCAGCCCTATCAGGGTCACGGGGCTCAGGCCACCGAAGGGGCCCTCCTGCTGCATCCGCTGCCGGTTGGCCCGGCACACGGGGCAGCGGCCCTCACTCACAGGCGCCGCGCAGTTCGCGCACACCAACCTGTCAAAGGTCATGCGCTTCTCCTCCCGCACAGTCTCAGCCTGCCCAACGCTCTGGGAACCTCAACCGTTCCCCCTACCACTGTGCCAGCTTCCGCGGATTTCGGCGCGGCCCGCCCTCCGCCGTCGGATTCCGGCCGATCCGTTCCCTCCTGGATCGGCGACAAATCGCGCAACTCAGGACGCCGACTGCGCCGCCGCACCGGCTTCGCGTATGGTCACGCTCACCTACCCCCGGCTACCCGTGGTGCATCCGTGATCCGATTCGACAATGTGTCCAAGGCCTATCCGAAGCAGAACCGCCCGGCGCTCCGCGATGTGTCGCTGGAGATCGAGAAAGGCGAGTTCGTCTTCCTGGTGGGGTCATCCGGCTCCGGAAAGTCCACCTTCCTGCGGCTGATCCTCCGCGAGGAGCGCACCAGCCACGGCCAGGTGCACGTCCTGGGCAAGGACCTGGCCCGGCTCTCCCACTGGAAGGTGCCGCACATGCGCCGCCAGCTGGGCACCGTCTTCCAGGACTTCCGGCTCCTGCCGAACAAGACCGTCGCCGAGAACGTGGCCTTCGCCCAGGAGGTCATCGGCAAGTCGCGCGGCGAGATCCGCAAGTCCGTGCCCCAGGTGCTCGACCTCGTCGGGCTCGGCGGCAAGGAGGACCGGATGCCCGGCGAGCTCTCCGGCGGTGAGCAGCAGCGCGTCGCGATCGCCCGCGCCTTCGTCAACCGGCCCAAGCTCCTGATCGCCGACGAACCGACGGGCAACCTCGACCCGCAGACCTCCGTCGGCATCATGAAGCTCCTCGACCGCATCAACCGGACCGGTACGACGGTCGTGATGGCCACCCACGACCAGCAGATCGTGGACCAGATGCGCAAGCGCGTCATCGAGCTGGAGAAGGGCCGTCTCGTCCGCGACCAGTCGCGCGGCGTCTACGGCTACCAGCACTGACCCGTCCCCGTCCCCGTTCCCGGGCGAGGCCCGCCGGCACCGTCGGCCCGCTCACCGGAACCATTTGCTCCATCTGATCCACTGATCCACCGAAAGGCCGCCATGCGCGCCCAGTTCGTCCTGTCGGAGATCGGCGTCGGTCTCCGCCGCAACCTCACGATGACCTTCGCCGTCGTCGTCTCCGTCGCCCTCTCGCTCGCCCTGTTCGGCGGCTCGCTGCTCATGCGCGACCAGGTGAGCACCATGAAGGGCTACTGGTACGACAAGGTCAACGTCTCGATCTTCCTGTGCAACAAGGCGGACGCCGAGCAGGACCCCAAGTGCGCCAAGGGCGCCGTCACCAACGAGCAGAAGGACCAGATCCTCACCGACCTCAAGAAGATGTCGGTCGTGGACACCGTCCAGCACGAGACGGCCGACCAGGCGTACAAGCACTACAAGGAGCAGTTCGGCGACTCCCCGCTGTCCAGCTCCCTGACCCCGGACCAGATGCAGGAATCCTTCCGCATCAAGCTGAAGGACCCGGAGAAGTACCAGGTCGTGGCGACGGCCTTCTCCGGGCGCGACGGCGTGCAGTCCGTGGAGGACCAGAAGGGCGTCCTGGACAACCTCTTCGAGCTGCTCAACGGCATGAACAAGGCGGCGCTCGCGGTGATGGCGCTGATGCTCGTCGTCGCCCTGATGCTGATCGTCAACACGGTGCGCGTCTCGGCGTTCAGCCGTCGCCGTGAAACCGGGATCATGCGTCTGGTGGGCGCCTCCAGCCTCTACATCCAGATGCCGTTCATCCTGGAGGCCGCCGTTTCCGGCCTCATCGGCGGCGGGCTCGCCTGCGGGTTCCTGCTCCTCGGCCGGTACTTCATCATCGACCACGGCCTGGAGCTCTCGGAGAAGCTGACGCTGATCAACTTCATCGGCTGGGACTCGGTCTTCGCGGTCCTTCCGCTGGTGCTCGTGATCGGCCTGCTGATGCCCGCGATGGCCGCTTTCCTGGCGCTGCGCAAGTACCTCAAGGTGTGAGACGGCGGGCGGTGAGCGCTGCCGCCGGTGTGAGCCGTGCCTCGGGCGCCGTGCGGTCAACCTGCCGTACGGCGCCCCCCGTTGTCCTAGACTCACCGACATGCCAGGCCCCGATTGGCTCGCCGAGTCCCGCCGCATCCGCCGCGGGGCGGCCCTGACCTTGGTGTTCGCGAGTGTGCTCGCCACCGGCGCGGCCGCCGGATCCTGGCGCGGGGAAGACCCGGAAGGCCGGAAGGCCACGGCGCCCCCCACCCGTTCCGCTGCCTCCTCCCACGCCGGGGACCGCGACCGGGCCGACCGCGATCCCGCCGACGCGGCCGCGGACGCCGCCGCCGAGGCCATGGCCGACGGCAAGTCCGGCACCGATGCCGCCGAGGACGCGGTCAGCCGCAGCGGCGACCGCTGGGCCTCGGTGTACTCCCAGGGGGAGTACAAGGAGTTCGAGCGGGCCCTGGGCGGCGGCTACACCGGCGTCGGCCTGTGGGCCAGGCGCGAGGCCGACGGCCGGATCGAGGTCTCGAAGGTCCGCGCGGACGGGCCCGCCGCGCGCGCGGGCGTCCGCCGGGGCGACCGGCTCGCCACCGTCGACGGCCGCGCGGTCAAGGGCCGCCCCGTCACCGACGTCGTGGCCCTGCTGCGGGGCGACCGCGAGGGCACCCCGGTCGCGCTTGGCCTGGAGCGCGGCACGCGCGCGTGGAGCACGACGCTGCGCCGCGAGCGCCTGTCCACGCAGTCCGTGCGCGTCACCCGGCTCCCCGACGGCGCCGTGAAGATCAAGGTCGACGCGTTCACCAAGGGCACCGGAGCCGCCGTGCGCGACGCGGTGCGCGCGGCCCCCAAGGGCGCGGGCGTCCTGCTCGACCTGCGGGGCAACGCGGGCGGCCTGGTCACGGAGGCCGTCACCGCCGCGTCCGCGCTCCTGGACGGCGGCCTGGTGGCGACGTACGACGTGCGCGGCCGCCAGCGCGCGCTGCACGCCAAGCCGGGCGGCGACGCCGCTAGACCCGTGGTCGCGCTCGTCGACGGCGGCACGATGAGCGCGGCCGAACTCCTTACCGGAGCCCTCCAGGACCGCGGCAGAGCGGTCGTCGTGGGCTCCCGTACGTTCGGCAAGGGCTCGGTGCAGATGCCGAGCCGCCTGCCCGACGGCTCCGTAGCCGAGCTGACCGTCGGGCACTACCGCACCCCTTCGGGGCGTGCGGTGGACGGCCGGGGCATCACTCCGGACCTGGAGGTCGAGGGCGAGGCCCAGGAGCGGGCCGAGAGAGTATTGACTGGCCTCGGACCCCCCTCCTAGTGCGAAAATAGCCGCACTATGGCGAAGGAAAAGGTAAAGCGCAAGGCCGCCAAGGCCAACGAGAAGGCCCCTGCCCGGAAGATGGTCGCGCAGAACAAGAAGGCGCGGCACGACTACCACATCCTGGACACCTACGAGTGCGGCCTGGTGCTCATGGGCACCGAGGTCAAGTCGCTGCGCATGGGCCGCGCCTCCCTGGTGGACGGCTTCGTGCACATCGACGGCGGCGAGGCGTGGCTGCACAACATCCACGTCCCCGAGTACGTGCAGGGCACCTGGACCAACCACTCCGCCACGCGGAAGCGCAAGCTCCTGCTGCACCGCGCGGAGATCGACAAGCTGGACCAGAAGTCCCAGGAGTCGGGCCACACGATCGTGCCGCTCGCGCTGTACTTCAAGGACAGCCGCGTCAAGGTCGAGATCGCGCTCGCCAAGGGCAAGAAGGAGTACGACAAGCGGCAGACCCTGCGCGAGAAGCAGGACCTGCGCGAGACGAACCGCGCGATCTCCTCCGCCCGCCGCCGCCAGGGCATCGCCTAGGCGGCGTCACCCAGGTCGGCGTCGCTCCGGCCGCTTCGGGCGGGAATACGCTGGCACGGGTCGGCCTTGGTCACGTACGATGGACTTGCTCCGCTGGTGACGGGGCACCCCCTCCTCGGAGGGCCTCTTCGGAGGGCTGCTGCGGAGGGTTTGAAAAATCAACATGGGGATGATCGGTTTCGACAGCGGATGTCGAAGCAGGGGAAGCGTGTCGAGGAAGCGGCAATGATCTCGTTAACCATATGTCGCAACCAATAATCGCCAACACCAAGCGCGATTCCTTCGCCCTCGCTGCCTAAGTAGCGACTTGCGAAGTGTCAGCCCGGGGCTGTTCCCGACCCGGATCCTGGCATCAGCTAGGGAACTAAACTTCTAGACCCGGTCACGGGGCCTAGGAGGAAATCAAACAGTGACTGAGCCCGTCGGAGACTTGTCCACGAGATCTCCGGGGCTGAGAAAATCGCAGTGGACTGCACACGGAGAAGCCCTGGTTCCGCACCGTTGGACGCGGGTTCGATTCCCGCCATCTCCACAATTCCCATGTGAGGCGAAGGCCCGGCAGTCAGCAGACCGCCGGGCCTTCGTCGTGTGCGCCTACTGTCGGAGCGGGCCGTCATCGGGGATCCTCCAGGGTCATGAGTAGACCCGTGAGTCGCGTCACCCTCCGTATGCGCCACTGGATCTGGCCCGCCGTCCTCGGCGTCGCCGTCGCCTCGCTGTCCCTCAGCGCCCCCGCCGGGGCCGACGCCGAGCGCAGCGGGCTCCCCGAAGCCATCGACACCATCCTCGGCGACCCCCGCATGGAAGGCGGCGTCGCCAGCGTCGTGGTCGCCGACGCCGAGAGCGGCGACATCCTCTACCAGCACCGGCCGACCGGGCGGCTCATGCCCGCGTCCAACACGAAGATGCTCACCTCCGCCGCCGCCCTGGAACTGCTCGGCCCCGACCACCGCTTCACCACGGACGTGCTCGCCGACGGGGAGCGGCACGGGCCCGTGCTCAAGGGGAACCTGTACCTGCGCGGCACCGGCGACCCCACGACCCTCGCCAAGGACTACGACGCGCTGGCCGCGAAGGTCGCCGCGGCGGGCGTCAAGCGGGTCTCGGGGCGGCTCGTCGCCGACGACACCCGCTTCGACGACCGGCGCGTCGGTGACACCTGGGGCGCCGACGACGAGTCGTCGTACTACGCGGCGCAGATCTCCGCGCTCAGCCTGGCCCCGGACACGGACTACGACACCGGGACCGTCGTCGTCGCGGTGACGCCGGGCGCGAAGCCCGGGGACGCGCCGCGCGTGGCCCTCACCCCGAAGAACGACTACGTGGACATCGACCTGCGCGCCACCACGGGCGCGGCGGGCAGCGCCAACAGCCTGGCCGTCGAGCGGCGGCACGGCGACAACACCATCGCCGTCACCGGCTCCATCCCCCTCGGCGGGGCCGCCACCAAGGAGTGGGTGACCGTCTGGGAGCCGACGCGGTACGCCGCCGCCGTCTTCCGGGACGCGCTCGCCGCGCACGGCGTGAAGGTCAGCGGGCCGACCAAGGCGGGCACCGCGACCCCCAAGGGCGCGCGCGAGCTGGCCTCGCACGCCTCCATGCCGCTGAAGGACCTGCTGATCCCGTTCATGAAGCTGTCCAACAACATGCACGCCGAACACCTGACGAAGGCCATGGGGCACAAGGCGACCGGGCGGCCGGGCAGTTGGGGCGACGGGATCGCGGCGATCGGCGGCTATCTGAAGACCGCGGGCGTCGACCCGGGCAAACTGCGCCAGGTCGACGGCTCCGGCCTCTCGCGCAAGGACAACGTCGCCGCCGCCCCGTTCATCGCGCTCCTTCGCTCGGCCAAGGGCGAGCCCTGGTTCGCCGACTGGTACAAGTCCCTGCCGGTGGCCTGCGAGCCGGACAAGTTCGTGGGCGGGACGCTGCGCACGCGCATGTGCGGGACGCCCGCCGCGCGCAACGTCCACGCGAAGACGGGCACGCTGACCGGGGCGTCCGGGCTCTCCGGGTACGTCACCGACGCGGGCGGGCGCGAGCTCGTCTTCAGCATCGTCCTCAACAACCACCTGGCCGCCTCGGTCAAGCCCCTTGAGGACGCCATCGTCGTCACCCTCGCCAAGTCCGACGACGACAAGGCGGTCCTGGTGAAGCCGCGCTCCGAGCGGGCGGGCGACGCGCGCGGCGGCGACCTCGAATGCTCCTGGGTCAAGCCCGCCCGGTGCTGACGGACCCCTTGGCGGGGTCCCCGCCGAGGAGCGTGAGCAGCAGCGCGCAGCACGCGGCGGCCACGGGCACCGCGTAGCCGGTGGTCGCGCCGCTGTGCTCCACGGTCCAGCCGCCCGCCGCCGCGCCGCAGGCGATGCCCCCGAGGAGGCCGGTCACGGCGAGGGTCATGCCCTCGTTGGTCCGCCCCTCGGGGGTGAGCTTCTGGACCAGCGTCATCGCGGTCACCATCGTGGGCGCGGTCGCCATCCCCGCGCACAGCAGCGCGCCCGCGAGCACGACGAGGGACCCGGTGGCGGCGGCCGCGAGCAGCGGCAGGCCCATCAGGGCGGCCATCGCCGCCGCGCACAGCAGCCTGCGGCGGTGCAGCGGCCCGCGCGGCCGCACGGCGCCGAAGACGAGGCCCGCCGCGCACGAACCGGCCGCCTGGAGGGCCAGGATGACGCCCGCGGCGGCCTTGTGGCCCCGCTCGTCGGCGTAGGCGAGGGTGACGACCTCCATGGCGCCGAAGACCGCGCCGGTGGCCAGGAAGACCACGAGCAGCGCGGGCATCCCCCGCGCGCGCAGGGGCGATGCCGTCTTCGACGCGGCGTCCGCGCGCCCGTGGGGCGGCGGTTCCGTCGCGCGCTGGGCGGCGAAGAGCAGTACGCCGGTCAGCAGCAGGGCGGCGGCGACGAGGGTGCCCGCCTCCGGGAAGAACGTGCCGCACAGGAAGGCGGCGAGCACCGGGCCGAGCATGAAGCACAGCTCGTCGGCCGCCTGCTCGAAGGAGTTGGCGGTGTGCACGGCGGGCGCGTCGCCCTTCAGGAGGTGCGCCCAGCGGGCCCGCGACATGCCGCCGGTGTTCGGGACGGTGGCCGTGGCGGCGTAGGAGGCGAACAGGGTCCAGTCGGGGGCCCCGTACCGCACGCACAGCAGCAGGGACAGCGAGCCGAGCACGGCGAACGCGGTCGCGGGCACCGCCACGCGCGCCTGCCCGAAGCGGTCGACGAGCCGCGCCGTCCAGGGGGCGACGACGGCCGTCGCCGCGAGTCCCGTGGCGGTGACGGCGCCCGCGAGCGCGTACGAGCCGCGCGACCCCGCGATCATCGTCACGGCGCTCACGCTGAACATGCCCATGGGCAGGCGCGCGATGAGGTTGCCGACGGTGAAGGCGGTGGCTCCGGGGACGGTGAAGAGCCGGGCGTAGGGGTTGCGGTGGCCGGGCCATCTTTCAGGGGAAGGGGATATCTCGGGGGAGTCGGACGGTGCTTGCGGCATGGCTCAAGGCTCATCGCTGCCCCTAGGAGTGGTCCAACACCTTCTAGAGGGCGATTAACGCACCTGCGATGTAAATTCCCCGGATGGTCACCTCACCGCGGGGAACGCCCCGCGACGTGGAGCCGCGCCTGCTGCGGGCCTTCGTCGCCGTCGCCGATGAACTGCACTTCACGCGCGCGGCCGCCCGCCTCTACGTCGCCCAGCAGGCGCTGAGCCGCGATGTGCGGCGCCTGGAGCGGGAGGTGGGGGCCGATCTGTTCGTACGGTCGACGCGGCAGGTCGCGCTGACGGCCGACGGCGAGCGGCTGCTGCCGTACGCGCGGCGGGTCCTCGACGCGCAGGACGAGCTGACCGCCGCCTTCGCGCGCGGGGGCAGCGCCGCGCCCCGGCCGCTGCTCGTCGACCTCAACAGCCCCGGTCTGTTCTTCGGGCGGGTCCTGGAGCGGGCCCGCCAACTCGCCCCGCACTGCGAGCTGATGGCCCGCTTCGAGAGCGGTCTGACGGGCGCGGCGGCCGGGATCGCGGCCGGGCACCTGGACGTGTCGTTCGGGCGGTACGCGGGGCTGCCCGCCGCCCTGCGCGCGGGGCTCGCGCAGCAGCCGGTGCGCTATGAGCCCATGGCGGTGCTGCTGCCGACGGGGCATCCGCTCGCGGTGCTTGACGAGGTGCCGCTGGACCGGCTCGCGGGCGAGCGCGTGTACGCGGGCGCGGGCAACGAGCGCACGGCGGAGTGGACCGACCTCGCCAGGAGCCTGTTCGCGGGCCGGGGCATCGAGGTCGCGCCGCCCGCCCCGCTGGCCGTGGGGCCCGAGGAATTCGCGCGGATCATGGCCAAGCACCGCAACCCCGTCCTCGCCGTCGTCGGCTTCCCCGAGCTGCCCGGCTGCGTGCGGCGGCCGCTCGTCGACCCGGTGCCGCTGTCACCGGTGTCACTGGTGTGGCGGCGCGGCCTCGTCCACCCCGGGCTCGACGCGCTGCGGCGCGCGGCCGACGAACTCGCGGCGGCGGAAGGATGGCTGATCAAGCCCAGGAATGCATGGGTTCCGGACAACGATGCACTCATCATGGTGAGTTAAAACTGACGGGAAAACATCCTTGCCACTGGCGGCGCTACATTCGTCGCCCGGGTGCGGTGTGATAGAGGGGGCGCTCGGTCCGGGTGGGGGCCCGGTCCGTACGGCAAGTGCCCGGGGAGTCGTCGGCGCCCGCATCGGTTCAGTGGGGGGTTGCGCGTGCGTGGCGATACACGGCGTGAGAATACGCTGTCAGACGATCCGACGAGTGCGCCAACGGGCGTGCTGCCAGCAGGACTTCACTTCGGCCCGGCGGTCGTTCCGGTGGTCGGCCCGGCGGTCGGCCCAGCGGTCGTTCCGGGCGGCCCGGGCGGTCCTGGCGGCGGTCCGCAGGGGCCGCCGCCGGTCCGGGCGGGGTACGTCCACGACCCGCACGAGGTCACGGTCCAGATCGACGGAGTCGGACGGCACCTGGCGGGCGAGTCCGCCGGTGGCGTCGGCGGCACCCGCGTCATGGGGGGAATTCCAGACACGCCAGGGGTGGCCGAAGGGCCGGTGTTCGTCGACGAGACCGGCCGCCGCAGCCGGCGGTACCGCAGGCTCGGCGCCCTCGTGGGCCTCGCCTGCGCGGGATACGCGGTCGTCATCGTGGCCACGCTCGCCTCCGGCAACTCCAGCGCGCCCTGGCTGCCGGTGCCGGAGCCCGCCGACGAGAAGCCCGCGAGCAAGGTGGACACGCCCAACATACCGACGGAATCAGCCGGTTCGCCCCCGTCTTCCGCGTCTTCGAGCGCGCAGCCCGCCTCCGGGGCCCCGAGCGGCACGAGCGGCCCCAGGGCCACCGTGTCCGTTCCGGTCGGCGCGCCCTCCGCCGGGCGGCGCGGGGCCGCGCCCGCGGCGCCCCCGGACCGCGGCGGCGAGCCCGAGGGACCCGCCGCCCCGGCCCCCACCCGTGGGAGCGACCGGCCCGCCGCGCGCCCCACGGAAGGCGCCGCCCGCCCCGCCCCCGCCCCCACCGGCGACCCCGAACCTCCCGCTCCCCAGCCGCCGGACGACACCGGCCCGCCCCCCGAACCCCCCGCCTCCGAGACACCGGACGGCGGCGGCGCGCAGGCGGAGGCCGAAGGCGACGCCGCCTCCTCCGGGGCGCGGCCCGTGTCCGACGTCGGGGCGCCAGGGGAGGTCACGCAGCCATGAACGTCCGCTTCAGCGGGCGCGGTACGACCCACCGCGCCCCGGTGCCGCGCGCCCACGCGCCCCGCTCAGGACCACCCGGCGGCAAGGCCACGCCTCCCGGCGGCAAGGCCACGCCACCTGGTGGCATCGCCGCGCCTCCCGGCGGCAACGCCGCCCGGCGCCGCCTCCCCATGCGCTACCTCCTGCCCAGCCTGCTGCTCGTGGCGCTGCTCGCGATGCTGATGCTGCGCGGGTACGTGCACAGCGAGATCCTCGCCGACCACCGGGTGCGCCCGCCCGCCGCCACCGACCAGGTGCCCGAGGAGGTCCTGCGCGGCGGCCCCGTCATCGACACCCGCGGCGAGCGCCCCAAGAGCATGCGCGTGCCCGACCGCCACCTCGTGCTGACCTTCGACGACGGCCCCGACCCCCGGTGGACCCCCAAGGTCCTCGACGTCCTGGCGAAGCACGACGCGCACGGAGTCTTCTTCGTCACCGGCACCATGGCCTCGCGCCACCCCGGCCTGGTCCGGCGCATGGTCGAGGAGGGCCACGAGGTCGGCGTGCACACCTTCAACCACCCCGACCTCTCGTACCAGTCGAAGGACCGCGTCGACCAGGAGCTGGCGCGCAACCAGCTGGCGCTCGCGGGCGCCGCGGGCGTGCGCAGCTCGCTGTTCCGCCCGCCGTACTCGTCCTTCGCCGCCGCCATGGACAACAAGTCGTGGCCGGTCGCGCGGCACGTCGGCGGCCGCGGCTACCTCACCGTCCTCAACGACACCGACAGCGAGGACTGGAAGCGCCCCGGCGTCGACGAGATCATCCGCCGCGCCACCCCCGCCGACGGCAAGGGCGCCGTCGTCCTCATGCACGACTCGGGCGGCGACCGCTCCCAGACCGTGGCGGCCCTCGACCGCCTCCTGCCCGAACTGCGCCAGAAGGGCTACCGGTTCACCCACCTCACCGAGGCCCTGGCCGCCCCGAGCGCCCACGCGCGCGTGCACGGGCCCGAGCTGTGGCGGGGCACGGTGTGGATCGCCCTGGTCGCCGCGGCCGAGCACGTCACGGACGTCCTCGTGCTCGGCCTCGCGGTGATCGGCTTCCTGGTCCTGGGCCGGTTCGCCCTGATGCTCGCGCTCTCCGCGGCGCACGCCCGCCGCGTCCGCGAGCGCCGCGCCCGCGGCGGGGCGCCGGTCACCGCGCCGGTCTCGGTCCTGGTGCCCGCCTACAACGAGGCCAAGTGCATTGAGAACACGGTGCGTTCCCTCATGGCGAGCGACCACCCCGTCGAAGTGATCGTCGTCGACGACGGTTCGACGGACGGCACCGCCCGCATCGTCGAGGGCCTCGGCCTGCCGGACGTGCGCGTCGTCCGCCAGCACAACGCGGGCAAACCGGCGGCCCTCAACCGGGGGTTGGCGAACGCGCGGCACGACCTGATCGTGATGATGGACGGCGACACCGTCTTCGAGGCGGCCACCGTCGGCGAGCTGGTGCGGCCCTTCGCCGACCCGCGCGTGGGCGCCGTGGCGGGCAACGCCAAGGTCGGCAACCGGGACTCCCTCATCGGCGCCTGGCAGCACATCGAGTACGTGATGGGCTTCAACCTCGACCGCCGCATGTACGACGTGCTGCGCTGCATGCCCACCATCCCCGGCGCCGTCGGCGCGTTCCGCCGCTCGGCCCTGGAGCGCGCCGGCGGCATGAGCGACGACACGCTCGCCGAGGACACCGACATCACGATGGCCCTGCACCGCGACGGCTGGCGGGTCGTGTACGCCGAGCACGCCCGCGCCTGGACCGAGGCCCCCGAGACGGTGCGCCAGCTGTGGTCCCAGCGCTACCGCTGGTCGTACGGCACCATGCAGGCGATCTGGAAGCACCGGCGCGCGCTGGTCGAGACCGGCCCCTCGGGCCGCTTCGGGCGCGTCGGGCTGCCCCTGGTGTCCCTGTTCATGGTCCTGGCGCCGCTGCTCGCGCCGCTGATCGACGTCTTCCTCCTGTACGGCCTGGTGTTCGGGCCCGCCCAGAAGACGGTCGCGGCCTGGCTCGGCGTCCTCGCCGTCCAGGCGGTGTGCGCGGCGTACGCCTTCCGCCTCGACCGGGAGCCGATGACCCATCTGATCTCGCTCCCGCTCCAGCAGGTCCTCTACCGGCAGCTGATGTACGTGGTCCTGCTCCAGTCCTGGATCACCGCCCTCACCGGGGGACGGCTGCGCTGGCAGAAGCTGCGGCGCACCGGAGTGGTGGAGGCGCCCGGCGGGCCGCCGCGACGGTGGCCCTCCGGCGCGGAAGGCGCGGAAGGCGCGGAAGGGAGGACGGCCGGATGACGCAGGCCCTGTCCCCGGGCGCCGCCCCCTCGGCCCCGCCCGCGAAGGCCCCCCGCGACCGCTACCTGGACCTCCTGCGCACCCTCGCCCTGGTCCGCGTCGTCGTCTACCACCTCTTCGGCTGGGCCTGGCTGACGGTCCTCTTCCCGTCCATGGGCGTGATGTTCGCCCTTGCGGGATCGATGATGGCGCGCTCGCTGAAGCGCCCCGCGCGGCAGGTGGTCACGGCGCGCCTGCGCCGTCTCCTGCCGCCCGTGTGGCTGTTCGGCGCGGTGGCCCTGTGCCTGCTCCTGGCCGCCGGCTGGCAGCCCGCCGACGACCCGGACCGCGGCGGCACGTGGGGTCTGCTGAGCCTGGTCACCTACGTGGTCCCGGTCGGCGCCCCGCCCTTCCCCTGGGAACTCGGCGCCGCCGGAGGCCTCCTGGACGACACCTGGCCCGTGCAGGTGGTGGGCCCGCTGTGGTACGTCCGCACGTACCTGTGGTTCGTGATCGCCTCGCCGCTGCTCCTTCGGGCGTTCCGCCGCGCCCCGTGGGCGACGCTCCTCGCCCCGCTCGCGCTGACGGCCCTGCTCACCACCGGCGCCGTGCGCGTTCCTGGCGAAACGGGCAACGCCGTCACGGACTTCGCCGTGTACGGCGGCTGCTGGGTCCTCGGCTTCGCCCACCAGGAGGGCCACCTGGCGCGCGTCCCGCGCTATCTGGCGGTCTCCCTCGCCACCTTGGCCATGGCCTTCGGCCTGTGGTGGGCGTCCGGGCACCTCGGGCCCGACGGCTGGGACCTGAACGACATCCCGCTGGCCCAGGCCACGTGGTCGCTCGGCTTCGTCGTCGTCCTGCTCGTGTACTCCCCGTCCTGGCGCGAACTGCCCGGCCGCCTCGCCCGCTTCGGCGCCCTCGTCACGCTCTCCAGCCACCGCGCGGTCACGATCTACCTCTGGCACAACCTCTTGATCATGGCGACGGTCCCACTCATCGACCTGGCGTACGAGCTGCCGTTCATGGACGAGCGGATGGTGGCGGCGCTCGACACGACGTACATGATGTGGATGTTCATGCTGGTGTGGCCGCTGATCGGACTGATGGTGCTGGCCGTGGGCTGGGTGGAGGACCTGGCGGCGCGGCGGCGGCCGAGGCTGTGGCCCGACGGCACGAAGGGGGATGAGCAGTCCGCCGCCGACCGGTGAGAAGGAGCGGCCGCCCGCCCCTCACCGCCCCGCCCGCCCCCGGGTGAGCCCATCGTTCCCCGGCGGTCACGCGTCGGCACAGGCCTGAAACGAGCGCTCCCTACCTTCGGGATCATCAGCCGTTGGCCGGGGAGGCGCGACATGGGGCAGGACGCGAGGGACAGGCGGGGCGGACGAGACGCGTGGATCCGGCGGTGGGAGCCGGAGGACCCGGTGTTCTGGGAACGGGAGGGGGCGCGGGTCGCCCGCAGGAACCTCGCGTTCTCCGTGCTCTCCGAGCACATCGGGTTCTCCGTGTGGACGCTGTGGTCCGTCATGGTCCTGTTCATGGGGCCCGAGTACGGCATCGACGCCGCGGGGAAGTTCTTCCTGGTGTCGATGGCCACCCTCGTCGGCGCCGTCGTGCGCGTGCCCTACACCTTCGCCGTCGCCCGCTTCGGCGGCCGGAACTGGACGGTCGTCGCCGCGAGCCTGCTGCTGCTCCCCGCCATCGCCGCCTTCGTCGTCATGGAGCCGGGCACCTCGTACTCCACCTTCATGGTGTGCGCCCTGCTCACCGGCGTGGGCGGCGGGAACTTCGCCTCCTCCATGACCAACATCAACGCCTTCTTCCCGCTGCGGAAGAAGGGGTGGGCCCTCGGGCTCAACGCCGGGGGCGGGAACATCGGCGTCCCGGTGGTGCAGCTCGTCGCGCTCGCCGTGATCGGCGCCAGCGGCGGGCCCCGCCTGCTGCTCGGCATCTACATCCCGCTGATCGTCGTCTCCGCCGTCTGCGCCGCGCTGTTCATGGACAACATCGCCTCCGTGAAGAACGACACCGGGGCCGCCAAGGAGGCCGTGCGCGACGCGCACACCTGGATCATGGCGCTCCTTTACGTGGGGACGTTCGGCTCGTTCATCGGGTACAGCTTCGCCTTCGGCCTGGTGCTGCAGACGCAGTTCGGGCGCACGCCGCTGCAGGCCGCGCAGCTCACCTTCGTCGGGCCGCTGCTCGGCTCGCTGATCCGGCCCGTGGGCGGGCGGCTCGCCGACCGCTACGGCGGCGCCCGCATCACGCTGGGGAACTTCGTCGCGATGGCCGCCGCCACCGGCGTCGTCGTCCTGGCCTCGGTGCGCGGCTCGCTCGGTCTCTTCACCGGCGCGTTCGTGGTCCTCTTCGTGCTCAGCGGGCTCGGCAACGGCTCCACGTACAAGATGATCCCCGGCATCTTCCAGGCGAAGGCCGCGCGCAAGGGGCTGCGCGGCGAGGAGGCCGACCGGTACGGGCGGCGCCTTTCGGGCGCCTCCATGGGCCTCATCGGGGCCGTCGGCGCGCTCGGCGGGCTCGGCATCAACCTCGCCTTCCGGCAGTCCTTCGTCAGCGGCGGCAGCGGCACGGCGGCGTTCGTCACCTTCCTCGGGTTCTACGCGCTGTGCCTCGCCGTGACCTGGGCCGTATACCTGCGCCGCCCCGCGGCCCCGGCCGCCGCCACGGCCGCCGCCCCGGCCGAGCCGCGCCCGTCGTACGCCGAGGTGTGACGTACGTACGCCGAGAGGGGACGTAACACGGCCGACATCGCGGCGATCCGGGCCCGTCACCGGCCGTTGGCAGGCTCGGTGGGCCGTTGACCCGACCCCAGCCGACCTCGGGAAACGACCGCGGGAAGCGACCGCGGAGCGGCCGTGAGGGAGCGGCCGCGAACGGGAACACGACTGCGAGCGGGGCACCAGCCATGAACACCACCACCGAGTACGGCCCCCTCTCCGGGTTCACCGTCGGCGTCACCGCGGCCCGCCGCGCCGACGAGCTCGCCGCGCTGCTCCAGCGGCGCGGCGCGAGCGTCGTGCACGCCCCCGCCCTGCGCATCCTGCCGCTGTCCGACGACGGGCGGCTGCTCGCCGCCACCCAGGAGCTGATCGACCGCGCGCCGGACGTCGTGGTCGCCACCACCGCCATCGGCTTCCGGGGCTGGATCGAGGCCGCCGACGGCTGGGGGCACGGCGAGGACCTGCTCGCGCGCCTGCGCGGGGTCGAACTGCTCGCCCGGGGGCCGAAGGTGAAGGGCGCCGTGCGCGCCGCCGGGCTCACCGAGCACTGGTCGCCGTCGTCGGAGTCCATGGCGGAGGTCCTCGACCGGCTGCTCGCCGAGGGCGTCGCGGGCCGCCGCGTCGCGCTCCAGCTGCACGGCGAGCCGCTGCCCGGGTTCGTGGAGGCGCTGCGGGCCGCGGGCGCGGACGTCGTCCTCGTCCCCGTCTACCGGTGGCTGCCGCCCGCCGACCTGACCCCCGTCGACCGGCTGCTCGACGCCGTCGTGGGCCGCGGCGTCGACGCGCTCGCCTTCACCAGCGCGCCCGCCGCCGCCTCGCTGCTCGCGCGGGCCGAGGACCGGGGGATGGCGCCCGAGCTGCTCGCGGCCCTCGGCCACGACGTGCTCGCCGCCTGCGTGGGGCCCGTCACCGCGCTGTCGCTGCAGAGCAGGGGCGTGGCCACCGTCCAGCCGGAGCGCTTCAGGATCGGACCGCTCGTCCAGCTGCTGTGCCGGGAACTGCCCGCGCGGGCCCGGGTGTTGCCGATCGCGGGCCGCCGGGTGCAGATCCGGGGGCACGCGGTGCTCGTCGACGACGAGCTGCGGGCCGTGCCGCCCGCCGGGATGGCGCTGCTGCGGGCCCTCGCCCGACGGCCCGGCTGGGTGGTCGCGCGCCCCGAACTCCTGCGCGCGCTGCCCGGAGCGGGCCGCGACGAGCACGCCGTGGAGACCGCGATGGCCCGCCTGCGCACGGCCCTCGGGGCGCCGAAGCTGATCCAGACGGTGGTCAAGCGGGGCTACCGGCTCGCGCTGGACCCGGCGGCGGGCAGCGCGCCCGTGGCCTGAGCCGCCGGGCGCGAAAGCCTGCCCCACAGCACGAGCGCCCACGAGACCAGGCCGAACGCGAGGACGCACAGCGCCGCCCGCACGACGTTCCACGCCACCCACGGGTCCTCGAACTCCGCGCGCACGGCGCCCGGGTCGGCGATCCGCGCGGGGTCACCGGCCGCGTCGAGGTCGTCGTTGAGGGGCACGTTCACCGCCGCGGTGAGCACGAAGGCGGCCGCGTAGGCGACGAGGGCGCCGAGCACCCACCAGCGCAGCGGCGTGCGCCGCAGCCGCCAGGCGGCGAACCCCGTGGAAACCAGCGCCCCGGCGAAGCCCGCGAAGAACACCGGGTTCTGGATCACCTCGTTGATGTGCTGCATCACCTCGATGTACGCGCGGTCCGACGCACGGGCCAGGCCCGGCATCACCGCGCAGGCGAAGATGAAGAAGGAACCGGCCATCAGACCGGTGGTGAGCGCGGCCGCGCCCAGGGCAAGACCGCCGCCCGCGGGCCGGCCGCCGTCGCTGTGGAGTGCGGTGTCGGGTGTCATGCCCCGAGTCAACCGCGCGCCCGCGGCCGCGGCCATGGCCGACGAGCGCACCGGCATAAGCGCGCGTCTCCCGCGCCACCCACGGTGGCAGGGGTTCCGGACCCGCGTTCGGACGGGCACTGTAGGAGTACGGACGGGCACCGCGGACGGACGTACGGGCACGGCGGCGGCACGGCACGCCCCGCGCGTCCCGCGGGCGTACGTACGGCACGCACCCCGAGCCCGCCGGTGACCCCGAGGCGGTGACACGCGCATGGTGGTGGGTGCGGCCCCGCACAAGTCCGCGTTCGGCGAGCTGCGTTTCGACTCCGGACGCACCTGTCTCGACCTGCTCGCCACCACCCACCCGGTGGAGCGGCTCGACGGCGTGGACCGGCTGCGCGCCTGGCTGTCCGGGGCGGGCCTGGTGCCGCCGGGCACCCCGCTGCCGGACGCGGACCTGGACTGGCTCCCGGCCTTCCGCGAACTGCGCGGCCACATCAGTCAGTTGATCGGCGGCGAGCTCGGCGGCCGGCCCGCCGACGCCGCGCTCGCCCGCGTCAACGCGCTCGCCGCGGCGGCCCCGCCCGCACCCCGCGCCGTGCGCCACCCCGACGGCAGCCTCACCCTGGCCCTGCACGGCACGCCGGGCCGCGCGGCCCTGCTCGCCGCGGTCGCGCGCGACGCCGTCGACCTGCTCACCGACCCCGTCGCCCGCTCCCTGCTGCGCCGGTGCGAGGGCGACAACTGCCCCATCGTGTACCTGGACACCTCCCGGGGGCGCCGCCGCCGCTGGTGCTCCAGCGAGGTGTGCGGCAACCGGGAGCGGGTGGCACGGCACCGGCGGCGGGCGGCGGGCCTGGCGCGCGCCTAGGACCCTTCTGATGGATTTCCGCCGCCTCCGGGAAATTCCGCGGACGTTTGAACGCGGGCCCCCGTCCGTCCGTACGTCCATGGTGACCAGCCGAGCGAGGCCGAGCACGCACCGGACGCGGCCGAGACGGGCAGCCGAGACGAACAGCGGACAGCGGAGGCAGACGTGCGCAAGGATTCCGCCGTGGCCGATGAACGCCCGCACCGACATCGCCTGCCGCCCGCCGGAGAGCCGGACGAGGAGCTGATGCGCGCGCTCTACCGGGAGCACGCCGGTCCGCTTCTCGCTTATGTGCTCCGCCTGGTGGCGGGAGACCGGCAGCGCGCCGAAGATGTCGTACAGGAAACGCTCATCCGTGCCTGGAAGAACGCCGGTCAGCTCAACCGGGCGACTGGTTCGGTACGCCCCTGGCTGGTGACGGTCGCGCGCCGCATCGTCATCGACGGCCACCGCAGCCGGCAGGCCCGGCCGCAGGAGGTCGACCCGTCGCCGCTGGAGGTCATCCCCGCGGAGGACGAGATCGATAAGGCGCTGTGGCTGATGACACTCTCGGACGCCCTGGAGGACCTGACTCCCGCGCACCGGGAGGTACTTGTCGAGACCTACTTCAAAGGGCGTACGGTCAATGAGGCGGCCGAGACGCTGGGCATACCCAGCGGCACCGTGCGTTCGCGGGTCTTCTACGCGTTGCGCTCGATGAAGCTGGCGCTGGAGGAGCGGGGGGTGACGGCATGAGCACGCCGTACGACGCACACGGCCACGGCGGCCCCGGCGGCCACGGGCCCGGCGGCCCGGGCGATGTGCACGAGACCGTCGGCGCCTACGCGCTCGGCATCCTGGACGACGCGGAGGCCACCGCGTTCGAGGAGCACCTGGCGGGCTGCGAGATCTGCGCGCGGCAGCTGGAGGAGTTCTCCGGCATGGAGCCGATGCTCGCGGCGCTCGCGGACCTCCCCGGCGCACACGGCGCGCTCGGCACCCAGGGGGCGGACGCGACCGTGCCGCGCCCCCGCGGCCTTCCGGAGATCGGCGAGCAGCTCGCCGCCCGCCCGAGCCCCCGGCTCGCCGAGCGCCTCGTGGACGAGGTCGCGGCCAAGCGGGCGCGCAAGCGGCGGCGCGGCATGTACCTGGTCGCGGCGGCGGCCGCCCTGATCATCGGCGGGCCGCTCGCGGTGTTCGCGGTGGACGGCGGCGGTGGCGGCGGCGAACGGCAAGAGGCCATCGACCCGCACCCCACCTCGCCCGCCGAGGACGCCTTCTTCCATCACATGGAGGAGAAGACATCGGCGACCGACCCGAAGACCAAGGTCAGCGCGACGGTCGGCACGGAGAAGAAGGCCTGGGGCACGCACACGGTCCTGGAGCTGAAGAACGTCAAGGGCCCCCTGAAGTGCTCACTGATCGCGGTCGGCAAGGACGGCAGGAAGGAGACCGTCACCACCTGGTCGGTGCCCAAGTGGGGCTACGGCATCAAGGACAGCACGAACAAATGGGCGCGCAATCCGCTGTACGTCCACGGCGGCGCCGCCTTCGACCGCGACGACATCGACCACTTCGAAGTACGCACGTTCGACGGCGAGCGTCTGGTGACGGTGGACGTCTGACGCCCCGGCGCCACGGGCCGTGCCCCGGACCGGCAACGGCCCAGGTCACGGCCCGACGACGACCCGCACACCGGACTGCACAAGCGGGCCCCCTTTCGCGTACGGTGGACGGCTGCTCAATACGGGCAGCAGCACGTCAGGAAAGGGGCCCCGGTGGCCGACGTACGCGACCGCGAGATCAGCGTCGAACAGGAACACCTCGACCAGGTCTACCGCCGCCTGGAGGAGAAGATCCACGAGGCCGAGTTCCTGATGAACGACGCGGCCCAGCGCTCTCAGGTCGGTACGCCCGGCGCGCTGGCCGAGCGCGACGCGCAGGTCTTCCGCGCGGGCGTCCATCTCAACCGGCTCAACAACGAGTTCGAGGACTTCCTCTTCGGCCGCATCGACCTGCTGCTCGGCAAGGACGGCAAGAAGGGCCCGGACGGCGCCTACACGGCGGTCGAACCGGCCGACGGCGTGGTCCGCGAGGACGCGGAAGGACGCAGCGCCGACATCGCCGAGACCCTGCACATCGGCCGCATCGGCGTCCTGGACGCGGACTACTCGCCGCTGGTCATCGACTGGCGCGCGCCCGCGGCGGCGCCCTTCTACCGCTCGACGCCCGTCGACCCAGGACGGGTCGTGCGCCGTCGCGTGATCCGCTCCAAGGGCCGCAAGGTCCTCGGCGTCGAGGACGACCTGATGCGCCCGGAGCTGACGGCGTACCTGAACGGCGAGGCGCTCCCCGTCGTCGGCGACGGCGCCCTGATGGCCGCGCTCGGGCAGGCCCGCAGCCACACCATGCGGGACATCGTGGCGTCCATCCAGGCCGAGCAGGACCTGGTGATCCGGGCGCCCGCCGCGTCCGTGACGTACGTGGAGGGCGGCCCCGGCACCGGCAAGACGGCGGTCGCGCTGCACCGGGCCGCGTACCTGCTCTACCAGGACCGCCGCCGCTACGCGGGCGGCATCCTCATCGTCTCGCCGACCCCGCTCCTGGTCGCCTACACCGAGGGCGTCCTGCCCTCCCTGGGCGAGGAGGGCCAGGTGGCGATCCGCGCGGTCGGCTCCCTGGTCGACGGCGTCGACGCCACGGTGTACGACACTCCGGCGGTGGCCCGCGTCAAGGGCTCGTCCCGCATGCTCAAGGTCCTCCGCAAGGCGGCCCGCGGCGCCCTGGAGACCCCGGCGCGCCCGGCGGCCCCCGCCGATGACGGCCTGTTCCCGGTGGACCCGGTGGACCCCTCGGCGGCGCCCGGCACCCCCACCCGCCTGCGCGTGGTGGCCTTCGGCCGCCGCCTGGAGCTGGAGGCGGGCGACCTGGCCCGGGTCAGGAACAACGCGCTCGGCGGCACCGCCCCGGTCAACCTCCTGCGCCCCAGGGCCCGCAAGCTGCTCCTGGACGCCCTCTGGGACAAGTCGGGGGCCGCCACCCGCCACAGCGACCCGGAACTCGCCGCCGAGCTCCGCTCCTCCTTCGACGAGGACGTCAGCACCGAGGACGCCTTCATCGCGTTCCTGGACGCGTGGTGGCCGGTCCTCACCCCGCGCGGGGTGCTCGCCGCGATGGCCGACGAGCGGCGCCTTGGCCGCTGGGCGCGCCGGGTGCTCAACCCGGGCGAGGTCCGCAAGCTGGCCCGCTCCCTGCGCCGCGAGGCGTACTCCGTGCACGACATCGCGCTCCTCGACGAGCTCCAGGCGATCCTCGGCACGCCCGTCCGCCCGAAGAAGCGGCGCGACTTCGACCCGCTGGACCAGCTCACGGGCCTGGACGAGCTGATGCCCACGCGCGAGGAGTCGCAGCGCGAGCGCGCCGAGCGCCTGGCCGCCGAGCGCACCGAGTACGCGCACGTCATCGTCGACGAGGCGCAGGACCTCACGCCCATGCAGTGGCGCATGGTGGGCCGCCGCGGCCGCCACGCCACCTGGACGGTCGTGGGCGACCCCGCGCAGTCCTCCTGGTCCGACCCGGACGAGGCCGCCGCCGCCCGCGACGAGGCCCTCGGCACCCGCCCGCGCCGCCGCTTCACGCTCACCGTCAACTACCGCAACCCCGCCGAGATCGCCGACCTCGCCGCGAAGGTCCTCGCCCTCGCGATGCCCGGCTCCGAGTCGCCGTCCGCGGTCCGCTCCACGGGCATCGAGCCGCGCTTCACCGTGGTGGGCGACGGAGGGCTAGGGGCGGCCGTGCGCGAGGAGGCCGCGCGGCTGCTCGACCGGGTCGACGGCACCGTCGGCGTCGTCGTCGCCATGCACCGCAGGGAGCAGGCGGCGCGCTGGCTCGCCGGGCTCGGCGAGCGCGTCGTGGCGCTCGGCAGCCTGGAGGCCAAGGGCCTGGAGTACGACGCCACGGTCGTCGTCTCGCCCGCGGAGATCGCCGACGAGTCACCCGCGGGCCTGCGGGTGCTGTACGTGGCGCTGACCCGCGCCACGCAGCAGCTCACCGTCCTGTCGGGCGAGCGCGACGAACCGGACGCGGCGGGCGTCCCGGACCTGCTCAGGGATTGACCCCTGCTGCGGGAATTGCCTTACGGGATTCGTTTGTTACCGTTGATGTGGCACCGGCTCGATCCAAGCCCCCGGGCCCAACCTTCGTCGCTACGAGCGACCACTTGCCGCGAGGCGAGCATGGCGGGTCGGTGTCACTCAGCGTAGGAGAGGTCCACGTCACCTGGTGACGTGGACCTCTTTTCGTTTCCCGGCAGTTCTCGTATGGTGGAAACTACTTTCCGAAATATGCGTGAACAAAACGTTCGCAATCCGGGGCGGCTACCACGTACTCAGGGGTAGGTGCGACGATCGGACGGCAACAGCTACAAGGTGAAAGCAGAGGAAGTCCGCCATGGCAACGGCGCCCAGCGTCTCCTACTCGATGACGGTCCGGCTGGAGGTGCCCGCTAGCGGAACCGCGGTCTCCCAGCTGACTACGGCCGTGGAGTCCTCCGGTGGCTCCGTCACCGGCCTCGACGTCACGGCGTCCGGCCACGAGAAGCTGCGCATCGACGTCACGATCGCCGCCACCTCCACCGCGCACGCCGACGAGATCGTCGAGGAGCTGCGCGGCATCGAGGGCGTCACCCTCGGCAAGGTCTCCGACCGTACGTTCCTGATGCACCTCGGCGGCAAGATCGAGATGGCGTCCAAGCACCCCATCCGCAACCGCGACGACCTCTCCATGGTCTACACGCCCGGCGTCGCCCGCGTGTGCATGGCGATCGCCGAGAACCCCGAGGACGCCCGCCGCCTCACCATCAAGCGCAACACCGTCGCGGTCGTGACGGACGGCTCCGCCGTGCTCGGTCTCGGCAACATCGGCCCGATGGCCGCGATGCCGGTCATGGAGGGCAAGGCGGCCCTCTTCAAGCGCTTCGCCGACATCGACGCCTGGCCGATCTGCCTGGACACCCAGGACAGCGACGAGATCGTCCAGATCGTCAAGGCCATCGCCCCGGGCTTCGCGGGCATCAACCTGGAGGACATCTCCGCGCCCCGCTGCTTCGAGATCGAGGCCCGCCTGCGCGAGGCCCTGGACATCCCCGTCTTCCACGACGACCAGCACGGCACGGCGATCGTCGTGCTCGCCGCCCTGACCAACGCGCTGCGCGTGGTGGGCAAGGGCATCGGGGACGTACGGGTCGTCATGTCCGGCGCGGGCGCGGCCGGTACGGCCATCCTCAAGCTGCTCATCGCCGCGGGCGTCAAGCACGCCGTCGTCGCCGACATCCACGGCGTCGTGCACGCCGACCGCGACGACCTGGTGGCCGCCGCCCCGGACTCGCCGCTGCGCTGGATCGCCGACAACACCAACCCCGAGGGCGCGCGCGGCACGCTCAAGGAGGCCGTCGTCGGCGCCGACGTGTTCATCGGCGTCTCGGCCCCGAACGTGCTGAACGGCGAGGACGTCGCGGCCATGGCGGACGACGCCATTGTGTTCGCGCTCGCGAACCCGGACCCGGAGGTCGACCCCGCGGTCGCCCGCCAGACGGCCGCGGTCGTGGCCACGGGCCGCTCGGACTTCCCGAACCAGATCAACAACGTCCTGGTGTTCCCCGGCGTCTTCCGCGGCCTGCTCGACGCCCAGTCGCGCACGGTCAACACGGAGATGATGCTGGCCGCCGCGACCGCCCTGGCGGACGTGGTGTCCGAGGACGAGCTCAACCCGAACTACATCATCCCCAGCGTCTTCAACGACAAGGTCGCGGGCGCGGTGGCCGGAGCGGTGCGCACCGCCGCCAAGGCCGCGGGCGCCGCGGGCTGATCACTGGTTCACGAACGCCGGACGGGCTTTCCGCCTGTGACAGGTGCCACGGCGTGCCACACGGCGCGTCGTGGAACAGGGCCCTCATCAGGGCTCTAGGGTGGCGGGACGCGGGCCTTTTGGCCCGCGTCGCCTTACCCGCCCCGCATGGCCTGCGGCGCGGCACCGGGAAGCGGACGGAGCGTCACCATTTCGGGGCACCTCAGCGAAATGGGCGCTTTTCGTGTGACTCCCACGGGTGCCGGATTGGCTTTCCCGCCGTAGGTGGGGGCAGGATGCGTCTCTGGGCGCGAGGGTCCGGCGACGGACCCGGGTCCGGGGCCCGGCCAAGGACCCTGGCAGCATCGGCTCCGCTGTGCCCGATATGCGGCTCCGCCGCGAGGCACGCCTCAACAGCAAGAAGAACACGGGAGTACAAACATGAACCGCAGTGAGCTGGTGGCCGCGCTGGCCGACCGCGCCGAGGTGACCCGCAAGGACGCCGACGCTGTGCTGGCCGCGTTCGCCGAGACCGTCGGCGAGATCGTTGCCAAGGGCGACGAGAAGGTCACCATCCCCGGCTTTCTGACCTTCGAGCGCACCCACCGTGCCGCTCGCACCGCCCGCAACCCGCAGACCGGCGAGCCGATCAACATCCCGGCCGGTTTCAGCGTCAAGGTCTCCGCGGGCAGCAAGCTCAAGGAAGCCGCGAAGGGCAAGTAGCCTCAAGCAGCGAAGGGGCGGCCACCCGGTTCGGGTGGCCGCCCCTTTGGCTTGTTCTCTGGCTGCCGCGCCGTCGTGGCTGGGCGCGCAGTTCCCCGCGCCCCTTCGGGGCGCGGCTGCCCGCCCCCGGAAGCCCGAAGGGCGCCCCCCAGCCGGGGGGCGCCCTTCGGGACGGTGGCTAGCTGAGCGTCGGCTTGCCCGGGAGTTCTACCTTCGCGCCGAGTTCCTGGAGCTTGTCCATGAAGTTCTCGTAGCCGCGGTTGATCAGGTCGATGCCGTGGACGCGGGACGTGCCCTGCGCCGCGAGGGCCGCGATCAGGTACGAGAAGCCGCCGCGCAGGTCGGGGATGACCAGATCGGCGCCCTGGAGCTTGGTGGGGCCGCTGACGACCGCGGAGTGCAGGAAGTTGCGCTGGCCGAAGCGGCAGTCGGAGCCGCCGAGGCACTCGCGGTAGAGCTGGATGTGGGCGCCCATCTGGTTCAGCGCCGAGGTGAAGCCGAGGCGGGACTCGTAGACCGTCTCGTGGACGATGGACAGGCCCGTGGCCTGCGTCAGGGCCACGACCAGGGGCTGCTGCCAGTCCGTCTGGAAGCCGGGGTGGACGTCCGTCTCCAGGGCGATGGACTTCAGCTGGCCGCCCGGGTGCCAGAAGCGGATGCCCTCGTCGTCGATCTCGAAGGCGCCGCCGACCTTGCGGTAGGTGTTCAGGAAGGTCATCATCGAGCGCTGCTGGGCGCCGCGCACATAGATGTTGCCCTCGGTGGCGAGCGCCGCGGACGCCCAGGAGGCGGCCTCCAGGCGGTCCGAGAGGGCGTGGTGGTTGTAGCCGCCGAGGCTGTCGACACCGGTGATCCGTATGGTCCGGTCCGTGTCCATGGCGATGATCGCGCCCATTTTCTGCAGGACGCAGATCAGGTCCTCGATCTCCGGCTCGACCGCGGCGTTGGAGAGCTCCGTCACACCTTCGGCGAGCACGGCCGTGAGCAGGACCTGCTCGGTGGCGCCCACGGAGGGGTACGGCAGCCGGATCTTCGTGCCGCGCAGGCGCTGCGGCGCCTCCAGGTACTGACCGCCCTCGCGCTTCTCGATGGTCGCGCCGAACTGGCGGAGCACCTCGAAGTGGAAGTCGATCGGCCGGCCGCCGATGTCGCAGCCGCCGAGGCCCGGGATGAACGCGTGGCCGAGGCGGTGCAGGAGGGGGCCGCAGAACAGGATCGGGATGCGCGAGGAGCCCGCGTGCGCGTCGATGTCGGCGACGTTCGCACTTTCCACATGCGAGGGGTCGAGCACCAGCTCGCCCGGTTCCTCACCGGGGCGGACCGTCACGCCGTGCAGTTGCAGCAGTCCGCGTACGACACGGACGTCGCGGATGTCGGGAACGTTGCGCAGACGGCTCGGAGCGCTGCCGAGCAGCGCGGCGACCATGGCCTTGGGCACGAGGTTCTTCGCGCCGCGGACACGGATCTCACCCTCCAGCGGGGTTCCGCCGTGGACAAGCAGTACGTCTTGGGAGCCGGTGACGGTCATGAATCTCGCGTTCCGATGAGGTGGACGGGGGGACCAAAGGGAAAGCGTAATGGCCGCACGGACCCCGTCCGTAGGCCCAAGGGGGCGCAAACACGTCATGAGTCGGCTACAACACGAACCGTACGGAAGCGGACGCTCACGGTCACCTTCGGCGCCCGCCGCCCGCGCCGCCCGCGCACGCCCTGAACTGGGCGCACTCCGGTAGGTCCATAGCCTCCCCGCACGGGCCCAAGATGCGGGATCATGTCTGGCATGACCGAGGTGTCCTCGCTCACAGGGCGGCTGCTCGTGGCCACGCCGGCCCTGTCGGACCCCAATTTCGACCGTGCGGTGGTGCTGCTCCTCGACCACGACGAGGAGGGCTCCCTGGGAGTGGTGCTCAACCGCCCCACGCCGGTGGGCGTCGGGGACATCCTGGAGGGCTGGGGCGACCTCGCGGGCGCGCCCGGCGTCGTCTTCCAGGGCGGCCCGGTCTCCCTGGACTCGGCCCTCGGCGTCGCCGTCGTCCCCGGCGAGGAGGGGCTCGCGGCGGGCTCGCGGCAGCGCTCGCGCGGGGCGGACCCCGTCGGCTTCAGGCGGGTGCACGGCGCGATCGGCCTGGTGGACCTGGAGGCGCCGCCGGAGCTGCTCGCCTCGGCGCTCGGTTCGCTGCGGATCTTCGCCGGGTACGCGGGCTGGGGCCCGGGCCAGCTGGAGGACGAGCTGGCCGACGGGGCGTGGTACGTCGTGGAGTCCGAGCCGGGTGACGTCTCCTCGCCCGATCCCGAGCGGCTGTGGCGGGCGGTCCTTCGGCGCCAGCGCAGCGAGCTGGCCATGGTGGCGACGTATCCGGACGACCCGTCGCTGAACTGACGCCCGCTCAGCCGGACGCCGTGCGCAGATACCGCTCGGCGAGCGGATGCGGGTCGCGGGCCGGTACGGCCAGGTGGACGGTGACGGGGGGCGCGTTCTTCAGGCGCAGATAGCGCAGGCCGGGGTGGGAGTGGCGGCGGGCGACCGGCTCCGGGGCGACGCCGACGCCGTGCCCCGCGGCGACGGCCTCCAGCCACTCGTCGAAGTTGTCGGCGGTGCAGGCCAGGCGGGGGCGGCGGGCCGCGGGCCACAGGTCGGGGCGCGTGGTGCCGGTGATGGTGTTCACGACGAGCGGGTGCGCGGCGAGCTCCGCCCAGTCCACGACGCGGCGGCCCGCGAGGGCGCCGGAGCCGCGGGCCACGACGGCGACGCGCGGCTCGCGCAGCAGCACCTGGCCGCGCACCTCGGCGCCGGACGGCAGGTCACCGCGGACGACCGCCACGTCGCAGGCGCCCGAGGCGAGCCCCGCCAGCGGCTCGTCGCGCCGCACCAGGCGCACGACCGCCCCCGTCGCCGCCTTGAACGCGGTGGTGAGCGGGCCGCAGACCTCCGGAAGCATCGAGGTGAAGCCGAGCCGCAGGACCGGCCGCGCGGCACCCGGGGCGCGCAGCGTGGCGTCGAGCCGGACGAGCAGCGGCGCGAGCTCGTCGCGCAGGCGCCGCCCGGCGTCGGTGAGCTCCACCTGGCGCGTGGTGCGGTCGAGAAGCCGGGTGCCGACGGCCTCTTCGAGGGCCCGCACGGTCCGGGTGAGCGCGGGCTGTCCGATGCCGAGCGCGGCCGCGGCGTGGGTGAAGCTCAGCTCGTCGGCGACGGCGAGGAAGCCGCGCAGATGCCGCAGCTCCACGGCGTCGAGGGGGCCCAGGTCATTCATGCCGCCCGAGCATAAACGCACCGTGGCGGGCATTTCCCCGAGGAACCGGAGACTGCCTACGTTTCCGTCCGGACGACCACCCGACCGGGAACGAAGGGAGCTGGTGACCCGTGCGGAAGATCTGGCTGTTGATGCTGGGGGCCTTCACGCTGGGGCTCGACGCGTATGTGATGGCGGGCCTGCTGCCCGTGGTCGCCGACGACCTGGACACGACCGTGTCCCTCGCCGGACAGATGGTGACCGTCTTCACGCTCGCGTACGCGGTGAGCGCGCCGCTCGTCGCGGGCCTGTTCGCCGGGGCGCGCCCGCGCGTGCTGCTCATCGCCGCGCTCGCCGTGTTCACGCTCGGCAACGCCCTGACCGCGCTCGCGCCCGGCCTCGCGGTGCTCCTCGTCTCCCGCGCGGTGGCGGGCGTGGGGGCCGGGGTGTACTCGGCGCTCTCCACGGCGGCCGCCGCCGCGCTCGCCGGAGCCGAGCGGCGCGGCCGGGCGCTCGCCCTGGTGATGGGCGGGATGAGCTCGGGCACGGTGCTCGGCGTGCCGCTCGGGGTGCTGCTCGCCGACCACACCTCGTGGCGGTCGACGATGTGGCTGGTGACGGGCCTCGGCGCGGTCGCGCTCGTGGGCCTCGCGGCGGGCCTGCCCGAGATCCCCGCCCCGCCCGCCGTGCCGGTGCGGGCGCGGCTCGGGGCGCTCACGGACCGGGCGGTCCTGCCCATCGTGACGGTCTCCTTCCTGGGGGCCGTCTCCAGCCTCGGCCTGTACACCTACCTCGCGCCCGTCCTGGACGCGGTGGGCGGCGTCGGCGAGGGCGAGGTGGCGCCGTACCTGTGGGCGTGGGGGATCGGCGGGGTGCTCGGCAGCGTCCTCGCGGGCCCGCTCGTGGACCGGACGGGCCGGGTCCTCGCCCTCGTGACCGGCGTGACGGCCCTCCTGGTCGTCTCGGAAGCCTCCCTGCCGCTCCTCGGCGCGGCGGCCTTCCCCGCGCTCGTCATCTGGGGCGCGGCGGGCTGGGCCTTCCAGGTGCCGCAGCAGCACCGCCTGTTGGCACTCAGTGCCGAGCGCGGCACGGTGGCCCTCGCCCTCAACAACTCCGCCCTCTACCTGGGCAGCGCGGTCGGCTCCGGCGCCGCGGGGCTCGCCCTGTCGGCGGGCCTCGGCGCGGGCGCGCTGCCCTGGGCGGCGGCCGGGGTCGCGGCCCTGGGGCTCGCCGTGCACCTGACGGCGGGACGCCGCTGCCAGGAGGCGCCGGGCGTGAGTACCCTTGGCACTCATGAGCACTCTTGAGCCCGAGCCCGAGCGCGGGGCAGGTACGGGGACCCTCGTAGAGCCGACACCACAGGTGTCGCACGGCGACGGCGACCACGAGCGCTACGCGCACTACGTCCAGAAGGACAAGATCATGGCGAGCGCGCTCGACGGGACTCCCGTCGTGGCGCTCTGCGGCAAGGTGTGGGTCCCCGGCCGCGACCCGAAGAAGTATCCCGTCTGTCCCATGTGCAAGGAGATCTACGAGTCCATGGGCGCCGGCGGCGACAAGGACAAGGGCGGCAAGGACGGCGGCAAGAAGTAGCCGCTCCGCGCCGTGTCCTCAATCGCCGGACGGGCTATTTCTCCCACCCGCCCACCCTTACACCTGCGGCTGCAACGGCACCCCCCGACCTAGCGGCTCGCGGCTGGGTGGGCATTTCAAGCCCGTCCGGCGTTTGAGGACGAGGCGCGAAGCGCCGACGGCCTTGCGCGGCGCCCGCCGGCGCCCGGCGGCGTTGCATATGCCGCAAAGCCCCTTTCGCGGGCTGCAAGCCCATGGCAGCCTCACCCCCATGACCTTCGAGCAACTGATCCCGGCGCCCGTCCGCGCCGAGGGCACGCAAGGTGACGTCCTCCCCGTCGACGCGTCGACCACGCTCTGGGCAGGCCCCGGCGCGGAGTCCACGGAGCGCTGGCTGCGCGCGACGCTGGGCGGCGCCTTCCAACTCCCCTTCGCGCCAGGGCCGGAGGCCGCCCCCGGCGGCATCGCGCTGCGTGTCGACGAGTCGCTCGCCCCCGAGGCGTACCGCCTGACCGTGACCGGCGACGGCGCCGAGATCCGCGGCGGCTCCCCGGCCGGGGTCTTCTGGGGCGCCCAGACGCTGCGTCAGCTCCTCGGCCCGGAGGCCTTCCGCCGGGCCCCGGTCGCGGGGGACGCCGCGCTCACCCTGCCCGGCGGCGTCGTCGAGGACGCGCCCCGCTTCGGCTGGCGCGGCATGATGCTCGACGTGGCCCGGCACTTCATGCCGAAGGAGGGCGTCCTCCGCTACCTGGATCTGCTCGCCGCCCACAAGCTCAACGTCTTCCACTTCCACCTGACCGACGACCAGGGCTGGCGCCTGGAGATCAAGCGCTATCCGAAGCTCACCGAGGTCGGCGCCTGGCGGTCGCGCACCAAGTGGGGCCACCGCCAGTCGGATCTGTGGGACGAGAAGCCGCACGGCGGCTACTACACCCAGGACGACATCCGCGAGATCGTCGCCTACGCGGCCGCGCGGCACATCACCGTCGTCCCCGAGATCGACGTACCGGGACACTCGCAGGCCGCGATCGCCGCGTACCCCGAACTTGGCAACGCCGACGTCATCGACACGAACGCCCTGTCCGTCTGGGACAACTGGGGCGTCACGCCGAACGTCCTCGCCCCCACCGACCACACCCTGCGCTTCTACGAGGGAGTCTTCGAGGAGGTCCTGGAGCTGTTCCCGTCGACGTTCATCCACGTCGGCGGCGACGAGTGCCCCAAGGAGCAGTGGAAGGACTCGAAGGCCGTCCAGGAGCGCATCGAGCAGCTCGGCGTCAGCAACGAGGACGAGCTGCAGAGCTGGTTCATCCGGCACTTCGACAAGTGGCTGTCCGCGCGCGGGCGTCGGCTCATCGGCTGGGACGAGATCCTGGAGGGCGGGCTCGCGGAGGGGGCGGCCGTGTCGTCCTGGCGCGGCTACAGCGGCGGCATCGCGGCGGCCCAGGCGGGCCACGACGTCGTCATGTGCCCCGAGCAGCACGTGTATCTGGACCACCGTCAGCACGGCGGCGCCGACGAGCCGGTGCCGATCGGCTGGGTGCGCACCCTGGAGGACGTCTACCGCTTCGAGCCGGTGCCCGACCAGCTCACCGCGGAGGAGGCCGGGCGTGTGCTCGGCACCCAGGCCAACGTCTGGACCGAGGTGATGGAGAACCACGCACGCGTGGACTACCAGGTCTTCCCCCGGCTCGCGGCGCTCTCGGAGGTCGCCTGGAGTGCGCTCCCGGCGCCCGCGGAGCGCGACTTCGCCGCGTTCGAGGAGAGAATGACCGCCCACTACGCGCGACTTGACGCGCTGGGTGTGGAGTACCGGCCGCCGGGGGGCCCGCTGCCGTGGCAGCAGCGCCCCGGGGTGTTCGGACGCCCGATCGAGGGGGCGCCCCCAATCGTGTGAGGTCCGCCCCGCGCACGTGCTCCTGGCGGCCCGCCCTGCGACGGTGGGCCGCCAGGAGAAAGCCGTACAAGGTTCACCGAAGAGTGGCAATTCCCGCTGACCGGCGAGGGAGTGCGAAAACGGCATATCCCCCTGGTCTGCGGACGAACGTCTCCTAGCGGACCCCCGCGCCGGGGCCCGGTGAAGATGTGCCAGAGTTGCCACGTCCGGGTTGTGAGCACGTACCGTACGGCGGAACAGGCGTAACGGTGAGCGCGGCACGCAAGCGGCCGGGCCATCGGGAAGGGGCAGCCGGTTTTGACCACGCACGCACCGCGGGCGGCGCAGGGGGCGCAGTCTGTGTCGCTGCCCGCCACGCTCGACGAGGCCGTCGCGGCGCTCGCAGCCGTGCCCGCCGCCGTGCCCGTCGCGGGCGGCACGGACCTCATGTCGTCGGTCAACGCGGGCCTGCTGCGCCCCGCCGCCCTGGTCGGCCTCGGCCGCATCAGCGAGATCCGCGGCTGGCAGTACCAGGACGGGCACGCCCTGCTCGGCGCGGGGCTCACGCACGCGCGCATGGGGCGCCCGGACTTCGCGGCGCTCATCCCGGCGCTCGCCGCCGCCGCGCGCGCCGCGGGGCCGCCCCAGATCCGCAACGCGGGCACCCTCGGCGGCAACATCGCCTCGGCCGCGCCCACCGGTGACGCGCTGCCCGTGCTCGCCGCCCTCGAAGCCGTCCTGATCATCGCGGGCCCGGGCGGCTCCCGCCGCGAGGTCCCGGTGTCCCACCTGCTCGCGGGCATGGAGATGCTGGGACCCGGCGAACTCATCGGCTTCGTCCGCGTACCGCTGCTGCACGCCCCCCAGGTCTTCCTGAAGGCGACCGGGCGCACCGGGCCCGGCCGCGCCACCGCCTCCGTCGCGCTGGTCCTCGACCCCGCGCGCCGGGGCGTGCGATGCGCGGTGGGGGCGATCGCCCCCATGCCGCTGCGCCCCCTGGAGGCGGAGCAGTGGGTGGCCGGGCTCATCGACTGGGACGGCGAGCGCGGACTCGTGCCGGAGGCGCTCTCGGCCTTCGGCGAGTACGTCGCCGCGGCCTGCGTGCCCGACCTGCCGCCCGCCGAAGACGGCACCGCGCGGCCGCAGCCGCCCGCCGTACTCCACTTGCGGCGCACCGTCGCCGCGCTGGCCCGACGAGCACTGGGGAGGGCGCTGTCGTGACCGAAGGCAGGAACAACGGGGCGGGCGGCGCCTGGCAGCCGCACCCGCAGGGCGAGTACGACGCGGACGCCACCGCGTTCGTGCAGCTCCCGGAGGGCGCGGTCGACGCCGTGAGCACGCCGCTCGCCGCCCCCGGGCACGGCTATGTGCCGCCGCAGATAACGGTCGCCCCGACGGCCGCCGACGCCACCGACCCGGCCGCCACGGGCGTGTGGGTGCTGCCGCCCGAGGTCACCGGCGTCGCGCCCGCCGCGACGCGGACCGTGACCTGGCCGGACCCCGGCGCGCACCCGGAGCCGGACGCGCACGAGGCGTACGAAGCGCACGAGGCGTACGCACCGGCCGCGCCGGACGCCCACGGCGCCTACGAGCAGCGGCCGGTCCAGGACGCCTACGACCCGCGGGCCACCGGCCAGTGGACGTTTCCGGACGCAGTGAACCATGGGGATCACGCGCACCCCGGCAGCCATGCGCACCCCGGGCACCAGGAGCCGACCGCTCCCGTCGGTGGGCACGCGCCCGCCGGGCACGATGTGACCGGGCAGTGGTCCATCCCCGTGGCGGATGGTGATCTCCCGGACGAATCGGGCGAGTTCGCCGCGTCCGCGCTGGCCGCCCAGTGGGGCGGCGGCACGCCGCCCGCGACGCTGCCCGGGGGCGCCCCCGCGCCCTGGGCGACGACGCCCGAGCCCTTCGTGCCCGGGGCGCCGGAAGCCCTGGCCGGGCAGCCGCCGGTGGAGCAGCCGCGAGCCGAGCAGCCGCGAGCGGGGCAGCCGGCCGCGCCGCCCGCCGCCGCGCCGCCCGCCGTCGAGGAGACCCCCTTCGAGCGCACTGCCAAGCTGTTCGTCGTGACCCAGCGCCCCGACGGGACGCTCGCGCCGCGTGACGTGCCGGAAGAGGCCGCGGAGCCGCAGCCGCTGACCCCTCCGGCGCCGCAGTCGGAGTTCACGCCCGAGTTCGCCCCGCAGTCCGTGGCGGAGCCGGAGGCGGCCCCCGAGGCACCCGAGCCGGTGGAGGCGCCGGAGTCCTTCGTGCCGGAAGTCCCGGAGGCGCCCGAGTCCTTCGTGCCGGAAGTCCCGGAGGCGCCCGAGCCCTTCGTGCCGGAGATCCCGGAAGCCTCCGAGCCCTTCGTGCCGGAGATCCCGGCAGCCCCGGCAGCCCCGGCGGCCCCGGCGGCCCCGCAAGCCCCCGCCGCCGAGGAGCCGGAGGCGCCCGCCGCCCTCCAGGCCCCCGAAGCGCTGGAGCCGGAACCGGAGGCCCCCGCGGCCCTCGTGGCCCCCGTGGCGGCGGAGGCGAGCCCCGACCCGGAGCCCGCCGCCGGGCCCGAGCCCGAGCGCACGCCCGCACCCGCGCCCGAGCTCACGCCCGCACCCGCACCCGCACAAGACCTCGCCCCGGAGCAGTCCCCGGACCTGGCCCCGGAGCAGTCCCCAGACCCCGCCCCAGAGCACCCCCAGGAGCAGACCCCCGCCGAGGAGCCCACCCCCGAGCAGGAAACGGAAGCCGCTGCTCCGGCCGTTGAGGCGGTGGCGAAGGCCGACGAGCACCCGCTCATCTCGTACGTCCTGCGGGTCAACGGCTCCGACCGGCCCGTCACCGACGCCTGGATCGGCGAGTCGCTGCTGTACGTGCTGCGCGAGCGGCTCGGCCTCGCGGGCGCCAAGGACGGCTGCTCGCAGGGCGAGTGCGGGGCCTGCAACGTCCAGGTGGACGGGCGGCTCGTCGCGTCCTGCCTGGTGCCCGCGGCCACCGCGGCCGGCAGCGAGGTGCGCACCGTCGAGGGCCTCGCCGCCGACGGCCAGCCCTCCGACGTGCAGCGGGCGCTGGCCAACTGCGGCGCCGTGCAGTGCGGTTTCTGCGTACCGGGCATGGCGATGACGCTGCACGACCTCCTGGAGGGCAACCCCGCGCCCAGCGACCTGGAGACCCGCCGCGCGCTGTGCGGCAACCTGTGCCGCTGCTCCGGCTACCGGGGCGTGCTCGACGCGGTGCGCGACGTGGTCGCCGAGCGCGCCGCCAAGGGCGCGGCCGAGCAGGAGCAGCAGGACGAGCAGGCCGCCGACCAGGCGCGCATCCCGCACCAGGCGGGCCCGTACGGGCAGGACGGAGACCAGGCGTGAACGGCGCGAGCAACGAAGGCGTGGCCCAGGCCGAGCCCGGCGCCGAACAGCTGCCGCACGGCATCGGGTCCTCGCTGCCGTCGGCGGACCTCAGGGCCAAGACGGAGGGCACGTTCCCCTACGCGTCCGACCTGTGGGCCGAGGGCCTGCTGTGGGCGGCCGTGCTGCGCTCCCCGCACGCGCACGCGCGCGTCGTCTCCATCGACACCAGCCACGCGCGCGAGCTGCCGGGCGTCCGCGCCGTCGTCACGCACGAGGACGTGCCGGGCGCCGCGGCGCACGGGCGCGGGCCCGCCGACCGGCCGGTGTTCGCTTCGGAGGTGGTGCGCCACCACGGCGAGCCGCTGGCCGCCGTCGCCGCCGACCACCCGGACACGGCCCGCATGGCCGCCGCCGCGATCATCGTCGAGTACGAGCCCCTGGACGCGGTGACGGACCCGGAGCAGGCCTTCGAGGCGGCCCCGCTGCACCCCGACGGCAATCTGATCCGGCACATCCCGCTGCGCCACGGCGACCCGGAGGCGACCGGCGAGGTCGTCGTCGAGGGCCTGTACCGCATCGGCCGCCAGGACCCGGCGCCGATCGGCGCGGAGGCCGGGCTCGCGGTGCCGCGCCCGGACGGCGGCGTCGAGCTGTACGTCGCGTCGACCGACCCGCACGGCGACCGCGACCGCGCCGCCGCCGTGTACGGACTCGGCCCCGACCTGGTGAAGGTCGTCGTCACCGGCGTGCCCGGCGCCACCGCCGACCGCGAGGACGCGAGCTTCC
The DNA here is from genome assembly GCF_056435225.1 of Streptomyces sp. NPDC043996. Lineage (NCBI taxonomy): Bacteria > Bacillati > Actinomycetota > Actinomycetes > Kitasatosporales > Streptomycetaceae > Streptomyces > Streptomyces sp. NPDC043996. The sequence continues at coordinate 680,807 of NZ_JBWKEY010000003.1, read as the reverse complement.
AGCTGCCGCTCGGTCTGCTCGCCCTGAAGACGGGCTGCCCGGTGAAGCTCACCGCGACCCGCGAGGAGTCCTTCCTCGGCCACGCCCACCGCCACCCCACGCTCCTGCGCTACCGCCACCACGCGGACGCGGAGGGCACGCTGGTCAAGGTCGAGGCGCAGATCCTGCTCGACGCGGGCGCGTACGCGGACACGTCCGCGCAGGTGCTCGCCGCGGCGGTGTCCTTCGCCTGCGGCCCCTACGTCGTCCCGAACGCCTTCATCGAGGGCTGGGCCGTCCGCACGAACAACCCGCCGTCGGGCCATGTGCGCGGCGAGGGCGCCTTCCAGGTCTGCGCCGCCTACGAGGCGCAGATGGACAAGCTGGCCAAGAAGCTGGGCGTCGACCCGGCTGAGGTGCGGCTGCGCAACGCCCTCGCGACGGGCGACGTCCTGCCCACGGGACAGACGGTGACGTGTCCGGCCCCGACGGCCGAACTCCTCGCCGCCGTACGGGACTTCCCGCTGCCCGAGCTGCCGAAGGACACCCCGCAGGAGGAGTGGCTGCTGCCCGGCGGGCCCGAGGGCGCGGGCGAACCGGCCGCCGTGCGGCGCGGCGTCGGCTACGGCCTCGGCATGGTGCAGCTGCTCGGCGCGGAGGGCGCGGACGAGGTCTCCACGGCCACCGTGAAGGTCCACGACGGCGTGGCGACGGTGATCTGCGCGGCCGTGGAGACCGGCCAGGGCTTCGCGACCCTGGCCCGGCAGATCGTCCAGGAGACCCTCGGCATCGACGACGTGCGCGTCGCCCCCGTGGACACCGACCAGCCCCCGTCGGGGCCGAGCTGCCACGGCCGCCACACCTGGGTGTCGGGCGGCGCGGTGGAGCGCGCGGCGAAGATGGTCCGCACCCAGCTCCTACAGCCCCTCGCGCACAAGTTCGGCATGTCCACCGAGCTGCTCCAGATCGCCGACGGCAAGATCACCTCGTACGACGGCGTCCTGTCGACGACCGTCGAGGAGGCGATGGACGGCAAGGAGCTGTGGGCGACGGCGCAGTGCCGCCCGCACCCGACGGAGCCGCTGGACGCCGACGGCCAGGGCGACGCGTTCGTCGGCATGGCCTTCTGCGCGATCCGCGCCGTCGTGGACGTGGACATCGAGATCGGCTCGGTGCGGGTGGTGGAGCTCGCGGTCGCGCAGGACGTCGGCCGTATCCTCAACCCCGCGCAGCTGCGCGTGCGCATCGAGGCGGGCGTCACCCAGGGCCTCGGCGCGGCGCTCACCGAGAACCTCCGCACCCCGCGCGGCCTCGTCCGCCACCCGGACCTGACGGGCTACGCGCTGCCCACCGCCCTGGACGCGCCGGACATCCGCATCGTGAAACTGGTCGAGGAGCGGGACGTCGTCGCGCCCTTCGGCGCGAAGGCGGCGAGCGCGGTGCCGGTGGTCACGTGCCCGGCGGCGATCGCGTCGGCGGTCCGGGCGGCGACGGGCCGCCCGGTGAACCGCCTGCCGATCCGGCCGCAGGCGGCCGTGGGCGCGGAGCTGGCCTGAGCGGGCCCCGCGCCGGAAAATGACGGGAGCCCCAGGGGCGCCCTGGGATACGTTCCGGCCGTGACTACCAGTGCCACCCCCGACGGGGTCATCGTCATCACCGGCATCATGGCCGCGGGCAAGTCGACGGTCGCGCAGGCCCTGGCGGAGCGGCTGCCACGGGCCGCGCACGTCCGCGGGGACGTCTTCCGGCGCATGATCGTCTCCGGCCGCGAGGAGTACGAGCCGGGCGCGGGCGGCGAGGCGGAGGCCCAACTGCGGCTCCGCTACGGCCTGTCGGCGTCGACGGCGGACGCGTACGCCGCCGCGGGCTTCATCGCGGTCGTCCAGGACGTCATCCTGGGGGAGGAGTTGAAGCGGTACGTCGACCTGGTGCGGACCCGCCCCTTGTACGTCGTCGTGCTCGCGCCCCGCCCGGACGCGGTCGCCGCCCGCGAGGCCGCCCGTGGCAAGACGGGCTACGGCGAGTGGACCGTCGAGGCCCTGGACCAGGGCCTGCGCGCGGACACCCCGCGCCTTGGACTGTGGCTCGATAGCTCGGAGTTGACGGTGGATCAGACGGTGGACGCGATTCTGGGGCGCCTCGGCGAGGCGGCGGTGGTCTGAGCGCGGAATGTCTCCGACCGGTGCCCGAACGGTCGCGATGGGGTCCCAGCCCTCTCAAGCCCCCATAAATCCCTTTTAGTCCCGGCGCGTCGCAGGGCACTATCGAAGAGTCCCGAACCATTCGACGCACCACTCGACTCAACGGGGGAGATTGTCATGGGGGATGACAACGACACGGGCTGGGGCTGATAACCCCGGCGTTCGGGCGCCTCGCTGACTGAGACGCCACGGGGGCGGTTCCGATGGGAACCGCCCCTTCGCCGTGTGGGGGGTCACCAGATGTCGTCGGTGTCGTCGTCCGCGCCCGGGGCCTCGGGCCGGGGCGCGGGCACGGGAACCACGGAGAGCAGGCCGAACTCGACGCGGGAGCGGCGCGGCACGGTGTCCATGAGCGCCAGGCGGCGCGCCACGGGGACGGCCGCGGCGTCGAGCCGCCCCAGGAGGACCGGCGGTCGCGTGTACCCCACCACCCGGCACTTCCACGTCCGGCCCCCGTGCGCCTCCCGGCAGTTGAGGTCGACGCGCACCTCGACCTTGCCGTAGTGCCGTTCGGCGGCCTGGACGGTGACGGTCTTCGTGGTGCCGGGCCCGGTGTGCAGCCAGCAGGGCGGTCCGTCGCCCGTGGACGTGATGATGGCCGCCGGTTCGTCGTCCAGGTGGGCGGCGAAGTACACCTCGGCCAGCGGGGCGCCGCCGCACTGCCGGATCTCGGCGGTGATGCGCGGGGCGCGCCCGTGGTCGACGTCCGTCTCGACCCCGGCCATCTCGAACAGGGGCCGCTCCGCCTGGTCCTTCAGGCCCCTCTCATGTGCCAACTGGCTCTCTGCGACGGCTACTTGCCTGCCCGCCGCCCGCTGCCCCGCCCGTACCTGCCACCACGCCACGCACGCACTGACCGCCGCCACGCACGCGCCCCCGGCGGAGATGTAGTCCCCTGCGTCCACGCGGCCACCCTAGGGCGCGCGGCGCACCCCGGGAGCGGTATTCCGGCGCATCGCGCCTCAGTGCGAAGCCGCGGGGGCCTTGCCCTCGACCGTCACCACGGAGCCCGGACTCAGCTGCCCGTAGAGCCACTTGGCGTCGGCGGTGCGCAGGCCGATCCAGCCCCGGGTGGTGTCCTGCCTGCCGGGTGCCTGCTCGGCGTACGTCATGGGGACGAGGTAGTTGGTGGCGCCGCCGGGGCCGCGCAGTTCGATGACCCAGGGGAGGGCGACGTCGTACTCCTCGCCCAGGCCGACCGTGACGCTGTCGAGGCGCTTCGTGCGGTACTTGGCGACGACCGTCATGCGGCCCGGCTTGGTGGGGTGGCTCGCGTTGCCGGACGAGAGGGGCAGCTTCCGGTCGCCGCAGGTCAGGGTGCGCGTGGCGAGGTCCACGGTCGCGGCGGGCGCGGCGGAGCGGGTGGTGGGCGCGGCGGGCGGCGCAGGGCGCCCGTCGGAGCCGTCGCCGAGGGCGGTGGTCAGGCCGAACGCGAGGGCCGCGACCGCGCAGGCGGCGCCGCCCGCGAGGGCCGCGCGGCGGCGTCGGCGCCGGGCCGTGGCGCGGCGGCGGACCTGCGCGCCGGTGGTCGGCGCGGGCGTCTCGCCGGTGTCCGCGAGGCCCCGCAGCGCGGTGGAGAGATCGCGGGGGGACAGGTCATCGGACACGTCGGGCCTCCTCGTCGCTCGGCGCGCCCTTCGCGCCGCCGGTCTCCTCGGCTGGGGAAAGCAGCCCGGCGAGGGCCGCGCGGCCGCGGGAGAGGCGGGCCTTGACGGTTCCGGTGGGGGCGCCGGTCTCGGCGGCGACCTGGTCCACGCTGAGGTCGCACAGGTGGTGCAGCACGATCGCGAGGCGCTGGGCCTCCGGGAGCTGCCGCAGCGCCTGCACCAGGGCGAGGTGCTCGGGTCCAGGGCCCGGGGCGTGCTCGGGCGGCGGGGTGCGGCGCACCAGCTCCAGCCAGCGCCGGGCCCGGCGCCAGTGGCTCACCGCGAGCCGCATCGCGACGGTGCGGATCCAGGCCTCGGGCGCCTCGGTGGCGAGGAAGTCGCGCCGCCGGTCCCAGGCGCGTACGAACGCCTCCTGGACGACGTCCTGGGCCTGGCCGTGGTCGCCGGTGAAGGCGTACACCTGCCCGACGACGCGCGGGAACGCCGACGCGTAGAACGCGTCGAACTCGTCCTCCGTCATGCCGCCCCCGTGCTGAAGAAACTTTCCGCCCGTCCCACGCAACCCGGTGACCCCCGGCGTGCGTACAAGTCGCGTACATCGAAGCACACCACACAGGGGGGCTCTGTTGACCAGGGGAATCAGGGGAATCAGGGGAAGCAAGGGCGTGACGGCGAGGAGCGCCGGGGGACCGGTGGCCGTGGCGGCGCTCTGCGCGCTGCTGCTCGCGGGCTGCGGTGACGCGGGCGGCGTCAGGGAGGGCTCCGCTGGCGGTACGAGCGGCGGGGCGGGCGAGAAGCCGGGTGCCTCGGCCCCGGCGCGGAAGCCGACGCCGCGCGCCAAGCCGCTGCCGGAGGCGCTGCGCGAGGGCGCCAAGGTCAACGTCTTCGACGGCCAGACCGTCGGCGTCGGCATGCCGCTCTCCGTGACGTTCGCGCGTCCCGTGCCGCCGTCGCGGCGGGCGGACGTGGAGAAGCGCCTCACGGTCCGCACGGACAACGGCACGACCGGCTCCTGGAGCTGGGTCAAGGACCGCAACCTGCATGACGGGCAGCGAATCGACTACCGCCCGAAGACGTACTGGAAGCCGGGTACGAAGATCACCCTGCGGGCGGGTTCCGCGATACTGGCGAACGTCACGGTGGGCCGCTCCCTGGTGGCCACGGTCGATGTCCGCGCCCACACCATGACCGTCGTCAAGGACGGCACCACGCGCCGCGTCCCCGTCACGGCGGGCGCCCCGGGGATGGACACCTGGAACGGCACGATGGTCGTCTCCGACAAGCAGCGCCGGGTGTTCATGGACTCCCGGACGGTGGGCTACGGGGACGCGTACAAGGGCTACTACGAGTACGCGGTGCACCTGACGACGTCCGGCACCTACCTGCACCAGAACCCCAAGGCGAACACCTTCGCGGGCAACACGAACGTCACGCACGGCTGCATAGGCCTCGCTACGGACGGCACCGCGCGCCGCTTCTACGAGGAGGTCATCCCCGGCGACGTCATCCGCGTCACCGGCTCCAAGGAGACCGTGGAGCCCGGCAACGGCTACGGCGACTGGAACGTGCCGTGGGACCAGTGGAAGGCGGGCAGCGCCCTGACCCCCTGATCCGGGGGCGATCCTGGAGGCCGTGACCGGAATCGAACCGGTGTGCTTCGCTTTGCAGGCGAATCCCTCAACCACTCGGGCACACGGCCAGGCTGTGCTCTTGTCTTCGACGGTAGGCGGTGGCGGTGCCCTGGCTCAAGGTCATCACCACCGCCGCAACGCGACTGCCATACGGCGTTCATGGAGGCCCTGGGTCACCGCCGTCCCCGCCTCCTGGGGCAGCCGCTCGGCGCACGCGTCGACGACCTCGAACGCCGCCGGTGGCCGCTCCCGGTCCTGGCCGCCCTTTCGCCGTTCTGGCTGATCTCCCGCAACCGCGAGCGGGTACCGTGCAGGTGTCGAGTCAGACAGGAGCCAGCATGCACGCTCTACCTCATGACCACACCGGCAGGCGCATCAAGCGCCTACGCCAAGAGCGCCATCTCACGCAACGCGCGCTGTCAGAGCTCTCTCAACTTCCGTACAGCACCCTCACGAAGGTTGAGCAGGGCGTCATTCCGGCCAGCCCGCACGTGGTCGCCAGGGTTGCGCGAGCCATGCGTGTGGATGTCGCCACGATTCAAGGCCAGCCGTACCTGACCGAGCTGCGCCTTGATGAACTCGACGTCCTGATACGACCGATTCGCGAAGCGCTAGACGTGTACGACCTGGGAGCCGACCCCGAGATCACCCCTCGCCCGCATGCGCTCCTCGCCGATGATGCCGAGAGGCTTCTCGTGGCAGTGCGGGCCGGAGAGATCAAGCACGCGGCCAGCGAGGTCGCCGGGCTGATCCAAGAAGTCACCACCGCGGCACACGTCACCAACTCCACCGAAGGCTGGCTACTCCTCGCCAGTACCTACCGCACGGCATACGACGTCGCGACCAAGCTGGGATTCGCTGATCTCGCCGCGATTTCCCTCTCCCGCATGGACTGGGCCGCCCACCGCGGGTCCGATGCCGTATTCGGCGGCATGTACCGGTACATGCGTGCCTTGACTTATCTCCGCGAGGGTCAATTCCGCACGGGAGAACGTCTGGTCCGCATGGGACTGAGCATCCTGGAGCAGGCCGACGCGGGGCGCGAACGCGATGTGGTCACGGGGCAACTCCACCTTGGAGCTGCCGTCATGGCCGGGCGTGCGCACGACGGAGATCGGGCCGAAGGCCACTTGAACGAGGCGGAGAGACTGGCCGAGCGCACCGGGGAAGCCGTCAAGGTGCACTGGCTGAGCTTCGGGCCCACCAACGTGGCCGTGCACAGAGTGAGCGTCGCCGCTGAACTCGACGAGTACGCCGACGCGGTCAGCGCGGGTCGCACTGTGCGTTTTCCCAAGGACTGGCCAGCCTCCCGCCGGAGCCATCACCACGCCGAGTACGCCCGCTCCCTGATGTGGACGGGAGACCTCGACGGCGCGTTCGGCCACTTGCTGAAGTCCCGGAAGGCCGCTCCTCAACAGGCGCGATATCACCCCACTGTGCGCGAGACGTACGCCGGGCTGGAGGCCGCCAAGCGGCAACTGCCCGATAGTTTCCTCTCCTACGGAACCTGGCTGGGCGCTTAACCGCCCGTCACGCTCTGGCCCCGACTATCAACAAGTCCTGATAGTCGGGGCCTTCGCGTGGGTCCAGCATGCGGTATCGGCCGCTCCTGCTCGGAGCGACGAAGACGCCCGTACAGCCCATCTGTTGAGGGGCCCGCATGTCGACAGCTCAGGGACCGCAGGAAGAGCGCACCACCAGCGAGCCGTCAAACGGCAGCCTGACGGCGCGGATCGTCGCGCTACAGCGGGAGATCGACCGCCATCTCGCCAAGCTTCGCGGGGAGGTCGACCGGTGACTCGATCACGCGCCGCGTTCCGGAACTACACCGTCGCCCCGAACGCCGATGCCGACGCGGAGCCGCCGCTGTCATGGCGGGAGTGCATGTGTTGCGGGGCGTCCAGTGTCCCCAGTAGCCAGGTCACCGACGGCGAGAAGTGGACGTTCGGCCACCTCAAGGCCAACCCTGCGCACCTCGACTACCGCGAGCACCACACGCGCCACTACCGCGCCGTATCCGGGAACTGGCAGTGAGCGCCCCCACTGCGCCGTACCCGGCTGGCCACTGCTTGTGGTGCGAGATCACCGTGGCCGAGGCCGTCGCCCCTCAGCACACCCGCGAGTGGCTGGTACGCGTCTACCTCGCGCCCACTCCCCGCTCGGCCGTGCGATGGCTGACGACCCAGGCCCGGTACTTGGCCGACCTCATCGATCCGCCCCTCGATACGCCATGGGTCCCCATCGGGGCCGTCGAGGTGCCGGAAGAGCAGCACGAGGGACAGCTCGACGCGTCAGGAGCCCTGCGGATGTGGGCCGAGCTCGCCTGGGATCACACCACCGCCGAGCACGACGACGTGCTCAGTGCGATGCGCGACGGCAACCTCTTCCGCTTCACCGTCGCAGACAACACCACGCGCTACAGCCTCTCCGCCCGCCCCCTTGTACTGCCGCCCAACGGCTACGCCCTGCTTCAGACCCCCGCCCCACGAGGGAAGGACACACCGTGACCGTGCTAGCTCACCCGCGCGAGGGGTTCCCACTCGCTTCCGCCGACGGGCCCGCCCCGCTCAGTTCAGAGCTTCCGTCCGCGCCGGACACCCGCCCCTGGGTGCTGCGGCACGCCCGTACGCCAGACGCCACACAGGCCATCTTCAAACCCCCGTCCACCTACGACGAGGAATCGCAGATGTCCGTCAGCCTCTACGACGGACCGCTCCCGTACATGGCCACGCACACCCCCACCCTCCCGGACGGCAGCATCAAGAACCCCCCGCCGCTCGACGAGGGCCCAAAGGACTGACACGGGATGCCCATCGTTCTCGTCATCGCAGCCCAGGACGACTGGCCGACGGACCGCGTGATCAAGGTCTTGACCGACCGCGGCGCGTCCGTGTTCCGCATGGACACCGCAGAGTTCCCCCAAGAGCTCACCCTCACCGGACGCATCAACGACTGGCGCGGCTGGCACGGGCAGCTCACCACCGGACACCGCGCCGTCGACCTGGCCGACGTCCACGCCGTCTACTACCGCGCGCCCACCCCGTTCCGCCTGCCCGCGGGCATGTCCCAGCCCGAGCAACGCTTCGCTGCCGCGCAGGCCCGCTCTGGGCTCGGCGGCATCCTGACCGCGCTCGACTGCCGCTGGGTGAACCATCCCGCTGCCATGTCCCGCACCGAGTACAAGCCGATCCAACTCGCCGCCGCCCGCTCCTGCGGCCTGACCATCCCGCCCACACTGATCACCAACAACCCCGACGCCGTCCGCGCGTTCTGCGCCGACACCCCCGGCCCGATCATCTGCAAGCCCATCGCTTCCCCGGTTCTCGTCGAGGGCGGCGAGCTCAAGACCGTCTACACCCGACGCGTGCCCCACGCCGACCTCGACGACCTACGCGGCATCGACTCCACCGCGCACCTCTTCCAAGCCTGGATACCCAAAGCGCACGAGGTGCGCCTCACCGTGGCAGGCGACCAGCTACTCGCCGCGGAGATCCACGCGGGCAGCACAGCAGCACACGAAGACTGGCGCAGCGACTATCCCTCGCTCACCTACCGCGCCACCGACACCCCCGGTCACATCGCGCACGGAGTGCACCGCCTGATGGACCGTCTCGGACTGCGCTTCGCCGCGCTGGACTTCGTCGTCTCGCCCGACGGCACCTGGACGTTCCTTGAGGCCAACCCGTGCGGGCAATGGGACTGGATTCAGCACACCACCGGCCTGCCCATCGCGGAGGCCATCGCTGACGAACTGCAAGGAGTCCGCACGTGAGCGACGCCACCCTCGACGCGGCACGCCCGCACATGACGGCACTGGCCGAGGAACTCAAGAACGCCGGGGCCATCCGCACCCCTCAATGGGGCGCGGCGTTCGCCGCCGTCCCCCGCCACGTCCTCGTACCGTCCTGGTTCGACCAGGAGCAGAGCGACAAGGGCATCACTGTGTGGCGCCAGCGGCGCGCCGTAGCCGACGTACGGCACCTGGCTGCCGCCTACCGCGACGTCACCCTCGTCACCGCCCTGGACCCGGGCACCGCCGAGCAAGTCGACGACACCGCGTGGACCGGCTTTCCCACCTCCTCCAGCACCCTGCCCAGCCTCATGGCCGGAATGCTGGAAGACCTGTCCGTCCGCGACGGCCACCGCACCTTGGAGATCGGCACCGGCACCGGCTACAACGCCGCCCTGCTGTGCGCACGACTCGGGGATCACCTCGTGCACTCCATCGACGTCGACCCCGACCTCACCGACACCGCGAGGACACGCCTGACCCAGATCGGGTACACGCCCGACCTCACCACAGGCGACGGCCGCACCGCCCTCCCCACAGAGCACGCCTTCGACCGCATCATCTCCACCTGCTCCGTCCCCGCCATCCCGCACCAGTGGATCGCCCGCGCCAAGCCCGGCGCCGTCATCGTCACCGACGTCACGCTGGGCATCGAGGGCGGACTCGTCTCCTTGACCGTCGACGAAGAGCAGCGCGCCATCGGCCACTTCACCACCACCGCAGGCCGCTTCATGCCCGCCCGCAACGACCCGCGCACCTACCCCCAGCCCAACCGCCCGCAACGCGCACCACAGGCCGACACCCGGCCCACCACACTCACGGCCACCGACATCCAGGCCCACTACACACTGCGCCTGCTCCTCGCGCTGCATCTGCCCGAGACCGAACTCGTCTACGACATCGACGACGCCACCGGCACCACGAGCATCCAACTCCAGCGCGGCGACGGCGCATGGGCCCGCGTTCCCTTCAGCACTGACCAAAGCGTCACCTACGGCGGCGACGCCGACCTGTGGAAGCAGGCCGAAGCCGCCTGGCACTGGTGGAACGCCCACAACCAGCCCACGCACGACCAGTTCGGCTACGCCCGCGAAGCCAGCGGCGACGCCTCCGTCTGGTACATCCCCGACGGAACCCGCTGGCACCTGAACACCAGCTGACCCACCACGACAAAGCCCCAGCTCGCGTTCGCCTCGCGCGCCTGGCGCGACTTCGTGGCGTACGCGAGCCGGGACTGATCGCCCGCCCGGCCGCAGGGCTAGGCGGCCACGTCGTACGTGTAGTACCGCTTGTGATCCAGCATGTCCGCCGGTGTCACGTTGCCCCACGGGCGCATCGTGTCGTTGAGGTCGACCACGTCGCGGGTGCCCGCGGCGGGCAGGTAGGGCGAGTTGGGGTGGCGGGACTGCCACTGGGTCCAGAGCTTGTCCACGTAGGCGTGGTGGAGCCAGAAGACGGGGTCGTTGGGGGAGGCCCCGGTGGCCATGTGGCCGCCGACCCAGACGTGGACGCGGTTGTGGAGGTTGACGCCGCGCCAGCCCTCCAGGTGGTTGCGGAAGCCGTCGGAGGCGCTGTTCCACGGCGGGGCGTCATACGTGGACATGGCGAGGACGGAGTCGACCTCGGCCTTGGTGGGGAGCTGGACGCCGCCGGCGCCGAGGCTGCGGCGGAGGAAGTCGCGGCCGTCGACGCGGACGTTGATGCGCCAGCCGTTGCCGGAAGAGGCGAACGCGCCGTCGGTGACCTGGCCGTCGCGGGGGCGCCCTGTGCCGCCGAGGAAGTCGGGGGCCCAGAGGGACGCGGCGGGGGTGCGGTCGGTGGTCCAGTCCCAGTAGGGGAGCGTCACGGACGCGTCGACGGACTGGAGGGCCTGCTCGAACTGTATGAGGAAGCGGCGGTGCCAGGGGAGGAAGGACGGGGAGCGGTGGCCGACGCGGTCGCCGTTGTCGGTGTCGCTCATGATGAAGTCGTTGTGGGTGCTGACGAAGGAGTCGTAGCGGCCGTCGCGCTTCAGCGCGAGCAGGGCGGTGACGAAGCGGCGCTTCTCGTCGGCGGTGAGCTGGGCTTGGTTCTTGCGTACGGCCATGGCGGCGGCGCTCCGGATCAGACGGCGGACGGGGACGGGGCGAGCGGGACCAGGACGGCGCCCTGGAGCTCGACGACGGCGGCGCGGGCGAGCGCGCGCGGCGTGGCCCTCGGCTCGTAGTGGTTGATGACGCTGATCCAGGTGCCGTCGGCGTTGCGCATGATGTGCAGTTCGTCGCCGTCGATGCGGACGGAGTAGCCGTCGCCGTGGCCCGCGTGGTGTCCGCCGTGGCCCGTGGTGGGGCCGCCCTGGATGCGGCGGCCGAGGTAGACCTCGTCGAAGGGCGCGGGCTCGGTGGAGCCCCCGTGGCCGTCGTGCGTGCCGCGCGAGGCGGCCGCGGTGGCGGCCTGGGCCGCGCCGACGACGGCGATACCGGCGACGGCGCCCGCGGCACCGATGGCCCGGCGGCGAGTGATTCCGGACATGCGAAAAACCCCCAAGTGAACGTGGTGAAGCAGCAGTTCCGGTGGTCGGCCGGGGCTGCTGAAGCCATACGTACAGGGAGGTGGCGGCATGTCCGTAATCAACGGAAAGAGTTGGCCATCATTAAGGACATCCGCGTGCAAATAGTGCATTCTTGAACGAAGTTGATCTTGCGGTGCGTTCGTCCGGGCGGTGTCCGCGCCGCAGATTCTGCGGTGGAAGTGACGATACCGTGAAAGTTCTTCACGGTTGGTCCACGGCTCGTGCGCCGGGTCACAGGGGAAAGCTGTCTGAAAAGCCGTGTCGTGGGGAGGTCGTGGGGAGGTCGTGGTGAGGGCGCGCGTCTGAGTAGTCGGTGAGTACGGGTACTCAAGGTCCAGTTCACGGCCGAGGCGAGACTGTTCGCATGACGACACCGCCCCCGCCGCCCTCGTACGCGCCGACGCCACCCCCGTACGCACCGGCGCCGCCGCCGGGGCGCGGTCGGCGGTGGCGGCCGCTGGCCGTGGCCGCGGTGGCCGTCGCCGTGGTGGCCGCCGGGCTCGGGACGTGGTGGTGGACCAGGGGCGGGGACGACGATCCGCTGGCGGGGCGGCCCTGGGCCACGGACCTGAAGGCAGGCCTCTCGTACCGGATTCCCGAGGGCTGGAAGCAGGACAAGAAGGACCTCGTCGACGCCTACACGAGCACGATCCGGACGGTGGACGCGGATCACGGCGAGGGCGGCGGCGCGGGCGTAGGGAGCGGTGGGGACGGCGACTTCGGCATCGTGCTCACCGGGCGGGCGGACCCCCTCGCGGAGTCGCAGCTGGAGGCGCGGGCGAAGAGCGCGGCCCGCTCCAACGCGACGTACTTCTACCCGGACGGATCGTCGGAGCAGACGGAGTCCGAGGCGACGACCGTCGACGGCCGCCCCGCCCACACGGTGGCCCTCGCGGTGGAGGACGGCGAGGGCGGCGAGGTACATCTGCGGATGACGCTGATCAGCGCGGACGCCGGGCGTTCGGTGTTCCTGCTGGGGGTGGCGAAGCCCGGGGAAGGGGGCGAGCAGGAGGCGGTGGACGCGGTTCTGGAGAGCGCGAGGCTGCTGTAAGACCGGCGCTAGAACCGGCCCCAGCGCGCCCCCCCTGCTGCCGCCCACCGCGAGATGCGCCCGGAAGCCGTTGCGGCGGGCCCACCGCTCGCCCGCCCAACACAGCGCAGAGGAGCCGGAGTTGAGGAAGTCCGTGGCCGTTTCTACGTCGCCGTGCGCGTGCAGCAGCTCCTCCAGCCTCGCCTCGGAGCCGGGTACCCCGAGCTTGATCGCCACCCGGAACGCGTCCCGCTGCTCGGGCCCCGGCCGCAGCACCAGGGCGGAGAGAGCGGGCAAGACGTGGCGGGGCTGCGCGGCGCTCACCTCGTGGTACAGCGTGTGGGCCGCGTCCTCGTCGTCCCACGCGCCGTCCGGCCGCAGCAGCGCCACGCACTCCCGCAGCAGCCCCTCCACGCGCCCCACCTCGGTCATCTCGGGCGGGACGAGGTCCTGGCGGTTGCGCAGCCGGGCATCGGCGCCGAATGCCATGAGCAGGTCGACGGCGTTCTCGTCACCTTGGTAATACGCGAGGTGCAGCGCGCTGTTCCCCTCGCTGGTTTGCAGGTTCACGGTCTCCGCGCCGTCACCGGCCCGCTGCCGCAGCCACGCGCTGTCACCGCGCGCCGCGGCCTCGTACAGCGCGTGCACTCGCTGGTCCGCACGGCGGCGGAGCGTCGCCCTTCGCTCCACGGCCACGAGCCCGCCAGCCACCACGAACGCCAGGCATATGAGAAAGACACCCATCGCACCTCCCGCCTCGGGACGCTAGCCAACCCCGACGGGACCGGTCCCGTCCGCCGAAGGCCCGAAGACGTACGACCAAGGGACCAGGACGGGACCGTCCCGCGGCAGGCGCGGAGTGTCAGTGGCGGCTCCTAACCTGGCCCAATGACCACCCCGGACTCCCACGACACCGACGTCGCCCCAGCCCCAGGCCCCGCCGCCGATGAGACGGCGCCGTCACCGGCCGGTCAGCACGGCGACGGCGACGGCGGCGGTGTCCTCGCCAAGCCCTACCGCGCGCTGAGCATCGGCATCGTCTCCGTCGTGCTGCTCATCGCCTTCGAGGCGACCGCCGTGGGGACGGCGATGCCGGTGGCGGCCCGGGAGCTGGACGGAGTGTCGCTGTACGCGTTCGGGTTCTCGGCGTACTTCACGACGAGCCTGCTCGGCATGGTCCTCTCCGGGCAGTGGGGCGACCGGCGCGGGCCGCTCGGGCCGCTGATGTGCGGGATGGGCGCCTTCGCGGCGGGCCTGCTGCTCTCGGGGACGGCCGCCGCGATGTGGCAGTTCATCCTCGGCCGCGCCGTGCAGGGCCTCGGCGGCGGCCTCGTCATCGTGTCGCTGTACGTGGTGGTGAGCCGGGCCTATCCGGAGGCGCTGCGGCCGTCGATCATGGCGGCGTTCGCGGCCGCCTGGGTCGTGCCGTCCGTGGTCGGGCCGCTGGTGTCAGGCACGGTGACCGAGCACCTCGGGTGGCGGTGGGTGTTCATCGGGGTCCCGGTGCTCGTCGCCGCGCCCCTCTCGCTCGCGCTGCCCGCGATCCGGCGCACCGCCTCCGGGCCCCTCGACCCGCACGCCCCGGTCGCGGCGTTCGACCGCCGCCGCGTCCGGCTCGCCTTCGGCATCTCGCTCGGCGCCGGACTGCTCCAGTACGCGGGGCAGGAGCTGCGCTGGCTGTCCCTCCTTCCGCTGGCCGTCGGCGCGGCCCTGCTCGTGCCCTCCGTCCTCGGCCTGCTGCCCCGGGGCACCTACCGCGCGGCGCGCGGGCTGCCCTCCGTCGTGCTCCTCAGAGGCGTGGCCGCCGGGTCCTTCGTCGCCGCCGAGTCCTTCGTGCCGCTGATGCTCGTCAGCGAGCGGGGCCTGTCGCCGACGCTCGCGGGCCTCTCGCTCGCGGCGGGCGGCGCCACCTGGGCGCTCGGCTCGTACGCGCAGTCGCGGCCCCGGATGGAGGTCCACCGGGAGAAGCTCGTCGTCACCGGGATGGTCCTGGTGGCCGCCGCCATCGCCACCGCGCCCACCGTGCTGATCGACGCCGTCCCGGTGTGGGTGGTCGCGGTCGCCTGGGGCGTCGGCTGCCTCGGCATGGGCATGGTCATCGCCTCGACCAGCGTCCTGCTCCTGAAGCTGTCGCCGCCCAAGGACGCGGGCGCGAACGCCGCCAGCCTCCAGATATCCGACGGCCTGTCCAACACGCTGCTGCTCGCCGCGGGCGGCGCCGCGTTCGCCGCGCTCGGCGGCGGCATGGTCGGCGGCCACGGCAGCGGCGCGGAGGGCTCGCACCCGGGGGCGTTCACCGCGGTGTTCCTGCCGATGGCCCTGGTCGCCCTCGCGGGCGCCTGGGTGGGGACGCGGCTGCGGGGGCCCGCCGAGACCTCCTGAGGCCCCTTGGGTCCCGCCGGAGTGACCGTACGAACACGCTCGGCGGCCCCGGTGTGAACCGCGTCGCACCCCGGCCCCGACTCGAGCGTCAACCCCGGAGTGCGGTCATCTCACCGGTAGGGTGGCCCGGTTGTCGTACGTACCCCAGCGTCAAAAACGGAGACCGTGACTACTACCGCCGCCTCCTCCTCGCACCATCTCTCGCCCGCCTTCCCGGGGCGCGCTCCCTGGGGTACCGCCAGCAAGCTCCGCGCCTGGCAGCAGGGGGCGATGGACAAGTACATCCAGGAGCAGCCCCGCGACTTCCTCGCCGTGGCCACGCCCGGCGCCGGAAAGACGACGTTCGCGCTGACCCTCGCGTCCTGGCTGCTCCACCACCACGTCGTGCAGCAGGTCACCGTGGTCGCCCCCACCGAGCACCTGAAGAAGCAGTGGGCCGAGGCCGCGGCGCGGATCGGCATCAAGCTGGACCCGGAGTACAGCGCGGGCCCGCTCAGCAAGGAGTACCAGGGCGTCGCCGTGACCTACGCGGGCGTCGGCGTGCGGCCCATGCTGCACCGCAACCGCGTGGAGCAGCGCAAGACCCTCGTCATCCTCGACGAGATCCACCACGCGGGCGACTCCAAGTCCTGGGGCGAGGCCTGCCTGGAGGCCTTCGAGCCCGCGACGCGGCGCCTGGCCCTGACCGGAACGCCGTTCCGCTCCGACACCAACCCGATCCCCTTCGTGACGTACGAGGAGGGCAACGACGGCATCCGGCGCTCCTCCGCCGACTACACCTACGGCTACGGCAGCGCCCTCGGCGACGGCGTCGTGCGGCCCGTGATCTTCCTGTCCTACAGCGGCAACATGCGCTGGCGCACCAAGGCCGGTGACGAGATCGCCGCCCGGCTCGGCGAGCCGATGACCAAGGACGCGATCTCGCAGGCCTGGCGCACCGCCCTTGACCCGCGCGGCGACTGGATGCCGAACGTCCTGCAGGCCGCCGACCGCCGCCTGAGCGAGGTCCGCAAGGCCATCCCGGACGCGGGCGGCCTGGTGATCGCCTCCGACCAGGAATCCGCGCGCGCGTACGCCAAGCTCATCCGGGAGATCACCGGGACCAAGGCCACCCTGGTGCTCTCCGACGACACCGGGGCCTCGCAGCGCATCGACGACTACAGCGGCAGCGACCAGCGCTGGATGGTCGCCGTCCGCATGGTGTCCGAGGGCGTCGACGTGCCCCGGCTCGCGGTCGGCGTGTACGCGACGACGATCTCCACGCCGCTGTTCTTCGCCCAGGCCGTGGGCCGCTTCGTGCGCTCGCGGCGGCGCGGCGAGACCGCGTCCGTCTTCCTGCCCACGGTCCCCGACCTGCTCGGCTTCGCCAACGAGATGGAGGTCGAGCGCGACCACGTCCTCGACAAGCCGAAGAAGCAGGGCGAGGAGGACCCGTACGCCGAGTCCGAGCAGGAGATGGACGAGGCGAACAAGCAGCAGGACGAGGACACCGGCGAGCAGGACACGCTGCCCTTCGAGGCGCTGGAGTCCGACGCCGTCTTCGACCGGGTGCTCTTCGACGGCGCCGAGTTCGGCATGCAGGCGCACCCCGGCAGCGAGGAGGAGCAGGACTACCTCGGCATCCCGGGCCTCCTCGAACCCGACCAGGTGCAGCTGCTGCTCCAGAAGCGGCAGGCCCGGCAGATCGCGCACAGCAAGAAGAAGCCCGCGGAGGAGGCCGACCTCCTCGAACTGCCCGCCGAGCGGCGTCCCGTGGTCTCCCACAAGGAACTCCTCGAACTGAGGAAGCAGCTCAACACGATGGTCGGCGCGTACGCCCACCAGAGCGGCAAGCCCCACGGGGTGATCCACACCGAGCTGCGGCGCGCGTGCGGGGGGCCGCCGAGCGCGGAGGCCACCGGGGGGCAGCTGCGGCAGCGGATCGCCAAGGTGCAGGAGTGGGCGACCCGGATGCGGTAGCGCGCGGGGCTTGCCGGTGCGGGTGTGGGGCTATGGGCTCTGGGGCTCGGTTTTTCGGGTGCGGGTTGGTGGGGGCTGGTCGCGCAGTTCCCCGCGCCCCTTCGGGGCGCTGCCCCCCCGGCGGCTTCGGGGCGCTGCCCCCCGGCGGCTTCGGGGCGCTGGGACCGGTTCCTTCGGGTGTGGTTCAGAGGACGTGTGCACTCCGTGCAGGCATTGTGCGTTCCGCGTCCACATGTGGCGGGGCTAATCGGGACGATACGGACCGTCTTTCCGTACCCTTGACCGGATTCTGGACGGAGTCTTCCGCTGAGCGGGACGCCCTCGCTACTGTCCCCGCTACACAACGCCCCGTGGCAGCGCCGCCCCGGAGCGCAGCCGGTGCCCGCCGCAGAGGGGGCCGTCGACCCTCACGACTAAGGAGTGGGCGTCGTGACCGCGGAGACTTCTCAGACGCTCGACCGAGGACTGCGCGTCCTCAAGCTTCTCGCCGACACCGACCACGGCCTGACCGTCACCGAGCTGTCCAACAAGCTCGGCGTGAACCGCACGGTCGTCTACCGGCTTCTCGCCACCCTCGAACAACACGCGCTCGTACGACGGGACTTGGGCGGCCGCGCCCGCGTCGGCCTCGGTGTCCTGCGGCTCGGCCGCCAGGTGCACCCGCTGGTGCGCGAGGCCGCGCTGCCCGCGCTGCGGGCGCTCGCCGAGGACATCGGGGCGACGGCCCACCTGACCCTCGTCGACGGCACCGAGGCCCTCGCCGTCGCCGTGGTCGAGCCGACCTGGACCGACTACCACGTGGCGTACCGGACGGGCTTCCGCCACCCCCTCGACCGGGGCGCCGCGGGCAAGGCGATACTCGCCGCCCGGCAGGGCCAGATCACCGACCCCGGGTACGCGCTCACACACGGTGAGCTGGAGGCGGGCGCGAGCGGCGCCGCCGCGCCCCTGGTCGGGGTGACCGGGCTTGAGGGCAGCGTCGGGGTCGTCATGCTGGCGGACTCGGTGCCGGAGCGGGTGGGGCCCCGGGTGGTGGACGCGGCCCGCGAAGTCGCCGAGGCGCTGCGCTGAGGAGATCAAGCCCGTCCGGCGTTTGAGGACGAGCCAGGCCGAAGGCCGCGAGCCACGGCGCCCGTGGCCACCGGTTACATTGAACCGGTGCTGTCTCGCCTCGCTCAGCTGAGCCGCCCCAAGGCCCTCGCCGTCGCCGCGACCCCCGTCGTCGCGCTGCTCGCGGTCACCGCGTTCGCCCCGCTGCCGTTCGCCGTCGCGCAGCCCGGCGGCACCGCCGACGTGCTCGGCGCGTACGAGGGCCATCAGGTCCTCACGATCACCGGGGCGCCCACCCGCAAGACCAAGGGTGAGCTGCGGATGACGACGATCGTGGCGACGGGGCCGCAGATGACCGTGCGGCTCGGCGACGTGGTCGACGGCTGGTTCCGCACCGACCGGGCCGTGATGCCGAAGGACTCGGTCTACCCCGAGGGCGACAACGAGAAGGAAGTCGAGGAGCACAACCTCGGCGACATGAAGGAGTCGCAGAGCGCCGCGACGAAGGCCGCCCTGCGCTATCTGAAGGCGAACGGCGTCGACGGCACCGAGAAGGTGCGGGTCACCGCGGACCTGGGGAAGATCGGCGGTCCGAGCGCCGGGCTCTTCCTCGCCCTCGGCATCGTCGACAAGCTGGACGGGAACGGCAGCGGCGGCGATCTCACCGGCGGCCGTGTGATCGCCGGGACCGGCACCATCAAGGCGAGCGGCAAGGTCGGCGCGGTCGGCGGGGTCGCCCTGAAGACGCGGGCGGCAGCCCGTGACGGCGCCACCGTCTTCCTGGTCCCGAAGGCCGAGTGCTCGGACGCCGAGGCGGAGAAGCCGAAGGGGCTTCAGCTGGTCCCGGTCACCACGCTGTCCGGTACGGTCGACGCGCTGCGGGCCCTGGGGAAGGGCGAGCGGGTCCCGAGCTGCTGACCAGGCGCAGGCCCAACTCGACGAGGGTCCAGCCCACTTGGGCGCGGAGCCGGGGCCGCGCCGGTCCCCGCGCGGGCGCCGCGCGCCGCAGGTCGGCGGAGCGGGCGTGGTGCACGAGCAGATGGACGTCGGGGTGCATGACGGAGCCTTCCTCTCACTTCTCGGGCGTGGGCGTGCCGTCCGTGGGCCCGCCGTTCGTGTGCTTCGTGGGGAACGCGTGCAGATGGATGCGCACCTGGGCCGCGTCCGGCGTGCCGTCCTCGGGGGCCAGGTCCCGGTAGCTCTCGATCAGGTCGTGGAGCTTGTGGCCGAGCTCCGCGTTCTGGGCGGGGGTGAGCCGCAGCGTGAAGTCGCTCATGTCCGAGCTCTCGATCCACTCCTTGGACCAGTCGCCCTCCGTGCCCAGCCAGGTGGACAGCTCCTGCGCGTGGTACGTCGCCCACTCGTGCAGATAGGCGTTGAGCGCGCCGCGCACCTCCGGCGTTGAGTCGGTGCGCAGCTCGTCGTCGAGGAACGTGCCCTGGTGGGCCGCCCGCCACCAGCGCTCCCTGCCCTTGCCGCGCTCCGGGTCGTCCTCCGCGAAGCCGTGCTCCGCGAGCTGGCGCAGGTGATAACTCGTCGCGCCGCTCGACTCGCCCAGGCGGGCGGCGAGTTGGGACGCGGTGGCCGGTCCGTCGAGCCGCAGCGAGGCGAGCAGCCTTATCCGCAGCGGATGGGCGAGGCCGCGCAGCGAACGGGCGTCAAGGTGGTGGATCTTGCGCGGCGCGGGCCGCTCCGGCTCATCCGTCATGTTCCTCAGCGTACGCATGCAAAGACTCCGTTGCAACGCCTTCTTTGCAACGGAGTCTTTGCGCGCCGCTCCGGCTGGCCGGAAAGCACCGTGCCGCGCCCCGGCCCGCGCGGCTACTCCTTCACGAAGCCCTCCTCCACCATCCAGTCCTTCGCCACCTCGTGCGGGTCCTGCCCGTCCACGTCGACCTTCGCGTTCAGGTCCCGCGCCACCGTGTTCGTGAGCTTCTTGGTGATCGGGGCGAGGACCTCCGCGATCTCCGGGTGCTCCTTCAGGGTCTTGCTGTTGATCTCGGGGGCGGCGTTGTAGTTGGGGAAGAAGTGCCGGTCGTCCTGCATGGTGGTGAGGTCCATCGCCTTGATGCGGCCGTCCGTCGTGAAGACCTCGCCGTAGGTGCAGGAGCCCTTCCGCGCCTGGGTGTAGATGATCCCGGTGTCCATCTGCGTGATGTTCCCGGCGGGCAGCTTCATGCCGTACGCCTTCTGCATGCCCGGCAGGCCGTCCGCGCGGTTGGCGAACTCGCCCTCCACGCACAGCGTGACCGCCTTGGAGTCCCGCCGCGCCAGGGCGGCCACGTCGGAGAGCGTCTTCGTGCCGTACTTCTCGAAGTTGGAGCGGTTCATCGCGAGGGCGTAGGTGTTGTTGAGTGCGGCGGGCGGCAGCCAGCTCACGCCGTTCTTCGCGTCCGCCTCGCGCACCGCCTCCCACTGCTGCTGCGGGTCGGTGATGGGCTTGGAGTTGCCGAGGTAGGTGATCCACGCGGTGCCCGTGTACTCGTACATCGCGTCCGCGTCGCCGCCCTTGACCGCCTCGCGCGCGCCGATCGAGCCCTGGATGCCGGTGCGGTCCAGGACGTCGGCCCCGGCCGCCTGGAAGGCGATGCCCATGATCGCGCCGAGGATCAGCTGCTCGGTGAACTCCTTCGAGGTCACGGTCAGGTCCGCGCCCTTCAGCGGCAGGCCCTGGCCGACGATGCCGGGCTTGACGTCGTCCACCATCGGCGAGCCGCTCGTCAGACCGCATCCGGCCGAGCCCACGAGCAGGACGGCCACCGCCCCGAGCACTCTCGTACGCAGCGCGGGCTTCATGACCGCACCTCCAACCCGCGCGGGCTGAGCATCAGTTCGGCCAGCGAGGCCAGCCAGTCCACGAGCAGGGCGAGGACCACCGTGAGGATCGAGCCGAGCATCAGGACCGGCATGCGCTGGTTGGTGATGCCCGTGGTGATCAGGACGCCGAGGCCGCCTCCGCCGCCGAAGGTCGCGAGCGTCGCCGTGCCCACGTTCAGGACGAGCGCGGTGCGCACCCCCGCGAGGATCAGCGGCACGGCCAGCGGCAGCTCGACCTTGGTGAGGACGCCGAGCGCGGACATGCCGATGCCCCGCGCGGCCTCCAGCAGGGTGGGGTCGTTCGCCTTCAGGCCCGCGATCGTGTTGGAGAGGACCGGCAGGACGGCGTAGATGATGATGCCCGTCAGGGCCGCCTTCTCGCCGATGCCCAGCCAGATCACCAGCAGGGCGAGCAGGCCGATCGCGGGCGTCGCCTGCCCCATGTTGGCCAGGGCCATCGCCACCGGCGCGCCCTTGCGGAACCGGCGCCGCGTCAGGAGGACCCCCAGCGGGATCGCGATGATCAGCACGAAGAACGTGGAGATCGCCGTCAGCTCGATGTGCTGCCGCAGGGCCTTGCCCACCTGGCCGTTGGAAAGGGCGTTCTTGGAGATCTCGTCCAGGTCGGCCTGCTCGAACCACAGCCACGTCGCGAGGAGCACCGCCGCGAGCAGCGCGGGCAGGAACGTCAGCTTCTGCCAGGTCACCCGGCGCGGCGCCCGCGCCACCGGCGGCGCGGGCGCCTCCTGCTCGCCCTCGCCCTCGTCGCGGAAGGCCAGGCCCTTGACCTCGTGCTCGCCGCGCGGGCGTGCCGCCGGCCTGGCCGCGTGCTTGCGTTCGGGGACGCGCGGCTCGCTCCCGGGTGCCGGACTCAACGCCCCGCCTCCCCGGCCCCGGCGGCGCCCTCCTGCTCCTGATGGGTCAACTGGGCCCGCTGCTCCTCCAGTTCGTGCTGGTGCTCAAGGGCGTCCAGGCGGTCGGCCTCCAGCATCTCGTGCACGGAGTTCATCAGCGTCTCCATGTCGACCACGCCCGTGTACTCGCCGCGCCGCCCGGTCACCGCGACCCGGCCCGCGTTGTCCGTGAGCACCGCCTCCAGGGCGTCGCGGAGCGTGGCGTCGCGGGTCACCGTGTCGTGCACCAGGGTGCCCGCGCGGGCCAGGGAGCCCTTGGCGCGCATCAGGTCGCCGCGCCGGAGCCACTTGTAGGGGCGCCCGCGCTTGTCGAGCAGGAGCAGTTCGTTCGTACCGCTCGCACGCAGCTTGTTGAAGATCTCCTGGAGCGGGTCGTCGACCGTCACCGTCGGCACGTCGGCCATCTCCACATCGCGTACGCGCGTCAGGTTGAGGCGCTTCAGGGCCGCGCCCGCGCCGACGAAGCCGGAGACGAAGTCGTCGGCCGGGTTGGTGAGGATGGCCTCGGGGGTGTCGAACTGCGCGATGTGCGAGCGCTCGCGCAGGACCGCGATGCGGTCGCCCAGCTTGATCGCCTCGTCGAAGTCGTGCGTGACGAAGACGATCGTCTTGTGGAGCTCGTGCTGGAGGCGGATCAGCTCGTCCTGGAGGTGGTCGCGGGTGATCGGGTCGACCGCCCCGAACGGCTCGTCCATCAGGAGCACGGGCGGATCGGCCGCGAGCGCCCGCGCCACGCCGACGCGTTGCTGCTGGCCGCCGGAGAGCTGGCGCGGATAGCGGCCGTGGAACTCGCCTGGTTCGAGCCCGACGAGGTCCAGCATCTCCTCCACGCGGTCCTTGATCCGCTGCTTGCCCCAGCCGGCCATCTTCGGTACGAGCGCGATGTTCTGAGCGACCGTCATGTGCGGGAACAGGCCCGAGGACTGGATCGCGTAGCCGACCTTGCGGCGCAGCTTCACCGGGTCGATGTCCGTGACGTCCTCGCCGTTGATGCGGATGCGGCCGCTCGTCGGCTCGATCAGACGGTTGATCATCTTCAGCGTGGTGGACTTCCCGCAGCCCGAAGGGCCGACGAAGATGACGATCTCGCCCGCCTTGATCTCCATGTTCACGCTGTCCACGGCAGGGTCGGCGCTGCCGGGGTAGCGCTTGGTGAGGTTCTCGAGCTCGATCGTCGCGCCGGTGGTGGCGGCCGGGGGCGAGGTGGCGGTGGACCCCGCCTGGTCGGCGGTGGCGCCCGCCGCCGCGGGGTCCGCCGACGGCGTGGGCCTCTCGGGTGTCTCAGACACGGATCCCCCTAGGAATCGTCAGCCGGCCGATCAGGACGTACGCGGCGTCGAAGAGCAGCGCGAGGACGATGATCCCGAGCGTGCCCGCGAGCACCTGGTTGAGCGCGTTCTTGCTGCCGAGCGAGGCGATGCCGCGGAAGATCTCGTTGCCGAGACCGGGCCCGGAGGCGTACGCGGCGATCGCGGCGATGCCCATCAGCATCTGCGTGGACACCCGGATGCCGGTCAGGATCGGCGGCCACGCCAGCGGCAGCTCGATCCGCAGGAGCCGGTGCAGGCGGGACATCCCGATGCCCTTCGCGGCGTCCACGAGCGTGGGGTCGACCCCGCGCAGGCCGACGATCGAGTTCCGCACGATCGGAAGCAGGCCGTAGAGCGTCAGGGCCGTCACCGTGGGCGCCACGCCGAGGCCCACCACCGGGATCAGCAGACCGATCATGGCGAGCGAGGGAATGGTGAGGATGGTCGAGGTCACGGTGGTCGCCAGGTTGCCCGCCCACTCGCTGCGGTAGGTCACGACGCCGATGAGGACCCCGATCACCGTCGCCACCACCATGCACTGGAAGACCGCGCTGGCGTGTTGGTACGCGTCCTGCAGCAACTGCTGGTGGCGGTTGCCGAGGTAGTCCCAGAAGTTCAAGTGCCGCTCACCTCACGAGGCGCGCTCGGACGGCGCCGGGAGTCTCCCGGCGCCCGCGTGCGTCGTACTGGTACGCGTGTGCGTACGTCGTGCGTTCCGTTACTGCTTACCCAGGCGGGCCCTGCCGTCAGCCGCCGGACGCCTGTTCCACCAGCGGGATGATCCGCAGCGGGACGGGGTTCTCCATGACGATCGCCGTGGAGGCCCGGACGATGCCATCAAAGCCCACCACCCGGTCGATCACACGTTGGAGGTCCGCGTTCGAGCGGGCCACCAGGCGGCACAGCATGTCGCCGTGGCCGGTGATCGTGTGCAGTTCGAGGACCTCGGCCACGGTCGCCAAGTGCGCCCGCACATCGGCGCCCTGGCCCTGTTTGATCTCCAGGGTCGCGAACGCCGTGACCGGATAGCCGAGCGCCGCCGGGTCGACCTGCGGGCCGAAGCCGCGGATGACTCCGTTCGACTGAAGCCGGTCCATCCGGGCCTGCACCGTGCCGCGCGCCACGCCGAGCCTGCGGGACGCCTCCAGCACGCCGATCCGCGGCTCGCGGGCGAGCAGCACGATGAGCCTGCCGTCCAGATGATCGATCGCCATGACGCCTCCGAAGTGGTCAGGATGCACAGAACGTCTGCTGCCATCCGCGATTCGCTCTGCATATTGCCCAGCGATTACGCGAACTATTGCGCACCTTGCGGATCGGCGGGAGTCTCGGAGTATGACTCAGACCACACACACCACCCCCGAAACCGCGCGCGAGGCCGACCCCTTCCCGGTGAAGGGAATGGACGCGGTCGTCTTCGCCGTGGGCAACGCCAAGCAGGCCGCGCACTACTACTCCACGGCGTTCGGCATGAAGCTGGTCGCCTACTCCGGACCGGAGAACGGCAGCCGCGAGACCGCCAGTTACGTGCTGGAGAGCGGTGCCGCCCGGTTCGTCGTCACCTCCGTGGTCAAGGCCTCCACCGACTGGGGCCGCTTCCTCGAGGGCCACATCGCCGAGCACGGCGACGGCGTCGTCGACCTCGCCATCGAGGTCCCGGACGCCCGCGCCGCGTACGCCTACGCCGTCGAGCACGGCGCCACCGGCATCGAGGAGCCCTACGAGACGAAGGACGAGCACGGCACCGTCGTCCGCGCCGCCATCGCCACGTACGGACAGACCCGCCACACCCTCGTCGAGCGCACCGGCTACGACGGCCCCTACCTGCCCGGCTTCGTCCCCGCGCGGCCGATCGTGGAGCCCCCCGCCAAGCGGTTCTTCCAGGCCATCGACCACTGCGTCGGCAACGTCGAGCTCGGCAAGATGAACGAGTGGTGTGCCTTCTACAACAAGGTCATGGGCTTCACGAACATGAAGGAGTTCGTGGGCGACGACATCGCCACCGAGTACAGCGCCCTGATGTCGAAGGTCGTCGCGGACGGCACCAAGAAGGTCAAGTTCCCGATCAACGAGCCGGCGATCGCGAAGAAGAAGTCGCAGATCGACGAGTACCTGGAGTTCTACGGCGGCCCCGGCGTCCAGCACATGGCGCTCGCCACCAACGACATCGTGGCCACCGTGCAGGCCATGCGGGCCGCGGGCGTCGAGTTCCTCGATGTGCCCGACAGCTACTACGACACCCTCGGCGAGTGGGCGGGCGAGACCCGCGTACCGGTCGAGATCCTGCGCGAGCAGAAGATCCTCGTCGACCGAGACGAGGACGGCTATCTGCTGCAGATCTTCACCAAGCCGGTCCAGGACCGGCCGACCGTGTTCTTCGAGATGATCGAGCGGCACGGCTCGATGGGCTTCGGCAAGGGCAACTTCAAGGCCCTCTTCGAAGCCATCGAGCGCGAGCAGGCCAAGCGCGGCAACCTCTGAGCGGCCGCCGGATCACCGCGCCGCCGGGGGGCGGCGCGGCGTCGGCGGCAGGGTCAGCGGCTTGGCGGGGCCGGGGGCGTACATCTGCTCCGGGCCCCCCTCCGGGGGATCGCCGAGCGCGCTGAGGGCGCGGCGGGCCGCCGCCGCGCCCAGCGGCGAGAAGTACGGGTTCACCCGCACCGCCTCCGACAGATGCCGCCGCGCGGCCCCGTACCGGCCGAGCTCCCGCTCGATCTCCCCGCGGTGGTACGCGAACACCGCACTCCGCGGCCCCTTCTTCATCGCCCGCTCGGCGAACCCGACGCCCGCCTCCGAGTCCCCGGACCGGTGCAGCGCCCACCCCAGCGCGTCCGCGTTCTCCGGGCTCGGATGCCGCTTGTACTCGGCCCGAAGGCGCCGCACAGCGGCCCGCGCGTCCCCGTGGTCCGCCTCGAAGAGGCCAAGGACCCGCTCGTCGTTCACGCCCCCGCCCGCGGCCGCCGCGCGCACCCGCGTCCGCAGCACCTCGTACTGCGCCCGCGCGGCGGGCTCAAGCCGCAAGGACGCGTACAGCTCGCCCAGCTCCAGCGCGTACAGCGGCGCGGCCCGCCGGGCCAGGGCGCTCTGGTACGCGCGCAGCGCGTCCGAGGTGCGGCCGAGCGCCGCCAGCGAGCGGCCCCTCGCGGCGTGCGAGGCGGCGTGCGTGGGGTCCGCCGCGAGCGCCGCGTCGGCGTAGCGCAGCGCCTCGGCGGGCTCCCCCCGCTCCCAGGCGAGCTCCCCGACCCGGTGCAGGGCCACGGCACGCTCCGCGGGCGAGGCGGCGAGGGCCGCCGCGTCGGTGAGGGCGGCCGCCGCGTCCTCGCGCCAGCCCCGGTCGCGGTAGACCGCACCGGCCCCCGCCATCACGGCGGCGCCGGAGCGCAGCTCCCGCAGGGTCTCAAGCGCGCGGCCCACGCCCTTGGCGTCCCCGAGCCCCCGGTAGGCGTCGATGAGCACCGGGTACGTCGCCCACCGCTTCGGCGCGAGCCGCGCCGCCCGCTCGCCCCACGTCCGCGCGGCCCGGTAGTCGTGCCGCGCGTTGCCGAGCGCGGCGAGCCCCGCGAGGGCCTCCACGTTTCCCTCGGGCCGCGCCTTCAGCGAGGTCCGCAGCGCGTGCTCGGCCTTCGGATAGGACGCGAAGTCACCGGTCCTGACCCCGCGTTCGACGTACGCCGAGCCGAGCACGGCCCACGACGCCACGTCCCCGGGGTGCGCCCGCAGCTGCCGCTCGCGCTCGCCGATGAGCGCGGCCAGGTCCGGCAGCGCCGCCGCGGCCCCCGTGCCCGCCGCCGCGAGCGCCCGCCCCGCGGGCCCCGGAGCGGGCGGCGGGGCCTCCTGGCCCGGCCGGGACACGAGGACGAGCGCGCCGCCGAGCACGGCACAGCCCGCGATGGCTGCGACGACCGCCCGCCGCACGCCACGGGAGCGGCGCGGCCGCGCCGCGGCCCCGCCCTCGTACAGGAACCCGGCGGGGACCTCGCGCGGCAGCTGGTTCTCGGTCTCCATGGCGCTCACTGTGCGTCAATACGAAGATCGCGTCGCGGCACGCGAAGGGCGTCGCACACGGGTTCACACCGATGGCCCCGGGTGCGAGGCTGTGATCATGAGCAGCGTCCTCATCGAAGCCCTCCGCGCGGGCCTCCCCGCCGACGCGGTCCTCACCGACCCGGACGTCACGTCCTCGTACGCGCACGACATGGCGAGCTTCTGCGCCGCGGGCACCCCGGCCGTCGTCGTCCTGCCGCGCACCGTCGAGCACGTCCAGCACGTCATGCGCACGGCCACCGAGCTGCGCGTCCCGGTGGTGCCGCAGGGCGCGCGCACCGGCCTGTCGGGCGGGGCCAACGCCAGCGAAGGATGCGTCGTGCTCTCGCTGGTGAAGATGGACCGCATCCTGGAGATCAGCCCCGTCGACCGGATCGCCGTCGTGGAACCCGGCGTCGTCAACGCCACCCTGTCCCGCGCCGTCGCCGAGCACGGCCTCGCCTACCCGCCCGACCCCTCCAGCTGGGAGACCTGCACCATCGGCGGGAACATCGGCACCGCGTCGGGCGGCCTGTGCTGCGTGAAGTACGGGGTGACGGCCGAGTACGTCCTCGGACTCGACGTCGTCCTCGCCGACGGCCGCCTCCTGCGCACCGGCCGCCGCACCGCCAAGGGCGTCGCCGGATACGACCTCACGCGCCTGTTCGTCGGCTCCGAGGGCAGCCTCGGCATCGTCGTCCGCGCGGTCCTCGCGCTCAAGCCGCAGCCGCCCCAGCAGCTTGTCCTGGCGGCCGAGTTCGCCTCGGCGGCCGCGGCCTGCGAAGCCGTCTGCGCGATCATGGCGGGCGGGCACGTGCCCTCGCTCCTGGAGCTGATGGACCGCACGACGATCCGGGCCGTCAACTCCCTGGCCCACATGGGCCTGCCGGAGACCACACAAGCCTTGCTCCTCGCCGCCTTCGACACCCCGGACCCGGCCGCCGACCTCGCCGCCGTCGGCGCCCTGTGCGAGGCCGCGGGCGCCACCCAGGTCGTCCCCGCCGAGGACGCGGCTGAGTCCGAACTCCTCCTCCAGGCGCGCCGCCTCTCCCTCACCGCCCTCGAAGCGGTCAAGGGCGCCACGATGATCGACGACGTGTGCGTGCCGCGCTCCCGCCTCGGCGACATGCTCGAAGGCGTCGAGGCCATCGCCGAGAAGTACGCCCTGACCATCGGCGTGTGCGCCCACGCGGGCGACGGCAACACCCACCCCACCGTCTGCTTCGACGCCGCCGACCCCGACGAGTCGCGGCGCGCCCGCGAGTCCTTCGACGAGATCATGGCCCTCGGCCTCGACCTCGGCGGCACCATCACGGGCGAGCACGGCGTCGGCGTCCTGAAGAAGGAGTGGCTGGCGCGCGAACTCGGCCCCGTGGGCGTGGAGATGCAGCGCGCCGTCAAGGCCGCCTTCGATCCGCACCACCTCCTCAACCCCGGCAAGCTCTTCTGACCCCCCGTGTCGCCAGAGCTCACTCACCGTCCTTCGACTCGTCGCTCGGCCACGGGTCGCGCAGCCACAGCTCGTCCGCGCGGCCGGGGGTCGGGGCGAGCAGCTCGGCGAGGCCGTCGTCGATGCCGAGCCGCTCGGCCTCAGAGCCCGGAGGGACCACCCGCAGGGTGCGCTCCAGCCAGGCGGACACGGCGGGCGCCGGCGCCTCCAGGAGCGCGTCCCCGTCCGGGGAGCTCAGCGCCATCAGGACCACGGACCGGCCCTCGACCTTCGTCGGCCACACCCGCACGTCCCCGTGGCCGCACGGCCTGAACACCCCCTCCACGAGCAGCTCCCTGGCGAACGTCCAGTTCACCGGGTTCGCGGAGCCGATGTGGAAGGCGATGTGGATCGCGTACGGATCGTCGGTGCGGTAGGTAAGCCGTGCCGGGACGGGAATCGCGCGTTCCGGCGAGAGGACCAGTTTGAGCTCCAGCTCGCGTTCGACCACGGTGTGCATAGCGCTCGCGCTTCCTTTCTCTTGTCTCGTGTGTCACGTCGTTCGACCGGACCCGGAGCGGGCCCGTAGAGAGCGAGACCGCGAGGTGGGCCGAGCATTACGCGACTCGGCGAAACTTTTTCCGAGAACTTTCGAACCGCCGCGCGCGAGGGCGGGGGATCGTACGCGGCTTCGTACGAGGCCGGGGAGGAACCGTGCACGGAAGGGGGCGGTGCGGCGGGAGCCGCCCGACGGGCCGCGCCGGTCTGATAGATGTGGAGCCCCAACGGCCCCCGAGCAGATACGGGACGACGGACATGAGCGCCCCAACCCCGGCACCCGGCGACGACAGGCCCCGCGAGGGCTACTACCCCGACCCGTCCATCCCCGGCTACGTCCGGTACTGGAACGGCGCGGCCTGGGTACCCGGTACGAGCCGCCCGGCGCCGTCCGACGGAGAGCCGCTGCCCGCGCCGCCCCGGGCCGCCGCCGCGCCCGTCGTGGAGGAGACGGGACCCGTCTTCTTCGACGAGGAACCGGAGGGCGTGGCCCAGTCCGAGCAGGCCGAACCGGACGACACCGCCGCCGCCGGCACCGACGCGGCCGCCGCCCAGCACGGGGGCAGGCCGGAGCCCGCGTCGGCCTGGCAGGCGGACGCCGGGTGGCAGAGCGGGCTCGGCGGCGAGCAGGACCAGCGGGTGTCGTGGGGCGCGCCCGGACGGGACCCGCGCCTTCCCGCCGAGGGCGCGGAGCCCGGGCCGCGCGTGCCCGCGCAGGCGCAGCCGGAGGCCGCCGTGGCCGAGCACGCCGTCAAGTCCGGCGCGGGGCGGCCTCCCACCGGTGAGGGAACGGTCACCTTCCGGCGGCCCACCGGACCGGTGAAATCCGCGGGCGCGGGGACGCCGGACGCGGACCGGCCCGCCGAAGGCACGATGTCGATCAGGGCGCTGCGCCCACAGCGCGGCGGCGGGACCGGGCCCGCGTCCCCTACGCCTCCCCCTTCCCGCACGCCCACCGCGCCCCAGCCGTCCGCACCACCGTCCGAGCCCTCCGTTCCGCCGCAGGGCGGGGTGCCCGGGGGTGAGGGGGTGGTGACCGCCGGGTCCGGTGGGGGCGCCTCCTCCTGGGCGCAGCAGGTGCACCAGCTCGCGCAGGCCTCCGGCCCGGCCGCCGCCCCGCAGGGGCAGGGGGCGCCGCGGGGCGAGGGGCCCGTCGTGCCGTGGAAGCCGGTGGCCGCGGACCCGTTCGCGGCCGTCGCGCAGGCCCAGGCCGCGGCGCGGCCCGCCGGACTCGGCAAGCGGCTCGCCGCCCGGCTCATCGACACCGTCGTCCTCGCCGCCGTCACCGCCGGGGCCGCGCTGCCGCTGGGCACGCGGGCCGCCGACCACGTCGACAGCAAGATCGACGCGGCGAAGCAGTCCGGCGAGAAGGCCACCGTGTGGCTGCTCGACGGGACCACGGCGGGCTATCTGGGCATGGTGCTCGGGGTGCTGCTGCTCTTCGGGATCCTGTACGAGGCGCTGCCGACGGCCAAGTGGGGGCGGACGCTCGGCAAGAAGCTGTGCGGGATCGAGGTCCGGGACATCGCGGAGCACGGGGCGCCGTCCTTCGGCGCTGCGCTGCGCCGGTGGCTGGTGTACGCCGTGCCCGGGGTGCTTGGGGTGGGGGTGGTCGGGGTGCTGTGGTGCGTGTTCGACCGGCCTTGGCGGCAGTGCTGGCACGACAAATCAGCCAAAACCTTCGTATCCGGCTGAGGGCCCCCTTCGGGGCCCCGCGAACCTGGGCCCGCCGTCCCCGGGCCCACCGCCCCCGGGCCCACCGTCCCGGACCTCCGTGAACCCGGGCCCACTCCCCATGCCCCGGACCCGCCGCCCCCTTCACACCCCGCGACCTCAGCGCCCCCTCGATCGGCCTCCGGCCTGGTCCTCAATCGCCGGACGGGCTCATTTGCCCCGCCCACCCGCCCCTTCCTCGGCCTCCGGCCTGGTCCTCAATCGCCGGACGGGCTCATTTGCCCCGCCCACCCGCCCCTTCCTTGGCCTGCGGCCTGGTCCTCAATCGCCGGACGGGCTTGACTTCCGCGACGGGCCGTCGCGGGGAATCTGAGCCCGTCCGGCGATTGAGGACGAGCCGCGGAGCGGCGATGGGGAGGGCGGGTGGGTGGGGGAGGGAGCCTGTCCGGCGATTGAGGACCAGGCCGGAGGCCGAGGGAAGGGGCGGGTGGGCGGGGGAAAGAGGTTGGCCGGTGAGGAGCGCGCCCGCGGGGAAGGCGTAACCCGGACAGACGCCCGTCGCATGCGCGGACTTCCACTTCGAGGTGCACTCACCCCATGAGCACCGAACCACCGCAATACCCCACAGGACCGGACCCCGAGGACAACGACCCCTTCCGGAAGCAGCCACCCCCCGCAGGGGGAAGCGGCTCCCCGTACGACTCCCCACCACCCCCCACCGGCGGCCCCGGCGGCCCCGGCGGCCCCCCGCCACCCCCCTACGGCGGCGACCCGTACGGCGGCGGCGCCCAGGACCCCCTCGCCGGCATGCCCCCCTTGGCCGACAGCGGCAAGCGCGTCCTCGCCCGCATCATCGACATGCTCATCGTCGGTGTGGTCGTCACGCTGCTGTCATGGCTGTTCGGTACGAATGAGTACGACCTCGACCCGGACAAGGTGGAGTACGGCAAGTCGTTCGGCCAGTCCCTGCTCGCCGCCGTGCTGTACGTCGCGTACGACAGTTACTTCATCTCGAAGTCCGGCCAGACGCTGGGGAAGAAGTGGCTCGGCATGAGGGTGGCGAACCTCAACGACGGTGCCACGCCGACCCTCCAGGCGGCGCTCGCCCGCGCCGCGGTCCTGTGGGTGCCGTTCGCGTTCTGCTGCGCGTGCATCTGGACGGCGATCTGCGGCGGCTGGAGCTTCTTCGACAAGCCCTATAAGCAAGGCCTCCACGACAAGGCGGCGAAGACGGTCGTGGTCAGCTCGAGGTGAGAAGCGCGCGGTGATACGCGCGGGGCTCAGCGCACAGGGAGTGTGAGAAAGAGAGAGCCGGTGCCGCGGTGGTGCCGGAGGCTCGGTGGCCGGCGGGTTCGTGGGCGTACGTCTTCAGGGAACGTACGACACGGAACCCGCCGGTTTTCGCGCGTTTCAGGGACCCGCGGGCTCCCGCACGGGGGCGTGGGCCGCGGGGTCGCGCACCGGCACGGGCGCGATGACCGTGCGGGAGGTGGGGAGCAGCTGCTCGGAAGGGGCGGGCGCGGTGACGCCCGGGAGGGGAGTGGCGCGTTCCGACGCCGGCTTGGGCAGCGGAACCGTCAGGGCGACCAGCAGGCCGAGGCCGAGGGCCGCGAGGGCTATGACCGCGATTCCTGGTGGTGAACTCGTCTGCGACAGGAGCAGCATGGCGAGCGTGGAACAGATGACGGTCGCCGAACCGTACGCGAGCTGTGCGACGGTCGGACGGGGCATGGGGCGAGACATGGCGTGATCCGTCCTCGGGACAGCGGTTGCGGGGGTGATCCAGACGATGTGAGCGTCGTGGGAAACGTATGGGAACGTATACGAATCGAAGGATGCTCCCGGGCGTCGACTTGGATGCCTCGCCGAGTACCCGTGCGCACCGTCGAATTAGACGCTGTTTGGACTCTATTCGCCTCCATGCCCGACAGGGACGTGCGGTAAGCGTGACCTAACCCACGGTGCCGGTGCACGGGGGGCGCATAGATTCATGCATTCCATCAACTGGACGGTGGCACGCGCCGGTTGACGATGCAATATGCCGATCGGTCGTGCCGTGGCCCTGCGTGGCCGGGTCGCGACCCTGAGGGGCGGGCGCCGCGGCGGCGGGCCGCGACGGGCCCGGATCGCGCGCGAGTTCGGATATCGGAGGGCCGCGTCTGCATAGAGCATTTGGCCTGTTCAAGTCAAGGTCTGTCTTTTCTCCGCACCCTCCGGTCGAATGACGTCACTTATGACGCGTTTATCGCGCGCGGACCTCCTTGACCGGGAACCCCTCCGGTCCGTGTGCGGGACGCGGGGGAGGACAGCTACAAGTGAGAGTCAACAGAAGGACGTTCAGAGTCGGGGCGGCGGCCGTCGCGGTGGCCGCTGCCACCGCGACGTTCTCCGCGTACGGGGTGGCCGTCGCGGACGACGGCGGCAAGACGTCCGCGAGCGGCGGCGCCCAGGGTGCCCAGAGCGTCGACCGCCGTGACCCGGCGGACGCCAAGACGCACGTCGACCACGACCTGGACGGGCCGTTCAGCAAGCAGCAGGCCCAGCAGCGCAAGGCGGCCCTCGAACAGGTCGTCTCCGGCGAGGCCGAGGTCAAGAAGCGCGGCGGGTCCAACGTCGTCAAGCTGGACGACAAGAAGTACGTGGAGCTCGGCCGGGAGCAGACCGACAAGATCTTCACGATCCTGGTGGAGTTCGGGAACAAGGTGGACGACACCACCCTGTACGACCCGGACGGCCCCGACGGACCGCAGCCGCCCGTCAAGAAGTACGGCGGCGAGCCCGGCCCGCTGCACAACAAGATAGCCAAGCCGGACCGTGCGAAGGACAACAGCACGGCCTGGCAGTCCGACTACAACCGCAAGCACTTCAAGGACCTGTACTTCGGCGAGGGCAAGGACGCCAAGGGCAAGGCCAAGCACTCCCTGAAGACCTACTACGAGAAGACCTCCTCGGGCCGCTACTCGGTCGAGGGCACGGTCTCCGACTGGGTCAAGGTCGACTACAACGAGGCCCGTTACGGCTCGAACTACTGCGGCGACACCAACTGCGCCAACGTCTGGGACGCGGTGCGCGACGGCGTGACGGCCTGGGAGAAGGACCAGAAGGCCAAGGGCCGCACGGACGCCCAGATCAAGGCGGACCTCGCGAAGTACGACAAGTGGGACCGCTACGACTTCGACAACGACGGCAACTTCAACGAGCCCGACGGCTACATCGACCACTTCCAGATCGTCCACGCCGGTGAGGACGAGTCGGCGGGCGGCGGCGCCGAGGGCACCAACGCCCTGTGGGCGCACCGCTGGTACGCGTACGGCGACGACGCGGGCAAGACGGGCCCGGGCAACAACAAGGCGGGCGGCACCCAGGTCGGCAAGTCCGGCATCTGGGTCGGCGACTACACGATGCAGCCGGAGAACGGCGGCCTCGGCGTCTTCGCCCACGAGTACGGCCACGACCTCGGTCTGCCGGACCTGTACGACACCACGGGCCCGGGCGCGGCCGGTGAGAACTCCGTCGGCTTCTGGTCGCTGATGTCGGCGGGCTCCTGGCTCGGCACAGCCAAGGACGCGATCGGCGACCTGCCCGGTGACATGACCTCCTGGGACAAGTTCCAGCTCGGCTGGCTCAACTACGCCAAGGCGAAGGCCGCGACGAAGTCCACGCACAAGCTGGGCGTGTCCGAGTACAACACCCGCAACAAGCAGGCCCTGCTGGTCAGCCTGCCCAAGAAGGCGGTCACGACGAACGTCGTGAAGCCGACCGAGGGCGCGAACCAGTGGTGGAGCGGCCAGGACGACAACCTCCGCAACACCCTGACCCGTTCGGTCGACCTCACCGGCAAGTCCAAGGCCGAGCTCTCGCTCGACGGCTGGTGGGAGATCGAGCGCAACTACGACTACCTGTACGCCGAGGTGTCCACGGACGGCGGCGCCAGCTACACGCCCGTCGACGGCACCGCCGATGGCAAGCAGATCACCCGTGACGGCGGCGACAAGCCCGCGCTCACCGGCTCCTCGACGAAGTACCAGAAGCTCGTCTACCCCCTCGACGCCTACGCGGGCAAGAAGATCGACGTCCGCTTCCGCTACGCCACCGACGGCGGCACCTCGCTCAAGGGCTTCGCGGGCGACCAGATCACGCTCACGGCGGACGGCGCCACGCTGTTCACCGACGGCGCCGAGAACGGCGACAACGGCTGGAAGGTGAAGGGCTTCTCGCGCATCGGCGAGTCCTTCACCAAGAAGTACGACCAGTACTACTTCGCCGAGAACCGCCAGTACGTGTCGTACGACAAGACCCTCAAGGCGGGCCCGTACAACTTCGGCTTCGCCACGACGCGTCCCGACTGGGTGGAGCACTACCCGTACCAGACCGGCCTGCTGATCTGGCAGTGGGACACCTCCCAGAAGGACAACAACGTCAGCAAGCACCACGGCCAGGGTCTGATCCTGCCGGTGGACGCGCACGCGAAGCCGCTGAAGTGGAAGGACGGCACGCTCCTGCGGAACAAGATCCAGCCGTACGACGCGCCGTTCTCGAAGTACCGCACCGACGCGTTCACGCTCCACAACGCGGACGTGGCCCTGAAGCTGAAGTCCCGTAAGGGCGTCACGGTCTTCGACGACCGCAAGGGCACCTACTGGTACCCGGAGAACCCCACGGGCAGCGTCAAGGTCACTGACACCAACACCAAGATCAAGATCTTGAAGCAGCCCAAGGACGGCTCCTCGATCACGGTCCAGGTGGACCGCTCCGACCGATAAATATTCGTCTTCGCAGGTCAGGGACCTGCTGAGCGCCGATCGGCCGTCGCCCCCTAGCGGGCGGCGGCCGATCGTGTTTGAGTGCGTGCTGTGGATTTCTTATTGACGCGACGTCTCACGGGGGTGTGACACAGCATGGCCGCAGGAGGCTTCTGCAAGCTGCCGGGTGGCAGTGTGGTGGTGGCGCTGACCCTGCCCAGCCCTTCGGCGGGCGGCACGCGGGTGCGGGTGCTCGTGCACGCGGGGAACCGGGCGCGGGCGTTGACGCGGCTGCGGAATCTGGGGCTGCGGGCGGTGTACCTGCGCGGTAACGCGGAGCCGCCGACGCCGGACGAGATCACGGCCGTCCTCCACCACCCCGACGGCCTCATATGGCGCACGGCCCCCGCCCAGGGCGCCCAGGAACTGTGGCACCCGATCAGGGCCCTGCTGCGCCGGGGCGCGGCGGCGTAGCCCTCGTGGGACGCCCCAGACCCGCCCCTTCCCGATCCTGGGGCTCCGCCCCAGACCCCGCTCCTCAAACGCCGGAGGGGCTGAAAGACAGCCGCAACCGGCAGATATCCAGCCCGTCCGGCGTTTGAGGACGAGGCGCGGAGCGCCGATGCTTTTCGGGGGTGACAGGGGGCGGAGCCCCATGGTTCGGGAAGGGGCGGGTCTGGGGCGTCCCACGCGGGTCACACCACCGGCTTGCCCGTCAGTTCCACGCCCGCCCCCGCGAGCTCCCGCAGGGCCCGTTCCGTGGTGGCCTCGGCGACCCCCGCCGTCAGGTCGAGCAGGACGTGCGTACGGAAGCCCTCCCGCGCCGCGTCAAGCGCGGTGGCCCGCACGCAGTGATCCGTGGCGATCCCGACCACGTCCACCTCCCGCACCTGCCGCTCCCGCAGCCACCGCGCCAGCGGCGTCCCGTTCTCGTCGACGCCCTCGAAGCCGGAGTACGCGGCCGAGTGCTCCCCCTTGGAGAAGACCGCGTCGACCGCCCCGGACGCCACGGCGGGCGCGAAGTTCGGGTGGAAGCCGACGCCCTCGGTCCCGGCCACGCAGTGCGGCGGCCAGGAGTCGACGTAGTCGGGCCGGTCGGAGAAGTGGGCGCCGGGGTCGAGGTGGTGGTCACGGGTGGCCACGACGTGGCGGTAGCAGGGGGAGGCCTGCCCGATGAGGTCGGTGATGGCGGCGGCCACGTCCGCGCCGCCCGCCACCGCGAGGCTGCCCCCTTCGCAGAAGTCGTTCTGTACGTCGACGACGATCAGGGCGCGGCGCATGGCGGGTGTCCTTCGCTAGCTGGATGAGTCGAGCGTAGAGACTTCGGGTGCGTTCCGGGAGGGGGTGGCGGGCGTGCGCGCGGGCCGCCGGGAGAGCGCTTTCCCGCCCGGCGGACGCGGGCTCAGACGAACTCGGTGGGGATGACGGCCTCGCCCCGGGACAGCTGTGTCGCCGACAGCGGCAGGCGGGCCAGCGCGGCGGCGTGCCGGTCGCGGACGGCGTCCAGGGATTCGCGGGCGAGCACCTCGCCGCCCTTGATGAGCGGGATGTGGAGCTGGTGCCCGGCCAGGGCGGCCGGGACCGCCCCGGTGCCCACGACCTCGGCCTCGGCGACGCCCTCGGCGTCGACGCGGCGCGCGGCCCACTTGCGGCCGCCGACGGAGCTCTTGGCGCCCAGGGACTTCTTCGCGACCGGTTCGAGCGGGGCGCCGGGGTCGGCCGAGCGGGCGCGGGCGACCAGCTTGTAGACCATGGAGCAGGTGGGGTGCCCGGATCCGGTGACCAACTGGGTGCCCACGCCGTAGGCGTCCACGGGCGCGGCCGCGAGCGAGGCGATGGCGTACTCGTCCAGGTCGGAGGTGACCACGATCTTGGTATGGGTGGCGCCGAGCTCGTCCAGCTCCCTGCGCACCCGGTGCGCGACCAGGAGCAGGTCGCCGGAGTCGATGCGGACGGCCCCGAGCTCGGGCCCGGCGATCTCGACGGCGAGGCGGACGGCCTCGCCGACGTCATAGGTGTCGACGAGGAGGGTGGTGCCGCGGCCGAGCGAGTCCACCTGGGCGCGGAAGGCGTCCCGCTCGCTGTCGTGCACCAGGGTGAAGGCGTGGGCGGAGGTGCCGACCGTGGGGATGCCGTAGCGGAAGCCCGCGGCCAGGTCGGAGGTGGTGGTGAAGCCGCCGACGTACGCGGCGCGGGAGGCCGCCACCGCCGCCAGCTCGTGGGTGCGGCGCGCGCCCATCTCGATCAGGGGCCGCCCGCCCGCCGCCGAGGCCATCCGGGAGGCGGCCGCGGCGATGGCCGAGTCGTGGTTGAGGATCGAGAGGACCACGGTCTCCAGGAGCACGCACTCCGCGAAGCTGCCCTCGACGCGCAGGACCGGCGAGCCGGGGAAGTACACCTCGCCCTCCGGATAGCCCCACACGTCACCGCTGAAGCGGTACGAGGCGAGCCACTCCAGGGTCGGCTCGTCGACGACGCCGCGCTCGCGCAGGAAGGCGAGGACGCCCGCGTCGAAGCGGAAGTTCTCCACGGCGTCCAGGACCCGGCCGGTCCCGGCGACCACGCCGTAGCGGCGGCCCTCGGGCAGCCTGCGCGTGAACACCTCGAAGACCGAGCGGCGGTGGGCCGCCCCCGACTTGAGCGTGCCCTGCAGCATCGTCAACTCGTAGTGATCCGTGAAGAGCGCGGTC
Organism: Streptomyces sp. NPDC043996; assembly: GCF_056435225.1. Classification (NCBI taxonomy): domain Bacteria; kingdom Bacillati; phylum Actinomycetota; class Actinomycetes; order Kitasatosporales; family Streptomycetaceae; genus Streptomyces; species Streptomyces sp. NPDC043996. Next base: position 642,470 of record NZ_JBWKEY010000003.1, on the reverse strand, counting down.
GACGGCACGTCCACCGGCAGCCCCAGGTCATGCTCCCCGTAGTTCATGGGACGGATGCTACCTCCATCTCGTCACTCTGACGATTTCGGGGGCCGTTTGTGCGATGACCCTCCCCGGGTGGCAGCATGGGACAGGTGAGTAGCGCGGCTCCCGTAGAGATCACACGACCGGACGCGGACGAAGAGACCTTCGCCGTCCCCGAACCGGACGTTCCCTGGATCACGCTGGTGCACAACGACCCGGTCAATCTGATGAGCTATGTGACCTATGTCTTCCAGACGTACTTCGGGTACTCGAAGGACAAGGCCACCAAGCTGATGATGGACGTGCACCACAAGGGCCGGGCCGTCGTCTCCAGCGGTTCCCGCGAGGAGATGGAGCGCGACGTGCAGGCGATGCACGGATACGGGCTGTGGGCCACCCTTCAGCAGGACCGGAAGTAGCGACGCGACCGATGCCAGGACACTTCGAACCGATCCCGGGCGGCGGCGCCGCCGTCGCGCTCGACGAGGTCGAGATCTCCATCATCCGCTCCCTGGCCGTGCAGCTCCTGGAGCTGATCGGCCCGGGCGAGGAGCCCGCGGGCGCCGACGGGGACCTCTTCGCCGAGCTGTTCGCGGAGGGCCCGAGCGAGCCGCCCGCCGACCCGGTGCTCAAGCGGCTGCTCCCGGACGCGTACGGCGGCCCGGGCGAGGCGGACGCGTCCCCGGACAAGGCCGCCGAACTGCGGTCGTACTCCGCCGAGTTCCGCCGCTTCACCGAGAACGACCTGCGGGCCCGCAAGCGCGACGACGCCCTCGCGGTGATCCGGTCCCTGGACGCGCTGACCGTCGCGGGCGAGGGCGGCGCCGTCCTGAAGCTGTCCGCCGACGAATCGCGGCGCTGGCTCGGCGCGCTCAACGACCTGCGCCTGGCGATCGGCACCCGGCTCGACGTGGCCGACGAGGAGGACGCCGACCTCCTCTACCGGCTGCCCGACTCCGACCCGCGCAAGCCGATGGTGATGGCGTACCTGTGGCTGGGCGGGCTGCAGGAGACGCTCGTCGAGACCCTGATGCCGTGACGATGGCGCGACCGCTGTCGTGACCGCGCGGTGCGGGTGCTGTGGCCGTTCGGCGTGAAGCATTTCCGAGAGCCGGTGTGAAGGTTTTCTGTCGGAGGGCGTGACGGTTTTCCGTCGTCCATGTGACCTCCTCTTGAAGATCGCGGGCGTTCGCTCAACGGACGCTCAAATCCGGATAACGATCCCGTCACCGTGCTGTCCACGTATGCCGCGTAATGGGAAGTTTGTCCGCTTCTTCCTGTGTGGTGCGCCACAGCTGGCTCATTCGATCACTGTGACGGTCGTGATAAATGTTCACGACCACTCGGTGACGCCACCCATGTCGCCGAGGGCACGCCAGGGGCCGGCAGACCGTCGGCGGCACTCCATCACCATTCGGGGGATCACGACCTGGTCCGCGGCGAAACCGCAGTTCGCGGCGCGGATCAGCATGGAGAAAGGCGTCACCATGACCTCAGTGCAGGTCGAAGAACACCACGACGGCAATGAGGCCGCGGCGGCCGCGGCGGACACGTCCGGCGACAGCGAGGGCTATCAGCGCGGGCTCGGCGCCCGGCAGATCCAGATGATCGCGATCGGCGGTGCCATCGGCACCGGCCTGTTCCTCGGCGCGGGCAAGGCCATCCACAAGGCCGGCCCCAGCCTCATCCTCGCGTACGCCATCGCCGGCCTCGTGATCTTCTTCATCATGCGAGCTCTCGGTGAGCTCCTCATGTACCGGCCCGTCTCGGGTTCGTTCTCCGAGTACGCGCGTGAGTTCGTCGGCCCGTTCTTCGGGTTCGTGACCGGCTGGACGTACTGGCTCTTCTGGGTCGTCACCGGCATCACCGAAGTCACCGCCGCCGCCCAGTACATGCAGTACTGGACACACGACTCCATTCCCCAATGGGCCTACGCCCTGATCTTCACCGTCATCCTGTACGGCGCCAACCTGATCTCCGTGAAGCTCTTCGGCGAGCTGGAGTTCTGGTTCTCCATGGTCAAGGTCACGGCCATCATCGGCATGATCCTGATCTGCGCCGGCATCCTCACCATCGGCTTCTCCGACGCCGGTGACACCGCGTCCGTCTCGCACCTGTGGGACAACGGCGGCTTCTTCCCCAACGGCATCGGCAACACGCTGATGACGCTGCAGATCGTGATGTTCGCCTTCCTCGCCGTCGAGCTCGTCGGCGTCACCGCGGGTGAGTCCAAGGACCCGAAGAAGACCCTGCCCAAGGCGATCAACACCGTGCCGTGGCGCATCGCCGTCTTCTACGTCGGCGCCCTGATCATGATCCTCTCGGTCGTGCCGTGGACGTCCTTCCAGCCGGGCGTCTCCCCGTTCGTCGCCGCCTTCGAGAAGATGGGCCTCGGCGTCGGCGCCGCGATCGTGAACTTCGTGGTCCTGACCGCCGCGCTCTCCTCCTGCAACTCGGGCATGTACTCCACCGGCCGCATGCTGCGCGACCTCGCGCTCAACGGCCAGGGCCCGAAGTTCTTCACCAAGCTAACCAAGAACGGCCTGCCGCTTGTCGGCACCACCGCCTCCGCCGCGCTGATGCTCGTCGGCGTGTGGATCAACTACCAGTGGCCGGGCGAGGCGTTCAACTACGTCGTCTCCTTCGCCACCATCTCCGGCATGTGGGCCTGGATCATGATCCTGGTCTCCCAGATCAACTACCGCCGCAAGGCCGACCGCGGCATCGTCCCGCAGTCCACCTTCCGCGCGCCCGGCGCCCCGTACACCAGCTGGTTCGCGCTCGCCTTCATCGGCATGGTCATCGTGATGATGGGCATCGACAAGGACGCGCGGATCTCCCTGTACTGCGCCCCGATCTGGGCCGCCATCCTGTGCGTGTCCTACCTGGTCCTGAAGAGCCGCAACCCGGAGGCCACCGCCTTCAAGAAGCGCGTGCACGGAGCCGCCGCGGCGCCGGTCACCAAGGACTGACCTCCGGGCGTTTCGCTGGACCTGCGGGCCGTCCCTGGCTGGTCGCGCAGTTCCCCGCGCCCCTTCGGGGCGCTGCCGTACCGCAGCGACACCGCTTTCACGATGCGGGCCGCCGCGTACCACATGCTGGTACGCGGCGGCCCTTTCGCACGCCCGTGCTGCTTATCCTGGCCCACATGCTGACCATCACCCAGGCCCTGTACGACCAGATCGTCGCGCACGCCCGTGCGGACCACCCCGACGAGGCGTGCGGCGTCATCGCGGGCCCGGCGGGCAGTGACCGCCCCGAGCGGTTCATCCCGATGCTGAACGCGGCCCGCTCGCCCACGTTCTACGAGTTCGACTCGGGCGACCTGCTGAAGCTGTACCGCGAGATGGACGACCGCGACGAGGAGCCCGTCGTCGTCTACCACTCGCACACGGCGACCGAGGCCCACCCCTCCCGCACCGACATCACGTACGCCAACGAGCCGAACGCCCACTACGTGCTCGTCTCCACCGCCGACACCGACGACGCCGGACCCTTCCAGTTCCGCTCGTTCCGGATCGTCGACGGGGAGGTCACCGAGGAGGACGTCCAGGTCGTGCAGGCATACTGAACCCGACCTTCGAGGCGGCAGGACCCAGGAAGCCGGTGTGAAACCGGCGCGGTCCCGCCACTGTGACCGGGCCCGGCCCGGGAGTCAGGAACTGACCTGCCGCCTCCTCCACTTCCACGCAGGGGACGCGGAAATCCCCTCAAGGAGGACCGCATCACCATGCGCACCCGCGTGCTGCTCCTCGCGGCGGCGACCCTGCTCCCGCTGACCGCCTGCTCGTCGTCCGACTCCGGATCCCCCGCCGCGGACGGCGCCGACCGGGCCGCCGGATTCCCGTACACCGTCACCAACTGCGGTGTGAAGACGACGTACAAGGCACCGCCCAAGCGGGCCGTCACCATGAACCAGCACGTGACGGAGATCCTCCTCGAACTGGGCCTGAAGGACCGCATCGCCGGCACCGCCTACCTCGACGACAAGGTGCTCCCGAAGTACGAGAAGGCCTACGGCTCCCGCCCGGTCCTCGCCAAGGAGTACCCCTCCTACGAGAAGCTCCTCGCCGCGAACCCCGACTTCGTCTACGGCGGCTACGCCAGCGCCTTCGCCGCCGGTGACGGCCGCTCCCGGGACGCCCTCGCCAAGTCCGGCATCAACAGCCGTCTGAACATCGAGAGCTGCGCCAAGAAGGCCGTCACGATGGACGACGTCTACCAGGAGGTGCGTGAGGCCGGAGCCACCTTCGGCGTCCGCGACCGCGCCGAGAAGTGGGTGCGCGACGCGAAGGCCGGACTCGCCGCCACGGCGAAGAAGTCCAAGGCGAAGGCCAAGGGGGCGAAGCCCCTGTCCGTCTTCGTCTACGACAGCGGCGACAAGACCGCCTTCACGGCCGGAGGCCGCGGCATAGGCAACGAGGTCATCGAGCGCGCGGGCGGCCGCAACGTCATGTCCGACCTCGACAAGTCCTTCGGCGACGCCTCCTGGGAGACCGTCGTGGACCGCGCCCCCGACGTCATCGTGATCTATGACTACGGCGCCACCACGGTCGCCCAGAAGAAGAAGCGCCTCCTGGACGACCCGGCCCTCAAGGACGTCCCCGCCATCAAGAACAAGCGCTTCGCGGTCCTGCCGCTGTCGGACGTGGTCCTCGGGGTCCGGGCACCAGGGGCGGTGAAGAAGCTCGCGGAGCAGCTGTGATGAGCCGCCCGGGGGCGCCCGGGAATTCTCAGCCCGTCCGGCGTTTGAGGACGAGCGCGCAGCGCGATCAACCGGGGGCCCGGGGGCGGAGCCCCCGGTTCGGGAAGGGGCGGGCTTGGGGGCCACCCGGCAGGGCCCGCTACGCCGCCCTGATCGCCGCCCTCACCCTCGCCCTGGCCGCCGCGGCCACGTGCGCCCTGGCGTACGGCTCCGTCAAGATCCCACCGGCCCAGGTCTTCGACATCCTCACGGGCAGGGCCACCGACCCCTCCCCGTACCGCACGATCGTCCTCGACGTCCGCCTCCCCAGGGTCTTGCTCGGCGCGGCCGTCGGCGCGGGCCTCGCCGTGATCGGCACCACCCTGCAGGCCCTGGTCCGCAACCCGCTCGCTGACCCGTTCCTGCTCGGCGTCTCCTCCGGCGCGTCCGCCGCCGCCGTCTCGGTGATCGTCCTCGGCGTGGGCGCGGGCCTCGCCACCACGGTGACGATCCCGGCCGCCTCCTTCGTCGGGGCGTTCCTCGCGCTCGTCGTGGTGTACGCGCTTGCGCGCGAGCCCGGCGGCGGCTTCACCACCAGCCGCCTGGTCCTCGCGGGCGTCGCCGTCTCGTACATCCTGTCCGCGCTCACCAGCCTGATCCTGGTGGTCTCCGCCCGCGCCGACCACCTCAAGGAAGTCCTGTACTGGACGCTCGGCGGCCTCGGCAGCGCCCGCTGGGACATGCTCGCGGTGCCCCTGGCCGTCCTCGCGGTGGGCACGGCCCTCCTCGTCGCCCTGGCCAGGCCGCTGGACCTGCTGCTCGTCGGCGAGGAGGGCGCCACCGTCCTCGGCCTGGACACCACCCGCTTCCGCGCGGGCGTGTTCGTCGTGGCCTCCCTCGTGACCGGGGTGCTCGTCGCGCACAGCGGCGCCATCGGCTTCGTCGGCCTGATGGTGCCGCACGCCGCCCGGATGCTGGTGGGCTCCGGGCACCGGGCGCTGCTGCCGGTGGCGGCGCTGATGGGCGCGGTGTTCCTGGTCGTCGCCGACCTCGCGGCCCGCACGGTGGCGGCGCCGCAGGACGTGCCGGTGGGCGTGCTCACCGCCCTCACCGGCGGACCGTTCTTCCTGTGGCAGCTGCGCCGGGGCAAGGCGCGGGAAGGGGTGGTGACATGAGCGGAACCGAATCGGCCAGGGCCGACCTGACCGGAACCAAGGCCGCCGGAACCGGAGCGGCGGCCCCCGCTCCCCGCACCCCCGTCCTGCGCACCGAGGACCTCGCGTACGACACCCCCTCGGGCCGCCGCCTCGTCGACGGTGTCTCGCTCGCCGTCTCCACTGGTGAGACGGTCGGGCTCGTCGGGCCCAACGGCAGCGGCAAGACGACCCTGCTGCGCTGTGTGTACGGGACGCTCAGGCCCACCGGCGGGCGGGTCCTGCTCGACGGCGCGGACCTGGCGACGGCCGGGGCCAAGGCCCGCGCGCGCAGGATCGCCACCGTGCCGCAGGACGGGCAGACGGGCTTCGACCTCACCGTCCGCCAGATCGTCGCCATGGGCCGCTCCCCGCACAAGCGCTTCTGGGAGGCCGACACCGCCGCCGACCGCGACCTCGTGCGCGGCGCCCTGGAGCGCGTCGGGGCCGACGGCCTCGCAGAGCGGCCCTTCGGGCAGCTGTCCGGCGGCGAGCGGCAACGGGCGCTGCTCGCGCGGGCGTTGGTGCAGCAGCCCGACGTCCTCGTCCTCGACGAGCCGACCAACCACCTGGACATCCGCTACCAACTGGAGATCCTCGGCCTCGTCCAGGCCCTCGGCACGGGCAATCTGCTCGCCCTGCACGACCTGACCCTCGCCGCGTACTACTGCGACCGCCTCTACGTGCTCGACGGCGGCCGCGTCGTCGCGTCAGGGCCGCCCGGGGACGTCCTGACCGCCGAACTCCTCGCCGACGTGTACGGCGTCACCGCCGAGGTGGCGATCCACCCCGCCACCGGCGCCCCCACCGTCACCTACCTCCCGGGCCCGGCACGGCGGCCTCCCGGGCCCTGAGCGGAACGGGCCGGGTGGCGGGCCCGGCACCCGCCCGTCCAGGTTCCGAACCCGATCCGTCCGGTATGCGAGATCACACTCCGGGGCCCGGACCGGGAATCGTTACGATGAGCGCATGGTTTCGAACGACGTGAGCATCCCTACGACGCCGGGCGCCCTGCTCGTCGGCCGGCTGCACGTCGACCTGTGCCGTCTCGCCAGCGCGATCTGTCGGCGCTGACGCGTGCCGCCGCCAGACAGCGGCGCCGCCACCTCCCGCGCCCCGGGCCGCCGCACGCCCGGCACCGGGCGCCCCGCACCTCCCGTACCACCCCGGGACCCGTCCCGGGCCGCCCACCCCTTTCCGACAGGAGCCCATCGCCATGGCCATCGAGGTCCGCATCCCGACCATCCTCCGCACCTACACCGGCGGCGAGAAGGCCGTCGAGGGCAGCGGCGACACCATCGCCGCCCTCTTCGCCGACCTCGAGACCCGGCACGCGGGCATCCAGGACCGCCTCGTCGACAAGGACAAGGGCAACGCCCTGCGCCGGTTCGTGAACGTGTACCTGAACGACGAGGACGTCCGCTTCCTCGACGGCGTCTCCACCAAGCTCACCGACGGCGACAGCGTCACGATCCTGCCCGCGGTCGCGGGCGGCATGGGCTGAGCCGGCGCATGCGCTACGACTCCCCGCTCGCGGCCGTCGGCGACACGCCGCTGGTGCGCCTGCCGCGCCTGTCCCCGTCCGCCGACGTCCGTATCTGGGCCAAGCTGGAGGACCGCAACCCGACCGGCTCCATCAAGGACCGGCCCGCGCTCCACATGGTCGAACAGGCCGAGAAGGACGGCCGGTTGACGCCCGGCTGCACGATCCTGGAGCCCACCTCGGGCAACACCGGCATCTCGCTGGCCATGGCGGCGAAGCTCAAGGGCTACCGCATCGTGTGCGTCATGCCGGAGAACACCTCCCAGGAACGGCGCGACCTGCTCACCATGTGGGGCGCGGAGATCATCTCGTCGCCCGCGGCGGGGGGTTCCAACACGGCCGTGCGCGTCGCCAAGGACATCGCGGCCGAGCACCCCGACTGGGTGATGCTCTACCAGTACGGCAACCCCGGCAACGCGGGCGCCCACTACGCGGGCACCGGCCCCGAGATCCTCGCCGACCTGCCCTCGATCACCCACTTCGTGGCCGGGCTCGGCACCACCGGCACGCTCATGGGCGTCGGCCGCTATCTGCGCGAGCACAAGCCGGACGTGAAGATCGTCGCCGCCGAGCCGCGCTACGACGACCTCGTCTACGGCCTGCGCAACCTCGAGGAGGGTTTCGTCCCCGAGTTGTACGACGCCTCCGTCCTCACCACCCGCTTCTCCGTCGGCTCCGCCGACGCGGTGACCCGCACGCGCGAACTGCTCCAGGAGGAGGGCATCTTCGCCGGGGTCTCCACCGGGGCGGCCCTGCACGCCGCGATCGGCGTGGGCCGCAAGGCCCTCAAGGCGGGCGAGTCCGCCGACATCGTCTTCGTCGTGGCCGACGGCGGCTGGAAGTACCTCTCGACGGGCCTGTACACGGCGGCCACGACGGAGGAGGCCATCGCCTCGGTGCAGGGCCAGCTCTGGGCGTAGCCCGCATTCAGCCCGTCCGGCGTTTGAGGACGAGGCGCGGAGCGCCGATTGCTGTGAGCGGGGGACCGGGGGCGGCAGCCCCCGGTTCGGGAAGGGGCGGGCCTGGGGCGCCCCGCGACGGGTCAGCCCGCAAGGTGCCGCACCTGATCCCACAACGCCGGATCCACCACCCCCGCCCGCCGCCGGAAGTCCCCGGCCCACAGCTCCCGCACCACCCCCGGCTCAAGAAAGCTGGCCCGCCCCCGCACATCCCCGACCGCCCCCGGCGGCAGCGCGATCACCCCGGCCCGCTCATCGTGGAACCGCGTGGTGATCGCCGCGACGCGCACCGCGTCACCCCGCACGGAAAGGACGAGGAAGGGGCACTCGGCCTCGTCGGCCACGGCCCACCAGATCTCCGCGGCACGCGGCCGGACCGGCACCCCCGGGGCACCGCGCCGCGCGGCCCGCCCCGCACGGCGAGAGCGCCCCCGTCCCCACCCGTCCACCACCGTGACCACCAGCGCGAGCACCACCACCGCGGCGAGGGCCAGCCACCAGGACGTGTCCATGGCACCGACGGTACCGGCGCGTCCCTCAGACCGCCGCCCGCGCGTGCGCCCGCAGCGCGCCGAGGACGACGGGGGCGTCGTCGCGGGCCACGGCGACGAGGACCGTCGCGTCGCCGTCGCGGCACTCGATGAGGACGGTGTCGTACGCGGCGCCGCCCGCCCCGCCGGCGGGATCGCCCGGCTGCGGCGCCCGCACGTCCCGTACGGTCAGCGACGGCGGCAGCGGCCTGCGGGCGACGCGCCCGTCGGGGTCGGGCGTGACCGCGGGCGGCCCGTCGCCGACCACCAGGTGGTCGAAGCCGTCGATGCCGTAGGGGCGCCCCGGGACGTCCCCGAGCACGGCGGCGCGCACGCACCGCTTCCCCGTGGGCGCCACCGGCACGATGTCGCTGGTGTCCACGGCCCGCCGCTCCCGCCGCCGCAGCAGCCACGCCGACAGGCCGGTCAGCGCCGCTACCGGGGGTACGCCGATGGCCGTGACCCGCAGGGTGCCGGTCACCGTGGGGCAGACCATGGCCGCCACGAAGCCGACCCCGCCGAGGAGCCCTCCGGCCAGGAAGCCCACGGCGAGCTGCCAGGCGTGGGCGTGCGCCGCGGTGGCGTACCGCCGCCGGGACCACAGGGCCGTCCCCAGGAACCCCAGCCCGATGGGCAGCGCCAGCAGGCCGATGCCCATCGGGAGCCGCCAGTCGTCGGCCGGGGACGCCTCGGTCTCCTCGGCGGCGGTCCCGAACCGTACGGTGCGGATCTCGCCCCGCCAGTACGTCAGCGACACCCGGTCCCCGGCGCGCACGGCGTCGTACAGCTTCGAGCCGGACATGTGCACGCGCCGCACCCGCCCTTCGCCCCGCTCGGCGACCCGAAGCCAGTGGTCGACCTTCCGGCCGCGGGCCTTCTCCTCGGTGCCCGCGACGGTCGCGGACACCGCCGTCGTACACGCGTCCGACCGGGCCCCGGCGGCGCAGACGGGCGCGGAGGCGTACGCCTGCCCCCGCGCGAGCGCCGACGGCACGGCGGCCAGGAACCCGGCGGAAACCAGCAGGGGCACCAGCGCGCAGCAGCCCGCGAGCACCGCCTTCCACCGCCCGACACCACCCCGTACCCGCCCCGCCTTCCCCACCACTCCCGCATCCCTCCCAGACCCGCCCAAAACAGTCCCTCCCATTGTCCCAGGTGAGTTCCCCACGACTCACTTCCGTGGGAGACGGGAGCGGATGGCGCTCCTGGCCACACCAGGCAAGCGTGCAGGTCAGCAGGGAAACGGCCCGGTCGCTCTTGATGAGCGTTCCGGGCCGTTCTCATGCTTTGAGGGGCCGTGTGCTGATCAGCGGCCGTCTGTTCCGTCCACGTGCCCGTGACCACACTCCGATCGACGGTGAGGTCCATCGACAGCGGCGAGTCCCTCTGGCCCGGCGGCCATGTCATGCCCTCCAGTCCCGTCCTCGTGTACGCGTGCCATGGGCACGGAGAGAGCGAACCCCAGTGCCTCTAGGCGAAGTCGTCCTGGGACATGCGCAGGCCGATGCGAACGGCCCGCAGAACGTCGATGACGCCTCATCTGCCGTCGTCACGGCGGCCCTTGGCCTTGAGGCTGGTGGCCCATGCCCCCCCCGAGCCCAGACCAGCCTTCCTCCGCACCTCACGACAGTCCCGGCAGGCTTCAAGGCCTGGCTGCTGGACTGCGGGCCTGCGGGTGGCTGCGCTGTGTCCGCAGCCCTGTGGCGGCAGCGTGCCGCGGCCATTGAGCGCGACCACGCCTCCCCTTCAGGGAGGGGCATGTCAGCAGCAAGGAAAGGCGATGCCCCCACGGGATTCCGTGGAGGCATCTATGCCTCGATCAATTGCCGGTCAGCGTATTTACCACATCCCCGGCGAGTCCGGTGTCCCTCCGCGGCTTGGACGTGGCTGACCGGGTCGTCGGCTTGGGGGCCTGCTTCTGCTCCTGGTCCTTCTGCTTGCTCTGCTCGTCCTGCTTCGGGTCCTGCTGTTCCTTGGCCATGAGAGTTCTCCTAGCTCTGGTCCTGGTCCCGTATCGGGGTGTTGCCCCGCCAGCGGCCTCCCTCGCCGGAGATGTAGCTGTCGCCCATGGAGATAGCCTCTGAAACCTCCTCTTTGAGGGTTCGGGACGTCGGCTTGGCTGACTTCTCCTGGTTCGGTGATGCCCCGGTTCAGTAGCTCACTGACGCTCCATGGTCAGAACCTGGCATAGGCCGAACGGGTTACTCGCCGGGAAGATGCGAGACAGCTTCAACGGAGTGACCCTGAAGAGGAACGAGCGAAGGGAGACAAGCCATGCGTAAGCAAGAGCTGTACGCCCTGGACCTCTCCGGAGTCTCTTGGCGCAAGAGCAGTCATTCAGGCCCTGACGGGAACTGTGTAGAGGTCGCGGACCTCCACAACGGAGCTGTAGCCGTACGGGACTCGAAGAACCCTGCCCATGGAGATCTCAGGTTCACCGCCCAGGAATGGGCTGCCTTCCGCGAAGGCGTTCAGGGTGGCGAGTTCGACTGACTCCCTCGTGGTCCTAGCCGCGCCGGGACCTGTCGTTGAGGCGGGCCCCGGTTCGTCACGCGCATCGTTCACTGGCTGCCGTCACGGCTGGCTCTCGACGGCGCAGTGAAGCGCGGGAGTCGACGGGGCCCTTGGCGGCACTGGACGGCGCGGAGGAATGAGCAGCCCAACCAAAGGCGAAATCCCGCTAATAGCGGGGGCCTTGGCGAGTCGGCCAATGTATCAGCCAGCGTCACCCAACAATGCCGCGTAGCGCGCGTTGCTCGGCCGTGCATCGATAGGGCCGACCATCGCTTCCCACCGGCGGCAGTTAGCTGTGACGAACACTTCCAGCTCTTCCCGCCCAGCGGCGTTCCAACAGGGAAACTGCGCCGCCCATCGGCGTGCTTCCTCGGGAGTGTGGTCTGCCTCCATCAGGCGTACCGCCGTATATGCGATGTCCACCCATGAGGGTCCCAGAGCTGGAGTCGCCCAGTCGATCAGATGGGCCCGATCGTCAGTGACCATGAGGTTGTGCGGGTTGGTATCGGTGTGCAGCAGCGTGTCACCCCGCATGAGCGAGAGCTGTCTCCGGTCCACATACGGTTCCCAGCAGTCCGCGAAACTGGGCAGGGTGACCGCTTCCGGTGGTTGCAGAGCCCGAGCCGCCTTGAGCGTGTCAGCGACGAGTGGAAGGTCGGCCGACTGAGGAGACAAGTCCGCGTGCCTTCCGTCGATGAACTCGAATCCGAGGAGGTCCCAGCCGCCGACCTCAACACGCCACCTCAGGCGAGGCCCGACGGCTTGGACGCAGTGGTTGACGGCCACCTCCCACCGTTGCCCCGTACGTGCCTTGGCATCCTGGATAGGCGCTCCCTTGAGGAACGTTGTCTCCGTAGCAGTGGTGAGGCGCACGGCAGCGGCGCAGTTGAGGCCATCGGAGATCGTCCGCGCCGCGATGACAGGTCCTGTGCACGATTCGACGGCCCGGCGGACAACGCCGGGTAGGTCGTGCCAGTCCGTACGCGGTGTCATCGTGCCTCCCCACTGAATGGAGAAAGCCGCGCACACGGCCCCCTCCGTCACCATTCAGCGTCTCTCGCGTCAGGCTTGTGAGACCCCGGCTGGCGGAGGGACCACCTCGTTTCACCAGCCGGGGCCATGGACCCACCACACCGTTGCCAGAGCTCAGGGAGCGCAGCGGCGGGTGGACTGCCCTCACCCACTCCGGTCTCTGCGAGGGAGGGGGAGACCCATGAGGCAGGCGAGGACAGGGCTTGGGTGCCTACAGCGCGGGCTTTCCGCGGGTCAGGTACGAGGCGCTGTCCGCCTTCGCTTCATGGGCACGTAGGGCCGCGCGGATACGTCGCTCTTGATAGGGCTCGGTGTGGGCCGCCACCTCCCGGTCAGCGGCCCACGCGAAGTCTCTGTAGGCCTTCGTGTCGATCAGGATGTTCGGCGCCTGCCCGGCAGACCCGCAGCCGAAGACGAACACGTACTCCTCCGACCCGCCCGCTTCCGGCATGACGTCCACCAGAAGCAGCCTCTCCGGCCGCACATCCAGCCCCGTGGCCTCGCGAACTCCCCGCCGCAGAGCCATCTCAGGCAGCTCTCCGGCACGCACGCGGCACCCCGGGAGGGCCTTGCCTCGCATACTGGTCGGCTGGATCAGCAGCACGCGATCTGTTTCGTCGACGATGACCGCGCCGACGCTGACCGTTCGCCGGGGCGGCGCCGAAAGCGCATCGCCATCACACATGGGTGAATCTCCTTGATTGCCTTGAGGCGACTACAGGGTTGTGGCCTCGCCCCTGCCGGGATCCCGTCACGCGCGTGGTTCCATCCGGCAGGGGCGAGTCTTCTCCGCTCTGCTGGTTAGAGCGTTCGTTCTAGCCCTGGCCCTTCATGGCCGGGAAGACGGCGCAGGCGATCACCAGAACCAGGAGCAGCAGGGCGACCGCGCCGCCTGCGGTCCCGTCCATCCGCGTCTGGGGAGCCATCACGCGCTCCGTTCACCGGGCGGCGCGGGACCCTCGGCACTGAGGGCTTGCAGCGTGGCGGCCGGGCGCAGGTCCTCCGGGTCGGCGTCCCACTCCATCCCGCCCTTGAGCGGCCGGAGTTGGACGTACGGCCCCTCGAAACCCATGACCTCACCGACAAGCCTCCTCTTCGAGTCGAAGACGACGCTGCGCAGTTCGAGCTTCACAGCAGCCTCCGAAGCCCGGCACCGACGGCCTTCAGGTCGATGGTGTCCGGGTCGGCATAGCCGCGTCCCGGTTGCCACAGCACCAGTCCCCATGGCCCGAGCACTCGAACGTGCCGCACCAGTCGTGTTATGTCGTCACTGCCCGACTGGACGGCTGTGCCAGTTCGGTCAGCCACCCCCTTGCCCGCCGAGGGGTCCCCGAAGGGTCGGATCGCGACGGGCATCCCAGCGTGCTGCCGCGTCTCGCTGCTGCTGGTCATCAGCTGTACCTCGTAGGGGAGTTGGTTCTTCCGTAGGACTCCCAGACTGCTCACCCGCGGGTACGTTTACTAGGAGCTGAATACCGGATCACGACTGAGGTAACCGGCATATGCCAAGAGTCAGAGACGTCGACCCCAGCGAGGGGCTAGAGCAGTACATCGGGGCCCTAGTGCGAGAGGGCAGGCTGTCCAAGGGATGGAGCCAAAGCCAGCTAGCAGACCGCCTCTTCGTCGGACAGACACGCGTCTCTGAAATGGAGCTGGGAGACGTACCGCCGGACAGAGAGCTAGCAGAGAAGACCGAACAGACCCTGGAGCTCCCAAGTGGAGCGCTGACCAACCTCGTCCGCATCCTGATGCGCGCCGCTGTCAGGGACTACGCACAGCCGTTCCTCCTTCGACAGGAGCAGGCCAGGGCGATCCACGACTACAGGATTACAGTGCCACCGCTGTTCCAGACCCGCGAGTACGCGAAGGCCCTACTGGTGGCAGGCGGGACAGACCCAAGGCAGATCGATTCCTATGTGGAGCATCGACTCGACCGACAGCGCCTGTTGCAGCAGGAGGAGCCGCCATGGCTGTCAATGATCATTGATGAGGCAGCCCTACTTCGGGGAACAGGCTCTGTAGAGACGATGAGCGGGCAGCTTGATGCGCTCCTGCGAGCTCAAGGGATGGAGCATGTGAGTCTTCGTGTCCTACCCCTGAGTTCGTCGCTATCGATCGCCGGGTCATTCACCCTGGTCACGCTTCCAAGCGGCGCCCGCGGTGCGTACACGGAAGGCTTCCTCACGGGCAACTACACGGAGGAAGTAGCGGAAGTCATGGCCTACGCCCGGGTCTATGATCGCCTCGCAGCCAGCGCGTTGACGGCTGAGGCGTCCACAGATCTCATAGAGCAAGCATTGAAGAGGTTCACGTGAGTGACACACCGAACTGGCACAAGTCCACTTACAGCGGCGGCAACACGAACGACTGCGTAGAAGTCGCTGACAACCAGTCGCGTGTCATGGTCCGTGACACCAAGGACCGTGCGGCCGGAGTCCTCACGGTGGCCCCGTCAGCTTGGGGTGCGTTCACTGACCACGTGAGCCGCAGCTGAGGCAAACGCCTCGTAGCTAGGCACAGAACGACTGAAGGCCCCTCCCGATGCCCAGGAAGGGGTCTTCTGCTGCTCTCAGGCACCCTCGTACTCGTACGGCCGACCGCCCCGCCACTCGACCCACCGCGGATCGTCCACAGACTCTCAGCGTCTGGCAGGGCTGCCCGTCGCAGGAACTCGATCAGGTCGGAGTCACTGTGCGAGAGGCCCAAGGTCTCGCCTCGCGCCGTCACCCGTCGTCCGCCGGACGGCGACGGGCGATGCACGACTATCGGCGCGTCTTCCACGCCTCCACCACGCGCCTCTGGCACCTGTGCCGCTACACGACCCACAGGCGGCACCACTTCGCCGCCGTACTGAGAAGTAGCTCGGGACACTCCGTGAGGTTGGACCGGGGCCGGGGAAGGAAAGGCTGATCTTCCGGAGCATTCGCTCCCGAGGGCTGCTCAGTGAGAATCCGCTCCGGGAGGCCTCCACCAGGTCCCGGAACGCGGCGGGCTATGAACAGCGTGGCTGGACCCCTCACGACTTCCGGCGCGCCTCGCTGGCCGCCCGCGCGCCGCACGGCCTGCTGAGCCTGGCCGCCCAGAGCGGGGGTGCTGACTCGGGCCGCCGCGAGTGACGCCCACCCCGTGGAACTACGGGGGAAGAGTGACATGACCGGTGACTTCGCCCACAACGGCCCACGACGGAGGAGCGTGCCGTGCTTTCGCGCCTTACGCTCAACGGACCGCACGCCCCCGTTTCCCCCCGACCGCCAGCGTGGAGGTTCCAGCTCTATGAAGCTCACCGTCGTCGGCTGCTCGGGGTCGTTTCCGTCCGCGGACTCGGCCTGCTCGAGCTACCTCGTCGAGGCCGACGGCTTCCGGCTGCTGCTCGACATGGGCAACGGAGCCCTGGGAGAGCTGCAGCGCCACATCGGTCTGTACGACCTCGACGCGATCTTCCTCAGCCATCTGCACGCCGACCACTGCATCGACATGTGCGCGTACTTCGTGGCCCGCTACTACCGGCACGAGGGCGGCCGCTGCGCGCCCATCCCGGTGTACGGCCCCGAGGGCACCGAGCAGCGCCTGACCACGGCGTACGCCGACACGCCCTCCGCGTCCTCGATGAGCGAGGTCTTTGATTTTCATACGGTCAAGCCCGGCGCCTTCGACATCGGTCCCTTCTCGGTGCGTACGGAGAAGGTGTGCCACCCGGTCGAGGCGTACGGGCTTCGCGTCGAGCACGGCGGGAAGTCGCTCACGTACTCCGGTGACACAGGACCGTGCGAGGCGCTCGACGAACTCGCCGCGGGCAGCGACCTCTTCCTGTGCGAGGCCGCGTTCACACACGGCAAGGAGAACATCCCGGACCTGCACCTCAACGGCCGGGAGGCGGGCGAGTCCGCGCGGCGCGCGGGCGTGGGCCGGCTGCTGCTCACCCACATCCCGCCGTGGACGGACGCCCGGGTGAACCTCGCGGACGCCCGCGCGGTGTTCGACGGACCGACGGAGCTGGCCGCGCCGGGGGCGACGTACCAGCTCTGAGGCGGAGTATCGATACGCCGCCGGGTGGTGAGAGCGCGGCTGCCGCGCCTACGACGAGGGCCCCGGAACCGATGCGGTTCCGGGGCCCTCGTCGTGCGGGGAAGGGCTACGCCTTCGTCAGGTCCTCGATCTCCTCCTCGGGCTCACGGCCCGGGGTGGGGAGGTTGAACTTGACGATCGCGAAGCGGAAGACCACGTAGTAGACCGCCGCGAACGCCAGGCCGATCGGGATGATCAGCCAGGGCTTGTCGGCGAACTTCCAGTTCAGGACGTAGTCGATGGCGCCCGCGGAGAAGGTGAAGCCGTGGTGGACGCCCAGGGCCCAGGTGACGGTCATGGCGACGGCCGTGAGGACCGCGTGGATCACGTACAGGACCGGCGCGATGAACATGAACGCGAACTCGATCGGCTCGGTGATGCCGGTGACGAACGAGGTCAGCGCGAGGGACATCATCATGCCGCCGACGACCTTGCGGCGCTCGGGGCGTGCGGTGTGCGTGATGGCGAGCGCGACGGCGGGCAGCGCGAACATCATGATCGGGAAGAAGCCGGACATGAACTGGCCCGCGGTCGGGTCACCGTGCATGAAGCGCTGGATGTCGCCGTGCCAGACGGCACCGGCGGAGTCGGTGAAGGAGCCGATCTCCTGCCAGGCCACGGTGTTCACGAACTGGTGCATGCCGACCGGGAGCAGCGCGCGGTTGACCACGCCGAAGATGCCCGCGCCGACCGAGCCGAGTTCGGTCATCCACTCGCCGAAGCTGGTGATCGCGTCGCCGACCGGGCCCCAGCACAGGCCGAAGAAGACACCCAGGGCGGTGCCGATGAAGGCCATGATGATCGGCACCAGGCGGCGGCCGTTGAAGAAGCCGAGCCAGTCCACCAGCTTGGTGCGGTGGAACTTCTGCCACACCACGGCGGAGATCAGGCCCATGATGATGCCGCCGAAGACCTTGGGGTCGTTGTACGTCGCGGCGACGTCGGCCCCCTTCATGATCTTCGCCTCGGTGACCGGGAACGCCTTCAGGACGTTCGTGTAGACCAGGAAGCCGACGAGGGCGGCGAGCGCCGTGGAGCCGTCCGCCTTCTTCGCGAAGCCGATCGCGACACCGATGCAGAACAGCATCGGCATGTTCGCGAACACCGCGTCACCGGCGTTGGCGAACACCGTGGCGACCTTGCCCCAGCCGAGGCCGTCGGCGCCGAACACGTCCGGCTGGCCGAGGCGCAGCAGGATGCCCGCCGCGGGCAGGACGGCGATGGGCAGCTGCAGGCTGCGTCCCACCTTCTGCAGACCCTGCAACAGACTTGAGCCCCGCTTCTTCGCGGGCGCCGCCTTGGCGGTGGCCGTACTCATGACTTCCTCCATGTGCGGGTGCTGTCAGGGGACAGTTCGGGGGTTCGACAGCATCCAGGTGGTCTACACCACTCAGTGGTGTAGACCTGTTGTAACACGGTCAAGGCGACATAAGGAACCCGCGATTCCTGTGGGGTCGGCCATACCGTCACAAGCGCGACGAAAGACCCCCGGACCGGGCGGTCCGAGGGCCTTTCGGGAGGCTCTGAGCGGGGTTCCGCTTGAGGCCTACGCTTTAGTCTGCTCTTCGTCCAACGCCTTTGCTTCCTCTTCCGGTTCGCGGCCCGGCGTGGGCAGGTCGAACTTATGGATGACGAAGCGGAAGAGAGCGTAGTAGACGACCGCGAAGGCCAGGCCGATGGGGATGATCAGCCAGGGTTTGGTGGCCAGGCTCCAGTTGATCACGTAGTCGATCAGGCCCGCGGAGAAGCTGAAGCCGTCCTTGACCCCGAGCGCCCACGTCACCGCCATCGAGACGCCGGTGAGCAGCGCGTGGATCGCGTACAGGAGCGGGGCGATGAAGAGGAAGGAGTACTCGATCGGCTCGGTGATGCCGGTCACGAAGGACGTCAGGCCGACCGAGAGCATCATGCCGCCGACGACCTTGCGGCGCTCGGGGCGGGCGGCGTGCGTGATCGCGAGGGCCGCGGCGGGCAGCGCGAACATCATGATCGGGAAGAAGCCCGAGGTGAACTGGCCCGCCGTGGGGTCCCCGGCGAGGAAGCGGTTGATGTCGCCGTGCACCACGGTGCCGTCCGGCTTGGTGAAGTCGCCGAACTGGAACCAGACGAACGTGTTCAGGAACTGGTGCAGGCCGATGGTGAGCAGCGCGCGGTTGGCCACGCCGAAGATGCCCGAGCCCAGCCAGCCGAGGTCCACCAGCCACTTGGAGAAGCTGGTGAGCCCGTCGCCGATCGGCGGCCAGACCCAGACGCACAGGCCCGCGAAGACCAGGCCGATGAAGGCCATGATGATCGGCACCAGGCGGCGGCCGTTGAAGAAGCCGAGCCAGTCCACCAGGCGCACCCGGTGGTAGCGCTGCCAGAACCAGGCCGCGAGCAGGCCCATCACGATGCCGCCGAAGACCCCTGGGTTCTGGTACGCGGCCTGCGAGGAGGTGCCGTCCTCGGCCACGCACACCCCGCTCCACATCCCGGCGCCCGCGAAGTCGGCCCCGGCGGCGCAGTCGTCGGGGAAGGCGCGAAGGACGGCGTAGTAGACGAGGAAGCCCGCGACGGCGGCGAGCGCCGTGGAGCCGTCGGACTTCTTGGCCATGCCGATCGCGACGCCGATGCAGAACAGCAGCGGCAGGCCGAGCGAGGAGTCGAGCAGGGCGCCGCCCGCGGCCGCGAAGACCTTGGCGACGTTGGTCCAGCCGAGGCCGTCGTCGCCGAAGACGTCCGGCTGGCCGAGCCGGTTGAGGATGCCGGCGGCGGGCAGCACGGCGATGGGCAGCTGGAGGCTGCGGCCCATCTTCTGCAGGCCCTGGAAGAGGCCGTTCCACCACTTCTTCTGCGGTACCGCGGCGGCGTCGGAACTCATCGGCGTTCCTCCTGGAACCAGCCAGTTTGGCGGTCGTTGAAAACTGGTGTAGACCAGTTGCGGACGGGTGCGCGGTGGGCCCCTGGTCAGGGGTGACACCTTGATCGTCATGATGGGGTGCGGCCGCCGTGACCGCCCGCGAAGATGGGCCAACCGTGCGTTACCGTGGCAAAGCGGACCTACGGTGTTGAGGCCGCGTCCTTTCACAGCAGGGAGAAAGCAATGGCCAGCAAGGCTGAGAAGATCGTTGCCGGGCTCGGCGGCATCGACAACATCGAAGAGGTCGAGGGCTGCATCACCCGTCTCCGCACGGAGGTCAACGACCCGGGCCTGGTCGACGAGGCGGCCCTGAAGGCCGCGGGCGCGCACGGGGTCGTCAAGATGGGCACGGCGATCCAGGTGGTCATCGGTACGGACGCGGACCCGATCGCCGCGGAGATCGAAGACATGATGTGAGACCGGGCCCTGCCGGTCCCGTGAAGGCCCCGTTCCCCCCTGACCGGAACGGGGCCTTCGCGCTGTCGCGGGGCGCCGTCGACCGCCGCTCCGCCGATGAACGGGCGGCCCGGCGCCGGATAGGCTCACCGCATGTCTCGATTCGACGGCCGTACCCCCGAACAGCTCCGCCCCATCAGCATCGAGCGCGGCTGGAGCAAGCACGCCGAGGGCTCCGTCCTCGTCTCCTTCGGCGACACGAAGGTCTTCTGCACCGCCTCGGTCACCGAGGGCGTCCCGCGCTGGCGCAAGGGCAGCGGTGAGGGCTGGGTCACCGCCGAGTACTCGATGCTGCCGCGCGCCACCAACACCCGCGGCGACCGCGAGTCCGTCCGCGGCAAGATCGGCGGCCGTACGCACGAGATCTCCCGCCTCATCGGCCGCTCGCTGCGCGCCGTCATCGACTACAAGGCGCTCGGCGAGAACACCGTCGTCCTGGACTGCGACGTCCTCCAGGCCGACGGCGGCACCCGCACCGCCGCCATCACCGGCGCCTATGTCGCCCTCGCCGACGCGGTCGCCTGGGCGCAGGGCAAGAAGCTCGTCAAGGCCGGGCGCCAGCCGCTCACCGGCACCGTCAGCGCCGTCTCCGTCGGCATCGTCGGCGGCGTGCCGCTGCTCGACCTCGCGTACGAGGAGGACGTCAAGGCCGACACCGACATGAACGTCGTGTGCACCGGCGACGGCCGCTTCGTCGAGGTCCAGGGCACCGCCGAGGCCGAGCCGTTCGCCCGCGACGAGCTGAACGCGCTCCTCGACCTCGCCGTCGGAGGCTGCGCGGAGCTCACCGCGCTCCAGCTGGCCGCGCTGGAAAAGGGACTGTAGTCCCAGAGGAGCCCCGGCAGGCGGGACCACGGTCCCAAGTCGCCCCCGCAGGGCGCCAGTCGGCCGGGGTGGCGTGCGCGACGCCGGTGGCGGGCGAGCAACCGTCCGCCCCCGGTAGGGCGTTCTTACGGGTGCGGGTGTACGGGCCAAGCCGTGAGCCCGCCCGCATCCGGGAGGGGACATCCACATGGCCGCGCGCCACCGCCGAACCGCCACCGCCGTCGTCGCCGCACTGCTCGTCGCGCCGGCCGTGGTCGGCCTCGCCGCCTGCGACCCGGTCGACAAGGCCGTCGACTGCGTCAAGACCGCCGACTCCATACACGACAACATCGAGGACATGCAGGAAGCGGCGCAGGACGCGGCCCTGAACCCGTCGAAGGCCGACGACTCCCTCGACGACATCGAGGACAACCTCGACGACATCCGCGACAAGTCTGACGACGCCGACGTGGACAAGGCCCTCGACCACCTGGAGAAGGCCGTCGACAACATCCGCGACGCCTCCAAGGACGGCGGCGACAAGACCCCCGACCTCAGCCCGGCCGTCGACGCGGCCAAGGAACTGACCAAGGTCTGCACCGACTGACCAACTGGGCGTCTGACCGACTGACCGACTGACCGACTGACCGACTGACCGTCTGGCCTTCTGACCGGCTGAACGCGGCCCGCGCGGGCCCGGCGGCGGCTCCCCGCCGCCGATCAAGCCCCCGGGCGGGGCGGAGATACTGGTCCCATGACCCGTCTCATCCTCGCCACCCGCAACGCCAACAAGGTCACCGAGCTCCGGGCGATCCTCGCCGACGCGGGCCTGGCCCATGAACTCGTCGGCGCCGACGCCTACCCCGAGATCCCCGACGTCAAGGAGACCGGCGTCACCTTCGCCGAGAACGCCCTGCTCAAGGCGCACGCCCTGGCCAAGGCCACCGGTCTGCCCGCCGTGGCCGACGACTCGGGCCTGTGCGTGGACGTGCTCGGCGGGGCGCCCGGCATCTTCTCCGCGCGCTGGGCCGGGCGCCACGGCGACGACCGGGCCAACCTGGAGTTGCTCCTGGCGCAGCTCGGCGACATCGACGAGGCCCACCGCGGCGCCCACTTCGCCTGCGCGGCGGCGCTCGCGCTGCCCGACGGCACCGAGCGCGTCGTCGAGGGCCGCCTCGTCGGCACCCTGCGCCACGCCCCGACGGGCACGAACGGCTTCGGCTACGACCCGGTCCTCCAGCCGGAGGGCGAGACCCGCACCTGCGCGGAGCTCACCCCCGAGGAGAAGAACACCATCAGCCACCGCGGCAAGGCCTTCCGCGCACTGGCACCGGTGGTGCGGGAGCTCCTTGGCTGAGGCGGCGCGCGAACGGCGAAGGGCGCCCCCCCCGCGAACGGCGAAGGGCGCCCCCGCGTGCTGCGGGAGCGCCCTTCGTGACGTGTGCGGCCGGAGGGACTCGAACCCTCACGGGTGTTACCCCACTGGGACCTAAACCCAGCGTGACTGCCAATTCCACCACGGCCGCGCGTCAGCGCAAGGCCCCATCGTAGTGGCCGTGGCCCGGCGTTCGAGGGCCGCGGGGACCTCAGATGCCCAGATCGCGGATGATCTTGGCCACGTGGCCCGTCGCCTTCACGTTGTAGAACGCGTGCTCCACCTTGCCCTGCTCGTCCACGACGACCGTCGAGCGGATCACGCCGGTCACCGTCTTGCCGTACAGCTTCTTCTCGCCGAAGGCGCCGTACGCCTCCAGGGTCTCCTTGGACGGGTCGCCGACGAGGGTGACCTTCAGGTCCTCCTTCTCGCGGAACTTCGCGAGCTTCTCCGGCTTGTCCGGGGAGACGCC
Organism: Streptomyces sp. NPDC043996; assembly: GCF_056435225.1. Lineage (NCBI taxonomy): Bacteria > Bacillati > Actinomycetota > Actinomycetes > Kitasatosporales > Streptomycetaceae > Streptomyces > Streptomyces sp. NPDC043996. Next base: position 619,920 of record NZ_JBWKEY010000003.1, on the reverse strand, counting down.
GATGACGTCGTACCCCGCGGTCGCGAGCAGGTCCAGGTTGTCGGTGAAGTCGCAGGCCTGCTTGGTGCAGCCGGGGGTCAGGGCGGCCGGGTAGAAGTACACGATCACCTTGCGGCCCTTGTGGTCCGCGAGGGAGACCTCCTTGCCGTCGGCGTCGGGCAGGGTGAAGGCGGGGGCCTGGTCGCCGGGCTTGAGTCGCTCGCTCATCTGGGTCTCCTCGCAAAGGCATGACGCTCGGGGTCTGGTGACGGTGTCGAGCGTAATGGGGGTGCCATGGGGTGCGGCGCGCCTGGAGCTGACAGACTGTGAACACACGGACAGACTGTGGATCACATAGGTACACAGGTACACGGCTCACACCCACGGAGGCAGCGCGGTGTCGGATGCGGATGCCAGGACCCCTGCGCAGATCGAGGCGGACATCAAGCGCCGGCGCGACCAGCTCGCCGAGACCCTCGACGAGATCGGGGTGCGGGTCCACCCGAAGACGATCGTCGGCGACGCCAAGGCGAAGGTCGCGGCGAGCGTGGACCAGTCCCTCGGCCGGGCCTACGTCGGGGCGAACCGCTTCGTCTCCGACGTGCGGAGCCAGTTCGTGGGCGCGGACGGCTCGCCCCGCGTGGAGCGGATCGTGCCGGTGGCCATGGTCGTCATCGGAGTCGTGGGGCTCCTCACGGTCGGCTCGCGCCGCCGCAAGGGCTGACCCGGGGGCGTACAGGGCGCCCGCGGGCAGGTAGGTTCGGGGCGTGAGCGCCAAGACACATGACCCAAGGACCCACGACGACAAGCTGCCGATCCGGATGCTGCACGACCGCGTCCTCGTGCGCCAGGACACCAGCGAGGGCGAGCGGCGCTCCGGCGGCGGCATCCTGATCCCGGCCACCGCGGCCGTCGGCAAGCGCCTGGCCTGGGCCGAGGTCGTCGCCGTCGGGCAGAACGTGCGCACGGTCGAGCCCGGCGACCGGGTCCTGTACGACCCGGAGGACCGGGCCGAGGTCGAGGTCAGGGGCGTGGCGTACGTGCTGATGCGCGAGCGCGACCTGCACGCCGTGGCCGCGGACCGCTTCGAGGGCTCGGAGGACTCCACGGGGCTCTACCTGTAGGTGTGGGAAGGGGCTGGTGACCGTTGTCACCAGCCTCTTTTGCCTGCCTTTTGCTACCGTGGGGGGACCCCGACGAGACGCGCCGTACCGGGCCCCGCAAAGACGACGCACCCCTGAAGTCTCGTTCTCGGAGGTGCCGTCATGGCCTGGGTCCTGCTCATCGTCGCTGGTCTGCTCGAAGTCGGCTGGTCGATCGGCATGAAGTTCACCGAGGGGTTCACCCGTCTGTGGCCGAGTGTGTTCACCGGCGCGGGCATCGTCGCGAGCATGTTCCTGCTGTCGTACGCGGCCAAGACGCTCCCCATCGGCACGGCCTACGGCGTGTGGGTCGGCATCGGCGCCGCGGGCGCCGCGGTGGTCGGCATGGTCGCGCTCGGCGAGCCCGCCACCGCGGCCCGGATCTTCTTCGTGTGCCTGCTGCTCGTGGCCGTCGTGGGCCTCAAGGCGACCAGCGGCCACTAGGGCCTGTCGTCAAATCCCCCGCCTGCCGCGCGGCGCCTGGCACGCACGCTCGCCGCGTTGCCGAAAGGCCCTAGTAGCTCCGCTACGAGGACCTTCCGGCGCCTTGCGATCGCACGCACCAGACGCCGCGCGGCCCGCCCTTCGGGCGAACGGCGGGGGATTTGACGACAGGCCCTAGGGCCCTGCCGCCGACGGGCGCGCCCTGAGCGGGCGCGCCCGTCCGCTCAGTCGGCGCGGCGGCCGTTCGCGCCCGTGGTGAGGCCGCTGAGCGTGCCCTGCGCGGCGCCGCCCTGGGCCCCGCCCCCGCCGTCCGCGCCGCCGTCGGCCGCACCGCCGTCCGCGGCCCCGCCCCCGTCCGCGCCGCCTTGGTCGCCCCCGGTCTGGCCACCCTGGTCACCGCCGGTCTGGCCCCCGGTCTGGCCGCCTTGGTCGCCGCCGGTCTGACCGCCGGTCTGGCCGCCCTGCTGACCGCCGGTCTGGCCGCCCTGGTCGCCGCCGGTCTGGCCGCCGTCCGTGGTGCCGCCGTCCTGGCCGCCGTCGTCACCGCCGCCGGTCGCGCCGTCGGTGGCGCCGTCCGTGTCCTCCTCCGGCTCCTGGGCCGACTCCGCGGGGTCGGGAGCGACCGGCTCCTCCGAGCCCGGCTCGAGCTGGAGGTCGAACTCCTTGACGGGCTTGCCCTCCAGGGCGTCCTTGGTGAACTGCGCCCACACCTTCGCCGGGTAGCCGCCGCCGTTGATGCGGGCCTCGCCGAGCGCCCCGTACAGCGGGGTCTGCGCCGCGGTCACCGGGTCCTGGCCCATCACGGCGACGACGGTGGCGAGGTCGGGGGTGTAGCCCGCGAACCAGGCCGCCTTGTCGCTCTCCGCCGTACCGGTCTTGCCCGCCGCCGGACGGCCCGCGGCGAGCGCCTCGCGGCCCGTGCCGGACTGCACCACGCTCTGCAGGATCGACGTCGTGGTGTCGGCGGCCTCGCGGCTCACCGCCGTCGACTTCTTGCGCGCGGGCAGGGCGATGTCCTTGCCGTCCTTGGTGATCTTCTCGACGATCGTGTACGTGCCGTGCCTGCCGTGGTTGGCGAGCGTGGCGTACGCCTCGGTCATGTCCAGGACGGAGGCCGTGGACGGGCCGAGCGCGATCGACGGGGACGCGGTCAGGTCCGGGGTCTTCTCGGGCACGCCGAGCGCGACCGCGGTGTCCTTGACCTTGTCCGAGCCGACGTCCACGGCCATCTGCGCGTACACCGAGTTCACGGACTTGTCGGTGGCCTCGCGCACGGTGATGTCGCCGTACTGGCCGTCGTCCTCGTTCTCGGGCGCGTACGTGCCGCCGTCCCAGCCCTGCACCGGGCGCCGGTTGTTGCCGTCGTAGATCGTGTTCGGCGTGATCGGGCGGCCGTCCTGGGTGACCGAGCCGTTCTCCACCGCCGAGGTGAACACGAACGGCTTGAAGGTCGAGCCGACCTGGTAGTCGCGCCGGGTCGCGTTGTTCACGAACTGCTTGGTGTAGTCGATGCCGCCGTACATCGCGACGACCTCGCCGGTCTTCGGGTCCACGGAGGCGCCGCCGACGCGCACGTTCTTGTCGATCTTGCGGGCCTTTTTGTCGACCTTCGACATCACCTGCTCGTCGACGGCCTTGACGAAGGCGTCCTGCCGGGGCTTCTGCAGGGTGGTGGTGATGCGGTAGCCGCCCTTGCTGAGGGCGTCCTCGTCGACGATCCGGTTCTCGATCAGATAGTCCTCGACGGCCTTCACGACGTAGCCGCGCTGCCCGGACAGGCCCGGCGCGCCCTTCGCCTGCTCCGGCATCGGGAACTTGACCTTGTCCCGCTCGGCCTTGTCGAGCCAGCCCTCCTTGACCATGCCGTCCAGGACGTAGTTCCAGCGCCCGACGGCGCGCGGCTTGTTCTCCGGGTGCGTCGCCACGTCGTACGCGTTGGGGGAGTTCACCAGGGTCGCCAGGTACGCGCCCTGGCCGACGGACAGGTCCTCGACGTCCTTGCCGTAGTACGCCTGCGCGGCGGCCTGCACGCCGTACGCGCTGCGGCCGAAGTAGCTGGTGTTCAGATAGCCCTGGAGGATCTCGTCCTTGCTGACCTCGCGGTCCAGCTTGATCGCGATGAAGAACTCCTTCACCTTGCGGGAGACCGTCTGCTCCTGCGCCAGGTAGTAGTTCTTCACGTACTGCTGGGTGATCGTCGAGCCGGACTGCTTGCCCTTGCCGGTGAGCGTGTTCCAGCCCGCGCGGAGCATCGCCTTCGGGTCGACGGCGGACTCGCTGTAGAAGTCCCGGTCCTCGGCGGCGAGGACCGCGTGCTGGACCTTCTTGGGAACCTTCGAAAGGGGGACGTTCTCGCGGTTGACCTTGCCGTCGCGGGCGATCTCGGTGCCGTCGGCGTACAGGTAGACGTTGCTCTGCTTGGTGGCCATGGCGTTGGCGGGCGGGATGTTCACCAGGAAGTAGCCCGTCATGAACGCGCCCACGCCGAGCAGGATCAGGACGATGAACGTGCCGAGCACCATCCGCCAGGTGGGGATCAGACGCCGCCAGCCCTTGCGCTTGGGCCGCTTGCCCTTTTTGCCCTTCTTGCCGGGGGCGGTGGCCGGGGCCGCCGGGCCGCCGTCGCCGTTCCCGTCCCCGCCGCCGGGCTCACGGGGCGCCCAGCCCTGCGGCTTGCCCGCGCCGGACTCCTGGTGCGCCGCGCCGGGGCCGTCCTGGCGCACGGGACGGATGCGCCGCGTTTCGGGCCCGCCCGCGGCGCCCTGCGGCCGGGCGGCGGTGGGCTTGTCGTGGCCGGTGACGCGGCGGATCTGCTGGGTCGCGGGGTCCGGGGCGGAGGCGCCAGGGGCGCCCTTGCCCGGGGCGGGCTTGTCGCGGTCGGTGACGGGGCGGATCTGCTGAGTGGCGGGGTCGCTGGCGGCGGGACCGCCCGGCTCGGTCGCCGGGCCCGGCCCGCCCTTGGTCCGTCCGCTCTGGGGGCCCGCGTCGCGGCGGCCCCTGGAGGCCTCGGGCCCGTCCTCGCGGGCGGCGGGCTCACCGGGCCCGTCAGCGGGCCCGCGCCCGGGACCACGCTGCTGCTGCGGCTCGTCGCTGCTCATGTCTCGCGGAACTCCCAGTTCGCGTCGTACGCCTCGTACGACCCATTGCACACTGTCTCCGCATGCCCTTCCGACCAGGCACGCGCCGCGCGGCGAAATTGCCTGGCACGGACGGCCCCGCTCACATTAGGCTCCTGCGCTTCGGTCCGGACCTACCGGTCCGGGCGCTCGGCCTGGAGCGGGACGAGGCTCTCTGAAAGGGATGTCCGTGAGAACAGGACGGTTCCGCTTGTACGCGGCCGTCGCCGGAGGAAACTTCCGGAGATTCGCTACGTACCGCATGGCGACGCTGGCGGGTGTCTTCACCAACACCGTGTTCGGGGTGATCCTGGCCTACACCTACATAGCCCTCTGGGAAGAGAGACCCGGACTAGGAGGATACGACCAGGCGCAGGCCCTGACGTACGTATGGCTCGGCCAGGCCCTCCTGATGACGGTCGCGGCGATGGGCGGCGGCTTCGAGGAGGAGCTGATCAACCGCATCCGCACCGGTGATGTCGCCATCGACCTGCACCGCCCCGTCGACCTCCAGGCCTGGTGGCTCGCGGGCGATCTCGGCCGGGCCGCCTTCCACCTCCTGGGGCGCGGCGTGGTGCCGATGACCTGCGGGGCGCTCCTGTTCCAACTGGCGCTCCCCACGAATCCGTTGACCTGGCTCGCCACGCTCGTCGCCGTGTTCCTCGGCGTCGTCGTCAGCTTCGCGCTGCGCTTCCTGGTCGCGCTCAGCGCCTTCTGGCTCATGGACGGCTCGGGCGTGGCCCAGATGTCGTGGATCGCGGGCATGTTCTTCTCCGGCCTGCTGCTGCCCCTGAACGTGTTCCCCGGCACCCTCGGCGAGATCGCGCGGGCCCTGCCCTGGTCGGCGCTGCTCCAGGTGCCCGCCGACGTGTTCCTCGGCAAGCACACCGGCGCCGGCCTGCTGTGGACGTACGCCTTCCAGGCCGCGTGGGCCGCCGGGCTGCTCGCCGTCGGGCGGCTGCTCCAGGGCCTGGCGACGCGACGGGTGGTGGTGCAGGGTGGCTGACCCGACAGCGGCTGACACGACAGCGCGGCGGCAGCGGGCGGCCGACCGGGGGCCCACCGGGTTCGAAGGCCCCGCGGGGCCGCTCGCGCGGCTGCGGGACGGCCTGCGCGCCTATCGGATGATCACCGCCATGTGGATCCGCTCCACGATGGCCTACCGCGCGTCCTTCGCGATGACCGCCCTCGGCAACCTCCTGGTGACGGGCCTCGACTTCGCGGCGATCCTGTTGATGTTCTCCCAGGTGGACCGGCTCGGCGGCTACGGCCTCGGGGAGATCGCCTTCCTGTACGGCGTCGCCACCACCGCCTTCGGGATCGCCGACCTCGCCGTCGGCTCCATGGACCGCCTCGGCGGCCGGGTGCGCGACGGCACCCTCGACACCCTCCTGGTGCGGCCCGCCCCGGTGCTCGCCCAGGTCGCCGCCGACCGCTTCGCGCTGCGCCGCCTCGGCCGGATCACCCAGGGCGGGCTCGTCCTCGCGTACGCCTTCTGGACCGTCGACATCGCCTGGACCCCGCTGAAGGTCCTGCTGATCCCGCTGATGCTGGTCAGCGGCGCGGGCATCTTCCTCGCCGCGTTCGTCGGCGGCGCCGCCTTCCAGTTCGTGGCGCAGGACGCCTCGGAGGTGCAGAACGCCTTCACGTACGGCGGCAACACGCTCCTGCAGTACCCGCCGACGGTCTTCGCCAAGGACCTGGTGCGCGGGGTGACCTTCGTGGTGCCGATCGCCTTCGTGAACTGGCTGCCGGGCCTGTACGTCCTCGACCGCGCCTACCCCCTCGACCTGCCGCGGTGGGTCGCCTTCACGCCGCCGCTGGTGGCCGCCGCGTGCCTGGCGCTCGCGGGCCTGGCCTGGCGCGCGGGACTCCGCTCGTACCGCAGCACAGGGAGCTGACATGGCCACCGACACCCGCACGGACACCGGTACGGGCACGGACGCCGCAGACGGGGACTTCATCACGCTCGACGGCGTGGAGAAGGTCTTCGACGTGCGCAGGAAGACCGGCTTCCTGCGCCGGGAGCGGCGCGAGGTGCGGGCCGTCGACGGCATCTCCTTCACGGTGCCGCGCGGCGAGATGGTCGGCTACATCGGGCCGAACGGCGCGGGCAAGTCGACCACGATCAAGATGCTGACCGGCATCCTCACGCCCAGCGGCGGGCGGCTGCGGGTCGCGGGCATCGACCCGGCGCGCGAGCGCGCCCGCCTCGCCCGCCACATCGGCGTCGTGTTCGGCCAGCGCACCACGCTCTGGTGGGACCTGCCACTCATCGACTCGTACCGCCTGATGCACCGCATGTACCGCATCCCCGACGCCCGTTACGCCGAGAACCTCGACCGGTGCGTGGAACTCCTCGACCTGGGGGAACTCCTGGACGTGCCCGTGCGGCAGCTGTCGCTCGGGCAGCGCATGCGCGGCGACATCGCGGCGGCGCTCCTGCACGACCCGCAGGTGCTCTACCTGGACGAGCCGACCATCGGCCTCGACGTGGTCAGCAAGGCGAAGGTGCGCGGCTTCCTGCGCGACCTGAACGCCGACAACGGCACGACGGTCCTGCTCACCACCCACGACCTCACCGACATCGAGCAGCTGTGCCGGCGCGTGATGGTCATCGACCACGGGCGGCTGGTGTACGACGGCGACCTCGACGGGCTGCACGAGGCGGGCGGCAGCGAGCGCATGCTGGTGGTGGACCTGGAGCGGGAACTGCCGCCGCTCCAGGTCGAGTCGGCGCGGGTCGTCCGCACGGAAGGGCCCCGGCAGTGGCTGGCGTTCCCCGCGGCCGCCTCGGCGGCGCCGCTGGTCGCCGCGATCGCCGAGCGCTATCCGCTGGCCGACCTGTCGGTGCGCGAGCCGGACATCGAGGCGGTCATCGCCAAGATGTACGCCGACAGGGGGACCTCGTAGGCTGCGGGGTATGACGGACGCCGAGTCTTCCCAGCCGCCCGCGTCGCCGCCGGCCGTCGCCGGTTCGCCGAGCCCCGACCTGCGCGCCTCCGACGCCGACCGCGAACGCGTCGCCGAGGTCCTGCGCGAGGCCCTCGCCGAGGGCCGCCTGGACATGGACGAGTTCAACGAGCGGGTGGACGCGGCGTACCGGGCCCGTACGTACGGCGAGCTCGCGCCCCTCACCAAGGACCTGCCCGCGGCGGGCGCGGCCGCCCCCAAGACCTCCCTGGTCAAGCGGTCCGCCGACGGCGACTCGGCGGAGATCGACTGGTCGGAGCGCGTGGTCGTGGGCAGCGAGCCCTCCTCCACGGGCGGCTTCGCCTTCTGGAGCGGGTTCAGCCGCAAGGGCGGCTGGACCGTCGGGCGGGTCTTCACCTCGTTCGCGATGTGGGGCGGCGGCGAGATCGACCTGCGCGAGGCGCGCTTCGCCGACCGCGAGGTCGTCATCCGCTGCTTCACGGTCATGGGCGGCATCCAGGTCGTCGTGCCGCCCGAACTCGACGTCACCGTCAGGGGCTTCGGCATCATGGGCGGCTTCAGCGACGAGGCCACCGGCGTGGGCACGTCCGGCTCGCCGCGCGTCACCGTCACCGGCTTCGCCCTGATGGGCGGCGTCGGCGTGGAGCGCAAGCTCCGCAGGGCCGAGCGGCTGCGCGTCAAGGAGGAGCGCCGCCGGGAGAAGCTGGAGGCCAGGGAGGCGCGGCGGCTCGAGCACGAGCGCAGGCACGAGCTGCATCGCCAGGCGACGGACGACCACCACCGGCGCCTGCGCGGCGGGGACCCGGAGTAGACGCTTCCGGGGGCGGCCGGGCACGGCGGGGGCGGTGCCGCCCCCGCCGCGTCCGGCCGTCCGCGGTCAGACGTCGAGCTCCGCCTCGATCCGCTTCAGCTGGTGCCGGGCCATCGCCAGGTTCGCCTTGTCCTTGTCGAGGGCCAGATAGAGGAACAGGCCGCTGTTGGTACATGGGGCTCGCACTTCCTTTTCGTCGGGTGCCGGATCGGGCTGCGGGAGGTGTCATGGTCTGGTGCTCTCCAGTCGTTCGAGCGCGCCGTCGAGCAGTTCGCCGATACGGGCGCTGGACCGGCGTGCCTCCAGCTGGAGCCGGCCCACGTTGACGCGCGGCCCCGCCAGGAGGGTGAGGACGGCGGAGGGGCCCGCGGCGTACGCCGCCACGCAGCCCCCCTCGCCCTGGATGAGGAGTTCCCCGGCTCGCCCCTGACCCGGCGGCGTCCGCCAGGCGCAGGGCGGCCCCGAGGGCGTCCACGGTGAGGGTGACGAGGTGCGGTGCCCCCTCGTCGGTGGTGTCCCGGGCGAGCACGCGGCCGTCGGTGCCGGCCGCGAGGGCCCCGGTCAGCTGGGGGACACGGGCCCGCAGCCGTCTGAGTTCGTCGAGCAGACCGGGTCCCGCCGCCATCAGCTCCCTCCTCCAGGCGCGTCGCCACGCGGCCCGCCCCCTCACGGGGCACTCACGTCCCGGTGGGCGGCGCCGGGCGTCACAGGGCCTCCAGGGCGGCGCGGACCCGGCGCAGCAGCGCCACGTCGGGCGGGGTGAAGCCGGAGCCCGGGGGCGGGCGTGGTGGGTCTCATTCCTTGCTAAGCGCTATCAGGCCCGCTGCCGCCAGGCGGCGGACTTCGAGGAGGACGTGGAAGGCCGGGCGGCCGAGCAGCCGGGACAGGTCGCCGGGGGTGCGGCGGCCGTCGGCGAGGTCGAGCAGCGCCCGCTGCCGCCGGGGCACGCTCGTGCCGGGCGGTGCGGGGCGGCGGACCACGGGCGCGGTGTCGGCCGCCGGGCCCGGCCAGGCGCGGTCGAGGAGGGTCCGGCGCCGCCTGGCCTCCCGCGCCACGGCCGCGGCCGGTACGGGGCGCACCGCGCCGATGCCGTGCCCCACCCCGTGCCGGAACCGCGTCGGCCCGCCGCCCGGCGCCAGGGCGAACAGGGCGGCGTCGTGCAGCGCGGTGAGCGAGCAGATCTCCAGCTCGCCGGGCGTGAGGTGGCCCTCGGCGACCAGGTACTGCCCGGCCCCGCGGCGCGGCCCCGCGCGCCCGGCCGCCTCGTCCCAGACCGCGCGCGGCAGCCGGCCGCCCGCGGTGAGGAGCACGTCGACGCCGAGAGCCTCGCCGCCCTGGCCGCCGCCAGCCTGGGCCTGTCCCAGCGCCTGGTCGCGGTGGCCGAACGGGGCTCGCTGCGCAGGACGGTGTCCTACGGCAGCCGTGGCCGCGCGGCCGTCTACGCGGTCGGCGACAACGCCCTCTTCGTCGTCCTGGGTGACGAGGGGCTCGACCTCGACCGCCTGCACCGCGCGTCCCAGCCGGTCCTGCGGCGCATCGACACCATCCTGACGAACGGGGCGTAAGCAGGTCATGAGCACATGACGGCCCAACGACCGCCACGGAACGCATCCGGCCCGCGCGGAGCCCTCAGAGCTCCGCCGCCCCCGACCCCTTCAGGTCCGCCAGGTCGAACGCCTCACCCATGCGCCGGAAGCCCGCGTCGCTCGGGTGGAGGCTGTCGCCCGAGTCGTAGCGGCGCAGGAGCTTGCGGGGGTCATACGGGTCGCGCAGGGCCTTGTCGAAGTCGACGACCTCGTCGAAGACCTTCCCGGAGCGGATCTCGGCGTTGACGGCCTGGCGCACCGCCTCCAGGGCGGGGGTGTAGCCGCGGTGGCCGCCGAAGGGCATGAGCGTGGCGCCGACGACGCGCACGCCACGGGTGTGGGCCTGCCGGGTCAGCTCGCGCAGGCCGTCCGTGATGCGGCGGGCGTCGGTCTCGCGCGGGTTGCGCAGGATGTCGTTGATGCCGAGGGCGATGACGACGGCCTTGACGCCGGTCCGGTCCAGGACGTCGCGGTCGAAGCGGGACAGGCCGCTGGGGTTGCCCGCGGGGGCGCCCGCGACGGCGCCGGGCTTCCCGTCCGACAGGACGCGGTTGCCGCTGATGCCCTGGTTCACGACGCTGTAGCGCGGCGCTCCGGACCGCTCGCGCAGCCGGTCGGCGAGGACGTCCGGCCAGCGGCGGTTGGCGCCCATGGTGGAGGTGATGCCGTCGGTGATGGAGTCACCGAGCACGACCACCGTGCCGTCGGTGTCGCTGCTGAGGACGTCGACCGCGGCGACGTAGCGCCAGTACGGGCTCTGCTCGTGGTACGCAGAGCCGCTCGTGTCCTCCGTGCGGTCGCCGTCGGCCACGTAGGAGATCTGGCGGGCGTGCGGGTGGTACGTCACGGGGCCCGACGGCGTCGGTGAGTACGTGGTGATCAGCAGGTCCGCGTCGTGCGGGACGCGCAGGCGGACCGCGTCGCTGACGACCTGGCGGCCTGCCGGGACGACGACCGAGGTCTCGCCGCGGAACGTCAGGCGGCGCAGCGTGCCCGCGGCCGCCGATGGGCTGTTGGGCGCGGCGGCCACCGCGACGGAGGCGTGCGTGAGGGTCAGCGGCTGGCTGCCGTACAGGTTCGAAAGCGTCACGCGGGCGCCCTCGCCGCCGACGCTGGTGTGCACCACGTTGCGCACGGAGCGGCCCGCCATGCCGCGGGCCTCGGTGCCGGGCTCGGCGCCCGCAGGGGAGGCGGACCAGGTGCCGACCCAGGTGCCAGCGGAGGCGGGGGCCGCGGAGTTGCGGGGCGTCCGGGGGCCCGCGCTGACCTGGTCCTTCGCGTCGTCGGCGCCCGTGACGCCGACGTATATGGCGGCCGAGACGGCCACGATGACCGCGAGCAGGGCGGCAAGGAGTGCATAACCGTGACGCTTGGTCATGCGGGCGGTCTCTCCTCGGGCAGGGGGAGCCCGAGGCTCCGGTGTGAAGACCCCATGATGCGTCATGGGCCGCGAGGAAGCCGACACTGCCCCCCTCCGCTCACTCAGACGCCGGGAACTCGTGGTTCGTTCCGGGAGTAGGTCAGGAAGGGACCGTGGACCGGTCCCACGGAAAGAAACGCGGAAAGCGACAATGCGTATGAGGGCCAGGGCCGACGCGAGACGGGGCGCCAGCGATGGAACGCACGAAGAGTGGGAAGCCGGGCGACGTGGACGGCGATGTGGACGGCGACGTGGATGAGGAGCACGCGGCCCGCACCGGCCGCGCCATGAGGGGAGCCACCGGCACGGCCGGCGGCTTCACGTACAGCACCGCCGACGAGGAGAAACAGCGCGGCGTACGCCGTATGAAGCTCACCGCGACGGGGCTGCTGCTGTTCGTCGCGGTCGTGTACGTCCTCGCGAAGTGGGCGGGGAACGCGGGCGCCGGGGCCTGGGCCGGGTATGTGGCGGCGGCCGCGGAGGCGGGCATGGTCGGCGCGCTCGCCGACTGGTTCGCGGTGACGGCGCTCTTCCGCCATCCGCTGGGCATCCCCATCCCGCACACCGCGATCATCCCGAAGAAGAAGGACCAGCTCGGCGCGTCCCTGGGCGAATTCGTCGGCGAGAACTTCCTCTCCCGCACGGTGGTGCGCCAGCGGCTGCGCGCCGTCGGCATCGGCGGCCGCCTCGGCGCCTGGCTGGCCGAGCCCGAGCACGCCGACCGGGTCACCGCCGAGCTGGCCACGGCGCTGCGCGGGGCGCTCACGGTGCTGCGCGACTCGGACGTGCAGGCCGTCGTCGGCGAGGCCATCACGCGCCGCGCGGACGCGCGGGAGATCGCGCCGGGGCTCGGCAAGATGCTGGAGAAGGTCGTCGCGGACGGCGGCCACCGGCGGGTCGTGGACCTGGTCTGCGTCCGCGCCCACGACTGGCTGATCCTCCACTCCGACCAGGTCATGGACGCGGTGCAGGGCGGCGCCCCCGGCTGGACGCCGCGCTTCGTCGACAAGAAGGTCGGCGAGCGGGTCTACAAGGAGCTGCTCCGCTTCGTCACCGAGATGCGGGACATGCCCGAGCACCCCGCGCGCGGCGCCCTCGACCGCTTCCTCACCGACTTCGCCGCCGACCTCCAGTCCGACACCGACACCCGCGCGCGCGTGGAGCGCCTCAAGCGCGAGATCCTCGCCCGCGGCGAGGTGCAGGACCTGATCGCCTCCACCTGGTCCGCGGTCCGCCAGATGATCGTGGCCGCCGCCGAGGACGAGCGCAGCGAGCTGCGCCTGCGGGTGCGGGCCTCGCTGCTCTCGCTCGGTACGCGCATGAAGACGGACCCCCGCCTCCAGGAGAAGGTCGACGGCTGGGTCGAGGGCGCGGCGGTGTACGTGGTGACGACGTACCGCGACGAGATCACGTCCCTGATCACCGACACCGTCGCGAGCTGGGACGCCGAGCACACCTCGAAGAAGATCGAGGCCCACATCGGCCGCGACCTGCAGTTCATCCGCATCAATGGCACGGTGGTGGGCTCGCTGGCGGGCTTGGCGATCTACACGGTGTCACGCTTCTTCGTAGGCTGACCCTCCTCCGGCCTCCGACCTCCCTCCTCCGGCCTCCGGCGGCGCCTGGCCGTACTCGGCGGGCCGGTCCCCAAGGGACCCGCCGGGCAAGGGGAATTGAGTACGCGTACTCAGGCACCCCACCCCCTCGCGCGCCATCGTCGTACACATGAACGCACTGAGCCCCTTGCGCGCCCGCCCTCTCCTGGAGCGAGGCGTGGTCCGTCTGCTGGGTGCGGGCCTGGCGGCCGCCTCGTATCTGCTGTTCCTGCCCTGGGACCTGCGCAACCGCCCGGAGTCGCCCGGCGCCATCGAGGAGACCACCCCCGTCACGGACGCGGGCATCACGGCCCTGGCCATCACGGTCCTCGCCCTGGCCGCGTACTTCGGCTACCGCGACCGCCTGTACTGGATCCTCCCGGTGGTGGCCGCACCCCCGGCCGCCCTCCTCCTCGCGTCCTTCCTGACCCACGAGGCCCCGGACGCGTCGCCCTGGCCGGTGGCGTGGGCGGTGCTCACGGTGGCGGGCACGGCTGTGGTGCTCGCGGTGGCGGGGGTCGCGCGACAGTTCCGCGGGGGTGGGGCTGCGGCGGGGCCCTTCGAGGGGCGTATGCAGGGCTAGCGTTGCCCGCGGGTGCGGGTGCGGGTGCGGGTGCGGGGACCCCGTTCGGCAGAATGCTCGTATGCCGAGATCGTCGACGAAAAATTCCAAGGGAATCTACTTCGGGCCACCGCCCTCTGTGGAGGAGGGCCAGCGCTTCGACCGACAGACGGACCTGCACGCCGCTCATGTGCATCGCCGCTTGGGTTGGGGCATCTCAGGAACCGCCCACGAGGGTGTGGACTCCATTGTTGCTAGCGGTGGGTACGAGGGCGACCGGGACGAAGGCGACGTAGTCATCTACACCGGCATGGGTGGTTCGCCGGTGAAGGGCCGGCTGACACAGGACCAGGAACTCATCGGGCCGAACGCGGGATTGGTGAAGAACCAGCGGGAAGGTCTTCCCATTCGGTTCGTGCGTGGTCTGGGCGTCGTCAACGGCAAGGCCCGCGGGGGATACGAGTACGCGGGTATCTACCTGGTCGAAGACCACTGGAAGGCCTACACGGAACAGGGCTACGTCATGTGGCAGTTCCGGCTCGTCAAGGAAGAGGGAGAGCGACTCCCGGGCGATGTCGAAGTCGAGATCAGCGATGACATGACGGCGCTTGAGAAGTCAGTCGCCCGGTATGTCACGACACAGCGCAGGGTGAGGAACACGCGCGCTGCGCGCAGGGTCAAGGAGATGTACGACAACGTATGCCAAGTGTGCCGAAACCCCCTAGTCATTGACGCTGAGGGTAATCGCTACAGCGAGGGCGCCCACATACAGGCACTGGGGGCGCCGCACCGAGGTGCTGACGTCGCCGAGAACATTCTCTGCCTCTGCCCCAATTGCCATGTGCTGTTTGATAACGGCGCCTTGCTGATTTCGGACGACCTCAAGGTCATCGACGGCATCACGCAGAAGTTCGTGCGTGAGCTTCACGTCATTCGCAACCGGCACCACATCAAGACAGAGTTCCTTCAGCAGCACCGGTCGCGTTGGGCGGATCGAACGCGGAATTAGTGGTCCACTCCGTGGCACTCGGTGTAGGAATTCCCCGACCCGCACCAACACCCCTCATCCCCCCGAGGCGGCCACTCCACCGCCCGCCCCCGGGCCGCCAGTGTCGTCGCGTACTGGGGGAGGAGGGCCGGGTCCGAGGGGGGTGTGCCCTCGGAGGCGGCGAAGGCTTCGTAGGAGGGGACCGTGCCGGTGACGATGCCGAGGTTGGGGGTGCCGGAGGTGGAGAGTTCGCGGAGGGAGGACTCTATGGTCGACAGGTGGGCCTCGTGGGTGGGGTACTCGGAGGAGAGGGCCGGGTACGCCGTGAGGAGTTCGGTGAGTTCCGTTGCGGGCCAGTGGAGGACCGCCACCGGGAAGGGGCGGGAGAGGGCCTCGCGGTAGGTGCCCAACTCGGCCTGGAGGCGGGTGATTTCGGCTCGGATTTCCTCGGGGTTCTCGGAGCCGAGGGACCAGACCCGCTTGGGGTCGTGGAGTTCGTCCAGGGGGACCGGCGCCCGGCCCGTCGCCGCCGCCCGGGCCCGGTGGACGCGGTCCGCGCGCTCGTCCCAGGCGTCGTGGGCCGCGCCCAGGAGGCGGCGCACGCGGTGGCGGCCGTAGAGCAACGGGTGCGTGGCGTAGGGGGGTTCGAGGTCCGGGTCGGGCAGGAGCCGGCCCAGGGCCTCGGTGAACGTGTCGTGCGCCTGGTCCAGCTCGTCGTGGGACTCCAGGGACTCCGCCACGATCACCCACGGCGCGGCGTCCACCGGCCGCGTGCCGCGCACGCCCTCTATGATCGCCCGCGCCTCCGCCTCGTGCCCGTACTCCCAGAGGTTCGCCGCCTTGAGCGCGCGGATCAAGGTCGGGTTCTCCGGCGGGTGCGGGGCCGACGGCGAGAGCAACTGGTCGTAGAGCGTCGTCGCGCGGTCGCGGGCGTCGGCCAGCTCCAGGTGGGCCGCGGCCTGGAGGAGGAGGTGCTCGGCGTCCTCGGGGTAGAGGCCCGCGGTGCGCTCCAGGCGCTCCGCTTCGGCGATGTGGTCGACGTGGTCGGCAGGCGTGTCGGGGCGCATGGGTGACACCGTACTGCCGTACCCGGGGTGGGGAGTATGGGCTTCGCCGTCGGTGTGGCCGGTCAGGGCCCGGTCAGGGCCCGGTTCCGGTCGGTGACCCCGGGGCGGGCCCCCTCGGTAGGCTCGCTGTTCGTGATCATTCGCCGTCGGCCGCATCTGCTCTGGCTGCTCGTCCCGTTCGTGCTGTACGTGGGGGCGCTGCCGTTCGCCAACCGGGTCGAGCCCGTCGTCCTCGGGCTGCCCTTCCTGTTCGTGTGGCTGCTCGCCGCCACCGTCCTCACGCCCGTGGCCGTCTGGCTCGCCTACCGGGGCGACCAGAAGGGGCGGCGCCCGTGAACACCGCCGTCGCGACCTCCGTGTTCGGGGTCTTCATGGTCGCCACCGTCGCGCTCGGGCTGCTCGCGGTCAGGGGCCGGGGGAAGCAGGGCGGGCTCGCCGAGTGGTCCGTGGGCGGGCGGTCCCTTGGGCCCGTGTTCATCTGGGTGCTGATGGCGGGGGAGGGGTACACCAGCTTCAGCTATCTGGGGGCCGCGGGCTGGGGGTACAACTACGGCGCGCCCGTCCTGTACGTCGTCGCCTACATGTCGTGCGGATACGCCGTGGGGTACGTGGTGGGGCCGCTGCTCTGGGACTACGCGCGGCGGCACGGCCTCGTCGGCATCAGCGACATGGTCGCGCACCGCTACGACCGGCCCTGGCTCGGCGCCGGGGTGGCCGTGCTCGTCACCGTCTTCCTGCTGCCGTACATCCAGTTGCAGATCACGGGGATGGGCGTCGTCGTCTCGACCATCTCGTACGGCGCCATCAGCCTGAACTGGGCCTATTTCATCGGCTTCGCCGTCACCACCGGGTTCGTCGTGGTGAGCGGCCTGCGCGGCAGCGCGTGGGTCTCCGTGCTCAAGGACGTCCTCGTCATCGGCACGCTCGCGTTCCTCGTCGTGTACGTGCCGCTGCACTACTTCGACGGGTACGGGGACTTCCTGCACCGCGTCGTGGAGGAGAAGCGGGCGTGGCTGACGCTTCCCGGGAGCGGCGGGTCCCCGTACGGGGAGGCCTGGTTCGCCACCACCTCGTTCCTGAACGCCCTGACCGTCGTGATCTTCCCGACGACCGTCGCGGGCTATCTCGGCGCGCGCGGCGCCGACGCCCTGCGCCGCAACGCCATCTGGCTGCCCGCGTACAACGTCCTGCTGTTCGTGCCGATGCTGCTCGGGCTCGCGGCGCTGTTCGTGGTGCCGGGGCTGAGCGGCGCCGGGTCGAACCTGGCGCTCTTCAAGCTGGTGGTGGACTCGTTGCCGGCGTGGATGGTGGGGCTCGTGGGGGTGGCCGCCGCGCTCTCGTCCATCGTGCCGATGGCGGTGTTCATGCTGGTCATCGGGACCATGTGGGGCAGCAGCGTCCTTTCGCTGCTGCCCCGGTGGCGGTCGCCCGCGCGCCAGAAGCTCGCCTCGCAGGGCGTCGTCGTGGCCGCGGGCGCGCTGGCCCTCGTCCTGACGTACGCGACGCCCAACACCCTCGTGCGGCTCTCGCTGATCTCCTACGAGGGGATGGCGCAGCTCGTGCCGATGCTGCTCATCGGGCTCGTGTGGCGGCGCCTTACCCTGGCGGGCGCCGTGAGCGGGCTCGTCGTGGGCGTGGCGGTGGTGTGCGCGCTCGTGTTCACCGAGCACGACCCGGTGTTCGGGGTGAACGCGGGGATCGTCGCGCTCGCGGCGAACCTGGCGGTCGCGCTCGCGGTGTCGTACGCCGGTCCCGTCGACCGGGACACCCGGGCGGACGCCGAGGTGCTGGCCCGGGACCCGGCCGGGGAGGTCAGCGCGGACCCCGCTCCCGTGCCAGTACGACGGTGAGCGCGGCCAGGACGCCGAGGCCCGCAGAGACGAGCAGCGCGGTGTTCGCGCCGCGCGCGAGGGCGGCCGGGGCGGAGCCGGAGGCCGTGGTCACCGCGATCATCAGGGCGACGCCCGCCGCCGAGCCGATGTAGCGGGCGGTGTTGCCCGCCCCTGAGCCCATCGCGGCGCGCTCGGGCGGCACCGACTCGACGGCGAGCAGCGGCAGGGCGGCGTTCAGCAGGCCGCTGCCCGCGCCGGAGAGCAGCAGTCCTGGCAGCAGGCGCGGCCAGGAACCCGCGCTCGCCGCGCCGAGCATTGTCACGGCCGCGACGGCGTGCATCAGGAAGCCGACGGCCAGTTGGTGCCGCGCGCTCACGCGTCCCGCCAGGCGCCGCGCCTGGAGCGCGACCAGGAACGAGGTGCCCGCCCACAGGGCGAACAGCCAGGCCGTGCCCATCGCGGACAGGCCCATGGAGCGCTGCAGGACCGTCGGCAGATAGCTGAACAGGGCGATCACCGACAGGCCCGTGAACAGGCCGCCCGCGGAGGAGGCCAGGAAGAGGGGGCGGCGCAGGAGCCCCAGGTCCAGCATCGGGGTCGCCGACCGCCGTTCCACGTATGTGAACGCGGCGAGGAGGGCGAGCGACGCCAGGAGCAGCGCGCCGACGGGTGCGCGCAGCCAGCCGTCGCGGCCCAGGGTGAGCGCGGCGAGCAGGGCGACGAGGGCCAGGCCGAAGGTCAGCGCGCCCGCGAGGTCAGGGCGGCCCGCGCGCGGGGACCGGGACTCGGTCAGGGCACGCGGCCCGAGGGCGCCGATGGCGAGGGTGGCCAGGCCGAGGACGACGTACGGCAGCCGCCAGTCCGCGAGCGTCGCGATGCCGCCGGAGACGAGCGGCGAGACGGCGATGCCGCCGCTGACGAACGCGCCCCACACGCCGGTCGCCCGGATCCGCCCGGGACCGGTGGAAAAGGCCCGCGCGATCAGGCCGAGGCTGGCCGCGATGACGGCCGCGCTCGCGGCGCCCTGGGCCACGCGGGCCAGCGTGAACATCCAGGTCGAGGTGGCGAGGCCGCCGAGCGCCGTGGTGACGGCGAGCGCGAACGTCCCGTACAGGAAGACCCGGCGCCGTCCGTAGTCGTCGGCGAGGCTGCCCGCGACCAGGAGCAGGGCGGCGAGCCCGAGCGGGGTGCCGTTCAGGAGCCAGGCCTGGGCGGACAGGGAGGTGCCGAGCGCGGCGGCGGTGTCGGAGAGCGTGACCATCGGGGCCGTGTACGTCATCAGGGCCATGAAGGTCGCGGCGCTGGTCAGGGCGAGGGTGGGGCCGGGGCGTTCGCGCGCGGCGGGCGCGGGGGCGGGGGTGGCCTTGGCGGTGACGGTCTTGGGCATGGGCCGGGTTCCTTCGGGACGCGTGCGGGGGGGCGTACCGCCGTCCCGCGTCGAGGTTCATTCATTGAACTTGCATCTGCGGGCGACCGTAGCATGAGGAAGTTCAATGAATGAACCTCGATGCGGTGACGTGGTTACAGTGGGGGCCATGGCTCTCGGCAAGGACTACGCGGCGCAGGAGTGCTCCATCGCCCGCGCCCTCGAAGTCGTCGGGGAGCGCTGGACGCTCCTCGTCGTGCGCGACGCGCTCTACGGCGTCCGGCGCTATAACGACTTCCTCGTCCACCTCGGCATCCCCCGCGCGGTCCTCGCATCGCGGCTCCAGGCGCTCACCGAGGCGGGCGTCCTGGAGAAGCGGCCCCTCGCCGACGCCCCCCGCCGCCACGAGTACGTGATCACCGAGCGCGGGCAGGCCCTGTGGCCCGCCCTGCGCGCGCTCGGCGCCTGGGGGCGCGACACCTTCAGCGACACCGCGGCGCTGCGCTACTTCCGGCACGCGCGGTGCGGTACGGAGCTGGGGCCCGCGGGGGAGTGCCCGGCCTGCGGGCACCTCGTGCCGGTCGGGGACGTGGAGATGCTGCCGGGCCCCGGGCTCGATCCGGACCCGAGCGATCCGGTCAGCCGGGCCCTGCTGGGCCCCCGGCGCCTGCTGCAGCCGGTGGTGACGGAGGCGGCGTGAAGGGCCGAGGTGGCGTGAGCGGCCGGGGCCGCGTGCGCGGCCGGTCCCGTGTGCGCGGCCGGTCCCGCTTCACCCGTACGGGCGACTGATCCTGTATAAACAGGCTGGACAGAGCTGGACAGGGAGCGTACTCGTACGGAGAGGGGAGGACGGCGTGATCAGGGAGCTGGTCAAGCGCTGGGGCACGGCCCTGCGGCCCGCCGTGCTGCTCTTCGTCCTCCTGGTCGAGACCGTCCTCGCCGACACCGGCAGCCTCGTGGGCGCCGTCGCCCTCGCCGCGACCGCCGCCGCGGGCTCCGCGCTCGCCCTGTGCTCCCTGCTCGCCGCCCGCTCCGCGCCCGCCGTGCCCCGCACCCGCGTGCGCACCGCCATCCGCGACCGCGAGCGGCGCACCGCCTTCCTGCCGCAGCGCGACCCCGACGCCCGGGGCCGCACCCGGCCGCGAGCACCCGGCCGTTCCCTCCTGACGGCCGCCGCGTAGGGAACCCCCGGCTCCACCCCCGGACCCCGCGCGGGTCGTCATGCCGACGCACCTCACCCCGGCACGACGAGACCCCCGGAGGGCTCACCCATGTCTTTCTTCGCCGACCTGGTCGCCGACCTGGCCGACCTGTTCGCCCCGCTCTTCCACGGCTCCGCGATGGCCGCCGCCATCGTCGCCGTCACCGCCTGCGTACGCCTGCTCGTCCACCCGCTGTCCCGGGCCGCCGCGCGCGGCCAGAAGGCGCGCGCCCGGCTCGCGCCGCAGGTCGCCAAGTTGCGCGAGAAGCACGGCAAGAACCCCGAGAAGCTCCAGAAGGCGGTGCTCGAACTGCACCGCAAGGAGAACGTGTCGCCGCTGGCCGGATGCCTGCCGGGCCTCTTCCAGCTGCCCGCGTTCTTCCTCCTGTACCACCTGTTCTCCAGCTCGGAGATCGGCGGCGAGCCCAACGGGCTCCTCGACCACAAGCTGCTCGCCGCCCCGCTCGGCGGCCGCTTCGCCGACGCGCTCGGCGACGGCGGCCTCTTCGGCGCCGCCGCCCTCGTCTACCTGGTGCTCTTCGTGCTCGTCGCCGCCGTCGCCACCTTCAACTTCCGGCGTACGAAGCGACAGCTGGCCGGGTCGGCGGCGG
The DNA here is from genome assembly GCF_056435225.1 of Streptomyces sp. NPDC043996. Lineage (NCBI taxonomy): Bacteria > Bacillati > Actinomycetota > Actinomycetes > Kitasatosporales > Streptomycetaceae > Streptomyces > Streptomyces sp. NPDC043996. The sequence goes on along the minus strand of NZ_JBWKEY010000003.1, from coordinate 599,266 downwards.
GCGGCACCGGCGGCCAGGGCGGTCAGGCGCCGGGGGCCGAGGCGATGGCCGCGATGACGAAGTTCATGCCGTTCCTGTCCTTCTTCACGCTCTTCACGGTCGCGTTCGTGCCGCTCGCCGCCGCCCTGTACGTCGTGACCAGCACGACGTGGAGCGCGGTGGAGCGCGCGGTGCTCTACCGGGACATGCCGAACGGGGCCGCCGGGGTCGCGGCCACGGCGATGTGAGGGACCCGGCCCGGCTCACACGGGAGGTGACGGTCCAGTACGTGAACGGGGTCTTGCGGGGCGGACGGTGACCTTGGAGGATCAGCCGAACGTCCGATGGGCCGCACCCCATCCCTCCGAGGGAAGGCAGACCATGAAGCTGCTACGAGTCGGTACGGCGGGCGCCGAGCGCCCGGCACTGCTCGACGCCGAGGGCACGCTGCGCGACCTGTCCGGCGTCGTCGGGGACATCGACGGCGCGCTGCTCGCCGACGAGGCCGCGCTCAGCCGCGTCCGGGAGGCCGCCGCGCGCGGCGGCCTGCCCGCGCTCGACCCGGCCGGGCTGCGGATCGGCCCGCCGCTCGCCCGGATCGGCAAGGTGGTGTGCATCGGCCTGAACTACCACGACCACGCCGCCGAGACCGGCGCGGAGCCGCCCGCCGAGCCGGTGGTCTTCCTGAAGGCGGCGGACACGGTCGTCGGGCCGAACGACACCGTGCTCGTGCCGCGCGGCTCGGCCAAGACGGACTGGGAGGTCGAGCTCGCGGTCGTCATCGGGCGTACGGCGCGCTATCTGGAGTCGCGCGAGGAGGCGCTCGCGCACGTGGCGGGGTACGCGGTGGCGCACGACGTCTCCGAGCGCGAGTTCCAGATCGAGCGCGGCGGCACCTGGGACAAGGGCAAGAACTGCGAGACCTTCAATCCGCTCGGGCCGTGGCTGGTGACGGCGGACGAGGTGGGTGACCCCCAGGCCCTGTCCCTGCGCCTGTGGGTCAACGGGGAGCTGAAGCAGGACGGCACGACGGCCGGGCAGATCTTCCCGGTGGCGGAAGTGGTCCGCTACGTCAGCCAGTTCATGACCCTGTACCCGGGCGACGTGATCAACACGGGCACGCCCGCCGGGGTCGCCCTCGGGCAGCCGGAGCCCAAGCCGTTCCTCCGGGCGGGCGATGTGGTGGAGCTGGAGATCGACGGCCTCGGGCGGCAGCGCCAGGAGCTCAAGCCCGCGTGAGGCCCGGCGGGCCCGCCCGCCTCCGCGCCCCCTGCCGCGCCCCCCGAGTGCCCGCCGCTGGTCGGCCTAATGGGGGGAGCGCTGAGCGTGTCTCCCGCCACCGATGTCCGTATTACGCATATTTCCAGGTATGCGAAGAAAAAGTTCAGCATATCTAGCGGTGGCTGTCGCGGTCGCGGCGGCCACGGTCGTCGGCGGCCTGGCCGGGCAGGGCGTCGCCGACCCCCTGCCCGGCGGCCTCGGCCCCTGTCTGGGCGACGCCTGCCCGGCGACGTATCCCGAGGTCAACAACGGTCCCGTCGCGGGCCGCGACGAGAACATCAACGTGTTCGTCGGCGAGGACATGCTCGTCCGCGAGGCGGCGGCGGAGGCCGAGGGCAAGGTCGTCGTGCTCGGCGGCTTCGACATGAACAAGCGGGCCGGGGCCTCGCAGATCTACAACGTGGGCGTGGCGGGCGTCGGCTCCCGCGTGCCGCCGCCCAACGGCTCGGACTTCCTCACCACGGGCGGCGACCTGTCGGTCGCCTCGGGCCAGCGGCTGCTCGCCGAGGAGGGCAGCGTCTCGGGCCGCGTCGTGTACGAGGGCACGGCCACCGGCACGGTCGCCCCGCCCGCGGTGCAGGAGGCCGGGGCGACCGACAAGTACGCGACGCTGCCGGGGCAGCTCACGTCGGCCAGCCAGTGCTACGCGTACGACCAGGGCTCGCCCCGCACGGCCACCGGCACGGCGGTCAACAACGGCAGCGAGACGACCTTCACCGGTGACGGCACGTCCCCGATCCAGGTCTTCAACGTGGACTTCGACCTGGTCAGCCGCACCGGCGGCGACCAGGGCATCGTGTTCGCGAACATCCCCGCCGACGCCACCGTCCTGGTCAACCTCACCGGTGACGTGCGCACCATCCGCACCTACATGGGCACCCTGCCCGACGGCCTGCGCGAACGGCTGCTCTGGAACTTCCCGGACGCCTCCACCGTGCGGTTCGGTGGCAGCGGCCAGTTCCAGGGGAGCGTGCTCGTCGGGTCGCCGGGCAGCATGTCGCTCGTGACGATGCCCGGCATGAACGGACGCTTCTTCACGGCGGGTTCGCTGACGCACAGCTCCGTTCCGATGGGCGGCGGCGGCCAGGAGTTCCACGCCTACCCGTTCAACGGCGACCTGCCGACGTGCACCGCGCCGTCCCCGTCGCCGTCGCCGTCGGACAGCAGCAGTCCGTCGCCGTCGCCGTCTCCGTCCGACAGCCCCTCGCCGTCCCCGTCTCCCTCGGACAGCGACGGCCCGTCGCCCTCTCCGTCTCCGTCGGACAGCGATGGTCCGTCGCCGTCGCCTTCGCCGTCGGACAGTGACGGCCCGTCGCCGTCCCCGTCTCCGTCGGACAGTGATGGCCCGTCGCCTTCGCCGTCTCCCTCGGACAGTGACGGTCCGTCGCCGTCGCCTTCGCCGTCGGACAGTGATGGCCCGTCGCCGTCCCCGTCTCCGTCGGACAGCGATGGTCCGTCGCCGTCCCCGTCTCCGTCGGACAGTGATGGCCCGTCGCCTTCGCCGTCTCCCTCGGACAGTGACGGTCCGTCTCCGTCTCCGTCTCCGTCCGACAGCGATGGCCCCTCGCCGTCTCCCTCGGACAGCGACGGTCCCTCCCCGTCCCCGTCCGACAGTGACGGCCCCTCGCCGTCCCCGTCGGACTCGCCCACGCACCCCCACCCGACCAAGAGCCCGGACGACGAGATGGCGCACACCGGCGCCTCGTCCGGGGAGCTCGCGCTGGTCGGCGGGATCGCGGCGGCGCTGCTCGCCGCCGGTGTCACGGTCGTGGTGACGGTGCGCCGCCGCCGCGAAGGCGAGTACGAGTGAGAAAGGACCCGTAGGCGTCAGGAGGCGGTGAACCGCTCCAGGGCCTCCACCACCAGCGCGTGATCCGCGATCTGGGGGAGGCCCGAGACGGTCACCGTGCCGATGACACCCACGCCCTCGACCCCGATCGGGAACGCGCCGCCATGAGCGGCGTACCGGTCGGGGTCGAGGCGCGAGGAGGCCTCGAACGTGCTGCCCTTGGCGCGGAAGCGGCTGCCCACCAGGTACGAGGAGCAGCCGTAGCGCTCGGCGACGCGGCGCTTGCGCTCGATCCACGCGTCGTTGTCCGGGGTCGATCCGGGCAGCGCCGCGTGGAAGAGCCGCTGGCCGCCGCGCCGGATGTCGATGGCCACGGGGGCCCGGCGCTCGCGGGCGAGGTCCACCAGGAGGCAGCCGAGCGCCCACGCGTCGTCGTGCGTGAAGCGGCGGAGCGTCAGGCGCCGCTCCTGCTCTTCGAGTTCCTCGATGGAGGGAGCGGTCGGTTCCGCCGGGCGCGCGGTCACAGGGTCACCGCCACGCCCTCGCGGGCCGAGCGGCGCGCGGCTTCGAGGACGTCGAGCGCCGCCGCGGCCTCGTGCGCGGTGACCGGGTTCGCGCCCTCGCCGCGCAGGGCCGCCGCCACCGCCGCGTAGTACGCCGGGTAGTCGCCCGGCAGGGTGGGCTCGGGGCGGCCGCCGCCGGTCAGCGGGGACTCGCCGGAGCCGACGCGGCCCCACGCGCACTCGGGCTCCGTGCCCCACGGGCTCTCGGCGTCCGCGTCGGTGGGGCGCCTGCCCTCGCGCAGGGCGGCCTCCTGCGGGTCGAGGCCGTACTTCACATAGCCCGCGGCCGAGCCGAGCACCCTGAAGCGCGGGCCGAGCTGGGCGGTGGTGGCGCTGACGTACAGGTGCGAGCGGACGCCGCTCGCGTGCGTCAGGGCGATGAAGGTGTCGTCGTCGGCCTGGGCGCCCGGGCGGCGGACGTCCGCCTCCGCGTACACGCGCGTGGCCGGGCCGAAGAGCACCAGGGCCTGGTCGACGACGTGGCTGCCCAGGTCGTACAGGAGGCCGCCGATCTCCTCGGGGTCGCCGGACTCGCGCCAGCCGCCCTTGGGCTGCGGGCGCCAGCGCTCGAAGCGGGACTCGAAGCGCCAGACCTCGCCGAGCTCGCCGTCCGCGAGGAGCTTGCCCAGGGTGAGGAAGTCGTTGTCCCAGCGGCGGTTCTGGAAGACGGACAGGAGCAGGCCGCGCTCCTCGGCGAGGGCCGCGAGCTCCCTGGCCTCGGCGGCGGTGCCCGCGAGCGGCTTGTCCACGACGACCGGCAGGCCCGCCTTGAGCGCGGCCGTGGCGAGCGGTACGTGCGTCTTGTTCGGGGACGCGATCACGACGAGGTCGAGCTCGTCGGCGCGGTCCCACAGCTCGTCCGCGGCTGCGGCCGTGCGGCGCGCGCCCGCGGCGCGGGCCTCGGCCTGGCGGTCGGCGTTCGACGTCACGACCGTGTCGAGCGCGAGGCCGTCGGCGGCGGTGATCAGGGGGGCGTGGAAGACGGAGCCCGCGAGACCGTACCCGATGAGGCCCACGCGGAGGTCGTTCGTGCCTTCAGTCGTGCCTTCAGTCATGACCTCCACTTTGGCAACGCTGTTGCCAAAGTGCAAGCGGTCGCCACAATGGAGACGTGAACAGGGCTAACTCCGGTGCGACCGGTCCGACTGGTGTGAATCTGCGGGCGCTGCGCGGGCACAACGCGGCGGTCGTGCTCGATCTGCTGCGGGTCGCGGGCGACGACGGCGTCAGCCGCCTCGAACTCGCCGCGCACGCGGGCCTGACCCCCCAGGCCGTCAGCAAGATCGCCGCGCGCCTCCGGGCCGAAGGCCTGGTGGCCGACGCCGGGCGGCGGGCGTCCACCGGCGGCAAGCCCGCCACCGCGCTGCGCCTGGTGCCGGAGGCGGGGAGCGCGGTGGGGGTGCACCTGGAGCGGGACACGCTGGTGGCGGTGCGCGTGGACCTGGCGGGCGCGGTGGCGGCCGAGCGACGGGTCCCGCTGGACTTCGGGGCGGGCGTCGAGGCCGTGGTGGGCGCGGTGGTCCGGGAGGTCGGGGACCTTGCGGGGGCGTCGGCGGCCGCCGCCGGAGCGGCGGAGCCGGTGGCGCCGGTGGCGCCCGCCGTGCTCGGCGTCGGCGTCGCGCTGCCGGGGCCGCTTGACCACGTGCGGGGCGTGCCGCACCGCGTCACCGGGTTCCCCGCGTGGGATGGCTACCCCCTGCGGGACGCCCTGGCCGGGCGGCTCGGGCTGCCCGTGGTCGTGGACAAGGACACCAACGCCGCCGCGCTGGGCCTCGCGCTCGCCGGGAGCGCCGATTCGTTCGCGTATCTGCACCTGGGCACCGGACTCGGCGCCGGGCTCGTGCTCGGCGGGGCGCTGCACCGGGGGGCGCGCACCGGGGCGGGGGAGTTCGGGCACCAGGTGGTGCTGCTCGACGGGCCGCCCTGCGCGTGCGGGGACCGGGGGTGCCTGGAGGCGCTGTGCCTGGCCGCGGTCGCGCGCGGCGACCTGGCGGAGGCGGCCCGCGTGCTCGGCACCGGCGCGGGCAACCTGGTCTCCCTCCTGGACATCGACCTCGTCCTCCTCGGCGGCCGCACGGTGGCGGCGGCCGAGGACCTGTTCGTACGGGGCGTCGACGCCGTCCTCACCGCCCGCGCCCGGCGCGAGGGCGCGCGGGCCCCCGTGGGGGTGACCGCCGCTCCGGGCGGCGACCGCGCGGTCGCCGAGGGGGCGGCCCAGCTGATCCTCGCGCCGCTCTTCGGCCGGGCGGAGGGGGCGTTTTCCTAGCGGCGGGGGTGAGGGGTGGTGGTTGGGGGGCGGTGCGTTGGTGTGGTGGGTGGTTGGTGTGGCGGTGGGGCGGGCGCTGTGGTGCGGGCGGTCCGGTGCTGGGCGTGGGGCGCGTCCGCCCCAGGGCGCGCTTCCAGGAGTGGGGGGATGGTCGGCCGGAGTGGACGGCCGGGGCCGGGGCGTCGGGCGTGCTCGCCTGAGGGGACGCTTCCGAGCGTCGGGGTGAGGGACCCTTCTGAGCGTCGGGGTGAGGGGCGGCCCGGCGTCGGAGTGAGGGGGCGGCCCGGTGCGGGCGGGCGGCCCGGGCCCCGTTGCCGGGCGGGGCGGGTCATCGGCTGTTCGGGGGGAATCCGGTGGCCGGTCCGGCCCGGCAGGGCGGTGGTGGCCCTCCGGTGCCGGGGTGCGTGGCAGGGTCACGGCCACGCCCTGTTGCTTTCCGGCCGGAGCCCCGAGCGGGCCGACGGGGGTCCGCCGGAGGAGTGAACGGGGCCTGGTCCGGCGCGGGTTCGGGGGCGGCGGGCCGGCCGTCGACCGCCCCCAGCAAGGGTCCTCCATGCGACTTCGCCGTTCTCTGGCCGCCGGCGTCACCGCAGCCGCCGCCGCCCTCGTGCCCGCCGCGGCCGACGCGCGGGCACTGCCGGTCGAGGCGCGCCCCGCACAACGGGGGCCGCAACTCCCGCACGCGGCCCAGGAGTCGGCCACCGCCTGCGCGGGCGCCGACTTCCCGCTCGCCGCCCGCCTGGTCGAGGGCCCCGGCACCTACCGGTCCGGCGGCGGCTTCGGGCGCTGGTCCGTCGAGCTCACCAACACCACCGGCGCCGTCTGCGCCGCCGTGCACCCGATCGTGGTCCTCGTGGACCGGTCGGCGCGGCTGCGGCCCCGCCAGATCCAGCTGGAGTTCCACGACGGGACGCGCTGGCGGCCGGTGCGGTTCGAGCGGACGGCGCGGGACGAGTACGTGGGGGTGTTCGGGGGCCCCGGCGCCGTGGCGGACCCCGGCGGCTTCGGCGGGTTCACCGTCGGACCCGGCTCCACGGCCACCGCCGAGGTCCGGCTCGCCTTCACCTCCGACGCCAGGCCGGGGCGTGTGGTGGTGAGCGCGGCGGCCGTGCAGCGCAGGGGCGACGACGGCGACTGGGTGGGCGCGTCCGGCGACTACGCGTTCGACGTGGTCGACGGCGGCCGCCCCGCGCCGCCGCTGCCCGGCGAGCTGGCGAGCACCGGACCGGACACCCTGCGCGGCCTCACCGCCGCCGCTGCCGCCCTCGTCCTCGCGGGCGGCGCCCTGCTGGTGGCGGCGCGACGCCTGCGGCAGCGGGGGCACTGAGCCGGGAGGGCGCGGCGGCCACGGGCCAGTGACCGCCGCGCCCTCCCCGGGGCCGTGCCGTGCGTACACCCGCGCGTGCGACGATCCCCCCGTGGACCACCAGGACAACACCGCCGCCGCCTCGCCCGCTCACCTGCGCGATCAGGCGCCCGGCGCGCCCATTCGCTCCGGCATCCCCGAGCACGGCCGCATCCCCAAGTACTACGCCGTCAAGGCGCGGATCGCGGAGCTGATCGAGGAGCTGGGCGTCGGGCGGACGCTGCCCACCGAGCGGGACCTCGCCGAGCGGTACGAGGTGGCGCGCGAGACCGTGCGCCAGGCGCTGCGCGAGCTGCTGCTGGAGGGAAGGCTGCGCAGGCAGGGGCGCGGCACCGTGGTCGCGGGGCCCAAGCTGGAGCAGCCGCTTTCGCTCGCGAGCTACACCGAGGGCGTGCGCCGCCAGGGCCGCACCCCCGGCCGTACCCTCATCTCCCTCGACCGCTTCCCCTGCCCCGCCGCCCTCGCCGCCGACATCGGCGCCACGGCGGACGAGCCGGTCTGGCACATGGAGCGCGTGCTGCTCGCCGACGACGAGCGGGTGGGCCTGGAGAGCACCTACGTCGCGGTGGCGCGGGTGCCGCGGCTCGACGCGGACTTCGACCCCGACTCGTCGTTCTACGCGTATCTGCGCGACGAGCTCGGCATCGGCTTCGGCGACGCCGACGAGCGCATCGAGACGGTCCTCGCAACGCCGCGCGAGGCGCTGCTGATCGGGACGCCGCCCGCCCTTCCGATGCTCCTGATCCACCGGGTGTCCCGGGACACGGCCGGGCGCCCCCTGGAGCGGGTGCGCACCCTGTACCGGGGAGACCGCTTCTCGTTCACGACGCACCTCGGCTGAGCCCTCCCCGACCTCCCCGACCTCCCCGACCTCTCCGCCCGCCCTGCCCTTCCCGGCACGATCAATCGGGTCCAACCGCCCCTTTCCGGGCGCCAGTTGGACTCTTCTGATTACGGAACGATAACGGGTCTAGGCCAAACTTGCTCGGCAGTTCACCCTTTGGTTGCCATCCGGCCCACGCCGGGTCACCCGCCGAAAGGAGCGTTGCCGTCGTGAGAGTCATCGTCGTAGGAGCAGGCGTGGTCGGCACCATGCACGCCTGGCACGCAGTGGAGCGCGGCCACGAGGTCGTACAGATCGAGCGCGAGAGCGAGGCTCGAGGGGCGTCCCTTCGCAACTTCGGGCAGATATGGGTCAGCGGCCGCGCGGGCGGCGAGGAGCTGGACACCGCCCTGCGCGCCCGCGAGCTCTGGGAGGAGATCGGCACCCGCGTCCCGGGCCTCGGCTTCCGCCCCAACGGCTCGCTGACCCTGGTGCGCACCGAGCGGGAGCGCGCCATCGCCGAGGCCGCCCTCGCCCGCCCGGACGCCGCCGCCCGCGGCTACAAGCTGCTCGGCGCCGACGAGGCCCGCGCGCTCAACCCGGCCCTTCGCGGCGCGTTCACCGCCGCCCTGTGGTGCGAGCGGGACGCCGCCGTCGAGCCGCGCACCGCCCAGCTGCGCCTGCGCGAGGAGCTGCGGAAGTCCCCGCGCTACACCTTCCTGCCCGGCCGCGAGGTCCGCGACGTCGTCGGCCCCGCCTCGGTGCGCGACGACCACGGCGACACGCACACCGGCGACGCCGTCGTGCTGTGCACCGGCGCCTGGCTCGGCGGCCTGGTCCGCGAGCTCGCGCCGGAGCTTCCGGTGCGCCGGGTCCGGCTCCAGATGATGCAGACCGACCCGCTCGGCGAGCCGCTCACCACGTCCGTCGCCGACGCCGACAGCTTCCGCTACTACCCGGCCTACCGCTCCCCGGAGCTGGACGCCCTCAACGCCGGGCAGGCGCAGACCCCGACGGCCGCCGCGCACAAGATGCAGCTGCTCATGGTGCAGCGCGCGGACGGCGGCCTGACCATCGGCGACACCCACGAGTACGAGCACCCCTTCGCCTTCGACACCGTCGAGGACCCCTACGACCACCTCAACGAGGTCGTCGAGGGCTTCCTCGGCCGCCCGCTGCCGAAGGTCCGGCGCCGCTGGGCCGGGGTGTACGCGCAGTGCGCCGACACCAGCAGGGTCGTCCACCGCGAGCGCGTGCGCGACGGGGTGTGGCTGGTCACCGGGCCCGGCGGGCGCGGCATGACCTGCTCGCCCGCGATCGCCGAGAAGACCGCCGACGAGCTGGGATGGTGAGGGAAATGACCACGCAGGACACGCAGAGCGCGACGCCCGCGAATATCAAGCTGGCCGTGCTCGACATGGCCGGGACCACCGTCGCCGACGGCGGCCTGGTCGAGCGGGCCTTCGCCGCGGCCGCCGGGGAACTCGGCGTCGAGCCCGGCTCCGCCGACCACGCCGCGAAGCTCGACTACGTCCGCGCCACCATGGGCGAGTCCAAGATCTCCGTCTTCCGGCACCTGTTCGGCGCCGAGGACCTGGCCCGGCGCGCCAACACCGCCTTCGAGAAGGCGTACGGGGAACTGGTCGACGGCGGCCTGATCGCGCCGGTCGACGGGGCCCGCGAAGCCATCGAGGAACTCCAGGCCGACGGCCTCACCGTGGTCTTGACCACGGGCTTCGCCCGCGTCACCCAGGACGCCATCCTGGACGCCCTCGGCTGGCGGAACCTGGTGGCACTCACCCTGTGCCCCGCCGACGCGGGCGGGCGCGGGCGCCCCTACCCGGACATGGTGCTCGCCGCGTTCCTGCGCACCGGCGCCGCCGACTCGGTGCGCGAGATCGCCGTCGCCGGGGACACGGCGTACGACATGCGCAGCGGCGTCCGCGCCGGAGCCGGGATCGTCGCGGGCGTCCGCACCGGCGCCCACGAGGAGGCGGCGCTGCGGGACGCCGGAGCCACGCACGTGCTGCCGTCGGTGGCGGAACTGCCCGCCCTGATACGGGGCTTCGGGTCATGAGCAGCGGCATCCGGTTCGACGCGGTCACCGTCGCCTACGGCCGCAACACCGTGCTCGACTCGCTCGACCTGACCGTCGAGCCCGGCGAGGTCATGGCGCTGCTCGGCCCTTCCGGCTCTGGCAAGACCACCGCGCTGCGGGCCGTCGCCGGGTTCGTGACGCCCGCGTCCGGGCGGGTGTTCATCGGCGACCGCGACGTGACCGGGCTTCCGCCGCACCGCCGGGGCATCGGCATGGTCGTCCAGCAGTACGCGCTCTTCCCGCACATGCGGGTCGACGAGAACGTCGCCTTCGGCCTGAAGGCGCGCAAGACCGCCAGGTCCGAGATCCCCGGACGCGTCGCCGACGCCCTGGACCTGGTCGGCATGGCCGCCTACGCCAAGCGCTACCCGCGCGAGCTGTCCGGCGGGCAGCAGCAGCGCGTGGCCATCGCCCGCGCCCTCGCCATCCGGCCCGGGGTGCTCCTGCTCGACGAGCCGCTGTCCGCGCTCGACGCGCAGCTGCGCTCCGGGATGCTCGCCGAACTCGCCCGGCTGCACCGCGAGTTGCCGGACGTGTCCATCCTGTACGTCACCCACGACCAGGTGGAGGCGCTCACCCTCGCCGACCGCATCGCCGTCATGGACCAGGCCAGGCTCCAGGACTGCGGCACCCCGCAGGAGCTGTACCGCAGGCCCCGCACGGAGTTCACGGCCTCCTTCGTGGGCAACGCCAACCTGCTGCCGGTCGCCGTGCGCGCGGGCGGCGTGGCGCTCGGCGAGGCCCTGGTGGACGTCGCCACCGACGGGGCGGCCCCCGGGGCCAGTGCCACGCTGTGCGTGCGCCCGCACCTGATGGGGCTCGGCCCAGGACCCAACGCCCTGACCGGAAGCGTCACCGAGGTCCAGTGGCGGGGGTCGACGCACCGCCTGTACGTCGACGTGGCGGGGCACGCCGTGAAGGCCGACGTGCGCGAGCTGAAGGAGCCGCCCGCGCTCGGCGAGAAGGTCACCCTGCACTTCGCGCCCGAGGACGCGGTGCTGCTGACCGCGGGGGTGAGCGATGGCTAGCGCGACGCTCACGGCGCCGAAGGAGCGGACCGGGACCACACCCCGCCGGGGCGTGCCCGGATGGGTGTGGGCACTGCCGCCCGTCGCCCTCCTCGGCCTGGTCTTCCTCTACCCCCTCGCCCTCGTCGTCCAGCAGTCCGTGCGGCCGGACACCGGGGGCACGTCCCTTCAGCCGTACGCCGACGTCTTCGCCTCCGAAGCGTTCCGCGAGGCCCTCGGGACCACCGTGTGGCTGGCCGTGGGGGCGACCGTCGGGTGCCTGGTGCTCGGGTTCGCCCTCGCCCTCGTCATCGCCTTCGTCCCGTTCCCCGGCGGCAAGGCCGTCGCCCGGTTCATCGACGTCTTCCTCTCCTTCCCGTCCTTCCTCATCACCCTCGCGCTGCTGTTCATCTACGGCACCAAGGGCATGGCCAACGGCCTGTGGACGGACGCGACCGGAAGCACCGGCGACGGGCCCTTCCAGTTCCTGACCACGCCCTGGGGCGTGCTGCTCGCCGAGATCACCTACTTCACGCCGTTCGTGATGCGGCCGCTGCTCGCCGCCTTCTCACAGATCGACACCGCCCAGCTTGAGGTGGCCTCCAGCCTCGGCGCGCGGCCCGCGCGGATCGTACGGCGTGTGATCCTGCCCGAGGCCCTGCCCGCGCTCGCGGCGGGCGGCAGCCTCGTCCTGGTGATGTGCCTGAACGAGTTCGGCATCGTCCTGTTCACCGGCGCCAAGGGCGTCACGACCCTGCCGACCCTCATCTACGGCAAGGCGATGCTGGAGTCCGACTACCCCGCGGCCTGCGTCGTCGCCGTCGTCAACATCGCGATCTCCGTGGGCCTCTACGGCCTCTACCGGGTGGTGAGCCGTCGTGCTGGTGCATAGCCGCAAGGGCAAGTGGGCCGCCTGGACGGTGTTCTTCGTCCTCTTCCTGCCGGTCTTCGCGCTGCCGCTCCTGGTGATCGTCGCCGCGTCGTTCGCGAGCCACTGGTCCGGCGCCTTCCCGTCCTCCTTCACCGGCGAGCACTACCGCGCCGCCACCCGGGGCGAGTCCCTCGACGCCCTCACCACCAGCCTGCTCACGGCGCTCGGCGCGAGCCTCATCGCGCTCGCCGCGGGCACCTGGGCGGCGCTCGCCGCGGCCCGGCTGCGGCGCGGCAGGAAGGCGCTCGACGCGCTGTTCATGCTGCCCGTCGCCGTGCCGTCCGTCGTCGTCGGGCTCGCGCTGCTCGTCGCCTTCAGCAAGCCGCCGGTGATCCTCAACGGCACGTCCACGATCGTCGTCCTCGCGCACGCCGTCCTCGTCACGGCGTTCGCCTACCAGTCGGTCTCCGCCGCCATCCAGCGCCTCGACCCGGCGTACGAGCAGGCGGCGGCGTCCCTCGGCGCCCGGCCCGGATACGTCCTGTGGCGGGTGAAGCTGCCGCTCCTGCTGCCGTCCCTCACGGCGGCCGCCGGGCTGTGCTTCGCCCTGTCCATGGGCGAGCTGAGCGCCACCGTGATGCTCTACCCGCCGGACTGGACGCCGCTGCCGGTGCGGATCTACGCCGCCACCGACCGCGGCGCCGCCTTCACCGGCGCCGCCCTCGCCGTGGTCCTCATGGCGGCGACCCTGCTCGTCCTGTTCGCGGTGTCCCGCGTCCGCACCCGCGCCTCCTACCGCTGACCGCCCCGCCTCTCCCTTCGCGTCCGCCTCTTCAAGCCTTCAAGGAGCACGACACGTCATGCGTACCCACACCCCCGTCCGCACGCTCGCCGCCCTCGGCGGCTGCGCCCTCCTCGCCACCGCTCTCACCGCCTGCGGCGGCGACTCCGCCGCCTCCGACGCCAAGGTCGTCACCGTCTACAGCGCCGACGGCCTCAAGGGAGAGAACGGCGACGGCTGGTACGACAAGGTCTTCAAGGACTTCGAGAACAAGACCGGCATCAAGGTCAAGTACGTCGAGGGCGGCTCCGGCGAGATGGTGCAGCGCGCCGTCCGCGAGAAGTCCAACACCCAGGCCGACGTCCTGATCACGCTGCCGCCGTTCATCCAGCAGGCCGACGAGAAGGGCCTGCTCACGGCGTACCGGCCCAAGGGCTCCGAGCAGGTCGACGGCGCGAACAAGGCGTCCGACGGCAAGTGGACCTCCGTCGTGAACAATTACTTCGGCTTCATCTACAACAAGAAGGAGCTGAAGGGCGCCAAGGCCCCCAAGACCTGGGACGAGCTGACCGACGGCGCGTACAAGAACAAGCTCCAGTACTCCACGCCCGGCGTCGCGGGCGACGGCACCGCCGTCCTCATCAAGGCCATGCACGACTTCGGCGGCAAGGAGCCCGCCATGAAGTACCTGGGCGAGCTCCAGTCCAACAACGTCGGCCCGTCCGCCTCCACCGGAAAGCTCGCGCCCAAGGTCGACAAGGGCGAACTCCTCGTCGCCAACGGCGACGTCCAGATGAACTACGCCCAGTCCAAGGACATGCCGAACCTCGGCATCTGGTTCCCGGCCAAGGAGGGCAAGAAGCCCACCACCTTCGCGCTGCCCTACGCGGCTGGCCTGGTCAACAAGGCCCCGCACAGCGCCAACGCGCGGAAGTTCCTCGACTACCTGCTCTCCCAGCGGGCGCAGGCCCAGGTCAGCGAGGTCGGCGGCGGCTTCGCCGCCCGCAAGGACGTCAAGGCCACCGACGCCAACGCCATCGCCCTGGAGAAGATCATGGACGGCGTCGAGGTCTTCGAGCCGGACTGGGCCGACATCTCCGAGAACCTCACCTCGTACGTCGAGGACTGGAAGTCCGCCACCGACAGCTGACCCCGTCCCCTTCACTCCCCTTCGCCCCGCTTCACCCAGCCCCGCCAACGCCCCTGCACAGCCAGGGGCGTTGTCATGCCTGCCCGCCCCCTGGAGGACCCGTGTCCCACGGCATGCGCCGCCGCTCGCTCCTCGTCTCCGCCGCCGCCCTCGCCACCGCCGCGGGGCCCCTGTCGGGCCTCGCCCGCGCCGCCGCGGCCAGAAAGCCCAAGGTGCTGGTCATCGGGCTCGACGGCGCGCTCATCGACCGGATCGGGGCCGCCGCCGCGCCCACCCTGAAGTCCCTGATGGCGCGCGGCCTCACGGCCCCGAGCAGCATCTACGCCGCCCCGCTCGCGCCCACCTCGTCCGGGCCCGGCTGGTCCACGCTGCTCACCGGCGTCTGGCCCGACAAGCACAAGGTCGTGAACAACGACTTCACCGGCCACGCCCTCGCCCGCTACCCCGACTTCCTGACCCGCGCCGAAACCGCGAACCCGACCCTCACCACGTACGCCGTGTCGTCCTGGGCCCCCATCACCGACACGCTCCTCTCCGCCGAGGTCGACACCCGCGTCTCCACGCCGTCCGCCGAGTACGACGAGGGCACCACGGCCCGCGCCGTCGCCCAGCTCACGCACGGCGACCCCGACGCCGTGTTCGTTCAGCTCGACAACATCGACCACGCCGGACACGGCCACGGCGCCGCGAGCCGCGCGTACCTCGACGCGATCCACGGCGCCGACACCCAGGTCGGCCGCGTCCTCGACGCGATGAGCGCCCGCGCCACGTACGCCGAAGAGGACTGGCTGGTCATGGTCACCGCCGACCACGGCCACACCGACGCGGGCGGCCACGGCGGCTCCAGCTGGCCCGAGCGGCAGACCTTCCTCATCGCCGCCGGCGGCGGCCTCACCCCCGGCTCCCGGCGCCACGACGTCCGCATGCCCGACGTCGCCGCCAGCGCCCTCGCCCACCTCGGCGTCGCCATCGACCCCGCCTGGGACCTCGACGGCCGCCCCGTGCAGCGACCCCGCCCGGACGCCTTCGACGCGCTGCGCGACCGGCTCGGGCCGCCCGTCGACGAGACCGGCGTCGGCGCGGGCGTCCTCGGCTTCACCCACACCCCGCCCGCGGGCTGGAGTGTCGACAACACCAAGATGGGCGGCGGTGGCGTCACCGAGTGGCGCGGCTGGTCCTTCACCACGGACGAGTTCTGGACGAAGACCCAGCGCGACCAGCGGCGCGAACTCAACCTCAGGGCCCGGAACGTGTTCGCCGTCGCCGACGGCGACGAGTGGTCCGACAAGCCCGTCACCGGCACCTTCGACTCCACCCTGATCAGCCCGGCGTACGAGGTCAGGGGCGGCGAGCGGGCCACGCTCGGCTACACCACGTACTACCGCCACCAGGCCCCGCAGCGGGGCCAGGTCCTCGTCAGTTACGACGACGGGGCGCCGGTCGTCGTGAAGACGTACACCGCCGACACCCCCTCCGTCGCCGAGACCCTGGCGCTCCAGGTGCCCGCCGGGGCCAGGACCGCGCGCGTCCGCTTCCGCTACACCGGCGGCGACAACTGGTTCTGGGTGATCGACGGGGTCGAGATCAGGCCGTCCTGACTAGGCTGGGGGGTGCTGGCACAACGTCGTTCCGGCGCCCCATCAGCCACGTTGCTTTTCGCAGACCGCAGGAGTGCACCCCATGGCAGAGCGCAAGCCCATCGAATCGTGGCTCACCGACATGGACGGCGTGCTCATCCACGAGGGCGTGCCGATCCCCGGCGCGGACTCCTTCATCAAGAAGCTCCGCGAGTCCGGCAAGCCGTTCCTCGTGCTGACCAACAACTCCATCTACACCGCCCGCGACCTCCAGGCCCGGCTCACCCGCATGGGCCTCGAAGTGCCCGTCGAGAACATCTGGACCTCGGCCCTCGCCACCGCCAAGTTCCTCGACGACCAGCGGCCCGGCGGCACCGCCTACGTCATCGGCGAGGCGGGCCTGACCACCGCCCTGCACGACATCGGCTACGTCCTGACCGACCACGCGCCGGACTACGTGGTCCTCGGCGAGACCCGCACGTATTCCTTCGAGGCCATGACCAAGGCCGTCCGGCTCATCAACGACGGCGCCCGGTTCATCTGCACCAACCCCGACGAGACGGGCCCCTCCACCGAGGGCCCGCTGCCCGCCACCGGAGCCGTCGCCGCGCTGATCACCAAGGCGACCGGCAAGAAGCCGTACTTCGCCGGGAAGCCGAACCCGCTGATGATGCGGACCGGCCTGAACGCGATCGGGGCGCACTCGGAGACCAGCGCGATGATCGGCGACCGCATGGACACGGACGTCCTCGCCGGTCTGGAGGCCGGGATGGAGACGTTCCTGGTCCTCACCGGGCTTACCTCGCGGGCCGACATCGACCAGTACCCCTTCCGGCCCTCGAAGGTCGTGGAGTCCATCGCCGACCTCGTCGACCGGGTGTGAGGCCGCCGGGCCGCTGACGGGCCCCGTCCCGTACGGGTGTGCTGAAGGTGCGGTCCGCCGCTCCCGGCGTGAATCTGCTGGTACAGGAGGTTCACGATGCGTATATGTTCGCTTGCCGTGCGTGGCGCGGGGGTGCTCGTCCTCGCGGGCGCCCTCGCGGGGCCGCCCGCGACGGCCGTCGCCCATGACCAGGACCAGGTCAGGGCCCAGGTGTCGCCCGCGGGCGCGGTGCCGGGCGGGCAGGTCGAGGTGCGGGTCTCGGGCTGCCGCGGCACGACGGGCGCGGCCGGGTCCGGGGCCTTCGCCAAGGACGCCGAGCTCACCGGGGGCGGCGGCGCGGGCGCGCTGACGGGGAGCGCGCGGCTCAGGGCGGGCGTCTCCGGCACCTATGAGATCACCGTGACCTGCGACGGACACCCCCACCAGGGCGTCGGCACCGTCCAGGTCACCGGCGCCGCGGCCACCCCGTCGGCGCCCGTGCGGGCCGGGGGCGGCGGCACCGCCCCCCTGACGTCCGCCGCGGCCGCCGCCGACCAGGCGGGGCCCGGCACCCGGCACGCCGTCGTCGGCCTGGTGCTCGCGACCGCCGCGGCCGTGGCCGTGGCCCTGCGCGGCGTCCGCCGGCGCCGCTCGGGCTGACATGGGCGGGCCCGAGCCCGACAGCGACGGCACCGCGCACGGCACGAGCCGTCTCGTCCTGGGCGTGGCATGGGCCGTGCTGCTCGTCGGCCTGTGGCTGTGGGGAAACGAGATCACCGACGTCCGGGGCGGGCTCTCGGACCCGACCACCGGCGACGTCGCCGCCGTCGGCCGCCCCGCCGGGGTCGAACTGCCCCGTCAGCACGCGCCGTTGGCCGCCGCCCGCCCGCAGCGCGTGGACGTTCCCTCGCTCGGGGTGCGGGCGCCCGTGGTGGCGCGCGGCCTGGACGCGGACGGCGCGATCGACCCGCCGCCCTACGCGCAGGCGGGCGCCGTCGGCTGGTACGGCGGCGGGGTGCGGCCCGGCGCCGCCGGGACGGCGCTGTTCGTGGGGCACGTGGACACCGAGAGCAGACCCGCCGTGTTCTACCACCTCAGCGCCGTACGGCCGGGCGAGAAGATCCGGGTGGCGCGCGACGACGGGTCGGTCGCCGAGTTCACCGTCGACGACGTACGGGTGCTCACCCGGCGGAACTTCGACGCCAGAACGGCCTACGGCCCCCGCGAGGGGGGCCGCGCCGAGCTCCGCCTGATCACCTGCGGCGGAACCTTCGACCACGCGAGCCGCACCTACTCGGCGAACGTGGTCGTCTCCGCGTATCTCACCGGAACGGGACCCTAGGGCGTGGCCGTGCCGGTGCTTGCGGTCCCGCCGCCGCTTCTGGCGCGGATGGCCCGCAGCCCCAGGCCGCCGAAGACCGCGGCGAACACGATCCACAGCAGCACGTGCGACGCCAGGGACAGCATGCGGAAGTCCCACAGCAGCGTCGGGCTCACGGGCGTCGGGTCCGGGTTGTCCGGAAGCGCCCACAGCAGGACGAGAACCGCCACCGCCGTGCCCGCCGCGGCGAGCTGCCGCAGCGGCTGCGGCCGGGGCGCGAGGCGCGCGTACACCTGCCAGACCAGGAACATGCCGAGCACGCTGATCACGACCGCCGCCACCCACATGGCCTGCCGGTCGCCCACCGTCCCGGCGTCGCCGACGCCGGGCGGCATCGCCGGATAGCGCAGGGCCGGGAAGAGGGAGACGGCGGTGAACGCGGCCGCGCAGAACGCGAGCGCTCTCGGCCAGGGGTTCGCGCGCGGATCGCGGCGGTGCACGAGCGCGTACGCGACGGCGAAAAGGACGCCGATCGCGAGGCCCGCGACGACGAGCGCGACGACCAGACCCGCGTGCTGGGTCGACCGTGAGAACAGCTCCTCGTGGTGCTGCACCGCGGTGCCCGCGTCGTGGTCATGCGCCTGCGAGCGGGCCTCCTCCGCGCGGATCGCCTTGTCCATCAGCGGCTCGGCGAGCAGCAGGGAGAACAGACCGGCGGCGAGACCGCCGAGGCCACCGGCCGCGAGACCGCGGCCGAGCAGCGTCAGAACGGGGGAGAAGGCCGCTGGGGAGGCGGCGGGAGCCGAAGCGCGGGGAGCGGTCAGGGGATTCGGGGAAGGGGGAGTCTCTGGGGACGCGGTCATGGTGCGTGCGGCCCCGATCAGTGGCAGGGGGCACCGAAGAGGTGCCTGCCGTCGTGCGCGAACTCGTGGAGGTAGTCGCCGGTCGCCGAGATCAGCGAGCCGTTGTCCATGAAGACGGCGTACAGGGCGATCAGCGCGAGGATCACGGCGCCGGCGGCTATCAGCCAGTCGCGGGTCTGGATCGTCGCGGACTGTACTGCCGCGGTGTCGGTGTGTGGTCCTGCGTGCGCAGACGTAGCGGACATACCGGGCTCTCCTTCTGGGGTTTCCACGCCCCATGGCAGGAGGACGAGGGGGCCAGTTCCTGACTTCCCCGCGGTTGCGCGGGGTCACAGTGGCGGGACCGTCCCGGAGTCGCACCGGGTTCCTGGCGACCGTCGCCTCGATGTATGGACTTGTCGCCGGGAGAGTCGCAGGTGGTCATGGACACTGTCAACCAGCCCCGTTGCTCCGGGCAGTGGCACGGGGCGCACGACATGGGCGCGCGATCGGCGGCGCGCGCGGGCAGCACCAGGCCCGGCCAACGACCCGCTCCCCCCGGAGCCGTCGACCGGGCCGGTCCTCCACCGCGCGCGCTCGAGCTGCGGGAGGAACCCGGCGCCGGCGCGGGAGGCTTCGGATGGTTCATCGGTCGTGGACGTGCGTGGAGTACGACTTCGACTCCGGCCGGGGGCTTGGGCCGTCACCATGACTTCAGTCACGACTCTAGAACGGAAGACGGCCCTGGCCTAGGGGAGTTTGACGCCAACAGGACTTTTGAAGCCGTGGGGAGTTGTCGCAGGTCGCAAGGGTATGCGGTGGCCGGACGCGCGGGCTCCGCCGACCGGGGGCGCGGTCGGCTGGGGCGGCTGGGTCCGCTACGGGCCGCGCGGCGCCTTCGGCTCCTTCCCGCGCAGCGCCGCGTCGTCGAGGCCGCCCTGGATCACCATCCTGGCGACCGCGTCCAGCACGAGGCGCTCCCGACGGGCGTACCGCCGCAGCCGGTTGAAGGCCACGTCGAGATCGGTCCCCCAGCGTTCGGCCAGCATCCCCTTGGCCTGCTCGATGCGGATGCGGCTGCTGAGCGCGGACTGCAACTGGCCCGAGAGGGTGCGGTACTCGGCGTACGCGCGCTGGTTGTACAGGCCGACGGCAGCGGCGTCGGCGAGCGCCTGCGCGAGCCCCAACGCGCCGTCCTCTGGCCGCGGCGCGCCGTCCGGCAGCCAGTCCACCGCGAACACGTTCAGCGCCCCGAGCACGCGCTCGCGCGCCCGCAGCGGCACCGCGAACGTGGCGCCGACGCCCCGCGCGCGGGCCTGTGCGGTGAACCCCGGCCAGCGGGACGCCGCGTGCCGCGACGCGAGCCGCACCGGCGCCACGGCCCGGCCGGTGCCGAAGGACTCCAGGCAGGGGCCGCCGAGGTGCTGGGCCTCCATGAGGGCGCGGGCGAGGTCGCCGCCGCGGCGGCTCGCGGCGAGCTGGACGGTGTCGTCGCCGTCGGTGTACATCACGCCCGCGGCGAGCGTGCCGAGGACTTCCGCGCAGCGCTGGGAGACGAGGCACAGATGGCCGTCGGCGTCGAAGTCGTCGGCGACCGTGACGCCCGACGCGAGCAGGGCGCGTGCCACCCGGAGCTCAGCGGTGCGGTCGGCCATGGCACTCCTCGTTTCCACCGCCCCCCACCCGGCTCTCGCCTACCCGGATTCCGAGGGGTGTAACAGCTCTCCAACACCTGGTGGGCAGGGCCTGTCCGACCTCGTGGGCGCCGCGTAGTTATGTCAGGATTGAGCACCGGACCGGGCACCCAAGGGGGAGTGGATGTACCGCAGGAACACAGGCCGCGGACGGGGTTTCGCGGCGCGGGGGGTAACGGTCTCGATGGCGCTCGCGGGCGCCGCGGTCCTGCTGTCCGGGTGCTCGTCCGACGACGGGAACGGCGACGGTGACGGCGACGGCGCGACCCGCCCGGTGAAGCAGCAGCCCAAGGGCTCCGACCCGTACTGGGTCAACCCCGACGGCAACGCGGCGCGGCAGGTCGGCACGTACGAGAAGGACGGCAAGAAGGACGAGGCCGCGCAGATCCGCAAGATCGCCGAGCAGCCCGTCGGCGAGTGGATCGGCCCGGACCGGCCCGAGGACGAGGCGCGCGGCTTCACGGAGGCCGCCGCGAAGGCCGACCGCGACGCCCTCCTCGTCCTCTACAACATCCCGCACCGCGACTGCGGCCAGTTCTCCAAGGGCGGCGCCGCCGACGGCAACGCCTACCGCGCGTGGATCGACGGCGTCGCCAAGGGCATCGGCGACCGCCGCGCCACGGTCGTCCTGGAGCCGGACGCGGTCCTTCACATGGTCGACCAGTGCACGCCCGGGCAGTTCCACGAGGAGCGCTACGACCTCCTCAAGGGGGCCATCGGCACGCTCAAGTCCCTGAAGAACACGAAGGTCTACCTGGACGCGGGCAACGCGGGCTGGTCGCAGCCGGACTCCCTGTGGGAGCCGCTGAAGCGGTCCGGCGTCGAGCAGGCCGACGGCTTCGCCGTGAACGTCTCCAACTTCCAGACCACCGAGGCCAGCAAGGAGTACGGCACGAAGCTGTCGGAGAAGATCGGCGGCAAGCCGTTCGTCATCGACACCAGCCGCAATGGGCGCGGGCCCTATACGGGCAAGGGCAAGGACCCCTGGTGCAACCCCCCGGGCCGGGCCCTGGGCGAGGCCCCCACCACCAAGACCGGTGACCCGAAGGTCGACGCCTATCTCTGGGTGAAGCGGCCTGGGGAGTCGGACGGAACGTGTCGCGGGGGGCCGCAGGCTGGGCAGTGGTGGCCCGAGTACGCGCTCGGGCTCGCGAAGGGGAGCGACTGAAGGAGCGCGGTGAACTGCGGGTCCGTTGTGGCTGGTCGCGCAGTTCCCCGCGCCCCTTACGGGGCGCAGCTGCCCCCTACGGCACGTGCACCCACTGGGCCTTGCTGGGCGTGCCCTCGTCGTCCGTGACGAAGAGCATGTACCAGCCGGACTCCACCAGGCTCCGGTTCTTGGGAACCGTCACCGTCAGCTTGCCGCCGGACTTCTTCAGGCCGAGGGCGATCGACGTCTGGTCGATGTCCGTGACGTGGGTGGTGGCGGAGGGCCGGATCAGCCGGGCCGACTTGATGGACCGGGCGTCCTTCGAGGGGAACGTGCCGGAGGCGCCCCGCTTCAGGGTCTTGGGGCCGGACCCGAGCGCGGGCCGGTCGCCGTGGTACAGGTACGGCGGCGTGTAGATCTCCACCCGCTGCTCGAAGCTCCCCGGCTTGGTGTTGGCCTTGTCGGCGTACAGGGAGTCCGAGCCGAAGAACATCACGCGGCCGTCGGGCAGCAGGATCGAGCCCGAGTGGTAGTTGCGGCCCACGTGCGGGTCGGCGACCTTGTCGAGGGTGTTCTTACGCGGGTCGTACAGGCGCGCCTCGTGGATGTTGGAGGCGCCGCGGCCGCGGTAGTCCTCGGAGCCGCCGGAGATCAGGACCGAGTCGTCGGGCAGGACCGACGCCTGCGGGTAGCGGGTGCCCGTGCCCAGCTCGGGGCCGTCCTCGAAGCGCGGGCTGCGGTCCTTGAGGTCGACGACGCGGGTCTTCTTGGAGGCCTTTGTGGACTCGCCGACGCCACCGCCGCCGATGACCATGTAGCGCTGGTCCTGCGCGGGCGGCAGCTCGACGGTGTTGGAGGTCTCCAGGAGGTCCGGGTCGCTCATGCCGGGGATCTTCTTGAACTTGTTGGTCGCCAGGTCCCAGACGCCCGGGTCACGGCCGACGTCGGCGGGGCCGTAGCCCGCGTTCGAACCGGAGTAGAAGAGCTTGCCGTTCGCCATCTGGAAGATCGCCGGATAGGTCGGGAACTGCCGGACGCCCTTGGTGTACGTCCACTTCTTCGTCTTCGGGTCGTACACCTCGTTCTTGCCCGGCACCAGCTGGCCGATCTCGTCGAGGCCGGAGAGGGAGAGGACACGGCCGTCGGTGAGCGTGGTCAGCGTCGGGTACCAGCGCGCCTCGTTCATCGGGTCGACCTTGATGTACTTCTCCGCCACCGGGTCGAACTCGAAGGTGTCCTTGATGCCTTGGAAGTCCTTCTTGTCGAGGGCGAGCTTCTGCGCGATGCCGTACGTGTTGCGGGCGTCGGCGCCGCTGAGGCCCTGCACGCGGTAGTTGTCCTGGGTGCCGGTCTCGTACTTGGCGCCGCTCGCCTGCGCCTCCACGTAGATGCGGCCGAGGCCCGGGTCGTTGCGCAGGAACGCGCCGGTCTGCTTGTCGAAGACCTTCTTCGCGCGCTCCACGACGACCGGGTCCTTCGACACGAAGGTCTTGCCGTTCTTCTTGCCGGTGAACTTGGTGCCCGCGGGCAGCGTGATCGGCCGGTCCGGGTTCTCGTTGTGCACGATCATCAGGCCGCCGGCCTTGGTGACGTCGCCCTTGAGCTTCTCGTACCGCTTGGTGCCGCCCGCGATGAGCAGCTTGCCGTCGCCGAGCTGGGTGTGGCCGGTGCAGAACAGGTCCGTGGGCGTCGGGATCTTCTTGATCGTGTTCTTCTCGGGGTCCCAGAGCCGGGTGTCGAACTTCTTCTCGTCGAAGTTCTTCTGGTTGTTGCCCGAGCCCGCCACCATCAGGATCTTGCCGGTGTGCAGGAGCGAGGCGTGGATGGTGTTCTGCCGGTACTCCTCGGGGAAGTCGATGACCTTCCAGTGGCCGTTGTCGGCCTTGTACTCCGGCTGGTTGATCTTGTAGTTGTGGTACTTCTCGGAGCCCACGCGCCACAGCCAGGGACCGTTCATGCCGGCCAGGGCCAGCACCACCGCGGTGCCTATCGCGATGCGGCGGGCGCGGCGGCGGCTTGAGGGGTCTCTCATGTGTCGTGGCTCCCGAGGGCGATCTGCATGGTGTCTTCATTCGAGGCGGGCGGCGGGTGCGGGGCGTTCCCCGGGGCGTTCGCCGCCCAGCTGGGTTTCGGCTGCGGGGCGTGGCCCGCGGGGCGCGCGAACTGCCGGGCGGGCAGCGTCTGTTGCTCCGGGACGCGGGCCTCATCGGCCTCGGCCGCCGCCGGGGGCTTCCGCTGCTCCACGCGCATGCCGTAGCGCCAGGCGAAGATCGGCGCGGCGGTGATCAGGAGCGCGAACGTGGCCCAGATGATCATCGCAGGGTGCGCGTGGTCGTACACGTACGCCGCCGTGATGGAGCCGGCGAAGACCAGGATGAAGAACAGGTGGATGCGGAACGTGCCGAAGAGCGTGTCCGGGCTCGCCGAGTCGCCCTTGGGCGTGACCACGAACGACGACTTGCGGCGCAGCACCGCGTCCATCAGGGAGCGCGCGTAGATCGGCGCGGACAGGGCCGACATCACCATGCCCGCGATGCCCCCGGAGCCCTCGGGCTCGTGCGGCGAGACGTTGTGGCGGCGGTTCCAGATGTAGAGGCCGATCTGGAGCGCGGAGGCGTTGCCGTAGAGCATCAGCCAGATGGTCGGGTCGATGTTCACGCCGGAGGCGCCGAGGCCGAGGAACAGGGCGCAGCTGAGGGCCGCGAGAATCCAGTTCAGCGCGGACATCGGGTAGAAGATGACCATCATCGTGTAGTTGAAGAGCCGCCCGGGCGGCAGCGAGAAGGGCGCCTTCCAGAACTGCTTGAGGATGGTCTCGTAGGTGCCGCGCGACCAGCGCAGCTGCTGGGTGAAGAAGTCCGTCCAGGCGTTGGGTCCCTCGCCGACGGCGAGCACGTCCGGGGTGTAGACCGACTTCCACTTCCTTCCGGTGGCCGGGTTCCTGTGGCGGTGGATCTCGAAGCCCGTCGCCATGTCCTCGGTGATCGAGTCGTACAGGCCGCCGATCTGCTTCAGCGCGCTGATGCGCACGGCGTTGGAGGTGCCGACGAACATCGGGGAGCCGTAGGCGTTGCCCGCGCGCTGGATCAGGGCGTGGAAGAGGAACTGCTGGGACTCGGCGGCCTTGGTGACGAACGTGTCGTAGTTGCCGTAGACCTGCGGGCCGATGACGAAGCCGACGTCCGGGTCGCGGAAGAAGCCGAGCATCCGCTCCAGGTAGTTGGGCATCGGGACGTGGTCGGTGTCGACGGAGGCGAAGTACTCGTAGTCGTCGCCGTGCGCGTCGAGCCAGGCGTTGTAGTTGCCGTGCTTGGTCTTGGCGCGGTGCGGGCCCTTGGCCTGGTTCCACTTCGCGATGCCCTTGCGGGAGAAGTGGTGCACGCCCAGGCGCGCGCAGACGGCCTTGACCTCGGGGTCGTCGCCCTCGTCGAGCAGCCAGACGTGCAGGAGCCCGCGGTGGCGCAATTTCACCGCCGCCTCAAGGGTCTTGGTGACCATCTCGATCGGCTCCTTGCCGGGCACGAACGAGGTGAGGAAGGCGACGCGGGTGCCCGTCTCGGGCACGACGGGCACCGGGTCGCGGGCGACGAGCGTGGCGTGCGCGTTCGACAGGACGTTCATGCAGCGGAAGAACTCGATCAGTCCGATCGAGACGAGCATGACGACGTCGAGTACGGGCAAGAAGTCATACGCAGGGTAGTCGCGCTCCGTCCAGTGCTCGGGCTGGAGGAGCCAGGCGAGCAGGACGAGGGAGAGCAGCGGGGCGGCGCCCAGCATGAGGGCCGCGCGTATCCGGTGCGGCTCCTGCGACAGCAGGGAGCGGTACTGAACCTTGTACGGCTGCGTCGGGTCCGGCTGGGTGAGGGGTCCGGCGAGGCGGCTGTAGTGCTCGTAGTCGTAGCGTGGCAGCGACTTCTTGATGCGTCTGAGCCCGCCCGTCCGGTGCGAGAGCACACGGAGCTGGGTGGTCTGGGACGGGTCGCCGTGCCGCTCGCCCGGTGGCGTCGACGTCATGAGTCATCCCCCCGCACACGGTCCTCCGCGTGGTCGTCGGTCGTCCGCCCGCCGTGGTCCCCCTAAGACCGTCGCGGGCGCGTGAATGGCGAGTCGCCCCTCGCTAAGACAGCGAAAGGCTTCCTTCCGGTTGCATGATGCCCCCCTAGGCATCCGTTCATGAACGCGGGGACCCCCTGTCCCCCTCGAACATGCGGACCCTCGGCGCGGTCGGCGTCAAGCACCCCAATTGCCCCGTGGCGCACGCCATATGAGAGCCGAAGGCTTACCCAAGCCTTCCGTCAGGGTTCTACGCGCCTATGCATGATCGCAAGAGCGAAACAAGCAGTTTACCGGTCATATGTGGGGTGGGAGGCGGCTGTTGAGGCCGGAGCGCTCAGACGGATTCGAATGTTACCGAAGTGTTCCCTTATGGCTCGCTCGGCGCGGAGTACGTCGGAGGAGCGCACCGCGTCGAGGATCTCGCGGTGCTGACGGCAGGTGATCTTGGGGTCCTGGGGTACGTCGACCAGGTCGGTGCGGACCCGGTGGAAGGCGTCCCAGAACGCTTCG
This sequence comes from Streptomyces sp. NPDC043996, assembly GCF_056435225.1. Lineage (NCBI taxonomy): Bacteria > Bacillati > Actinomycetota > Actinomycetes > Kitasatosporales > Streptomycetaceae > Streptomyces > Streptomyces sp. NPDC043996. The sequence continues at coordinate 573,280 of NZ_JBWKEY010000003.1, read as the reverse complement.
AGGACCTCGCCGAGCAGCCGGTTGCCCAGGCAGCGGTAGAGCGTGGCGTGGAAGGCGCGGTCGGTCTCGGCGCGGACCTCCCCGGCGGGCCCGGCGGCCTCGGCGTCCATGCGGTCCACGAGCGCGTCGAGCTCGGCCAGGTCGGCGGGCGGGAGGGAGCCCGCGAGGCGCGCGATGAGCCCGGTCTCGACGGCCTCGCGCAGTTCGAGCAGCTGCAGCAGGCTGTCCTCGCCCCGGTAGTGGCCCGCGACGGTGCGGAAGGTGAGGCCCTCGATCATGGGCGCCACCGACATCGGCCCGACGTAGGTGCCGAAGCCGTGGCGGATCTCGACGATGCCCATGGCCTGGAGCGCCTTGAGCGCCTCGCGCACGGAGTTCCGGCTCACGCCGAGGTGCTCCATGAGCTCCGGCTCGGTCGGCAGGACGGCCCCGGAGGGCAGCCGCTGGTCGATGATGAGTTTCTTGATCCGCTCCTGGATGTCCCGCGCCATGGCGACACGGTAGCGGTCGCCCCCGCCGTCAGGGGCATGAGCAGCGAAAAGGCCCTCCGTGGGGACGGAGGGCCTTCGCTGTCGGTGCGCCGCCAGGGACTCGAACCCCGGACCCGCTGATTAAGAGTCAGCTGCTCTAACCAACTGAGCTAGCGGCGCCTGCTGACCTGAATAACTTTACTGGACATCTGGGGGTGCTCATGACCACCCGGGCGTCTCTGGGGGCTGGGCGGGCCGGTGCGGGGGCCTGTGTGGGCGGGGGGCCTCCCAGGGTCTCCGGGGGTCTCCAGGGGCCCGCTCCATCATTCGGACCGTCAACATGCGACATTTCCGGACAGTTGGGAAACTGACGGATATGCAGACGCGCCGACAAGCCCGCCCGGGGGACCTCCCCGGACATCCCGGCGGATGTGAGGGGAATCGCATGGACGCCGCTCCGGCCTTCGAGGAGTTCCAGCCCGCGAGCGACTGCGACTGCCCGGGGTGCCGGTACTGGCGGCGCTCCGGGGCGCACGCCCTGCCGCCGCGCCTCGGCGGCCACCCGGCCGCGCACGGGGCCCGCCGCGCCCTGGTCCTCGCCGCCGCCGCGAGCTCGGTGCTCGGCTCCGCGCAGGCGCCGCCCGCGGCCGCCGCCGAGCCCTCGCGATCAGGGGCGTTTCCGCAGGTGGGAGCGGTGCCACGCGGGGACGACCCGGACACGCCGCAGGGTCGCCAGAGCCCCCTGCACGGCACCAGCGCCCCCGGCGCCCGGCTGCGCGCCACCACCCGGGCGGAGATCATCGGCAGGGCCAAGCGGTGGGTGAACGCGCAGGTGCCGTACAACCTGCGGAGCTATTGGTCCGACGGGTACCGGCAGGACTGCTCGGGCTTCGTGTCGATGGCCTGGAACCTCGGCGGGAACGAGTGGACGGGCAGCCTCGACGACTACGGGACGCGCGTCTCCAAGGCCGGACTCAAGCCCGGGGACATCCTGCTCTTCCACAATCCGGCGAGTCCGGAGAGAGGCTCGCACGTGACGATCTTCGGCGGCTGGGCGGACTCCACGCGCACCTCCTACCTCGCCTACGAACAGGCGCGTCCCTACACCCGCAAGCGGGCCACGCCCTACGCCTACTGGCGGGACGCGGACCGCTACCGGGCCTACCGCTACAAGGGGCTGCGGGCCTCGGAAGGACCGGGCTCCGCGCCCGCCGCCCGCTACCCCGGCGCGGGCGCGTTCCGGGCCGGGGCGCACAACGCGCACGTCACGCGCCTGGGAAAGATGCTGGTCGCCCGGGGCGGGGCCCGCTACTACCGGTCGGGCCCGGGGCCGCGCTGGGGCGAGGCCGACCGCCGGGCGACGGCCGCCTTCCAGCGGGCCCAGGGCTGGCGGGGCCCGGACGCGGACGGCACCCCGGGCCCGCTGACGTGGCGGTACCTGGTGCGGGGCGAGGGCCGGGACATCCCGGGCCGCGCGGGCAGCGGCGGCGGGGGCGGCACCCCGGCGTTCCCCGGCCGCGGGCACTTCCGCCCCGGGCAGCGCAGCGCGCACGTCGCCCTCCTCGGGCGGCAGCTGGTGCGCAAGGGGTTCGGGGCGTCGTACGCGGTGGGTCCTGGGCCGCGCTGGGGCGAGGCGGACCGGCGCGCGGTGGAGGCCTTCCAGCGGGCGCAGGGCTGGCGGGGCGGGGCGGCGGACGGGATGCCGGGTCCCGAGACCTGGCGGCGGCTGTTCCGGTGAGCGGCGCGCGCCCGGCAGGGAACGCGCGGCCAAGGCGACGGAGGCGACGGGGCCAGAGATGAGTACGCAGAGATGAGTACGCAGAGATGAGTACGACGACACAGCGGTCGCCGGAGTCGGACGAGGGGTGGGGGCAGGGTGGCGCGGCCGGTGCCGCGGGCCGCCCCGCCCGGCTCATCCACAGCGAGGCCACCACGGAGATCCCCGTCCACCTGCTCTTCCGTGACGATCCGCGGGAGCCGGTGGAGGTGGCGCTTCCGCCCGCCGTGGTGCGGGGCACGGCTTCGGGGCGCCCGCGCGGGGAGCGGGGCGGCCCCGGGGCGCCCGACGCGGGGCGGGCGCGGCCCGCGCCGGTGCCCACGGCCGGGCCCGCGCCGGTGCCTGCCCCGGACCCGGACGCGGACCCGGACCCGGGCCTCGCCGAGCGGTCCGCGCGGGTGCTGCCCGGGGCCGTCGGCGTGCTCGCGGGCGGCGTCGGCGCGGTGGGGTGCGTCCTGGCGCTGTGGTGGGCGGGGGTGCTGCCGGAGGCCGTCGGCGGGCGGGTCCGGGGCGGCGGGCAGGGCGTCGGAGCAGCGCGCTGGGCCGTGGTCGCCGGGGCCGGGGCCCTTGCCCTGTTCGGGTTCGGCGGGCTCGCGCGGGGGCGGGTCGGCGGAGCGTGGGTGCTCACCCTGTTCGGCCGGTACCGGGGGAGCGTGCGGCGGACCGGCCTTCTGTGGGTGAACCCGCTGCTGCTGCGGCGCCGGGTCGACGTGCGCCTGCGGCACTGGCGCAGCGAGCCGATGCCCGCCGTGGACCGCTCCGGGGTGGCGCTGCGGGTCGTCGTGCTCGTCGTGTGGCGGGTCAAGGACACCGCGCGGGCGACGCTCGCCGTCGCCGACCACCAGGAGTATCTGCGCGAGTGCGTGGAGGCGGTCGCCGCGCGCGTCCTGTCGCGGCTGCCCGCCGACGCCTTCCACGACGAGCCGAAGGGTGCCGTCGCCGAGGACGGGCCGACGCTGCGGGACGCGGAGGCCGTCGGCGAGGCGCTGACGCGGGCGCTCGCGGAGATGGCGGGCCCGGTCGGCGTCGAGGTGTTCTCGGCGCAGCCGACGCGGATCGAGTACGCGCCGGAGGTCGCCGCCGCGATGCACCGCCGCCGGATCGCCGCCCTCGACGCGCGGCACCGCGACAGCGTGCTCACCTCGGTGGTGGACTCCGTCGAGGACACGGTGGCGCGGCTGACCACGCGGGGCCTGGTCGAGCTCGACGACTACGAGCGCAAGGCGCTGGTCAAGGATCTGACGGTGGCGTTCTATACGGGCCATGGAGAACGCTGAGCACCCCGAGCACCCCGAGAAGACGAAGACGGCCGCGCGCGCCGGCCAGCCGCACCGGGCCGCCCTGAAGTCCCTCGCCGCCGACGCCTGGCGGCTGACGGGCACGGGCCCCCGCGCGCTGCTCGGCCTCGCGGGTCCGCCCGGCGCGGGGAAGTCCACGCTGGCGAAGGCGCTCGTCGCCGAGATCGGCGCGGGCGCGGCCTATCTGCCCCTGGACGGCTTCCACTTGGCGAACGTCCAGCTGGAGCGGCTCGGCCTGACGAGCCGCAAGGGCTCCGAGCCGAGCTTCGACGTCCTCGGCTACGTCGCGCTGCTGCGCCGGGTCCTCGAAGAGCGCGGGAGCGACATCTACGTACCCGACTACGACCGGACGCTGCACGAGCCGGTCGCCGCGCGGCACCTGGTCGGGCCCGCCGTGCGGCTCGTCGTGACGGAGGGGAACTACCTGGCGTGCGACCTGCCCGGATGGCGTGAGGCGCGGGCGCTGATGGGGGCGTGCTGGTACGTCGACGCGCCCGCGCCCGTGCGCCAGGAGCGCCTGGTGGAACGGCAGTTGACGGGCGGGCGCGACCCGCTGCGGGCGCGGGCGTGGGTGGCGGGCAACGACGTCCCCAACGGTGAACTGGTGGCGGCCTCGCGGGGACGGTGCGATCGGATCGTCTCGACCATTGGTATGGACATGTTCAACTACCCGCAATAATCTGGGGCTTGGTCTAGACCGCACTTCCCCACAGGTTCAGGCAGCACACATCGCACCCCGCGTGGCGAACGGCACCAACCGCCACGTGGCAGCTCGGCACGACCGTCAGCGCGCACACGGCTCACAGGACTCCCCCACGTTCTTCTCCAGGAGCGCAGCATGCGAAAGAAATTGTCCGCCGCCATGCTCGGGATGGCGACGGTCGGAGCGTTCGTGCTCTCGACCGGCGGCGCCAGCAGCCATGGCTACACCGACCTGCCCGCAAGCCGCCAGATCAACTGCGCCAAGGGCGTGGTGACCGGCTGTGGCGCCATACAGTACGAGCCGCAGAGCGTCGAGGGTCCCAAGGGCTTCCCGGCGCGCGGCCCGGCCGACGGCAAGATCTGCTCCGCCGGTCTCGCGGGCTTCAGCTCGCTCGACAAGCCCACGCGGCCCAACGGCCAGGCCTGGCCCACGACCAGCGTCACCGGCGGCCAGAGCTACAGCTTCCGCTGGCAGTTCACCGCGCGCCACCGCACCACCGACTTCCAGTACTACATCACCAAGCAGGGCTGGAACGAGGGCCAGCCCATCACGCGCGCGGCACTGGAGTCCCAGCCGTTCCTCACCGTGCCCTACGGCGGCCAGCAGCCTCCCGCCACGCTCTCGCACAGCGGCACGATCCCCGGCGGCCGCAGCGGCCACCACGTGATCGTGGCGGTGTGGACGGTCCACGACACGGGCAACGCCTTCTACGCCTGCTCGGACGTCAAATTCTGACCGTCCCCGAAGTCCATCGGGACGCCACCCCCCACGGGTAGTCCCGCGCACGCCGTCCCTGACGACGGCGTGCGCGGGCAACGCCCACCCAGGACAGCCAGGGACGGCTCGCGGCGGCGAGCCGCTCCCTGGCGTCGCACCGAGCCCGCACGGGCGCCGACTAGCGTGGCCGCGTGACGCGCACATGGAGAGCCCCGGCCTACGTCCTGTCGGGGGTCGCGGTGGGAGCGCCCCTCCTCGTGGCCCTGGTGGGCGGCCTCGTCCTTGGCCTCGCCGCCAGCCTCGTGGTCGTGGGACTCCCCCTGCTGGCCCTGCTCGCCCTCACCGGCGTACCGGTGGGCGCCCTGGAGCGCCACCGCGCCCGCCTGGTGCTCGACGAGCCTGTGCCCACCCCGCACCGCACCCCGGCGTCCCCCGGCCTCACCGCCTGGCTGCGCCTTCGCGCCCGGGAGCAGGCCACCTGGCGGGAGCTCGCGTACACCGCCCTGATGGCGGTGGTGCTCTGGCCCCTGGACCTCACCGTCGCGGCGTGCGCGCTCGGCCTTCCGCTGGCCCTGGCCGCGGCACCCGCCCAACTGGCCCTCACCGGCGGCCCCGGCGCGGGCGGCGTCCGGCCCGCGAAGCTGTGGCTCGTCGAGTCCTACCCCGCGGCCTGCGGCACCGCCCTGCTCGGCCTCGTGCTGCTGCTCGTCCTCGCGCGCCCCCTCGGCACCTACGCGCGCGCCCGCGCCCGCCTCGCCCACCTCCTGCTCGCCCCGCGCGAGGCCGAGACACAGGCCCGGCTCGCCGAGGTGACCCGGTCCCGGGCCCGGCTCGTGGCCGCCTTCGAGGCCGAACGCCGCCGGATCGAGCGGGACCTGCACGACGGGGCGCAGCAGCGGGTCGTCGCGCTGACCATGACCCTCGGCCTGGCCAGGCTCGACGCCGAGCCCGGAGGGCCGCTCGCGGAGTCGCTCGCCACCGCCCACGCGGAAGCGGGCCGCGTCCTGGAGGAGCTGCGCGAGCTGATCCACGGCATCCATCCGCGGGTCCTCGCCGACTACGGCCTCGCCGCCGCCGTCGAGGACGCCGCCGACCGCTCCCCGGTGCCGGTCGACACCGGACCGGAACTGCACGCGCTACCGCGCCTTCCCGAACCCGTGGAGTCCGGCGCCTACTTCGCCGTCCGCGAGGCCCTCGCCAACGTCGCCCGGCACAGCGGCGCCCGCCGGGCCGAGGTGCGCGCCCGGTACGCGGATGGCGCCCTGCGCGTCGAGGTGCGCGACGACGGGCGCGGCGGCGCCGACCCCGCGCGCGGCACAGGCCTTACCGGGCTCGCCGACCGTATCGCCGTCCTCGATGGCACACTGACCGTCACCAGCCCGCCCGGCGGACCCACCGCCCTGACCCTGGAGATACCGTGCGGCCCGCGTCCCACCGCGTAGTCATCGCCGAGGACGCCGTCCTGCTGCGCGAGGGCCTCGTCGGCATCCTGCGCCGCTTCGGCCACGACGTGGTGGCGGCCGTCGGCGACGCGGACGCCCTGCGCGCGGCGGTGGCCGCGCACGAGCCCGACGTCGTCGTCACCGACGTGCGGATGCCGCCCGGCTTCCAGGACGAGGGGCTGCGCGCCGCCCTCGCGCTGCGCGCCGAACGGCCGCGCCTGCCGGTGCTCGTGCTCAGCCAGTACGTGCAGCGGGCGTACGCCGCCGAACTCCTGGACACCGGCGACGACACCGGCGACGGCGGCGGGATCGGCTATCTGCTCAAGGACCGGGTGGGCCAGGTCGAGGAGTTCGTGGACGCGTTCACCCGGGTCGCCGCGGGCGGCACGGTCGTGGACCCCGAAGTCGTACGGCAGTTGCTGCGCCGCAGACGCGACCCGCTGGAGCGGCTCACGCCGCGCGAGCGCGAGGTGCTCGCCCTGGTCGCCGAGGGCAAGTCCAACGCCGCGATCGCCGCCGACCTCGTCGTCACGGAGGCGGCCGTCGGCAAGCACATCGGCAACGTCCTCGGCAAGCTCGACCTGCCCCTGGCCGAGGGCACCCACCGCAGGGTCCTCGCCGTCCTCGCCTACCTGCGGGCCTGAACCCGGCCGGGGCGCCCCCGGATTGACGTGTACGGCTCCCCTACGATCCTGGGCATGAGCGTGTCTGACGAAGCACCGCCGGGGCCGCCCGAGCGGACCGGGCCGACCCCGCGCCAGGCCCGCAGGCTGCGCGTCGCCGCCGCCTCGGTCCTGATGGCCGTGGCCGCCGTGCTGCTCGTGGCGCGGCTCGCGAGCAGGTCGTCCGTCCTCGTCGTCGGCGTGTACGGGCTGCTGCTGGTCCTGTGCGGCCTGGTCATCGGGCTCAGCAGCCGCGGCCGGACCAGGCTCGGCAGCTATCTGCTGGGCGCGGGCCTGGTCGCGGCGCTCGTGCTCGACTTCCTGGTGCTCTCCTGACGGTGCTCAGGTGGCGGGGGACTCCGAGAGTCCGTACCGCTGGTGGAGCCGTCGCAGCCGGGGCGGCGCCCACCACGCCCGGTCGCCGAGGAGCGTCATCGCGGCGGGCACGAGCAGCATCCGCACGACCGTGGCGTCGATCAGGACGGCCAGCGTCAGACCGAGCCCGATCTGCAGGATCGGCGAGAAGCCGCCCGTCATGAAGCCGCCGAAGACGATGGCCAGGAGCAGCGCGGCACACGTCACCACGCGGCCCGAGCGGCGCAGCCCCTCGACGACCGCCTGGTGCGCGTCCCCGGTCGCCTCCCACGTCTCGCGCATCCGGGACAGGAGGAACAGCTCGTAGTCCATGGCGAGCCCGAACGCGATCGCGATGATCAGCGGCGGCGCGGTCAGGCTGAGCGCGCCGAGCCCCTCGCCGCCGAGCAGCCCCGCCCCGTGCCCGTCCTGGAACACCCACACCACCACGCCGAGCGCGGAGCCCAGGCTGAGCAGCGTGGACAGGAGCGTCCGCAGCGGGCTCAGGAGCGACCCCGTGAACGCGAAGAGCAGCGCGAACAGGCCCACCACCACGGTGAGTACGGCCCAGGGCGCGCGCTCGGCGAGCATCTCCCGGAAGTCCACGAGCCCGGCCGCGGTGCCGGTGACCACTACCGGCTCGGCGCCGCGCAGCTCGCGTACGCGCTCCACGAGCCGGGTCGCGGCGGGGCCGTCCGGCGGTCCCGGCGGGGTGAGCCGCACCAGGACGGTGCCGTCGGCGAGGGTGTCGCTTGTGGACCGGGTGACGCCGGGCAGCGCCCGGACGCGGCGCTCGCACTCGGCCTCGGCGGCAGGGCGGATCAGCACGTCGACGGTGCTGGCGTCGGTGCCGGGCGGGAAGTGCGTGTGCACGGCGTCGTACAGGCGCCGCGCCTCGGTGTCATGGGGCAGCTGCCGCGCGTCGCCGATCGCGATGCGCATCCCGAACACGGGCAGCGCGAGCACGGCGAGCACCGCGACGACGGCCGTCAGGACGGCCAGCGGACGCCGGGCGGAGAACCGGGCGAGCCGCGCGAACAGCGCGCCGGGCTCCGAAGGCGCCTTCCCCTTACGGGCCTTGGGCCGCCGTGGCGTCAGCTTCCCGCCGAACAGGGTGAGCAGCGCCGGGAGCAGCGTCAGCGCCGCCAGCATGTCCACCACGACCACCGCGCCCGCCGCGAGGCCCATGCTCCGCAGGAACGGGCTGGGGAACCACACCAGGCCGCCGAGGCACACGGCCACCGTCAGGCCGGAGAACAGGACGGTCCGCCCGGCGTGCGCGACCGTCGCGCGCACGGCGTCCGCGACGCTCCCGGCGTCCCCCGTCCGCCCCCGTTCCTCGCGGAACCGCACCACCATCAGCAGCGCGTAGTCCACCGCGAGGCCGAGCCCGAGCATCGTCACCACCTGCACCGCGTACACGGAGATGTCGGTGACCTGGCTGAACGCGAACAGCGTCAGAAACGCCCCGGCCACGCCGCTGACCGCGATCAGCAGGGGAAGCCCGGCCGCCCGCAGCCCCCCGAAGATCAGCAGCAGCACGAGCAGAACGGCGGGCAGCGTGATCAACTCGGCCCGTGCAACGTCCTGTTGGGCGCGGCCGCCCATCTGCTCGCCGAGCAACGGATCGCCGCTGACCGCCACGTCGACCCGGTCGTCCGCCGCCGGGGCGATGTCCCGCAGCCGGTCGGCGGCGTCGCCCACCGCGTCCTCCTCCTCGCCGTCGTCGAGGCCGCCCGCGAGCGTGACGGGAATCAGCAGCGCCTTGCCGTCGGCGGCGACGAGGCCCTCAGTGGCGTAGGGGTCGGCGGCGCGGGCGACGCCCGGCTGCGCGCGCACGTCTTCGAGCGCCCCGGACACGGCGGCACGCACCTCCGGCGCGCGCACCGACCCGGCCGCGCCGCCCGTGACGACCGCCGTGAACGCGTCGCCGTCCGGGGTGAGCCGCGCGAGCAGCTCGTCCGCGACGAGGGACTCGGCTCCGGGCACGTCCTCGACGTCCGAGGTGAGCCCGCCGAACACCCGTGTGCCGAAGCCGAGTCCGACGACGAGCAGCAGTAACCAGACGAAGAGCACGAGCAGGGGACGGCGCGTCGCCGTCCGGGCGAATGTGGCGAGCATGACCGCTCCTCACCGGCCCTCAAGGCCATGGGTGACGACTGTTCCCGGCCACCCTCGCGGTGGAGGGCGCGCCTCGGATCGCCGCCGCGAGCGGTCTTGCGGAGCGCCGGACCTGGGTCGTACGGGGGAGGAGAGCGGCGCCCGGTCCCTCCGGCGGGGGAGCCGGGGTCAGGTGTCGGTCTCGCCCGCGACGACGAGGCCGTTCTCGTACGCGCAGATCACCGCCTGCACCCGGTCCCGCAGCGCCAGCTTCGACAGGACGTTGCTGACATGGGTCTTCACGGTGTGCTCGCTGACCACGAAGGCCGCCGCGATCTCCGCGTTCGACAGGCCGCGGGCCAGCAGCCGCAGCGTCTCCTCCTCGCGCGCGGTGAGCACCGCGAGCCGCCCGGCCGGGCCCCGCGGCCCCGCCGCGGGCTCGGCGGGGCGGCCCCGGCGCACGAAGTCCGCGACCAGGCGGCGGGTCACCGACGGCGCGAGCAGCGAGTCACCGGCCGCGACGACGCGCACCGCGTGCACCAGGTCGTCGCGGCGCACGTCCTTGAGCAGGAAGCCGCTCGCCCCCGCGTACAGCGCGTCGTACACGTACTCGTCGATGTCGAACGTCGTGAGCATCACCACCCGGCAGCCGGACTCCGCGCACACCACGCGCGCCGCCTCGATGCCGTCCACGCCGGGCATGCGGATGTCGAGGAGGAGCACGTCCGGGGCGAGGCGGCGGACCGCCTCGACGGCCTCGGCGCCGTCACCCGCCTCCGCGACCACCTCGATGCCGGGCTGCGCGTCAAGGATCATCGCGAAGCCGCTGCGCACCAGCTCCTGGTCGTCGGCCACCACCACGCGGATGCTCATGCCCCCAGGATGCCGTGGGCAGCAGCGCCGCGACACGGAAACCACCGCCGGGGGCGGGCCCCGCCTCGACCCGCCCGCCGCAGGCGGCGGCGCGTTCGCGGACGCCGACGAGTCCGAAGCCGCCCTCGGCGCCTCGCGGCACGTCCGAAGGCGCCCCGTCGTCGGTGACGGTGAGCGCCAACTCCGTACCCCGCCAGTCGACTTCGACCAGGGCGCGGCGGGCCCGCGCGTGCTTGAGCACGTTCGTCAGGGCTTCCTGCGCCATGCGGTACGCCGCCACGTCCACGTCCGCCGCCAGCGTCCCGGGGGTGCCCGACTCCTTCAACTCGACGGCGACCCCCGCGTGTGCGACCTGCTCAAGGAGCGCGGGCAGCGCCGCGAGCGTGGGCTGGGGGGTGCGCTCGCCGCCCGCGTCCGCCTCCCGGAGCACCCCGAGGATCCGCCGCAGCTGCGTCATCGCGTCCCGCCCCGCGGTCCCGATCGCCTCGAAGGCCCGCTCCGCCCGCGCCGGATCGCTCCGCACGACCACGGGCCCCGCCTCCGCCTGCACCACCATCACGCTCACCGCGTGCGCCACCACGTCGTGCATGTCCCGCGCGATCCGCGCCCGCTCCCGGGCCACGGCCCGCGCGGTCTCGACCGCCCGCTCCCGCTCCAGGCGCCGGGCCCGGTCCTCCAGGGCCGCGGTGTAGGCGCGCTGCACCCGCGCGAGCACCCCGAACCCGTACGCGCTGACGAAGCTCAGCAGGTGGAAGGCGTACTCGAAGGGGTCGGCCCGCTCCCGGAACGTCAGCGTGGCGCTCGCGCCGACCAGCCAGCAGGCGAGCACGGTGCGCCGCTGCGCGGGCTTGGCGACGACGGCGAGGGTGTAGAGCGCGACGAGCCCGCCGTAGGCGACGTCCGGCGGCGGCGCCCGGTACACCGCCATCGCGGGCGTGAACACCGACACCAGATACACGCTGAGCAGGGGCGCCCGCCGCCGCCACACCAGCGGCAGGGCCGTGCCCGCGCCCAGCAGGAAGCCCAGCGGCGCGAGCCGGTCGTCGCCCTCGGGGAACACGAACTGCAGGGACACGGCGAGCAGGACGAGGGCGGCGAGGCCCGCGTCCACGACGTAGGGACGGCGCGCGAACGCGGCGATCGGCTTCGGTGCGGTCGGCTGCGGCATGCGGCGGCTCCCTCGCGCGGGGGGCTGCCAGTATCGGCGCCCCGCCCGGGCCGCGTCCTCGCCGGTGAGAGGGATATCCGAACGGCGGGTCAGCAGCGCCGGTACACGTGGCCGTCCTCGCCCGCCGGGCGCACGTCGCGGTCGCGCAGGACGACGGAGAGCTCACCGCCCCAGCGGCGGCACGCGTGGTCGTACCCCTTCTTCTCGTACTCGATGTCGAAGACCCGGCCGTCGTACTCCTTCAGATACGGCCCGCACTCGTCGTACTGCCCGCACTCCTCGACGACGGCGAAGTCGAAGCCGATGCGCGCGCCCAGGTATTCGCTGGTGTTCTTCTGCGCGATGGCCAGGCCCCGCTCGTGCGCCCTGCGCACCAGGAGCCGGGCGAAGGCGCGGCCGTCGGCGGCGTCGAGGCGGCCGTCGGAGCGCGTGTACGAGTCCAGGTTGTCGGGCTCGACGGCGTCGAACCCGGCGCGGGCGCAGCCGTCGATCCACGGGCCGACGACGCCCAGCAGACGCGCGCGCTTGGCGCCGGTGGAGATGTCGAGGAGGGGCTCGCCCCAGTCCTCGTCCATGACCAGCTCGCCGTTCGCGCCGCGCAGCAGCAGGTCGGGGTGCTTCGCGCGCCACCAGGCGGCGGCCTTGCCGCCGGGCTGCGCCTGGTAGGCGTTGACGTAGCAGATGTTGTAGCGCCCCGGGGCGGGCTTCGCGCCCCGGTCCCGGGAGACGGCCCGGACGCCGTCCGGGGGCGGGTAGGCGCCGCCCAGCTGGTAGTCGAAGGCGGCGTGGGCGCGCGGCAGGCGGAAGCGGTCCTCGCCCCGCCCGCCGCTCCCGCCGCTGTCCCCGCCGCTGGAGCAGCCCGCGAGGAGGGCGGCGGCCAGGGCGAGGGCGCCGGCCGCGAGGACACGGGGGCCCCGGGTGCGGAGGGGAGCCGTGGGGCGGTCCGGCATCTGTCCGTCCTGTGCGTCGCGGTGACCGCGGCCGCTAGCGCCGGGGGCGCAGGGACCGCTCGATGATGTCGAAGGGCGGCTCGTCGGCCAGGTAGAAGTGCCCGCCGGGGCGGGTCACCAGGTCGAAGCCGCCCCGCGTCGACCGCTCCCAGGCGGCGGCCTGCTCGACGGAGACCCGGGGGTCGCTCTCGCCGACCAGCGCCGTGACCGGGCAGTCGAGGGGGGCGTCGGCCGGGCCCGCGTACCCCGCGAACATGCGGAAGTCCGCGCTCACGTACGGCAGCACGAGCTCAAGGAAGGCCGGGTTGTCCAGGAGCTCCGCGTCGGTGCCGCCGAGCTTGGACAGGAGGTTCAGGGCGTAGGCGTCGTCGACCTGGGCGGCGCGCTCGGGGGAGCCGTCGGACAGGAACGGGGCACGGGACGCGGAGGCGAAGAAGTGCTCGACGCCCGCGCCGTCGGCCTCCCAGATCCGGGTGACCTCGTACGCCACCAGGACGCCCATGCTGTGCCCGAAGAACACCGTGGGCCTGCCGTCGGGCAGCGGCCGCAGCTCCTCGGCGATGTCCCGCGCCATCTGCCGCAGATCGGTGGCCGGAGGATCGCCGATGCGGCCCGCGCGCGCCGGGTAGCACACCGTGTGCACCTCGAAGTCCGGGAGCGCCTTGCCCCACGAGCGGAAGAAGTGCGGCGAGCCGCCCGCGTGCGGGAAGCACACGAGGCGCCGTGCCGCGAAGGGCCGTTCCTCGACCACCGTCGTCCACACCATGATGTCCCCCCAAGTCGCTGTGCCTGGCCCGTCCCATGATTCCATCTGGCACCGACACCCACCCGGGGGCGACCTGTGAGCTGCGGCACGCGGGCACGGGCGCTCGCGGGCATGAAAGAAGCCCCTCACGGAACGTGAGGGGCTTCTTCCTGTCTGTGCGCCGCCAGGGACTCGAACCCCGGACCCGCTGATTAAGAGTCAGCTGCTCTAACCAACTGAGCTAGCGGCGCCTGCTGACGAAGAAAATACTACCTGGTCCGAGGGGGTGCTCCGGACCACCGGCGGCGCGGCCCGCCGACGGGCCCCCGGCTCAGATCGCGAGGGAGAGCAGGACCGGCGCCGCCTTGCGGTTCAGGCACTCGGCGGCCTCCCGCAGCCGGTGCGCGCGCTCCACGGGCAGCGACAGGGCGAGGCTGCCCACGGCGGCGCCCGCGGTGATCGGGACCGCCGCGCAGACCGTGCCGACCGCGTACTCCTGGAGGTCGAGGACGGGGACCGTGGGGGCCTGGGCGGCGAGCTTGGTCAGCAGGACCCGCTCGTTCGTGATGGTGCGCGAGGTGAGGCGGGGCATCTTGTGGCGCGCGAGGTGGTCCCGGCGCCCGGCCACGTCGAGCTGCGCGAGCAGGCTCTTGCCGACCGCGCTGGCGTGGGCGGAGACGCGGAAGTCCACCCACTCGTTGACCTTCGGCGTGCACGGTCCGTCGGCGACGTCCATGACCCGGATCTCGCCGTCCACGTACCGGCTCACGTAGATCGCGGCGCCGAGCGAGTCGCGCAGGCCGCCGAGGGTGTGCCGGAGCTTCTCGCGCAGGGCCAGGCCCCGGTCGTGGGCGGAGCCGAGGCGGGTGAGGGACTCCCCGGTGACGTACGCCCCGTCGGCCGTCCGCTCCACGTACCCCTCGCGGAGCAGCATGCGCAGCAGGCCCGCGAGGCGGGCCGGGGGCAGGGCGGTGTGGCGGGCCACCTCGTCCTCGGTGACGCCGGTGGAGCGGCGCGCGACGGACTCGAGCACGCGCAGGGCGTGCTGCACCGACTGGTGCGCCGTCGTCGGCTCGTTCTGCAGCGCCACGGCTTTCCCCCTGACCCCTGAGATCCCGGGGATCTCCTCATGGAACGGTTCCGGACAGCTGGACTCTGTCCACGATAACCGTCAAATCAAGCGCCGGTAGGGGGCGTTGGGTGTTTCCGTCGTGCGGGGGAAACACCCAACGCGGCCGTTCGCCGCCCCTCAGAGGACCGCCGACAGGAACTCCCGGGTCCGCTCGTGCTCGGGATCGGAGAAGATCTTCTCCGGCGGCCCGGACTCGATCACGCGGCCCGCGTCGAACATCAGGACCTGGTCGGAGATGTCCCGGGCGAAGTTCATCTCGTGCGTCACGCACAGCATGGTGATGTCGGTGGTGTGCGCGATGTCCCGCAGGACGTCCAGGACCCCGGCCACCAGCTCCGGGTCGAGCGCGGACGTCACCTCGTCCAGGAGCAGCACCTGCGGGCGCATGGCCAGGGCGCGGGCGATGGCGACCCGCTGCTGCTGGCCGCCGGACAGCTGGGTGGGGTAGGCGTCGCACTTGTCGCCGAGGCCGACCAGGTCGAGCAGGTCGCGGGCGCGCTGCTCGGCCTCGTCCTTGGGCAGGCCGAGGACGGTGACGGGTGCCTCGGTGATGTTGCGCAGGACCCTCATGTTCGGGAACAGGTTGAACTGCTGGAAGACCATCCCGATGTTCTTGCGGACCTCCCGGACGTGCTTCTCGCCCGCGGGGACGAGCCGCCCGTTCTTCTCCTCGTGCGTCAGATAGGAGCCGCCGACCTTGATCGTGCCCTCGTCCGGCTTGATCAGGGTCATCAGGAGGCGCAGGATCGTCGTCTTGCCGGAGCCCGAGGGGCCGATCAGCGTGACGTGCTTGCCGGAGGCCACGGAGAAGTCGAGCTCGTCCAGGACCGTGTTCGCGCCGAAGCGCTTGACGACCTTGTCGAAGCGGATCAGCTCGCTGCCGTCGACCGCCGGGTTCGGCTGTTCTTTGCTGGGGTTCGGGTCAACGGACAAGGCGGCGCTCCAGGACTCGCAGGAGAAGGGAGGACGGGTAGGCGATGAGGATGAAGGCGACGCCGACGACGGTCAGCGCCTCCGTGTACTGGAAGGTCTGCGCCGCTTCGAGCCGCGAGCGCTGCAGGAGCTCCAGGACGCCGATGCTGGCGAGCAGCGGGGTGTCCTTGAGCATGGCGATGACGTAGTTGCCGAGCGCGGGCACCACGCGGCGGATCGCCTGCGGCAGGATCACCGCGGTCCAGGTCCGGGTGTACGACAGGCTCAGCGCCTTGGCCGCCTCCCACTGGCCGACGGGCACGGCCTCGATGCCCGCGCGGTAGACCTGCGCGGTGTACGTCGAGTAGTGCAGGCCGATGGCGAGGGTGCCGGTGGTCTCGGCGGAGAACTGGATGTCCCACTCCGGAAGGACGAAGAACAGGAAGAACAGCTGCACGAGCAGCGGCGTGTTGCGGACGAACTCGGTGAAGATCCCGACCGGCCAGCGGATGAACCGCGTCGGCGCCCGGAACGCGAGCGCCCAGACGAGACCGAGCGCGAAGGAGATCAGCGAGCCGAGCGCGAGCACCTGGAGGGTGACGAGCACCCCGTCCCAGAAGTGCGGCATGAAGTCGGAGACGGCGCCCCAGTCCCATTTATCCGTACCGTTGTTCATCGCGCCGTACCTCCGCCCGTGCCGCCCGTGACGCCACCGCCGCTCAACTCACTTGATTTGGCGCTCGCCTGACGGAACCTCAGCCATGGCGCGAGCCCCTGGCCCGGCTCCGGGAACTGTCCGATGCCCGCCTTCGCCCTGCGCTCGAGGAGCTTCATGCCGCGGGTGAGCAGGAACGCGAGCACGAAGTAGATGACCAGCGTGATCGAGTAGATCTGCGCGCTCTCGGTGGTCGCGAGGCGCACCAGATAGGCGGCGAAGGACACGTCGCCGATGCCGAGCAGCGACACCAGGGCGGTGCCCTTGAGCAGCTCGACGAGCAGGTTGCAGAACGGCGGGATCATCTCCGGCACCGCCTGCGGAAGCAGCACGAGCCGCATCCGCTGCCAGGGCGTGAAGCTCAGCGCGACCCCCGCCTCGCGCTGCGCCGGGGCCACCGCGTTCAGGGCGCCGCGCACGATCTCCGCGCCGTAGGCGCCGTAGGACAGGCCGAGCGCGAGCACGGCCGCCCACATCGGCACCAGCGCCCAGCCCGCGAGCTGCGGCAGGACGAAGAAGATCCAGAACATCAGGACCAGGGCGGACGTGCCCCGGAAGACCTCGGTGTAGAAGGCGGCGAAGAACCGCACCACGCGCGAGCGGTGGGTGCGCGCCATGCCGACGCCGAAGGCGACGGCGGCCGCGAGCGCCGCGCTGTACACCGTCAGCTGGATGGTGACCCAGATGCCGGGCAGGACCCAGTGTTCCCACAGGCCCGCCGTCATCGGCACAGCTCCTCGGCGGTCAGCGTGGTCATCTCGGCCTTGGTGAAGCCGAACGGCTTGAGCACGCGGAAGAGCTCGCCGCTCTTCTTCATCTTGTGGATCTCCACGTTGAACGCGTCGCGCAGCTCGGTGTCCGAGCGCCGGAAGGTGAAGCCGCCGCCGTCGACGTGCTTCTTGCCGTCCACGATCGGCGCGAACGGCTCGGTGGCCTCGGCCTTGCGGCTCTTGCGCACGACGCCGCGCGTGGTCAGGGCGGTGCCGCCGAAGACGTCGACGCGCCCGGCCTCGACGGCGTTCAGGCCCGCGACCGGGTCCTGGAGGATCACGATGTCGCTCTCCTCGTACCCGGCCTCCACGGCGTATCCGTACTCGGCGTAGCCGCTGCCCGTGGCGAACTTGGCCTTCTTCTTCACGACGTCGTCGTAGGTGCGCAGCCCCATCGGGTTGCCCTTGCGGACGATGAAGGAGTCGAGCATCTGGTACTCGGGATCGGAGAAGATCACCTTCTGGCAGCGCTCCTTGTTGATGTACATCCCGGCCGAGACGACATCGAACTGACTCATCTGGAGCCCGGGGATCAGCGAGCTGAACTCGATGGCGACGGGCTGCACGCGGTCGACCCCGAGCCGCTTGAAGATGATCTTGGCGAGCTCCACCGCCTCACCGGTGAAGTCGCCCTGGTCGTCGATGTACCCGTACGGCGCCTCGCCCGCGATGCCCAGGCGCACCGTGCCCTGCGACCGCAGCCGGGCCAGGGTGTCGCCCGTGGGCACCCGGCCGCACCCGGCCGCGCCCAGGGCGCCGGCCGCGCCGATGGCCGCGGCGGAGGTGAGGACCGCGCGCCGGGGCACGCGCGGTGCGCGCCCCCGGCCGCCGCCGCCCGCTCTGGCGCTCTCTGTCTTGATTGGGTTCCTCAGTGGTGGAGCCATGGCCGCGCGGCTACCCGAGCCGATGCGAGATATGCCGGTGAATTCAAGCCCCGCGCGCGCCGGGCGTCCTCTTGACGCGGGCCTCGGCCCCGGGAGGACCATGGGACGCATGGCAGACCGCTACCTCGAAGTCGCCCTCGCCAAGCGCGGAGTTCAGGCCACCGCGAAGCTCCTCGACGACCGGGCCCCGGTGACCTGCGCGGCCGTCTGGGACGCGCTGCCGCTGGCCGGGGACGTGTACCACGCGAAGTACGCCCGCAACGAGATCTACGCCCTGTTCCCGGCCTTCGCGGCCGAGGAACCCCCCTTGGAGAACCCCACCGTCACCCCCATCCCCGGCGACCTGTGCTACTTCACCTTCGCCGGTACGGACCTCGGCACGTCCTCGCACGGCTACGGCACGCCGAAGCGCGGCACCATCGTCGACCTGGCCCTGTTCTACGAACGCAACAACCTCCTGCTCAACGGGGACGTCGGCTGGGTCCCCGGCATCGTCTGGGGCCAGGTCGTGGACGGCCTGGAGGCGCTGGCCGAGGCCTGCAACGACCTGTGGCGCACCGGAGCCCAGGGCGAGACCCTGAGCTTCCGGCGCGCGTAGCCCTCCCGCCGTTCCCGTCAGCGGGGCAGGGGCGGCGCGGGCACCCCCGCCGCGACCCCCGCCTCGTACAGCGCGTGCGCGGCCCGCAGCACCAGGTCGTCGGCGAAGCGCGCCCCGACGAGCTGCACCCCCACCGGAAGCCCCGCCGCGTCCACCCCGCAGGGCACCGAAGCGGCGGGCTGCTGCGTCAGGTTGAAGGGGTACGTGAACGGCGTCCACCCCGTCCACCGGCGCGCCCCGCCGCCCGGCGGCACCTCGGCCCCGGCCGCGAACGCGGTCAGGGGCAGCGTCGGCGTCACCAGCAGGTCGTACGTCTCGTGGAAGCGGCCCATGCGCCGCCCCAGCTCCATGCGGACGTCGACGGCGGCCAGATAGTCCAGGGCGCTGTACCGCTCCGCCTGCCCGCAGACCTCGCGCAGCCCCGGGTCGAGCAGCTCGCGCCGGGCGGGCGGCAGCCGCTGGACGACCCGCGCCGCTCCGCTGAACCACAGGGTGTGGAAGGCCTCCACCGGGTCGGCGAAGTCGGGGTCGGCCTCCTCGACGTACGCGCCGAGCGCGGCCAGGCGCTCCACCGCGCCGCGCACCGCGGCCGCGACCCCCGGCCGCACCGCGACCTGCCCGCCGAGCGTCGGCGAGTACGCCACGCGCAGCCCCCGCACCCCGCCGCGCAGCGCCTCGCGGAAGGTGCCCGCGCGGGGTCCGAGGCAGGACCAGTCCCGCGCGTCCGGCACCCCGATCACGTCCATGAGCAGCGCCGCGTCGGCCGCGTCCCGCGTCATCGGCCCCACGTGCGACAGCGTCCCGAACGCCGACGGCGGATACACCGGCACGCGGCCGTACGTCGGCTTCAGGCCGAAGATCCCGCAGAACGCCGCCGGGATGCGCACCGAGCCGCCGCCGTCCGTGCCGAGCGCCAGCGGGCCCGCGCCGAGCGCGACGGCGGCCGCGGCGCCGCCGCTGGAGCCGCCCGCGGTGCGCCCGGTGTCGTACGGATTGCCGGTCACGCCGTGCCGCGGGCTGTCCGTGACGCCCTTCCAGCCGAACTCGGGCGTGGTCGTCTTGCCGATGAACACGGCCCCCTGCTCGCGCAGCCGCGCCACGGACGGCGCGTCCTCGTCCCACGCGCCCTTGTCGTCCACGCACAGGGAGCCGCGCAGCGTGGGCGCGCCGCGCTGCGGCAGGATGTCCTTGACGGTGACGGGCACCCCGTCCACCAGGCCGAGCGGCTCGCCCGCCCGCCAGCGCGCGGCGCTCTCCTGCGCCCGCGCGAGCGCCCCCGGGGCGTCCACGCGGACGAACGCGTTCACCGACGGCTGGATCTCCTCGGCCCGGCGCAGCACCGCGCGGGTCGCGTCGACGGGGCTGAATTCGCCCTTGCGGTAGCCGTCGAGGAGCTGAACCGCGGTGAGGGCCGTGAGATCGTCACGGTCCGGGCGGCCTGCGCCGCCGGTGCCGGTGGTGCGGTTCGCGCTGCCTGCGGGGACGGGAGACTCGCTCATGCACGCTCCTGGAAGAGGCCCGGTGAGGGGCTGCGGGACGCGGGGGACGGGAAGATCCATGCCCACCTTCGCGCGCGGTCAGTGCCCGGGGACGTACCCCCGCTTCTTGTCGACGACGTTCGCCAGCGGCCGCCCCGCCTCCCACTGCCCGTACAACTTCACGAACTGCGCGCCCAGTTCGTCCCGCCAGCCGACGACGTCCCCGCTCATGTGCGGCGACACCAGCAGGCCCGGGGCCGTCCACAGCGGGCTGTCCGGCGGCAGCGGCTCCCGCTCGAAGACGTCGAGGGCGGCGCCCGCGATCCACCGCTTCGACAGCGCGGCCACCAGGTCCCGCTCCACGACCAGCGGCCCCCGGCCCACGTTGATGAACCGCGCCGACGGCTGCATCACGCCGAAGCGCCGCTCGTCGAACATGCCCCGGGTGGCGTCGGTGAGCGGCGCCGCGCACACCACCCAGTCGGCGCGCGCGAGGAGCCGGTCGAGGTCGGCGGGGCCGTGCACACCCGTGCGCGGGGTGCGGCCGACGAGGACGGTGTGCACGCCGAGCGCCTTCAGGGCGCGGACGGTCGCCCGGCCGATCGGGCCCGAACCCACCACGCACGCGCGCGTGCCCGCGACGCGCTGGCTCTCGCGGTGGTGCCAGGTCCGCTCGCCCTGGAGCGCGAGGGTGCGCGGCAGGTCCTTGGCCATGGCCAGGACGAGCGCGGCGACGTACTCGGCGATCGGCTGGTCGAAGACGCCCCTGGCGTTGGTCACCACCGTGTCGGAGGCCAGGAGTTCGGGGCAGAGCAGCCGGTCGACGCCCGCGCTCGCGGTGTGCACCCAGCGCGGCCGCGGCCCCTCGCCGGGCCAGGCCAGGCGCACCGCGTCGGACAGGAAGTCCCACACCAACAGCACGTCGGCGGCCGGAAGGCGCTCCTTCAGCGTCCCCTCGTCCGCGTGCAGGACGCGGGCCCGCCCGGTGAGCGCGCCCAGGCGCGGCGCGGGCGCGGGCGGCGGGGCGTCGAGCACGAGGACGGTGGGGGGCGCGGCGCCGGACCCGGCGCTTTCGGACACGGTGGAGAAACCACTACGCAACGGGGGCCCGCTTCCCTGGAAAGTACGTGGGGGTGGCCGGCGGTCACGAGCCTCCGGCCGACTGTCTGAGATGTGCGGATTGACCACGCTGGCACCCGAACCTACCTTCGTCAACAGAGGAACTTCACTTCCGAGACCGCGGCGGCGAGAACGTTCCGCTCGCTCGTCCCCGCGCACCGTGCGCACCCCGCACGCGTCCCCCCGTCCCGACGTCCCGGCACGTCGCCGGTACCGCACCACTTCCGGCCCCCGGCCGGCCCTGTCACTGCACGCACGAACGTAGGGCCTGCTCATGGACGTCACTTCCTTCACCTCCTTCTCGATGGCGGGCGGACCCCACCCCCAGCGCGGAGTCGGTGTCGTCGCCCCCTTCGACTTCGCCCTCGACCGCGAGCTGTGGCGGTGGGTCCCGGACGAGGTCTCCCTGCACCTGACGCGGACGCCGTACGTGCCCGTCGAGGTCAGCCTCGACCTGGCGCGCCTGGTCAGCGAGCACGAGACGCTCGCCGAGGCCGTGCGCGCGCTCACCGCCGCCGAGCCCGAAGTCCTCGCGTACGCCTGCACGTCGGGCAGCTTCGTCGGCGGCATCGCGGGCGAGCGCGCCATGTGCGAGGCCATGGCGCGCGAGGGCGCGAGGGCCGCCCTGACGACCTCCGGCGCGCTCCTGGAGGCGCTCGCCGAGTTCGACGCGCGCCGCATCGCCCTCGTCACGCCCTACACCTGGTCGGTCACCCAGGCCCTTGAGGAGTACCTGGCCGAGGCGGGCGTCTCCGTCGTGGGCCGCGCCTACCTCGGGCTCACCCGGCACATCTGGAAGGTGTCGTACCGGGACGTCGCCGACATGGCGCGGCGCGCGGTGCTCCAGCCGGTGGACGCGCTGTTCATCAGCTGCACGAACCTCCCCACGTACGACGTCATCCCGCAGCTGGAGGCGGAGCTGCGGGTGCCGGTCCTGTCGGCGAACCAGGTGACGATGTGGTCGGCGCTGCGTCGCCTCGGCACGCGTGCGGTAGGGCCCTACCAGGCGCTGATCGACGCGGGCGCGCGGCCGGGAGCGGCCGGCCTCGACCCCCTCGACCCGGCGCTCGGCGCGCTTGAGCCGGAGGCGAGCGGGGTCGCGGGGCCCGCGGTCGCCGACCCGCCGTCCCCCGCGGCGCCCGAGGCGCTGCCCGACCCGCCCGCGGGCCCCGGAGCCGGGGACCCCACCACAGAAGGAGGCTGGACGTGACCGCACTCGGATTCCTGTACCCGGGCCACTCCGCCGAGGACGAGTACCCGCGCGTCGAACAGCTCCTCGGCTCCGACATCCGCCTCCAGGTCGTGCACACGGACATCGGCGAGGACGCCCACCGCGTGGACGCGCTCCTGGAGATGGGGTCACCGGCGCGGCTCGCCGCCGGGGTCGAGGAGCTGCGGCTCACCGGCGCGGAGGCCGTCGTGTGGGCGTGCACCAGCGGCAGCTTCGTCTTCGGCTGGGAGGGCGCCCACGACCAGGTGCGCGCGCTCGCCCGCGCGGCCGGTCTGCCCGCCTCCTCCACGTCGTTCGCCTTCGCCCACGCGGTACGGGAGCTGGGGGCGGGGCGCGTGGCCGTCGCGGCGACCTATCCCGAGGACGTCGCCGGGCACTTCGCCACCTTCCTCAAGGCGGCCGGGGTCGACGTGGTGTCCCTGCGCTCCAGCGGCGTCGTCACGGCGGCGGAGGTCGGCACGTGGGGGCCCGAGCGGGTGCTCGCGCTCGCCCGCTCGGCCGACCATCCCGACGCGGAGGCGGTGCTGCTGCCCGACACCGCGCTGCACACCGCGCGCTGTCTGCCCGCCTTGGAGTCCGCCCTCGGCAAGCCGGTCCTCACCGCCAACCAGGTCACCGTCTGGGAGGCCCTCCGCCTGGCCTCCCGGCGGGTCAACGCCCCCGCCCTCGGCACCCTCTTCACCAAGGAACCCGTGATCCAGGCCCCCTGACGTCCTCAAACGCCGGACGGGCTATATCTCCCACCCGCCCGCCCTTACACCTGCGGCTGCAACGGCACCCCCCGACCTAGCGGCTCGCGCGTGGGTGGGTGGGAAAAGCCAGGCCCGAGCAGGCGACGTTTCAGCCCGTCCGGCGCTTGAGGACAAGCGCGCAAGCGCGGTGTTTCAGCCCGTCCGGCGTTTGAGGACGAGGCGCGGAGCGCCAATGGCTTTGAGCGGGGGGCCGGGGGCGGCCAGCACCCGGATCGGGAAGGGGCGGGCCTGGGGCGCCCCGCGAGGGAATAAGCGGAGTTGGCCTCCTGTTAAAGCTGGGCGTACGCCCCCCAGCCCACCCCCAGGAGCCCCCGGTGACACAGCCCGACCACGACGGAGCAACCCCCACCGCGGCAGCGGAAGGCATCACGGCCAAGCCAAGGGGCACGGCCCCCACCCCCCTCTCCGTCCTGGACCTGGTCACCGTAGGCGCCGGCCACACCGCCACCACAGCCCTCCGCACCAGCGTGCGCCTCGCCAAGCTCGCGGAATCCCGCGGCTACCACCGCCACTGGGTGGCCGAGCACCACTCCATGCCAGGCGTGGCCTCCTCGTCCCCGGCGGTGATCCTCGCCCACCTGGCGGCCCACACGACCCGCATCCGCCTGGGCTCCGGCGGCGTCATGCTCCCCAACCACGCCCCGCTGGTGATCGCGGAGCAGTTCGGCACCCTGGAGGCCCTGGCCCCGGGCCGCGTGGACCTCGGCCTCGGCCGGGCCCCGGGCACGGACGGCGCCACCGCGGCGGCCCTGCGCCGCACCGAGCGCCTGAGCGAGGGAGCGGACGAATTCCCCCAGCAGCTCGCGGAGCTGACCCGCTTCCTGGACGACGACTTCCCCGACGGCCACCCCTACGCCCGCATCCACGCGGTCCCGGGCCCCGTCCAGGCCACGTCCCCCGGCGGCGTCCAGTCCCCGCACCGCCCGCCGGTCTGGCTCCTCGGCTCCTCCGGCTTCAGCGCCCGCCTCGCCGGTGTGCTCGGCCTGCCCTTCGCCTTCGCGCACCACTTCTCCGCGCAGAACACGCTCCCGGCGCTCGACCTGTACCGCGAGTCGTTCCGCCCGTCCGCCGTCCTGGACGCCCCGTACGCCCTGATCGGCGTGTCCGCGCTGGCCACGGACGACGAGGAGGAGGCCCGCCGCCAGGTGCGGGCCGCCGCCCTGAACATGATCCGGCTGCGCACCGGCCGCCCGGGCCTGGTCCCCACCCCACAGGAGGCGGCGGCGCACGTGTTCAGCGACGTCGAGCGGGACTTCGTCACCGGCTGGAACGCCAACGTCGTGCACGGCACCGCCGAGCAGGTCCGCGCGGGCCTCGACGACCTCGCCAAGCGCACCGGCGCCGACGAGCTGATGCTCACAGCCAACGCGCACAGCGGGGACGTGCGCCTGCGCTCCTACGAACTCATCGCGGACGCGTACGGGCTGCCCACGGCGGCCTGACGGGCGGGCGCCGCCCCCTCAACGGGGGTGGGGGCGGCGCCATCACCCGTCGGCCCGCCGGGTCAGGCGTCCGCGGCCGTCAGACGTTCGGCCGCGAGCAGTACGGAGATACGATCCGCCCCCACGGCACGCGAGTACAGCCAGCCCTGGCCGGTGTCGCAGCCGATCCTGCGCAGCCGCCGCGCCTGCCCGGCCGTCTCCACGCACTCCGCGGTGACGGTGAGCCCGAGCTGGTGGGCCAGGCGCACCAGGGCCTCCACGATCACTTCGTCGGCCGGGTTGGCGTGCCCCGCGCGCTCGTCGCCGTCCTCGTACTGGAAACCGCGCACGAACGCCCCGTCCAGCTTGAGGACGGACACCGGCAGACGGCTCAGGTACGCGAGGTTGGAGTACCCGGTGCCGAAGTCGTCGATGGCGATCCGCACCCCCATGTCGCTCAGCGCCTGGAGCGCCTGCAGCGGGCGCCCGGCGGAGCCCATGACCGCGGACTCGGTCAGCTCCAGCTGGAGCAGCCGGGGTTCGAGACCGGTCTCGGCGAGGATCTCGGCCACGTCGGCGACGAGGTCGGAGTCCCACACCTGCCGCACGGCGACGTTCACGCTCACGAACACCGGCTCGCGCTCGGGGTGTTCGAGCTGCCAGCGGCGCGCCTGGCGGCAGGCGGTGCGCAGCACCCAGCGGCCCAGCTGCACGATCGAGCCGTCTTCTTCAGCAAGTCCGATGAACCGATTCGGCGTGAGCAGTCCGAACTGCGGATGGTCCCACCGCACCAGCGCCTCCACGCCCCGCAGCTCGCCGTCCTCCAGGGCGACGAGCGGCTGGTAGTCGAGGACGAACTCATCGCGCTCGACGGCGGGCCGCAGCGAACTGGACAGCGCCTGCCGGGTCATGCGGTGCGCGTTGCGCTCGGGGTCGAAGAGCGTCCAGCGGGCCTTGCCGTCGGTCTTCGCCCAGTACAGCGTGGTGTCGGCGGCCTGCATCAGACCGGTCGTGGTGGTGCCCGCGGCGCGCCGCTCGACGACGCCGATGGACGCCGAGAGGGAAAGCCGCTGGCCGGACAGGTCGAAGGGCTGCTGCAGGGTCCGCAGCACCGCGTCGGCGAGGTCCGCGAGCTGGTCGGTGCCCGTGGAGTCCTCCACGAGCAGCGCGAACTCGTCCCCGCCGAGCCGTGCGACCAGGGGCGCGGAGGTCCTGCCGTACGCGGCCCGGTCGGCGCAGGCGGTGAGGCGTTCGGCGACGGCGGCGAGCAGCCGGTCGCCGACGCGGTGCCCGAGGGTGTCGTTGACCGCCTTGAACCCGTCGAGGTCCAGATAGCACAGGCCGACGCGGCCGGTGCTCGCGTCGTCGTAGGCGCCCGCCTCCAGGGCGGCGGTCAGCCGCTCGAAGAACAGGGCGCGGTTGGGCAGGCGGGTCACGGGGTCGTGCATCTGGAGGTGGCGCAGGCGCGCCTGGAGGTCGCGGCGGGCGCTGATGTCGGCGGCGGCGAGCAGCACCGAGCCCGCCGCGCCCCGCTCGCCGGGCAGCGGGGCGATGGTGATCTGCGTCCACAGGGAGTGCCCGTCGGGGTGCTTCAGACGGCGCGTGCAGCGCAGCTTGGCCTGGCGGCCGCGGAGCACCTCGCGGTAGGCGTGCCAGGTGCGGGCGTCCGAGGCGAGGTCCACAAGCTCGGCGGCGGCCCGTCCCGGCAGGTCGACGGGGTCCGTGCCGAGCAGGTCGGCGAAGGCGTCGTTGGCGCAGACGACGAGGCCCTCGCGGTCCACGACGGCGAGGGGCAGCGGGGCCGCGTCGAAGGCCGCGCGGTAGTCGGCGGTGCCCCGGGCGGAGGGACCCGCCAGGCCGAAATGATTACAATCTGTGACGGCGGGCCAGGTGTGGCCCCGTGCTGTGACCGCTGTGGCAGTCGGCCCTTCTGACGTTCCGTTCACCGCTTGCTCCCGCAGTGCGATTGATCGAGCAGGTCGATGGGGCCCCTGTTCCTGGCGGGTCTGGGGAGGCGATCGGCCGGTGGCGGGCGGCCGACGGGGCCCGGAAAGTGTGCCGATCATAGAGGGTGGTCCGCATCGCCTCCAGCCGCCGCACGCCGCGGGGCCGGGTCCGATGGCTCCGACAGATCGTTTCTGCTCGACCCTGTCCCGCTTCCTTTCTGCGGCGATCGCTTGTGACGGTGAGTAAGCACCACGCGTGTCGACTTCTTGACCATGTTCACTCGGTCAGGTCAGACAAACTGGGCGAAGAGCGATAAATCACCACAGGGTGGGTGAGGTGTCTCGCATTCCGCACCCGGAGGTCGATGTGGAGCGTCAGCTCCCCCCTTGGATGCTCACCCGTGTGGGGGGAAAGCCGCGCCTGCGCACCGCGGCCGCCCTGCTCACCTGCCTGACCGCCGTCGCCGCCACGTCCCTGGTCGCGGGCCCCGCGATCGCCCACGGCGCGGCGGGCCCGTGCGCCCTGCGGCGCACGGCCGCCCACCACTCGGAGGGCCTCGACACCTGGAACGCCGCCTATCCGCGCCCCACCGCGGCCCGCGACGCCGTCATGATCTTCCTTTCCTTCCCGGACTCGCCGCCCCTGACGACGCCCGCGGAGCTCGCGGCCGACCACTTCCCCGAGACCAGCGAGTTCTTCGCGCGTGCCTCGTACGGGCGGTTCGCGTTGCGCGCGCATCCCCAGTCCGAGTGGATCCGGATGCCGAAGGCGTCCACCGCGTATGCCATAGAGCGCGACTGGAACGCCCGGCACCGCGCCGCCTATCTGCGGGACGCCCTCGCCGCGGCCGATCCCCACGTGGACTTCTCGGCGTACGACATCGTGTACTTCGTGGCCGATCCGGACGCGCCGGGCGTCGACTCGGACGCGACGAAGGTCGTGAACTTCGACCGCCCGCTGCGCGCGGACGGCGCTTCGCTCCGGCGCATCGTCACGGTCTTCGAGCGCCATCCGCCGGACCGCAACGTCCTCGCCCACGAGACGGGTCACGTCTTCGACCTGCCGGACCTCTATCACCGCCCCGCCGACGGCAAGGGCGACTGGGACACCTACGTCGGTGACTGGGACGTCATGGGCAGCCAGTTCGGCCTCGCGCCCGACCTGTTCGGCTGGCACAAGTGGAAGCTCGGCTGGCTGGACCCGCGCCAGGTGGTGTGCGTCCAGGGCGGTACGAGAAGGCTGACGCTCGAGGCCCTGTCGGCGGCGCCCGCGCGCGGGGGCGTCGGCGGCACCAAGCTGGCCGTGGTCCGCACAGGGCGGGGCAGCGCGGTCGCGATCGAGGCGCGCGGCTCGGCGGGCAACGACCACGCGACGTGCCGCGAGGGCGTGCTGCTCTACCGCGTGCACGGCGACACGGCGTCCGGCCACGGCCCCGTCGAGGTGGTGGACGCCCATCCGGCCACGGAGGCGTGCTGGGGCGACTCGGTCTATCCGCCGCTCGCGGACGCGCCGGTGCGCGCGGGGGAGAGCTTCACGGTGCCCGGCACGGACGTCCGGGTCGAGGTGGCGGGCCGTACGCCGTCGGGGGCGTGGACGGTGGAGGTCACCCCCGGCTGACGGGCGCGGGCGGGTGCAAGTGCGGGCACGAAAGAAGCCCCTCACGTTCCGTGAGGGGCTTCTTCCCGTCTGTGCGCCGCCAGGGACTCGAACCCCGGACCCGCTGATTAAGAGTCAGCTGCTCTAACCAACTGAGCTAGCGGCGCCTGCTGACGTCGTAGACCTTAGCATCCTGATCGCCGCGGGGAAAAATCGATACGCGCGCGCCCGGCCCCGCGGCCGTGCGGGCCGCCCGCACGAGCGCCCACAGGACCACCTCGGGGCCCGGCAGCCAGGGCTCGCGGGCGCCGGGGGCCACCAGCCAGCGCGAGCCGAGGCGGTCCCCTTCGGCCCGCGCCAGGGGCGGCACGGTGACGGCGTCGCCGAGGCCGTGGCACAGCGGCGACGGCACGGCCGCGGCCCACTCCTCCCACTCCAGGAGCGCGGGCAGCCGCTGGGCGGTGCCGGGCGCGGTGAACAGCAGGACCCGGCCCCGGTGCACGGCGACGGGGCCCGAGCCGGGGCCCTCGTGCCATAACCGGTCGACCAGCTTCCGCCCGAAGACGGCGTCCACGCTCACCACGTCGAACACCGTCCCGCAGGGCAGTACGGCGGGGGCGCGGGGCCGGGTCCGCCAGTCGGCGAGCACGCTGCGCGGATACGTTTCCGCGGACGCGAGCCAGGCCGCGCCGTCGGGGGTGACCTCGGTGGCGGAGGGTCCGCTGGTGTGGGGGAGGGGGATGCTCATGGAGATGACATTTACCGTGCGTGAGCGAAGCTCTTCCCAGGGTTGCCGGAAACCGGGACAGTCCGCCACCGCCTCCGGTACCTTGCCCCCGGGCATATGCCAGGAGGGTTTACGAGGCCCCCTGGCCCTCGCCGCGCAGCAGGTCCCTGCCGAACTCCACCATCTTCTTGGCGTAGTCCTCGGTCCACCGCGCGCGCTCGGCGATGGCCGCCGGGGTCAGCCGGTCGAACCGGCGGGGGTCGGCGAGCTGCGCGGCGGCGATCGCCTGGAACTCCACGGACCTGTCGGTCGCCGCGCGGAACGCCAGGGCCAGCTCGGTCGACCGGTCGAGCAGCTCGCGGGGGTCCTCGATCGACTCCAGGTCGAAGAAGTGCTCGGGGTCGGCGGCGGCCTCCGCGGGCTCGAAGAGCAACGGCGCGGGACGCATGCGCTTGCCCTGTGCCTCGGGTTCCGCCATGTTCACGTTCCTTCCCTCGTACGCCTGGTGCTGTGCCCCATTGTCCCTTGCCCCGCAAGACCGTCGCCGTCCGTTGTCGGCGCTCCGCGCCTCGTCCTCAAACGCCGGACGGGCTGAAGACTCTGGCAGCACCGCCAGGGTCAGCGCCACGGCACCCGGTGGGCCGACAAGTGGTCCCACGTCGTCATCATCGCGTCCCACCCGTCGGGGAACTTCACCGTCACGCCCAACCGCACGGGCTCCGTGGACGGATGCTCGTCGAGGAGACCCCCCACCCCCGCCCGGCACACCACGACGCACGCGTGCCGATGCCGGGAGGCGAGCACGCACAGCCGCCCCGTCTCCAGGTGGAACGCCGTCGCGTCGGGCCGCCCGGACAGCGGATG
Source organism: Streptomyces sp. NPDC043996 (assembly GCF_056435225.1). Lineage (NCBI taxonomy): Bacteria > Bacillati > Actinomycetota > Actinomycetes > Kitasatosporales > Streptomycetaceae > Streptomyces > Streptomyces sp. NPDC043996. The sequence continues at coordinate 543,875 of NZ_JBWKEY010000003.1, read as the reverse complement.
CAGCACCACCGTCACGTCGAACTCCCGCCCCTGGAGCCGGTTCGCGGTGTCCACCGTCACCCCCGTCACGCCAAGATCCGCGAGCGCGCCCCGCACGGCCGCCGCCTGGTCCCGGTGCGCCGTGCCCACCGCCACCCGGTCCGCGGTGACCGGCACCGGCGCCGCGTCCCGCTCCGACGTGGCCACGCCGCCCCGGTCGAGCATCCGCCGCACCACCAGGGCGACGGCCCGCACCGCCTCCGGGTCCGTGCGCGGCGTGTGCCGGGCGGGCAGCTCCAGGAGCCCCCACCCGGAGGCGGCGGCCTCGTCGAGCACCCGGTCGGGCCCTGAGCCGTCCGAAGGCACCGCGAACCGCAGGGCCCGGTCCTCGTGCCCCGTACCGCTCCGGAACGGCGTGAACGGGTAGAACGCGGCCGACACCAGGGGCGCGGCCGACGCGGGCAGCCGCCAGGACACCGGCAGGCGGTGCTGCGGCAGTTCGGGATTGTGCGCGAGCAGCGTGGACACCGCGCTGGCCGACGGGTCGTACGCCAGCGAGGCCCACTGCTCGGCCTCGGCGATCGCGAACGGGTCCAGCTGCCCGGGGTCGCCCACGAACAGCGCCCGCTCGAAGAGCCCGGCCACCGCCAGGAGCGCGTCCGACCGCATCTGGTACGCCTCGTCGACGATCGCGTGCCCCCACGGCTCGACGCCCCGCACGTGCGCCCACTTCGCGGCGGTCGACACCACCACGTCGAGCCCCGCGAGGTCGGCGGCCTTCGTGGACTTCTTCACGTTCGCCAGCGCGTCGAGCGCCTTGTCGTACGGGTCGGAGTCACTGCTGTGCAGCCGCCCCACCGGCAGCTGGGGGTCCTTGTCGGCCAGGCGCAGGACCAGGTCGTCGACCTGGGCGTTGGTCTGCGCCACCACCATCAGCGGCCGCCCCGCGGCGGCCAGTTCGCGCGCGGCCCGCACCACAAGGGTGGACTTGCCCGCGCCCGGCGGCGAGTCCACGACGACGCCGCGGTGCGTGCCGTGCAGCGTGTCCCGCAGGATCGCGTCGGTGGCCCGGGCGGCCGCCGCGGCCGGGTCGAAGGGGGCCGTGGTGCCGGGGCGCGTCACAGGGTGTCCTCCGCGGTCACGAGGTCGGGGTGCTCGGCGGCGGTGTCCGGGGGACCGCCGTGCGTCCAGGGGGTGTTCTCCGGGTCGGGCAGCTTGGGCCCGCCGCGCTGCTCGTGCTCGAACAGCGTCCAGCACAGCCGGTCGCCCGGCTCGGGCACGGACCCCGGCTCGGGCTCCTTGCCGCGGCCCATCTTGTCGAGGATCCGCAGCACCAGGGCGCCCTCGGCGTCGTACGTCACGAACTGCGCGGACTGCGGCTTTCCGGCCAGGGAGCGGTACACCTTCACGCCCTCGTCCAGATGCGGCCGGTCGGCGGTGCGCACGGTGACCAGCGGGCGCGGGCGCGGCGACTTCCCCTCGCTGTACGCGGGCACCACCTGGGTCACGTCACCGGCGAAGGCCTCGCCCGCGAGCCGCCGCCCGGCCATCACCAGCGGGTCGTCCAGGGCCTCTTGGGCGTCGATCCTGGCCTGCTCGCGCTCGCGCGTGGCCAGCTTCTGCGCCGCCGTCACCGCGTCGTCGACGCGCGGCTGCGGCGGCTCACCGGCGGCGACGCGGTCGCGGTGCGCGGTGTACGACCAGCGGTCGCTGCGCCAGCGGTCCACGGCGCCCGGCGCCTCGGGCAGCGTGCACAGCGCGTCGAGGCCGCGCCACACCGCGTCCCAGGTGGGCCGGGTGCGGCTCTCGACGAGGGCGTGGATCTTCCGCTCGGCCGCGGTCAGGGCGGCCAGGCGCGCGTCGGCCGCCAGGCCGTCCTCGGCGGTGGCGAGCGCCTGCCGCGCGCGGTCGTAGGCGTCGATGGCCGGGGCCAGCAGGTCGTTGTCGAACGCCGGGTCGGTGGCCGGGCCCGCGGGCGGGCACAGGAGCTGGCCCGCCGCGTCCCGCGCCACCTCCGCGCGCAGCGCGGCCCGCGCCCCTGACGTGCCCTCGGGGGCCTCGATCCAGGCGAGCAGCGCGCCCAAGTGCTGCTCCTCCAGGCTGGACTGGCCCGTCGCCCAGTGCCGGGACAGCAGGTCCGTCATGGACAGGAGCAGCGCGGAGCCGGGCACGCGGGCGCGCTCCCCGAAGTGCGTCAGCCAGCGCCCAAGCAGCGGCACCCTCGGCGGCGCCGGATGCGGTGTGTCCGGGTCCTGCTCGGCGGTCCTGCGAAAGCGCGTCGAGCGGCCGAGCAGGCGCACCAGGTCCACGCCCGCGCGGCTCGGCACGATCAGCTGGGGCGCGTCCGCGCACAGCTCCACCTCGACCTTGACGCGCTTGCCGGACTCCGGGTCGGTCTCGGTGCGCTCGGCCGCCTCCACGTCGTCCGCGTACGACTCCACGTACGGCAGCAGTTCGTCGGCGAGGCGGGCGAGGAACGCGAAGCGCAGGTCGCGGTCGCGGGGCTGCGGGACGACCAGGAGCCGCGGTTGGGTGCGCTCCGTGCCGATCAGCGCCCCGAGCGGGGCGCCCGCCTCTCCCGCCGTGGTCAGCGGGACGAACACCAGGGGGCGCTGGGACAGCCGCCGGTGGCGGACCGTCGCCCTCGGCTGCGCCCGGCCGGTGGCCGCCGCCTCCAGTCTGGCCAGGTCGTCAATCAAGCTCATGCGAGCCCCTCGTCGTCTGTCGCGCTGACGCGCTCGTCCTCAAACGCCGGACGGGCTACTTCTCCCACCCGCCCGCCCTTACACCTGCGGTTGCTCCCGCACCCCCCGACCTAGCGGCTCGCGCGTGGGTGGGTGGGAAAAACAGCCGCGCCAGCGAAGATCCAGCCCGTCCGGCGTTTGAGGACAAGCGCGCAAGCGCGGTGATTCAGCCCGTCCGGCGTTTGAGGACGAGGCGCGGAGCGCCAATGGTTTTGAGCGGGGGGACGGGGGCGGCCAGCACCCGGAGCGGGAAGGGGCGGGCCTGGGGCGCCCCGCGAGGGAGGGCGTCACCCCGGCCTCCCCGCCAGCGCCTCCGCCCGCAACGCCGCGGCCCGCCGCAACGCCACCACCGCCGGATCTCCCGCGTCCCCGCCCGCACCGGACGCCGCGGCCAGCACCGCCTCCACCGTGACAAGCCCACCGAGGTCGGCCCGCAGGGACCGCCCGAGGGCCGCCACCTCTCCCCGCGCCCGGGACCGGTCACGGCAGTGGAAGGCCAGCTCGCAGGCCGCGAGGCACTCCGGCGCGTACGTCGCGGGAATCGCCTCGACCGCGGCGGTCAGCTCGGCGGCGGGGCGGGTGACGTCGAACGTCGTGCCGGGCGGCAGCGTCGCCGCGATGTCCTCGACGCGGGCGAGGCGGGCCAGCTGGCGGCGGGTGACGGACAGCTGCTTGCGGATGTCCACGGCGGCGGCCGTCGGCAGGTTCGAGAAGTCCTTGGGGCACACGAGCAGGACGCGCGAGCGCACGCGGGGCGCCGGGTCGAGCCGGGCGGCGAGGTCCTCGAGCGCGAGGGCGTACACCGCGGCCTGGCGGGCGGCGGCGCCCACCTTCGCAGCGTCCGCCGAACCGTCGATCATGGGGAACGACTTGATCTCGACGACGGTCCAGGAGCCGTCCGGAGCGACCGCCACCGCGTCCGGCTCCAGGAAGGCGGCGCTGCCCGCGACGTCCAGGGCCAGCATCGGGTGGTCGAGCAGCGTCCAGGCGCCGGCCGCCGTGGCCTCGCGCAGCGCAAGCTCCGTGCGGGCCGCGCGGCCTTCGGGCCCCGCCGCCGTGAGGTCCGGCGCCGCGGCCTCGCCCGGCACCGGCTCCGGGCCGCCGCCCAGGCACGCGTGCGTGAGGCGCAGCAGCTCCGCGCCGCCGTCGGCCTTGACCCGGGCCTCGAAGGCGTGCCCGCGCATGAACGCGAACTGGGACTGCCCGAACGCGGCCGGGGAGCCGAGGGACTGCGCGAGCGCCGCCTTCGGCACCCCCGCGCCGTCCAGGAGCGCGCGTCTGCGGCAGCCCGGGTTCGCCGCGAGCGCGGCCAGGGCGCGGGCGTCGAGCGGCTGCGGCGGGACGTCAGGTCCGCGCAGCTCCGCCAGCCGCTGCCGCAGCGCCGTCCTCGGTGCTCCCGGGGCGGCCCGGTCGCGGGGCGCCCGGCTCGGCGGCGAGCTTGCGCTGAAGGGGGATTCGCTCACCCGTGGAAGTCTGGCATCCGCCACTGACAACGGAGGCTTCCGGGGCGGACGTGGCGACCGTGACCCCCGCCCGCGCGCCCTCGGCGCCCTCGGCGGCCGTGTCGCCAGCGGACCCGGCCCGTCCCGGCAGGCTCGCGAGGACCGGCCGCAGCCGCGCCTTGACCCGCTGCGCGAGCCGCCGCACCGGCTTGACCAGGGCGAGGCCCACGAGCATCACGGCGACGCCCGCGAGCGCGTCGAAGAAGTAGTGGTTGGCGGTGCCCATGACGACGATCGTGGTCAGCAGCGGATAGGCGACCGCCGCCGTCTTGGCCACCGGGCCGCGGCCGTAGCGCCACAGCATCACACCGCACCACAGGGACCAGCCGACGTGCAGGCTCGGCATCGCCGCGTACTGGTTGGTCATGCCGCCGAGGCCGCGCGGCGCGCTGGCCTGGCCGCCCCACCAGCCCCAGTCGCTGTACTGCGCCATCGTGTCGACGAACCCGTGGCTCGCGTCGAGCAGGCGCGGCGGGCAGGTCGGCATCAGCGAGAAGCCGACCAGGCCGATGAGCGTGGAGACCATCAGCCAGGTGCGCGCGGCCGCGTAGTGCACCGCCCTGCTGCGGAACATCCAGATGAGGATCAGCGGAGTGACCAGGTAGTGCAGGGACGCGTACCAGAAGTCGGCCGGGACGCCGATGGAGGCGTGGGCCGTGAAGAGGCGGTTCAGCGGATGTTCGAGGTTCATGTTCATGGCCTTCTCGATCCGCAGGATCGACAGGCCGTGGTCCACGGCTGTGGTGACGTCCCCCCGGGCGAGCAGCCGGCCGGCCGAGTACGCTCCGTACACGAGCAGGATCAGCGGCAGCTCGGTCCACCAGCGCGGGCGCAGGCCACCGGTTGCCCGGTGCCCGGATATGCCGCCGTTGCCGGCGCCCTGTGCCTCGGTCTGCGGCATCCGGTGGGTCCCCCATCTCATTTCGCGCTGTTCCCGCTCAGTTCTCGCGGCGTACGGCCGCTGGGTCACTTTACGGCGTACGCGAAGGCCCCCGAGCCATCCCCCTGGTGGTCATAGACGCAGAGATCGGCGCGCGGGTTGCTCATGCGGCGCGTGAGTGATGATGGAGGGAAACAGAAGGGCAAATGGGGGAGCGGGCGGGTATTTGTCCGTCTTTGTCCAGACGGTTTTCGGCACAACGGTTCTTCTGGGAAGGCTCTTCATGGCACCGCGCATCCTGCTGGCCCGGCACGGACAGACGGAGTGGTCGCTGTCCGGCAAGCACACCGGCAGGACGGACATCCCGCTCCTGGACGAGGGCAGGCGCGGCGCGAAACTGCTCGGCGAGCGACTGCACAAGGCGCCCTACGACGGCCTCCCCGGCGTCGAGGTGCGCACCAGCCCGCTGTCCCGCGCGCGGGAGACGTGCGAGATCGCCGGGTTCGGCGACCGGGCGGCGCAGTGGGACGCCCTGATGGAGTTCGACTACGGAGCGTACGACGGCCTGACCCCGGCCGACATCCAGGCGATCAGGCCCGGGTGGTTCATCTGGCGCGACGGCGTGCCGGACGGCGAGACGCTGGCGCAGGTCTCCGCGCGCGCGGACGAGGTGATCACCTGGGCCCGCGGCGCGGACCGCGACGTGCTCGTCTTCGCCCACGGCCACATCCTGCGCGCCATCGGCGCCCGCTGGCTCGGCCTCGACATCTCCTTCGCCTCCCGCATCCGCCTCAACCCGACCTCCCTGTCGGTCCTCGGCTGGGCGTACGGAGAGCCCGCGATCGAGTCGTGGAACGAGACCGGGCACCTCGCGTAGGCCCCCCGGCGGCGGCTCGGCGTCCTCACGCGTGCCCGCGGGCCGCGTGGCACTCCAGGAAGTCGGTTACCCCGGACGCCCGCTGGTGCGGCAGCAGCACCCGCGCGGTGGCCGCGAGCATCCCCTGGATGCGCGACGACTGGACCTCGTCGAGCAGCGCGAGGACCCGCAGGCCCGCGGCCGCCGCCTCGTCCGGGCGCCCGGCGCGCGCCAGGTCGTCGGCGAGCTCGGCGGTGTACAGGGCGATGTTCCGGGCGAACTCGGGCGTCCGCGCCGCGGCGACGTCCACCGCCCGGTGCGCGTGCCGCGCGGCGCGCTCCCAGTGCCCGAGCGCCGACCAGCACTGCGCCTCAAGGCCCGCGAGCTCCGCGAGCCCGTAGAACGTCATCCACTCCGGTTCGTGGCCGCCGGGGCCCCGGTCGAAGAGCGCGTGCGCGCGCGTGAGGGCCCGCTCGCAGGCCGCGCGGTCGCCTAGCCCCGCCCAGCCGCCCGCCTCGCGCAGCGCGATCAGGGACAGGAGCCGGGGCGAGGCGAGGTCCCGGGCGGCGCGCGCCGCGGCCTGCGCGGCCCGCACCGCCTCGCGCGGGCGGCCCGTGTCCCGGGCGAGGAACGCCGTGTTGCAGAAGGCGTGCGCCTCCAGGGCCGGGTCACCGGCCATCCGGGCCGTCGCGAGCGCCTCCGCGTAGTGCGAGCGCGCGTCGTCGAAGCGGCCCGAGTCGTGCGCGAGCCAGCCGACGGAGATCGCCAGCTCGCCCGCGCCCGAGTAGAGCCGGTCGGTCGTGGACTGGCGGGCCGTGCCCGCGTCGAGGAGGGCGTAGGCGGTGCGCAGCGGGGTGGCGGCGCGCCGGTACAGGCCGTCGGCGCCGTGCCGGTCGTCGAGCAGCCGGATCCTGCGGACGGCCTCCTCGACCGCGTGCACCTCGGCCCGGCCCGCCGCGCGGTGCCGCCGGGGCACGCCGACGTCGGCCTCGGCGACGCCGTTCAGGGGCAGCGCCCCGAAGGAGGCGGCCGCCATGGTGGCGGTGCCGCTGGTCATGAATGCGCGACGCCGCACGTCGCTCTCCTCGTCGCTGTGGTTCTGCTCGTGGTGCCGGAGCCCGGTGGGGGCGGGCGCCCCCTGGGCGTGCGCCGGGTCCGCCTCGGTGTCCGCGCGCGCCGCCCGGCCGCGCACCGCCTCGCGCGGCACGAACCCGAGGTCCGTCAGGGCCCGGCCGGGGAACATGTGCAGGAACACCCGCTCGTACGCGTAGTTGGGGCAGCGGATCTCGCCCGCCTCGACGCGGCCGACATACCGCGCGTCGCAGCTGACCCGCTCGCCGATCTCCCGTGCGGCCCTGCGCACCAGGGCCGCGAACTCCCCCGGTGAGCGCTGCCCGCGCAGGCGCCGGAAAGCGAGGTTCGGCCGTGGCGGCGGAGTGGACGAAGTCCTGGAAGACGACGCCATGCCGGATTCCTCTCGACGTGGCCCTCTCGAACGGACCGTGCCGCCCCGTTCGGGTCCCGCCCCCGCGCTGTCCCCTTGGTCTGGGTGGTGTGGGTGGTCCGGGTGGTCCGGCCGTGTCCCGCCGTGTCCCGGCGGAGCAAGAACGTACCCGCTGTCACCGACCGGTGACGCGGAGTTTGGCTACAAACCGGATATCTCACCCGCGATCTGCCATGAACTGCCATCCTTTGCGGCGGCGTGGCGCCGTAGCCGTTGACGCGGTCGGGCGTTGTACCAGTGCGGAGAGGGAGCGAAGCGGCTCCCGCCCTGGCGAGGAGGGGTTCCCTTGTTGGAGGTCGGCATGGAGAACAGCGAATCTGGGGGCTCACTGACCACGGCGCGGCACCGGCCGAGCCACGACCGCAGCGCCGGGCCCGGTGGCGGCGACCCGTACGGCCCCGCTCACCAGGGGCTCTTCCGGGCCTACGGCGCGCACCCGGCCCACCACGGCCACGGGGGTGACGGCTACCCAGACGCCGACTCCGACCCCGACGCCGACTGCGACCTGGTGACCGTCCCCGCCCGGCAGGGCCTCGAAGCCGTCGACATCCTGCGCCGGGGCGCGGGCGACGAGGCCGTGGGGCCCGTCCTGCACGACGGCGGCTGCGACACCCTCGGCTTCCTGGTGCCGCCCGGCACCGCCGCCGCGTGGGACCTGCCCGGCAGCGCCTGTACGCAGACCTTCGGCGGCCGTGCGAGCGGCGTGCCGTCCACGCCGCCGCCTCCGCCCGTCGCCGGTACGGGGTGGCTGGTGCCGCCCGGCGCCGCCGACCCCGTCACCGATCCGGCGGTGCTCCGGGCCGCGCTCGGCGAGGCCCAACGCATGATCGAAGCCGCCGACAACTGTCGCTGACCCCGTGTCCTCAAACGCCGGACGGGCTTTATCTCCCACCCGCCCGCCCTTACACCTGCGGTTGCCTCGCACTCCCCGACCTAGCGGCTCGCGGCTGGGTGGGTGAGATGGATTCAGCCTGTCCGGCGCTTGAGGACGAGGCGCGGAGCGCCAATGGCTTTGAGCGGGGGGCCGGGGGCGGCCAGCACCCGGATCGGGAAGGGGCGGGTCTGGGGCGCACCGCGGGGATAATGGGCTGGTGGCACGGAGCAGACAAGCACGATCCCCCCGAGAACCCCTCGTCGAAGAGACCGACGGCGGACTCGCCGAACTGCTCCCCGACCGAGACCGCCCCCACGCCTGGACCCTCCTCGTGGACGGCGCCCCCCAGTCGCACGTCGACCTCGCCGCCCCCACCCACCTCGGCTTCGAGTACCAGCGCAGGCTCGGCCACATCGCCGACCTCATCGCCCCGCCCGGCCGCCCCCTGCACGTCGTGCACCTCGGCGGCGGCGCCTTCACCCTGGCCCGCTACGTGGCCGCGACCCGCCCCCGCTCCACCCAGCAGGTCGTCGAGCGGGACACCGCCCTCGTCGCCCTGGTGCGCCGCGCCCTGCCGCTTGACCCGCAGGCACGCGTGCGCGTGCGCGGCGGCGACGCGCGCGAGGGGCTCGCGAAGGTGCCGGACGGCTGGGCGGACCTCGTGATCGGGGACGTGTTCAGCGGGGCCCGCACCCCCGCGCACCTGACCACCGTGGAGTTCCTGGGCGACGTACGCCGCGCCCTGAAACCCGGTGGCCACTACGCCGCCAACCTCGCCGACGGGCCGCCGCTGCGCTATCTGCGCGGGCAACTCGCCACCGCCGCCGCCGTCTTCCCCGAGCTCGCGCTGGTCGCCGACCCGGCCGTGCTGCGCGGCAAGCGCTTCGGCAACGCCGTGCTCCTCGCCTCCGCACAGCCCCTTCCCCTCGCCGAACTGACCCGGCGCAGCGCGAGCGACCCGCACCCGGCGCGCGTCGAACACGGGCGCGCCCTCCTCGACTTCAGCGGCGGCGCGGCCCCCGTCACGGACGCGACCGCGGTGGCCTCGCCCGCGCCACCGCCGTCGGTGTTCCGCTGAGCCACGCGCGCCCGTACTCCCGTAGGCGCCCGTGCGGATCAGTACGTCGTGACGTCCACCCTCGGCGCCCGGTCGTGCCACGTACAGAACACCGAGACCCGCTCCGGGCCCGAGGTGAACTCCACCCGGATCCACGCCGGGGCCTTCCACACCTGCATCGACCAGCCCGCCGTGGGCGACGCCGACACCAGTGTCGCGGCGTTCGCGCCGAGGTCGAACACGACCCGGCCGCCGTCGGTGGGATAGGTCTTCACGCTCCCCGGCGGGGGCTTGGCGGGCGGGGACGCCCGGCGGGACGGGGTGCGCGGCTTCGGCGGCTCGGGGGCGGCGGCGGACCGCGCGGGCTTCGACGGCCGGGCGCTGGGCGCCGGTTCCGGCCGGTGCGTGGACGACGACACCGGGTGCTCCTGCCGGGCCGTGAGCGGCACCGCGCGCGGCGGGTCGTAGACCGTGCCCTCCATGACGGAGTGCACGCCCCACCACGACAGCGCGACCGCCGCGCCCGTGGCGAGCGACCACGCGCCGGCGTGCAGGAGACCTCTGCGCATCGCGGGCCATCGTGCCCCACCAGGGCCGCGGAGGCCAGAAGTACCGCCTGGAGGGCCGGACATGACGCTCATGTCCGGGCCAAAACTCCCACCAGGCACCGGCGTCGCCCGGATGGCGTACGGTGCCGCCCATGGCTCGTGTGCTCGTCGTCGAGGACGACCAGTTCGTCCGCTCGGCCCTCATCCGGCATCTCTCCGAGGCCTCCCACACCGTACGGAGCGTCGGGACCGCCCTGGAGGCGCTGCGCGAGGTCGCCCACTACCGGTTCGACGTGGTGATCCTCGACCTCGGCCTGCCCGACCTCGACGGGGCCGAGGCGCTGAAGATGCTGCGCGGCGTCACCGACGTGCCCGTGATCGTGGCGACCGCCCGTGACGACGAGACGGAGATCGTCCGGCTCCTCAACGACGGCGCCGACGACTACCTGACCAAGCCGTTCTCCGTGGAGCACCTCTCCGCGCGGATGGCCGCCGTGCTGCGCCGCGCCCGCGGCTCCGGAGAGACGGCCCCGAGCCGGGTGCTGCGCGTCGGCGGCCTGACCGTCGACCCGCTGCGCCGCCAGGCCGACCTCGACGGCGCGCGCCTCGACCTGACCCGGCGCGAGTTCGACCTGCTCGCCTTCCTCGCCGGACGGCCCGGCGTCGTCGTGGCGCGCAGGGAACTCCTCGCCGAGGTGTGGCAGCAGTCCTACGGCGACGACCAGACCATCGACGTCCATCTGTCCTGGCTGCGCAGGAAACTGGGCGAAACCGCCGCCAAACCCCGCTATCTGCACACCCTGCGCGGCGTCGGCGTCAAACTGGAACCACCCCTGTGACAGCGGTGGCGGGGGAGCGCGCGCCGTGAGATGGGCGCTCGTGAAGGTGTGCCTGGCCGTCACGACGATGGTCGTGGTCGCCTTCGCCGTCCCGCTCGGCCTCGTCATCCAGGAGACGGCGCGCGACCGCGCCTTCTCCAACGCCGAACGGCACGCGGCCACCATGGGCCCCACCCTGTCGATCACCACCGACCGCGCGCAGCTCACCCGGGCCGTCGCCACCTCCGAGGCGGGCGGCGACGGGCGCATGGCCGTGCACGTACCGGCCGTCGACGGGCGTCCCGCGCTGACCATCGGCGACCGCCGTGCCCACGCGGGCGCCATCGACGCCACCCGGGAGCAGGGCCGCGCCCGCACCGTCTCCGTGCCCGGCGGCTACGCCCTGCTCCAGCCCTTCGGCCTCGGCTCCGGCGAGATCGCCGTCGTCGAGATCCAGGTGCCGGAGAGCGCGGTCAGCAACGGGGTCGCGACGGCCTGGCTGGTGCTCGCGGGCGTCGGCGTGGCGCTGGTCATCGGGTCCGTCGCGGTCGCCGACCGGCTCGGCGTGCGCATGGTCCAGCCCGCGCGGCGCCTCGTGGGCGCCGCCCGCGACCTGGGCGAGGGCAGGCTCGGCGCGCGCGTGCCGGAGGAGGGGCCCACCGAACTGCGGCTCGCCGCCGTGGCGTTCAACTCCATGGCCGACCAGGTCGTCCACCTCCTCGCCAACGAGCGGGAACTCGCCGCCGACCTCTCCCACCGGCTGCGCACCCCGCTGACCGTCCTGCGCCTCAACGCCGCATCGCTCGGCGAAGGACCCGCCGCCGAACAGACCCGCGTCGCCGTGGAGCGCCTGGAGCGCGAGGTCGACACGATCATCCGCACCGCGCGCGAGGCCAAGCCGCGCACGGCGACCGCCGGGCCCGGAGCGGGCTGCGACGCCGCCCAAGTGATCCGTGAGCGCATGGAGTTCTGGTCCGCGCTCGCCGAGGACGAGGGGCGCGAGGCGCGGGTCGCGGGCGTGGACGCGCCGGTGTGGGCGCCGGTGGCGCGCGCCGACCTGGTCGCCGCGCTCGACGCGCTGCTCGGCAACGTCTTCCGCCACACCGGGGAGGGCGCCGCGTTCGCCGTGGACGTGCACAGCGGCGAGGACGCGGTGATCGTCCTCGTCTCCGACGCGGGCGACGGCATCGCCGACCCGAAGGCCGCGCTGACCCGGGGCGCCTCCGGCGCCGCCACCGACGGCACGGGCGCGGTCGGCTCGACGGGGCTCGGCCTGGACATCGCGCGCCGCCTCGCCGAGTCGACGGGCGGCGATGTACGGATCGGCCGGTCGGTGCTCGGCGGCACCGAGGTCAGGCTCTGGCTGCAGCGCGGCTCCCGGCGCCCCTCGGCGGGGCGGCGCGCGGCCCGCGCGATGGTGCGGCGCCGCCGCCGTCTCTAACGATCCCGATGGGCGAGCCCGGTTGGCCATCCCGCTTTAACGGTCCCCGATGCCTTCCTTAAGCCCGCCATAAGGCCCGAAATGTCGCACTGGGGCGGGGCTAACGTGCGCAGTGGTCCCGTCCCCGTTCCCCCTCCGGGGCGGGCCCTTGATCCCCCCCACGGGAAACGCGTGCCCCGGCCATCCCCCCCCACACCAGGCCGGGGCGCGCCCCTGTTCACCCCTCGGCGGCAGCCTCCGGCAGCACCCCGCTCGCCGCGACCCCCGCGTACCACCGGGCGCTCGACTTGGGCGTCCGCCGCTGCGTCTCGTAGTCGACGTACACCATGCCGAACCGCTTGCTGTAGCCGTACGCCCACTCGAAGTTGTCCAGGAGCGACCACAGGAAGTACCCGCGGACGTCGGCGCCCGCGCGGATCGCCCCGTGCACGGCCGACAGGTGTCCGTGCAGGTAGCGCACGCGGTCGGGGTCGTGCACGGCGCCGTCCTCGGGCTTGTCGTCGTAGGCCGCTCCGTTCTCCGTCACATAGAGCGGAACCCCGGGGGCCTGAGCGGTGTACTCAAGGAGAAGGTCGGACAGGCCGGTGGGGTCCACCGGCCAGTCCATGGCGGTGAGTTCACCGGGCGCGCGGTGGAAGGAGACGAGGGAGTCCGCGCCCGGCCAGGGGGAGTGGTCGCTCGCGCCGTGCCCGTCGTGGCGCGGGTCACCGGCGTCGGGAGCGGCCGACACGACAGCGGGGGAGTAGTAGTTGATGCCGAGGAAGTCCAGCGGCTGCCGGATCACGTCCAGGTCGCCGTCGCGCACGAAGGACCAGTCCGTGATGCCCGAGGTGTCCGCGAGCAGATCGTCGTCGTACGAGCCGCGCAGCATCGGCCCGGTGAAGACGCGGTTGGCGAGCGCGTCGACGCGGCGCCGCGCGTCCAGGTCGGCCGGCGCGTCGGTGAGCGGGCGCACCGCGCTCGGATTGAGGCTGACGCCGACGCGGGCGCGGGCGGGCAGCGCCGCGCGCAGGGCCAGGGCGCCCAGGCCGTGGGCGAGGTTCAGGTGATGGGCCGCGCGCAGGGCGGCGGCGGGCTCGGTGCGGCCCGGCGCGTGCACCCCCGAGGCATAGCCGAGGAAGGCGCTGCACCAGGGCTCGTTCAGGGTCGTCCAGGCCTCCACCCGGTCCCCGAGCGCCCCGGCGACGATCCCGGCGTACTCCGCGAAGCGCTCCGCCGTCTCCCGTTCCGGCCAGCCGCCCGCCGACTCAAGCTCCTGCGGCAGGTCCCAGTGGTAGAGGGTGAGCATCGGCGTGATGCCGTGCGCGAGCAGCTCGTCGACCAGCGCGCGGTAGAAGTCGAGCCCGCGCTGCACGGCGGGCCCGCGCCCGGTGGGCTGCACCCGGGGCCAGGACACGGAGAAGCGGTAGGCCGTCAGGCCGAGGTCCGCGAGCAGCCGCACGTCCTCGCGCCACCGGTGGTAGTGGTCGCAGGCGACGTCCCCGGTGTCACCGCCGAGCACCCGGCCCGGCGTATGACTGAAGGTGTCCCAGATCGACGGCGTCCTGCCGTCCTCCCGCGCGGCCCCCTCGATCTGGTAGGCGGCGGTGGCGGCACCCCACACGAAGCCAGGGGGGAACCGCAGGTTCGCATCGGACATGGAAGCGCTCCCATGAGTCGTACGGAAAGGAGGAGTGAGAGGAGGAGTGAACCGGGCGTGCGGACGGCGTCAGCCCTTGACGGCGCCCTGCATGATCCCGCCCACGATCTGCTTGCCGAAAAGGACGAAGGCGAGGAGCAGCGGCAGCGTGCCGAGCAGCGCGCCCGCCATGATCACGGACTGGTCGGGGATCTGCCCCCGGCCGAGCCCGGCGAGGGCGACCTGCACGGTCGGCTCGCCGCCCTGGGTGAGCGCGATGATCGGCCAGAAGAAGTCGTTCCAGGCGAGCACGAAGGTCAGCATGCCGAGCACGGCCATCGCGGGCCGCGCCGCCGGGAAGACCACGTGCCAGATCAGCCGCAGGCTGCTGGCCCCGTCCACCCGCGCCGCCTCGATGAGCTCGGTGGGCAGCGCCTCGATGAGGTACTGCCGCATGAAGAACACCCCGAAGGCGCTCACCAGCGTCGGCAGGATCACCGACTGCAGCTGGTCGGTCCACCCGAAGTCGGCGATCAGCATGAACAGCGGGACGACACTGAGCTGCGGCGGCACCATCATCGTGCCGATCACCAGGAGCAGAAGGAGACCCCGGAAGCGGAACCGCAGCTTGGCGAAGGCGAAGCCCGCCAGGGTGGAGAAGAGCACCGTGCCGACGGTGATCGTGCCCGCCACCACCAGCGTGTTGAGCAGCGCCGTGCCCATGTTGGCGTCGGTCCAGGCGATCTCCAGGTTCTTGAAGAGATTGCCGCCGAACCAGAAGGGCGGTGGCGTCTCGGCAAGGCGCGTATTGGTGCGGGAAGCGGCGATCGCCGTCCACACCAGCGGGAACAGCGAGCCGACGGTGAAGAGGATCAGTACGGCGTACGTCAGCTTCCCCCCGTGCAGCTGCCGCCCGGCGCCGCGCCGGGCGTCGCGCCCGCCGGTGCGTCTGCCGGTGCGTCGAGCGCGGCGCGCAGGTGTCACATCGGTCATGTCATCCCCTCACGCGCTTCTGCGGATCCACCGGCTGACCAGCCAGTTGACCAGGCCGATCAGGACGAGGATGAGGAACATGGTCCAGGCGATCGCCGAGGCCCGCCCGAGGTGCTGGTTGAACCACCCCTGCTCGTACAGATACAGACCGAGCGTCTGGAACTGATGGTCCGACCCGCCGGTCGGGCTCGCGCCCTGGCTGAACAGGAGCGGCTCACCGAACAGCTGCGTCGCCCCGATCGTGGACACCACACAGGTGAACAGGATCGTCGGCCGCAGCGACGGCACCGTCACATGGAGGAACTGCTGCCAGCGGCTCGCCCCGTCCAGCGCCGCCGACTCATACAGATCCCTCGGGATGGCCTGCATCGCGGCGAGATAGATCAGCGCGTTGTAGCCGGTCCAGCGCCAGATCACGATCGCGGACACCGCGAACTGCGCCGTCCAGTCGCCGTTCTGCCAGTCCACGGCGTCGATCCCGATGAGCCCGAGACCCCAGTTGATCATCCCGTGGTCGGTGCGGCTGAACATGAGCACGAACACGAGCGTCGCCGCCGCCACGGACGTCGCGTACGGCGTGAGGATCGCGACGCGGAAGAACATGGACCCGCGCAGCCGGTAGTTGAGGAGGTGGGCGAGCCCGAGCGCCATGAGCAGCTGCGGCACGGTCGAAAGGAGGCCGATGGTGAAGGTGTTGCGCAGCGCGTTCCAGAAGAACTCGTCATCGAGGAGGCGGGAGAAGTTGCGCAGGCCCACCCACTCCATGTCGGTGGGCGCCCCCAGCTCCACCCGGTGCAGCGAGGCCCACCCCGTGTAGAGCAGCGGGAAGAGCCCGAAGGCGACGAAGAAGAGGAAGAACGGCGCGATCAGGGCGTAGGGGCTGAACCGCACGTCCCAGCGGTAGAGGCGGCTGCGCCACGCCCGGCGGCGCTCGGCGGCCGCCGCCGTGGTGTCCCGTTCCCCGGCCGGGGCGCGCGGGGCCGCGCCCTCCTCCCCCGTGGAGGACGCGGCACTCTGGGCGTCGCTCGGGATGTCGGTCACCGCGTCACTGGTCCAGGGCGTTGTCGACCGTCTTCACGGCCTTGCCCCAGGCCTTGTCGGGCGAGGTGCCCTTCTGGTCGACCCCGAGCATGCCGACATCCGCGAGGTACTGCTGGATGATCCCGTCCTTGGGCCCGATCGGCTGGACGGGCACGCCCTCGGCGGCCCGGGAGAAGATCCGGCCCACGGGCGCGTCGCCGAAGTAGGGGTTCTTGGCGTCCTTGACCTCGGGCAGGTCGTAGGCGGCGCTCGCGCTGGGGAAGCTGGCGCGCTCGTCGAACAGCTTGGCCTGCTGCTTCGGGGCGGTCAGCCAGGCCACCAGCTTGGCCGCCTCCTCCTTGTGGTCGCCCGCCTCGGGCACGGTCAGGAAGGAGCCGCCCCAGTTGCTGGGCTTGGGCGCGGCGGCGACGTCCCACTGGTCCTCGCCCTTCGACCCGGCCTTGTCCTTGATGTAGCCGAGCATCCAGGGCGGGCAGGTCACCGTGGCGAAGGAGCCGTTGGCGAAGGCCTGGTCCCAACTGGGCTGGAACTGCTGGAGCTTCGCGGTGAGGCCGGCCTCGGCGAACTCGGCGGCGAGGTTCCAGCCCTCCTTCACGGTGGGGCTGTCCTTGTAGACGAGCTCGCCGTCCGCGTCGTAGAACTTCTGCGCGCCGGAGCCGTGCACGGCGGCCATCACGCCCGCCGCCCCGTCCACGAAGGCGGTGCCCTTGGGTGCCTTCGCCTGGAAGCGCTTGCCCGCTTCCAGGTACTTGTTCCAGTCACCGGCCCACAGCTTGCCGACCGCCTCGCGATCGGTGGGCAGCCCCGCCTTCTCGAACAGGTCCTTGCGGTAGCAGATGCCGGTGGGCCCGATGTCGGTGCCGAGGGCGACGGTCTTGCCGTCCTCGCTGGTGCCCTGCTTCCACTTCCAGTCGAGGTAGGCCTTCTGGTCGACGCCGGGTGCCTTGCCGAGGTCCATCAGCTTGCCCGCGTGGGTGCCGGTCAGCTCGGCGACGTTGCCGACCTCCACGGCCTGGATGTCGGAGAGGCCGCTGTTGCCGCTGAGGTGGGTGAGCAGCGCGGGCCAGTAGTTCTCGTTGCGCTGGACGGAGTTCTGTTTGATGTCGATGTCCGGGTGGAGCTTCTCGTACTCCTCGTAGAGACCGGCCTCCTGCAGGCCGAAGGCGCCGAAGACACCGATGGTCAGGGTCGTCTTGCCCTTTCCGCCCCCGCCCCCGCCGCCGGAGGAGCCACCGGGCCCGTCCTCGTCGGAATCCTCCGCGCAGCCGGTGAGCGCGCCACCGGCGAGGGCGGCGACGGCCGCGAGCACCAGGGCCGTGCGGGGCGTTCGAGTCCTGTAACGGGTCCTGTGGCGCATGGTGTCCTCCTAGTGCTCCGACCTGCCGGTATTCCTCCAACTCCCGCACGGGTGACACGTGTTGGAGAGGTGTGGCTCGGAAGGAACGTGCGGGTCGTGTATGAGCCGAGTAGGGTGGGAGCGCTCCCATATTTGATGCCTTGAAGGGTTACGGCTCGCCGCGGGGGTGTCAAGGCACCGGACGGCGGGAGTTGCGGGCGGTTCACGCCGCCGCTGGTGGCCGGGGGGCGGCTGTTAGATTTCGCGTCGTGGGGAGGCACTGATGGGGACTCGTCAGCCCAAGGGGCGCAGCGGGGGGCGGCCCACGCTGGAGGAGGTGGCCGCGCGCGCGGGCGTCGGCCGGGGGACGGTGTCCCGGGTGATCAACGGCTCGCCGCGGGTGAGCGCCCCGACGCGCGCCGCCGTCGAGGAGGCCGTGGCCGAGCTCGGTTACGTACCGAACACGGCGGCCCGGGCGCTCGCGGCGAACCGTACGGATTCGATCGCGGTGGTCGTCCCGGAGCCGGAGTCGCGGTTCTTCGCCGAGCCGTACTTCTCGGACATCATCCACGGTGTGGGCGCCGCGCTCGCGGACACCGATCTGCAGCTCCTGCTGACGTTCGCGGGCGGCGACCGGGAGCGCCGCCGCCTCGCGCAGTACCTGTCGGCGCACCGGGTGGACGGCGTCCTGCTCGTGTCGGTGCACGCGGACGATCCGCTGCCGGACCTGCTGCGGCAGCTGGAGATCCCGGCGGTGATCAGCGGCCGCAGGCGCGCCGACGAGCCGCTGCCCTCGGTGGACTCCGACAACCTCGCGGGCGCCCGCGCCGCCGTGACGCATCTGCTGTCCCGGGGCCGCCGGGCGATAGCGACGATCACGGGCCGCCTGGACGTGTACGGCGCCCAGCTCCGCCTCGACGGCTACCGCGCCGCGCTCGCCGAGGCCGGGCACGGCCCCGATGAGTCCCTGACGGCCCGCGCGGACTTCACCGAGGAGGGCGGCCGCCGCGCCATGGCGGAGCTGCTGGCCCGCAGGCCGGATCTGGACGCGGTCTTCGCCGCCTCGGACGTGATGGCGGCGGGCGCCCGGCAGGTGCTGCGCCAGGAGGGGCGCCGGATACCGGACGACGTGGCCCTGGTCGGCTTCGACGACTCGGCCATCGCCCGCCATATGGATCCGCCGCTGACCAGCGTCCGCCAGCCCATCGTCGAGATGGGCCGCACGATGACGGACGTGCTCCTCGCGGAGATCGCCGACCCCCGCCCGCCCACGGCCCGCCACCTCACCCGCTCCCGGATCGTCCTGCCGACGGAACTGGTCCACCGGGCCTCGTCCTGACGCTCGGCGCCTCCCGCTCCCGGAGCGCGGCCTTCCGGGCGGCGCGCAGATCCCTGTTCAGGTGGTGGAGCCCCCGGCAGGGCGCCCCCAGCCAGCCCGTACCGCACCGGGGACAGCTGCGCAGGTGGTCAAGCAGCCTGAGGTACGCGCGCTCGGCGCGGGCCTCCAGCGGGGGCGGTCCAGGGGCGGTCACGGCTGGTCGGCCAGCGTGAGCAGGGTGCGCAGGTGTACGGGGTCGCACAGCCTGCCGGGCGCGGGCGGCAGCGCGACCCAGCCCGTGTGCAGCGACATCTGACCGGGGCGGGGCACGCCGAGGTAGGTGCCGCTGCTGAGGCGCTCCTCCCTGCCGCCCCAGTCGGCACCGGGCGAGATCAGCACGTAGTACGGACCGAGGCCGCCGCGCAGGTCGCGGATCACCGGACCCTCGAGCCAGGCCCGCAGACCCATGGCCACGGCCTCCGCCTGGTCGCTGCCCACGGCCGCGTGCACGCGCTCGGCCGGCACCCGCACGGCATCGAACCGGCGCCCCAGCGGCAACAGCGCGAAGCCACGCGCCCACCACTCCCGCCAGGCCTTGCCCGGGTCGGGCTCGGCGGCCGCCAGCCAGTCGGCGATCGCTTGGCGCTCGTGGCTGTCCGGAGGGCTGTCGTTGGGTGGGGGAACGGGGGCCGTGCTGTTGGCCATGTCGGCTCCTGGGTGGTGGGCTGCGCCCCGGGACCGGTCGCACGGTCGCCGGGGCCTTCCGTCCCATCGAAGCCTCGTCACCGGTGGGGAGGGAGGAGCCCGTAAGGGGCCAGCCGGGGGCCAGCCGCGTGGGTAGCGTGGTGGTGGAGGAGGCCCCCTGTATGGACGACGTGGACGACGTCACAGCGGCGCGGCGCGCGTTCGGCGCGCACCTCGCCGCGCTGCGTGGACGGGCACGGCTCACCCAGTCCCAGCTCGCCGCCAGGCTGTGCGCGATCAGCGGCACGACCACCCTGACCCGCAACGAGGTGTCGCGGTGGGAGCGCGGGATGCGTGTGCCCGATGCCTGGCTCACTCCCTTGGCCGCCGCACTCGCCGCGCCCTTGGCGGAACTGGAGCGGGCTGCTGCGCGAGCCCGGGGCGAGGCCCCGGACATTCCACGGGACGGCCACCCTCACGCCGTTGTGCAGCGGCGAGCGGGGTGGCTGCTCGAACATGACCGTGCGCACGGCGGCGACCACGTGGCGGACGCGGCCGTGCAGCTGTGGCGCGCCGAGCGGGCGCGCATCGGCAGCGAGGAATCGACCCACCCGGCCGTCGTCGCCGAGATGGCCGAGATCGCCGGATGGCTGCTGTTCGACGCGGATCGCCCGGAGGAGGCGCGTGCCGCGTGGCTGGAGTCCTTGCACTTCGCCCGGGCGGCCGACGATCGGGCCATGCGGTGGTTCGCGATGGACCTGCTGGCCATGGAGGCGGCCCAGAGCGGGCGCGTGGGCGAGGCGCTCTCCTTATGCGACGAGGTCACGAGCTGCTCGGTGCCGCCGAGGGTGGCGCTCCTCTCCGAAGTGCGGCGCAGCCGTGCCCTCGCTGCCGCTGGCGAGCGCGCGCGGGCCCTGGGGGCGATCGGCAGGGCGCGCGGCCGCTTGGAGGACTCCTTGCAATCGCGGGACCCGCACTGGTCGTGGTGGGTGGACGACCTGGAAGTCACCGGGCACGAGGGCGAGGTGGCGTTGCTCCTCGGGGAACCCGACCGTGCCGTGGCCCGCTTCCAGCGCACCAGCGAACTCCTGAAGGCGGTCAATCCGACGGGACGTGGTGCCTTCTACTACACCACCGCGGAGCTGGACGCCCTCGTACGGCTCAAGGCCTGGAGGGAAGCCGAGGGGCCGCTCCTGCGCCTTGGGCCCCTTCTGCGCGACGTGGCGTCTTCCCGCATCCGCAGGCGCCTGCGGTCCACGCTGCGCGTCATCGACAGGGACGGTCCTGTGTGGCTGGCCGTTACGGCTCGTGAAGTCTCGGCGTAGGCGGGCCGGTCACGTGGGCGCCGGAGCCTCTTCGCCTCGCCGTGCAACCGAACCGCTACGTAGCGTTCCGCTTTCGTGGCGTGAGTCGGCGACCCCGAGGAACTCCGCCAGTGAGCGCAGCCCCGGGGGATGGTTGGGCAGGGTCCACAGGTCTCGGACGATGGCTACCGCCAGGGTGTGGTGCCGTATCCACGTCGGGGCCGCCCGGCGCAGGGACTCCAGGGTTCGTACCGCTCCGGTGGCGTCGCCCACGTCCGTGTGGGCTCGTGCCACGTCGAGCAGGAGCCATGTCCGCCAGGACGGTGGGGTGTCCTTTGACAGCCGCATGCCCTTGGCCAGTTCCAGCGCGTCGTGCGGGTGCCCGTACTGGACGGCGAGGCGGACGCGTTCGATGCGGACCGAGGACGGGCTGAAGACGCTGACCATGCGGTTGTCGCCGCCGGCGGGCAGCTTCGAGACCCGGGTGGCTTCCTTCTCCGCGCTCGCCATCATCGCCGCGGCGCGGTCGTAGTCGCCGCCGCGCGCGGCGGACGTGGCGGCGCTCATGGTCAGCGCGCCCCACACCTTCAGGCCGTCGGCCGTGCCGGTGTGGCCCGCGTCCGCCATGGTGGACGCGGCGTGGAGCGCGATGGCAAGGGCGTCCTCCAGGCGTCCTTGCCGCTGGTACGTCCACGCCGTGGAGTTGACGATCATGGGGAGGAGCAGTGGGTCGGAGGACTGCCCGGCGGCGTCCGCCGCGCGTTCCAGGCCGATGAGGGCGAGGTCGGTCTTGCCCATCCGTACGGCGACGTGCCCGGCGAGCTGGAGGGCTTTGCCCAGGGCGGCGCAGCCGGTCCCGCGGTCCTCGGCGTCGTCCGAGGCCGCGGCGGAGCGGGCGTCCGCGATCAGGTCCGGCAGGGCCGTCATCACCGTGTCGAACTCGGCGGCGTGGTACCGCGTCCAGCCGTCCGCGATCTGTTCGCGCAGCCGGGCCAGCGAGAAGCCGGGCCCTGGCGGCTCCGGCTCGGGCGCCCAGAGCGCGGGCATGAGGGCGCGGCGTACCGCGACGAAGCGCGGCCCGTCGGTCTCGCCGGTGGCCGTGACGGCGGGCGGGTCTCCCAGGAGCGTGGTCAGCTCCACGCCGAGGCCGTTCGCGAGGGCGTGCAGCGTGGGCAGGCGCGCCGTGTGTTTCCGCCCTTGTTCGAGCTGGCGGATCACGTCGACGGAGATGTTCGAGCGCTCGGCCAGCTCTTCTTGGTTCAGCGAGGCTAAGCGGCGCAGGCGGCGCAGAGTGCGCCCCAGATCTTCGGTTGCCACGCGGACACGGTACGCCGCGCCCGGCCACGGCGGTGGCGGCAACGACAAGGGCCCGATCCGCTTTCGCGGACCGGGCCCTTGTCTTCAGGGTGAGTGACGGGACTTGAACCCGCGGCCACCTGGACCACAACCAGGTGCTCTACCAACTGAGCTACACCCACCGTGAGCCGGTCTTTTGTCGTTCTTCCGACCGGCCGAGAAAAAGTGTACAGGGTCCGAAGGGGTGCTCGCGCACTCCTTATGCCGGACCCCGTACGAGGGGCCTACAGGGGCGGGCTAACCCGCGGGCAGTACGTGCTTCGCGGCGATCGTCCGGGCCGTGTCCGAGTCCGGGCCGGGCTGCGGCACGAAGATCGCTTCGCGGTAGTAGCGGAGCTCGGCGATGGATTCGCGGATGTCGGCGAGCGCCCGGTGGTTGCCGTTCTTGTCCGGACTGTTGAAGTACGCCCGCGGATACCAGCGCCGGGCGAGCTCCTTGATGGAGGAGACGTCGACGATGCGGTAGTGCAGGAAGTTCTCCAGGGTCGGCATGTCCCGCAGCAGGAAGCCGCGGTCCGTGCCGACCGAGTTGCCGCACAGCGGGGCCTTGCGGGGCTCCTTCACGTGCTGACGGATGTAGTCGAGCACCTGCTCCTCGGCGTCGGCCAGGGTGGTGCCGCCGGACAGCTCGTCGAGGAGGCCCGAGGCGGTGTGCATCTGCCGCACCACCTCGGGCATGGTCCCGAGCGCCGCGTCCGGCGGGCGGATCACGATGTCCACTCCGTCGCCGAGCACGTTCAGTTCCGAGTCGGTGACCAGTGCGGCCACCTCGATAAGTGCGTCTTCCGTCAGCGAGAGCCCGGTCATCTCGCAGTCGATCCACACCATGCGATCGTTCATGCGCCCAACCCTACGGCGCGCTCCTCTGGCCGGGGAGCGGCGTGCGTCCCGGCGCGTACCCGTCCGAGTGGGCCTTGGCCGCGTCCATGGGCAGGTGCGCCGTGGCTCCGAACGCGCTCGCCGCGGCCGTACGGCGGGTCTGGGCCGGTACCGGACCCGGGGACATCCCCGGATGCGGGCCCGGGACCGGGCCGCCGGGACCCGAGGGTCCGCCGGGTCCTTCCGCGGCCGAGACCACGGCGGACGCGGTGGGCACGGCCGCAGGGCCGCCGGAGGCGCCGTCGAGCGCCCGCTCGCCCTGGGGCCTGCGCGCCCGGTACGCGGCGCGGTAGGCGGCGGGCGAGGAGCCGAGCTGGCGGCGGAAGTGGCCGCGCAGTGCGACGGGCGAACGGAACCCGCAGCGCCCGGCGACCTCGTCCACGGAGTAGTCCGAGGTCTCCAGGAGCCGCTGTGCCTGGAGCACCCGTTGGGTGATCAGCCACTGGAGCGGCGCGCTGCCCGTGAGGGAGCGGAAGCGCCGGTCGAAGGTGCGGCGGCTCATGTACGCGCGGGCCGCGAGCGTCTCCACGTCGAACTGCTCGTGGAGGTGCTCCAGGGCCCACGCGACGACCTCGGCCAGCGGGTCGGCGCCGATCTCCTCCGGCAGCGACCGGTCGAGGTAGCGCTCCTGGCCTCCGGCGCGGCGCGGCGGCACGACGAGCCTGCGGGCGAGGGCGCCCGCCGCCTCGTTGCCGTGGTCCGTGCGCACGATGTGCAGGCACAGGTCGATTCCGGCCGCGGTCCCCGCCGACGTGAGCACGTCGCCGTCGTCGACGAACAGCTCTCGCGGGTCGACGTGGACGGACGGGTAGCGTTTGGCCAGCGTCGGCGCGTACATCCAGTGCGTCGTCGCCGGGCGGCCGTCCAGTAAACCGGCCGCCGCGAGGACGAACGCGCCGGTGCACAGGCCGACGATGCGGGCCCCTTCCTCGTGCGCGCGGCGCAGTGCGTCGAGTGCCTCCAGGGGCGGCGGCGATGTGATCGACCGCCAGGCCGGCACGACGACGGTGCCCGCCCGCGAGATCGCCTCAAGGCCGTGGGGCGCGGTCAGTTCGAGTCCGCCGGTGGTCCGCAGCGGGCCCTCTTCACCGGCGCATACGAGCAGCCGGTACCTGGGAACTCCCGCGTCCTGCCGGTCAATGCCGAACACGGAGAGTGGTATGGAACTCTCGAAGATGGGACCACCGCTGAAGAGCAGCACCGCGACGATTTCCCGACGGCGTCGCCCGGAGAGTTTCCGCGCCGCTGCTTCCTGCACGGCAGTGGAGTCGTGGCTCATGGCGCTAAGCCCCCCTCGGTCGTCGCGGCTCCCTGTTCTTGACGTGCTTGCTGGGCCTGTCGCTCCTGCACGTTTCCCCTCGGTCCTCCACCAGTCCCCCGCCGTACTACAGTCAAGATCGAATCTACTGCGTCCCGTGCCGCCGGCGTGACCAGTTGAGCACCCGGCGCATTGTCGACATGGCAACTTGGCGTGAAGCATTCGATCACGAAGCGTCGCACTCGTGGGGCGCCCAGGGAAGTACGCCTCGTCCCAGTGGCTGGTCAACGTAGGGTGCAGACGCCTTCTTCGCTCCTTTCACCCCTGGTGGGACGTGGGTTGACCCCCTGTTCGGCCAGGGAATGCGGACCGGCCGGAAGTTGGCTGAAAACATTCGGGGGAGTGCGTTGGAATCAGTCAGTCCACCGGCGTGCTCGGCCCCGCGTGACGCCCGCTCCGATGCGCTCCCGGAGCCGCCCCCGGGTGCCGTCCCCGGGCGCCGGGGTGCCGCTGGGCGCGGGCCCGCTCCGCTCCCCTTTCGGACTGCCTGAGGAGCACCCGGCAGACGCCGGTGACGGCCGCGAGCCCCAGGGCCGATCCGGCGGCACCGGCCAGTGAGGTCCCGTACCCCACGAGGACGACGGGAACCAGGACACAGGAGAACGCCGCCCAGCGCACCACGTCGCTCGCCGATTCCTGCGGCGCCACCCCTGGCGGCTCGGCCCCGCGCGGCCCCGTGGGCCCGGGGTGCCTGCGCTCACCCACCCCTTCGGGGGAACGACGACGGGTGGCCGGTGCGGTGGCCGGGGCGGCGGTGAAGGGTCGTGACACGGCGTACTCCCTGGGGCGGTGGTTTCGCGCGTGGTGATGGGCGGAGGGGTGGGGGGGAGGTCGGGAGGAGGGGAGGGGAGGGGAGGGGAGGCGGCGGGCTGTGGTGGTGCGAGGGGAGTGAGGGAAGGGGCGGGGCGGAGCGGTGTGAAAGGAGGGGGCGGGGCGCGGTGGTGTGACGGAAGCGAGTGGAGGGGCAGGGCGCGGTGGTGTGAGGGAAGGGGGTGGGGCGCGGTGGTGTGACAGAGGGCGGTGGGGTGGTGGTGTGGCAGGGGGCGGTGGGGCGTGGTGGTGAGGGGGGCGTAGTGGGGAGAGGTGTGGGTGGGGGCGGGGTGGGGTATGGGGAATGTCTCCGAACGGGTGGTTTCACCGGTTCAACGCGTGGACAAGCGGCCGGTCACTGGCCTGAAGGGGCCACGCGCGCGAACCAGGCGCAAACCGCCTGTACGGGGCAGCTGCCATTGCCATCCGGGCCCGGCTCATGCATGCTCCGGTGAACGCCGTGCGGCCGCCGTGAGGCCTTGCGCGGGCGTCCGACGGCCCGGGAGAGACCCGGACGGGAGGTGGGCAGGAGAGGAGTGCCGCCGTACCCTTGGGGGTAAGGGGTTGGGAAGGTGATTCCCGGACACGCGTCCGGTGATGGCCCGCGTGCCCCAGGCCGCCGGGTCCGACCCGCTCCGCTCCGTGCGTCACCCGTCACCACCGGGCCGCCGTGCGCGGCCCGTATCGACTCGCCCGACCCGATCGCCCCGATCGACTCGCCCGAACCGACCCACCGCCTCGTACCACGGGCGCCGACCCACTCGAAAAAAGCCGACCCTCCCACAGAGGACTCCTTCGCCGAGACACCGATGGCCGGTCACGAATTCTCCGAACCCGCGGACCGCAAGCGGCAGGTCGCCGATCCGACGACGACCCCCCAAGCGGCGGAAGAACCACGTCACTCTTGCGATCCGGCCTTCCGGCACGGCGTCGTCGTCGGCTTCGACGGCTCGACGTCCAGCGAACGGGCCCTCGCCTACGCGATCGGCATGGCCCACCGCTCCGGCTCCGGCCTGATCATCGTGCATGTCGCCAACCGGCTGCCCACCACCGTCTGGGCGGGCTGCGAGCCACCGGTCTTCGTCGACGTCCCCGACCACCGCACCGAGGTCCTCGGGCTCGAACTCGCCTGCGCGGAGTATCTGTCGGAGGTGCCCTGGATCCTCGTCGAGCGCGGCGGCGACATCTGCCACGAACTCGAAGAGGTCGGCCGGGAGTACTCGGCGGACGCCATCGTCGTCGGCTCCACGCACGGCATCGTGGGGCGCATCTTCGGCTCCGTCGCGGGCCGGCTCGCGCGCCGCGCGCAACGACCCGTGGTCGTCATCCCCTGAAGGGCTTCCTGAAGGGCTCCCTGGCGGGCTTCCCAGTGGACTCCCGGGCGGATTCGCCAACGGCCGTCCGTCGCAGGTGAGATGAGGGTGGTACGGGGTCAACTCCCGTGTCGGCGCGCATAAATCTACTCGTGCGTAGAGGTGGTTTGTTCCCTTGTGAAGGGTACATACCGGTCGCCGGGATTCCGCGTGACCCGGCGCCATACGGCACCACCGCGCCAGTACGGCACCACCGCACCACCGCACCTGCACGAAGGGAGCCCGCCGTGGACAAAGACGTCTCCGCGGGAAGCAGCACCTCCACCCTCGGCCATCTCGCCCTCGGACTCACCCTGTTGGCCTTCGGCCTCGGTCACACCGAAGTGATCGACGGCGTGACGGCGGCCGACGCCGTCGCCCTCGCCACCTACGTCGGCGGCATCGCCCTGTTCGTCGCGGGTGTCCTCGCGCTGCGCGAGGACCGGCTCACGGGCACCGCCTTCGCCGGGCTCGGCGCGCTCTGGTTCACCTGGGGCTCCTCCGCCGACGACCGGATCTCCGAGAACGCCGCGGGTCTCTTCCTGCTGCTCTTCGCGCTCCTCGCCCTGACGCTCACCGCGGCGTCCAGCGGCTCCCCGCTCGTGCGCGGTACGTACGCCCTGATGTTCGTGGCGCTGCTGCTGCTCGCCGTCGCGCGCTTCGGTGACGGCGAAGGCCTGGCCAAGGCGGGCGGCTGGTGCGCCGCGGCGAGCGGTCTGCTCGCCTGGTACGGGGCCACCGCGGCCCTCGCGAACTGGCCCACGGCGCTGCCGGGGCGGCCTGCCGGCCGGGGGGTGACGGCCACCGGCTGAGTAGGCACGGGCCGGGGTAATGGGCGACTCCGGTCCCTGGAGGAACGGCCCCTGCGCGACTGGTGGCACACGCAGGGGCCGTTCACTCTGTCCGTACTCCGGGGCGCCCCGAAGGGTGCTACTCCACGGTGACCGACTTCGCCAGGTTGCGCGGCTTGTCGATGTCCCGGCCCAGGGCCAGGGCGGTGTGGTAGGCGAGGAGCTGGAGCGGGATGCCCATGAGGATCGGGTCCAGCTCGTCCTCGTTCTTCGGGACGACGATCGTGTGGTCGGCCTTCTCCTGCTCCTGGTGGGCGACCGCGAGGATCTTGCCGCTGCGGGCCTTGATCTCCTCCAGGGCCGCGCGGTTCTTCTCCAGGAGGTCGTCGTCGGGGACGATCGCGACCGTCGGCAGGGCGGGCTCGATCAGGGCGAGCGGGCCGTGCTTCAGTTCGGAGGCGGGGTAGGCCTCGGCGTGGATGTAGGAGACCTCCTTGAGCTTCAGGGAGGCCTCGCGGGCGACCGGGTAGCCGCGGACGCGCCCGATGAAGAGCATCGACTTGGCCTCGGCGAACTCCTGCGCCAGCTTCTTGATCTCGTCCTCGCGCGCCAGCATCTGCTCGATCTGCGCGGGCAGTTGACGCAGACCCGCGATGATCCGCTTGCCGTCGGAGACCGACAGGTCCCGGATGCGGCCCAGGTGCAGGGCGAGCAGCGCGAACGCGACGGTGGTGTTGGTGAAGCACTTGGTGGAGACGACGCAGACCTCGGGGCCCGCGTGGACGTACACGCCCGCGTCGGCCTCGCGGGCGATCGCGGAGCCCACCACGTTCACGACGCCGAAGACGCGGGCGCCCTTGCGCTTGAGCTCCTGCACGGCGGCGAGCACGTCGTAGGTCTCGCCGGACTGGGAGACCGCGACGTACAGGGTGTCGGGGTCGACGACCGCGTTGCGGTAGCGGAACTCGGAGGCGGGCTCGGCGTCGGCGGGGATGCGGGCCATCTCCTCGATCATCTGGGCGCCGATCATGCCCGCGTGGTACGAGGTGCCGCAGCCGAGGATCTTCACGCGCCGCACCTTGCGGGCGTCGTGCGCGTTCAGGTTGAGGCCGCCGAGGTGCACGGTGGAGAAGCGGTCGTCGATGCGGCCGCGCAGGACGCGGTCCACGGCGTCGGCCTGCTCGAAGATCTCCTTGTGCATGTACGTGTCGTGGCCGCCCATGTCGTACGACTCGGCCTCCCACTCCACGGTGGTCGGCGAGGCCGTGGTGGTCGAGCCCTCGGTGGTGTACGTGCGGTAGTCGTCGGCCTTGAGGGTGGCCATCTCGCCGTCCTCGAGGGTGACGACCTGGCGGGTGTGGGAGACGAGCGCGGCGACGTCGGAGGCGACGAACATCTCCTTCTCGCCGATGCCGAGGACCACGGGGGAGCCGTTGCGGGCGACGACGACGCGGTCGTTGAAGTCGGCGTGCAGGACGGCGATGCCGTACGTGCCCTCGATGTGGCGCAGGGCCTCGCGGACCCGCTCCTCCAGGGTCTCGGCGCTGGAGCGGGCGATGAGGTGCGTGATGACCTCGGTGTCCGTCTCGGAGCGGAACTCCACGCCGTCGGCGATCAGCTTGGCGCGCAGCTCGGTGGCGTTGTCGATGATGCCGTTGTGGACGACGGCGACCTTGTTCTCGGGGTCGAGGTGGGGGTGGGCGTTCTCGTCGGAGGGGGCGCCGTGGGTGGCCCAGCGGGTGTGGGCGATGCCGGTGGTCCCGTTGAAGCGCTTGGGGACGCGGGCCTCCAGGTCGCGGACGCGGCCCTTGGCCTTGACCATCTTCAGGCCGCTGGCCTTGGGGCCGGTGATCACGACGCCCGCGGAGTCGTAGCCGCGGTACTCCAGGCGCTGGAGGCCTTCCAGGAGGAGCGGGGCGACGTCACGCTTGCCGATATATCCGACGATTCCGCACATAAGGGTCCCTCGGGTAGGTGTGGACAGGGGTCAGCCGTAGACGATGCGGCGCAGCTGCCGGAGCGAGAGCTCGGGCGGCGCGACCGCGCGGTAGCGCAGGTCCGCCGTGATCTGTTCGAAGATCTCCGCGTTCACCAGGCCCTGACCCTGGAGTTCGCGGTGGCGGCGGCGGACGTACGCCTCCGTCGTCTCGTCGAAGTACGCGAGCACGTCCTGGATCACCCGGAGCGCTTCGCCGCGCTGCAGCTGGGTGGAGCGCATCAGGTGATCGACAAGTTCTTCGTGCACCCGATGATCCTGGATTACCAAGGATCCCTTCGCAACAATCCTGCCCGGAATCGGGCAGGATTCGCTCGATCGACCGCGTTGGACCATACCTTCGGGTCACGGCGGCCGCCTCCCCCCCGATCGGCCGCCGTGGGACCCGTCCGCCGCGGCTCCCGCCGGTCACATCCGCCGGAGCACCGCCTGCTTGGCCGTCGTGAACTCGTCGTCCGTCAGGATGCCGCTCTGGTGCAGCTCGCCCAGCTCCCGCAGCCGCCGCAGCAGCGCGTCGTGGTCGTCCCCGGCCGCGGGGGCCGGGGCGGGCGCGGCCGGGGCGGCGAGCTCGGCCGCCGGCTCCGGGGCCGGGGCCACGGGCCGGGCCGGATGCGGAAGCCGGGCCTGGACGGCCGCCGCGACCAGGGCCATCAGCGGGTCCTTCTTGAAGCCCCACAGCTCGACCGAGTTCGGGTCGTACTTCGGCGGGGCCTTGGTGGGCGAGTTCCGCACGGTGAAGCGGAGGTACCCGTTCTCCAGGCCGACGGCGGGCTGCCACTCCACGGCGGAGATGTCGGCGAGCGGGATGGAGCGGGTGCCGGACGCGGCCTTGGCCTCCTCCGTCTTCCAGTTCCACTCCAGGCGGACACGCTCGCCGTCGAAGCTCGCGGTGGCGTCGCCCGCGGAGACCTGGAGCGGCACCGAGGGGCCCGGCAGCAGATAGCCGTCGCAGCCGGTGGCCGGGACCTGCTCCAGGAGCAGGGCGTTGCGCAGCTCGTCGACCACGTACTCGGCGACGCCGTACCGGTCCGGGTCCACGGTCAGCAGATACGGGTCCGAGGAGTCCGCGAGGCGGCCCGCGGTCGCCTGCAGCAGCGGGTCCGCGCCGTCGCGCAGGCGCAGCCGAAGTCGCCCGCTCTTCTTGCCCTGTTCAAAGGCGATGCCCGCCAACGCCGTCAGCGGAAGGGTGAGTTCGCCCAGGGTCTTGCGCAGCAGCGAGACGCCTTTGTCGCGCCCCGGCACAAGCCGCAGTGTCTCTCCGTCGAAGGTCCAGGTTCCGTCACGTTGGATGATTTCCGCCATGCGGCGATTCTTCCATCGCGCTCCGGGCCAGGTGGTCTACACCTTGACCCGGTCTGGGGTGCGCGGTACGGATGGTGACGGTTCGACCGCGTCACCTCCGTGTTGGCCCGTCGAAGGGACCGCTTGTGAGAGCGCACCACAGATCGACACGTGTCATCGGCTGTCTGCTGCTCGTCGCCGCCGCCGGGTTGTCGTCCGTGTCGGCCGCGCCGGGCACGGCCGCCGAGCCCGCCCCCGCGCCCACGCCGCTCGGCCGGATCATCCCCGCGCCGCTGTCGGCCGAGCCGTCCGGACCCGGCTACGAGATCACCGCGAGGACCCGGATACGCGTCGGCGGCGCAAGCCCCGAGGAGCGCCGCGTCGGCGAGTACCTGGCGAGCGTGCTGCGGCCCGCCACGGGCTTCAAGCTGCCCGTCACCGACCGCACGGGCCGCGACGGCATCCGCCTGCGCCTCAGCGCCGGGCCCGAGGACAAGGCCCTCGGCGGCGAGGGCTACCGGATGGTCTCCGCGCGCGACTCGCTGACCCTCACCTCCTGGACGGGCGCCGGGCTCTTCCGCGGCGTCCAGACCGTGCGCCAGCAGCTGCCCGCCGCCATCGAGGAGCGGACCAGGCAGCGCGGCCCCTGGCGGATCGCGGGCGGCACCATCAAGGACGCGCCGCGCTACGCCTACCGCGGCGCGATGCTGGACGTCTCGCGGCACTTCTTCACCGTGGACCAGGTCAAGCGGTACGTGGACCAGCTGGCGCTGTACAAGATGAACACGCTGCACCTGCACCTCAGCGACGACCAGGGCTGGCGCATCGCCATCGACTCCTGGCCGCGCCTTGCCACCTACGGCGGCTCGACGCAGGTCGGCGGCGGCCCCGGCGGCTACTACACCAAGGAGCAGTACCGGCAGATCGTGTCCTACGCGGCCGCCCGCCACGTCGAGGTCGTCCCCGAGATCGACATGCCGAGCCACACCAACGCCGCGCTCGCCTCCTACGCCGAGCTGAACTGCGACGGCGTCGCGCCGCCCCTGTACACGGGCACCGAGGTCGGCTTCAGCTCGCTGTGCGTGAAGAAGGACGTCACGTACGACTTCGTGGACGACGTGATCCGCGAGCTCGCCGCGCTCACGCCTGGCCGCTATATCCACATCGGCGGTGACGAGGCGCACTCCACCAGCCACGAGGACTTCGTGGCGTTCATGGACAGGGTGCAGCCGGTCGTCGCCAAGTACGGCAAGACGGTGATGGCCTGGCACCAGCTGACCGCGACGACGCCCGTGCCGGGCGCGGTCGCGCAGTACTGGGGCTACGACCGCACCGGCCAGGCCGAGCGCGACCAGGTCGTGAACGCGGCGAAGAAGGGCACCAAGCTGGTCCTTTCGCCCGCCGACCGCGCCTACCTCGACCACAAGTACGACAAGGACACCCCGCTCGGCCTCAAGTGGGCCGGGTACGTGGAGGTGAAGCGGGCCTACGACTGGGACCCGGGCAGCTACCTCCAGGGGGCCCCGGCCGACGCCGTGCTCGGCGTCGAGGCGCCGCTGTGGACGGAGACCCTCTCCACCAACGCCCACCTCGACTACATGGCGTTCCCGCGCCTGCCCGGCACCGCCGAGCTCGGCTGGTCGCCCGCGTCGGCGCACGACTGGGAGAAGTACAAGGGACGGCTCGCCGACCAGGCGCCCCGCTGGGACGCGCTCGGCATCGTCTCTTACAAGTCCCCGCAGGTGCCGTGGCCCGCGCGGCGGTGACGGGGTGAGACAGACGGGGTGAGACAGGGGCGGGGTTCCGGAGGACCGTCTCCGCAACCCCGCCCGGCTTGGGGGAAACCCGCTAGGCGATCGGGTTCTTGAGGGCGCCGGTCAGCGGCAGCGCGCCCGCCGGGTCGGCGAGGCCGCCCCGCAGCTGGAGCAGGTTGGGGCGGGACAGCGCGAACGCGGGCGTGAACAGGTCGTACTGCCGGAACTTCTCCACCAGCTGCGGCATCGAGTGCTGGTAGTCGCGCACGCACTCGGAGACCGTCCGCCAGAAGACGTCCTCGCCGAGGACGCCCTCGGCGGCGAGGTCCGCCGCCAGGAAGCGGAAGAAGCAGTCGAAGACGTCCGTGAACAAGGACAGGATCTTCTCGTCCTCGGGCACGTCGACACGGAGGCGCTCGACCGCGGGCGGAAGGACCGCCGTCGGGTCCATGACCGCGATCTCCTCACCGACGTCCCTGAACAGCATGTGCTGTACGGAGCCGTCCTTCAGGGCCAGGACCACGTTCTCGCCGTGCGGCGCGAACGCCAGGTCGTACGCGTAGAAGCCGTGCAGCAGCGGGGTGAGGTAGGCGCGCAGGAGGCGGCGCAGCCACGCGGCGGGCTCCAGGCCCGAGCGCTCGATCAGGGCGGCGGCGAACGGGGCCCCGTCGCGGCCGGTGCGCAGCAGACCGGCCAGGGTGGTCAGCCGCTCGCCGTCCCGCCGGTCGCTCACGGGCGCCTGCTCGCGGATGACCGTCAGGCCCGTGGACCGCAGGACCTCGTCGGAGGCGACGAGACCGGCGAGCCAGTCGCCGATGGCCGGGCTGGCCTTCGAGGCGTCGCGGCCGCTGCGCGCGACGAAGCAGGGGTGGCTCCCGGTCCCGCCCGTCTCGATCCCGTGGAGCCCGGCGGGCCCGGCGAGATCGGCGAGTTCGGCGCAGAGGCCGGAGACCGTGGCGGAGACCTCCTCCAGGTACGCCGGAAGCATCCGGTCGCCCAGGCCGAGGGTGTCGCGCAGCTCGGAGAAGAACTCCAGGGCGTTCAGAGGCAGTTGGACGCCGTCGCGGTGGCGGGTCAGCGATGCCGCGTCGATCCGCCAGTGGTCGAGGGCGAACAGGCGGGCGCGGAACCGGTAGCGGGTCAGGCCGTCGTCGCCGCGCACGAGGTAGTGGCCGCCGCCGCGGTCCTCGGGCGTGAGCAGGCGCTCGTGGGAGAACGCGGCGAGGGCCTTGCGGATGACAAGGCGGTGGGCCTCGGCCCAGTGCTCGGGCGCCGGGGTCATCGCGATGCTCCAGGGAGGGCGGAAGGAAGGGCGGAGAGGCGGGAGAAGGGGACGGCGGAGGGGCGGGCGGCCACGGCCTGGCGGACGACGGCCGCCTCGAACTGCTCGCGGGTGCAGAAGCTGAGCAGGGCCCGCTTCTCCGGCTTGTCGATCTCCCCTGCGGGCACGAAGCCGACGGCTTCGTTGAGCGCGTGCGCGCCCGTGTCGGCGGCGTCCGGCTCCACCACGACGCGGACGGTCCTGGGGTCCGCGAACAGGTGCTCGAGGACCGTGGTGAGCGCGGCGCGGGCGAACCCGTGGACGCGCTCCTCGCCCGGCGCGACCAGGACGTGCACGCCGACGTCGCCGGGCTCGGGCTCGTACAGGCCGACGAGTTCGACGTGGCGCGGGTCGTAGCGCTCGACCAGGAACGCGGGCTCGCCGTCGTGCAGGCCGACGAACGCGTCGTGGTGGTCGTCGGCCGCGATGCGCATGTACTCGCGCTCGATGTCGAAGAGCTTGGCGCCCTGCATCAGCCAGTGGGCGGACGCGGGGTGGGTGACCCAGGAGTGCACCAGCTCGGCGTCCGTGAAGGGGTCCAAGGGGCGCAGGGAGAGGGTCCCGAGGCCGCCGTTGAGGGCCGCGCCGCCGCGGCCGCTCCGGGCGAGCCGGCTCAGCCGGGACATGCGGCTCGTAGGGCTCGTATGCATCGTATGACTCGTGCGGTTCACGTGGCTCATGCGGCGAACTCCTGGAACGCGAGGGTCTTCTCCACCGGGTAGGCCTCGCGGCCCAGCATGGCGCGGATGACGCGGGCGTTGCGGTACGGGCCCGTGCCCAGGTCGGGTCCGGTCGTCGAGGGGCTGTGCTCGGCGGTGTGCTGCAGGAAGACGCCGCGTCCGGTGACGTCCACGGCGTGGTCGCGGGAGACGTCGAGGTCGCCGTGCGCGTCCCAGAGCAGGCGGTCGCGCACCGGGGCGAGGAACTCCGGCACCTGGTACCGGTAGCCGGTGGCGAGGACCAGGCCCTCGGTGGTCAGCCCGACGTCCGTGCCCCGATCCTCCTGGCGCAGGCCGAGGGTGTACGTCCCGCTCTCGTACCGGGCGCTGGTCAGGGTGGCGTGGGTGAGCAGCCGCGTCGGCACCGGGCCTTCGAGGCTCTTCTCGTACAGCAGGTCGTGGATGGCGTTGATCAGCGCGCCGTGCTCGCGGAGGGAGAAGCTCGCGGAGCGCGTGACCCAGTTGAGGCGGTAGCCGTGGACGTCGATCTCGCCGAGCAGGTCGTAGTAGATCTCGGCGGCGCTCAGGCCGCCGCCGACGACCGTGATCTGGTTCTTCTTCTGGAGCGCCGTCCTGTGCTCCAGATAGCGGGAGGAGTGGAGGAAGTCCCCGCCGAGCTTCGCGCAGGCCTTCGGGAGGTACGGCGGGGTGCCGGTGCCGAGGACGAGGTGCCGGGCGCGGAAGACGTCACCGGCCGCGGTGCGGACCGCGTACAGCTCGTCGTCGTACGTCACCTCCGTCACGGTCGTGCCGAAGCGCACGCAGGAGAGTTTCCCGGCGGCCCAGCGGCAGTAGTCGTGGTACTCGGTGCGCAGGGGGTAGAAGTTCTCGCGGATGTAGAACGAGTAGAGGCGCCCGGACTCCTTCAGGTAGTTGAGGAACGAGTATGGCGACGTCGGGTCGGCGAGCGAGACGAGGTCGGAGAGGAACGGGGTCTGGAGGTGGGCGCCGTCGACGAACATGCCCGAGCGCCACGAGAAGTCCGGCTTGGCCTCCAGGAAGAGGCCGTTCAGGTCGGAGAGGGGTTCGGTGAGGCAGGCGAGACCGAGGTTGAAGGGCCCGAGGCCGATCCCGATGAAGTCGTGGGGCTCGCGGGGGTCAGCTGGCGCGGTCAAGGACGTCTCCCAGGTACTGCTCGGCGTGGTCGGCGATCAGGTCGAGCACGGCGGTGAGGTCGGCGGTCGTCGTCTCCGGGTTGAGCAGCGTGAACTTCAGGTACTGGCGGTCGCCGACCTTGGCGCCCGCGACCACGGCGTCGCCGGAGGCGAACAGCGCCTTGCGGGCGTAGAGGTTGGCGCGGTCGATGGCTGCGGGGGCGCAGATCGCGGCCGGGATGTAGCGGAAGACGAGCGTGGACAGGCACGGCTGCGTGACCACGTCGAAGCGCGGGTCGGCGGCGAGCAGGTCGAAGCCGTCGGCGGCCAGGTCGCAGACCTCGTCGAAGAGGTCGCCGACGGCGTCCGCGCCCATCACGCGCAGCGTCAGCCACAGTTTCAGGGCGTCGAAGCGGCGGGTGGTCTGGAGGGATTTGCCGGCCTGGTCGGGGACGCGTTCGTGGGCCGCGCGGTGCGGTTCCCCGGCGTGATCCGTGGCGTGCCGCAGCGTCGCCGCGTCGCGGACCAGCAGCGCGGACGAACTCACCGGCTGGAAGAAGGACTTGTGGTAGTCCACGGTCACCGAGTCGGCGCGCTCGATGCCCTCAAGGAGGTGGCGCCGGGTGCGCGAGGCGAGCAGTCCGCCGCCGTACGCGGCGTCGACGTGCAGCCACGTCCCGTACTGCGCGCACAGCTCGGCGATCTGCGGCAGCGGGTCGATGGAGCCGAAGTCCGGGGTGCCCGCGGTCGCGACGACGGCCATGGGGACCAGGCCGTCGCGCCGGCAGCGCTCCAGCTGGCGGGCCAGCGCCACGGTCTGCGCCCGCTTGTCCCTGTCGGTGGGGACGGTGATGACGGCGTCCGGGCCGAGGCCGAGGACCTTGGCGGCCTTGTGGACGCCGGAGTGGCCCGCCTCGGAGGTGAGGACGCGAAGGCTCGCGGGGTCCTCGGCCCTGGCCTCCTCGCGGGCCAGGAGCAGCGCCTGGAGGGTGGCCTGGCCGCCGTCGGAGGTGAACACGCCGTCGGCGGCGGGCCCGAGCCCGACGCGCTCCGCCGTCCAGTCGATGAGGCGGCGCTCGATGAGGGTGCCGCCCGCGGACTGGTCCCAGGTGTCGAGCGAGGAGTTGACCGCGGTGAGGACGGCTTCGCCGAGCGCGGCCGGGATGACGACCGGGCCGTTGAGGTGCGCGAGGTAGCGCGGGTGGTGGAAGTAGACCGCGTCGCGCAGGTAGAGCTCGTCGAGCTCGTCCAGGGCGGCGGCGGTGTCGTGCAGCGGGGTGTCGAGGTCGACGGCGGCGACGCGGGGGGAGAGGGCGTCGGCCTGGACACCGGTGAACGGTCGCGATGCGGTGGCGATCCTGGCGGCCACCCGCTCGACTCCTTCGGTCACGGAGCCGCGGTACCGCGCCGTGGTCGTGTCATTGAGCAGGTGCGAGCGCATGAACGGTCCTCCAGGTGAGGGGACGGGCCGTCGCGTCCCGGGGGACAGGGCACAGCGGGGGATGACCGGGACGCGACGTGATACTTAGGTTAGCCTAACCTAAGTTAATCCCGATAGTGCGGCGCGGCTGGGAGTGTCCTCGCGGGGCGCCCCAGGCCCGCCCCTTCCCGATCCGGGTGCGGCTGCCCCCGTTCCCCCGCTCACCGATGTTGGCGCTTCGCGCCTCGTCCTCAAACGCCGGACGGGCTAGAACCTGCCAGTTCTAGCCCGTCCGGCGCGCCGACGCTGTTGAGTGAGTCGGTCAGACCTTCTTGGCCTTCTCGATGGCCTCCGCCAGGTCCTCCAGGATCGGCGCGCACTTGGCGTACGAGAAGATCGGCTCCGTCACACGCGGGATGACCTGGCCCGCCTTCACCGCGGGCAGCTTGCCCCACGTCGGCTTCTGGCCGGCCAGGGCCTCCGGCTGGAGCGCCGAGGTGCGGTTGTCCATCATGATGACGTCGGCCTCGTACTTGTCGACGTTCTCCCATGACAGGTTCTCGAACCAGCCGCCGCTCGCCTTCAGCGCCTTCGCCGACGGCTCGACGAGGTTCACGCCGAGGGCCTTGAAGTACTCCAGGTCGGCGGAGAGGTTGGAGCCGGAGACGTAGAAGATGTCCGCGCTGGCCGAGCCGACGAGGACCCTGATCTCCGGGCGGGACTTCGCGGCCTTGCGCAGCCGCTCCGCCGCCGCCTCGAACCGCTTCTTCGCCTTGACGACCTTGTCGGCCTTCACATCCGCGCCGAGCGACTCGGCGAGGGCGAGCAGCCGCTCCAGGGGCTTGGTCATCTGCCGGTCGTAGACGGAGACGCCGACGCTCGGGGCGAGCTTGAGGATCTTGTCCTTGGACGTCTCGGGGACGTACCAGAGGGTGCCCTTGTCGTCGAACATCGTGGAGATGAGGACGTCGGGCTGGAGGCCCACGTACTTCTCGATGTTGAACTGGTCCCAGGCGTTGCCGAGGATCGTCACCTTGCTGATGTCCATGTCACCGGCCTGGACGTCCGGCTTGCCGTCCTTGGCCTTGGTCGGCCCGAAGACGCCCTTGACCTCGATGCCGTAGTCGTACAGCGCGGCGGCGACGCCCGTGAACGCGACGATGTTCTTCGGCGTGGAGCCCTTCTTCGCCGTCTGCCCCCGGTCGTCCTTGAACGACCAGGGCCCGCCGCCCTCGCCCCCGCCCTTGGTGCCGCTGCCGGCCTTCTCGTCCCCGCAGGCCGCGAGCGCGGCGGTGAGACCGAGGGCACCGCCCACGGCGAGGATGCCGCGACGGGTGGGGTGGGGGAGACGGGGCATGGGGGTCTCTGCTTTCGTGTTTCGTGCGTACGGGGGCGCCGGGGCCGCCGGGGGCGCTGGCCGGAAATCGTGCTTAGGTTAACCTAACCTTCCTTGCCGCCCGGCGGGGCCCCGGGGCGCCTGCCCCCCCAGATAGCCCGCCGCCGCCCGCCCCAGAGCGGGACAGGCGGCGGCGAAGCGGGTCGTCTCAGCTGGTCAGGCCCAGTTCGCGGGCGATCAGCATGCGTTGGACCTCGCTCGTGCCCTCGCCGATTTCGAGGATCTTGGAGTCGCGCCACATGCGGGCCACCGGGTACTCGTTCATGAAGCCGTAGCCGCCGTGGATCTGGGTGGCCTCGCGGGCGTTGTCGACCGCGACCGTCGACGAGTACAGCTTCGCCAGGGCCGCCTCCTTCTTGAAGGGCTCGCCGGAGACCAGGCGCGAGGCGGCGTCCCGCCAGGCGAGGCGGGCGGTGTGGGCCTTCATCTCCATGTCGGCGATCTTGAACTGGATGGCCTGGTTGGAGCCGATGGGGCGGCCGAAGGCGTGGCGCTCCTTGGCGTACTTCACCGACTCGTCGACGCAGCCCTGCGCGAGGCCCGTGGCAAGCGCCGCGATCGCGATGCGGCCCTCGTCGAGGATGCGCAGGAACTGGGCGTAGCCCCGGCCGGGCTCGCCGAGGAGGTTGGCCTGCGGGACGCGGACGTCGGCGAAGGACAGCTCCCGGGTGTCCGAGGCGTTCCAGCCGACCTTGGAGTACGGCGCCGCGACCGTGAAGCCCGGCGTGCCGGACGGCACGATGATCGAGGAGATCAGCGGCTTGCCCTCGTCGGTGCGGCCGGTGACGGCCGTGACCGTGACCAGGCCCGTGATGTCGGTGCCGGAGTTGGTGATGAAGCACTTGGTGCCGTTGATGACCCATTCCCCGGTGGCCTCGTCCAGGCGGGCCGTGGTCCGGGTGCCGCCCGCGTCCGAGCCGCCGTCCGGCTCGGTCAGGCCGAAGGCGCCGAGCATCTCGCCGGAGCACAGCCGGGGCAGCCACTCCCGCTTCTGCTCCTCGGTGCCGAACAGGTGCAGCGGCATGGCGCCGAGGGAGACGCCCGCCTCCAGGGTGATCGCGACGGAGGAGTCGACGCGTGCCAGCTCCTCCAGGACGATGCCGAGGGCCAGGTAGTCGCCGCCCATGCCGCCGTGCTCCTCCGGGAACGGCAGCCCGAACAGGCCCATGCGGCCCATCTCGCGCACGATCTCGTAGGGGAACTCGTGCCGCTCGTAGAGGTCGCCGATCTTCGGCGCGATCACGTCGTGGGCGAACTCCTCCACGGTGCGGCGGAGTTCCTCGTGCTCGGGAGAGAGGTGGTGGTCCATGGGGTCACTGCTCCTTGTGGGAGAGGGCACGCACGGTGCGGGAGGGGCTCGGTCGGCCCAGCTGGTCGGCCATCCACGCGCTGGTCGCGGTGAGGCGGCCGAGGTCGGCCCCGGTCTCGACGCCGAGGCCCTGAAGCATCCACACGAGGTCTTCGGTGGCGAGGTTTCCGG
Source organism: Streptomyces sp. NPDC043996 (assembly GCF_056435225.1). Lineage (NCBI taxonomy): Bacteria > Bacillati > Actinomycetota > Actinomycetes > Kitasatosporales > Streptomycetaceae > Streptomyces > Streptomyces sp. NPDC043996. The sequence continues at coordinate 504,411 of NZ_JBWKEY010000003.1, read as the reverse complement.
TGGCGCTCTTGGCGTACGGGCAGCCGCCGAGGCCGCCCGCGGAGGCGTCCACGGTGGTCACGCCGTGCTGGAGCGCGGCGAGGGTGTTGGCAAGGGCCTGGCCGTAGGTGTCGTGGAAGTGCACGCCGATCCGGTCGGTGGGCACGCCCTGTTCGTTGAGGGCGGCGAGCAGCGCCAGGACGTGGCCCGGCGTGGCCACGCCGATCGTGTCGCCGAGGCTCAGCTCGTCGCAGCCGAGGTCCAGGAGGGCCTTGGCGACGCGGACCACCTGGGCGATGGGCACGGCGCCCTCCCAGGGGTCGCCGAAGCACATCGAGAGGTAGCCGCGCACATGGACTCGGTCCTGTGCGGCCTCCGCGGCCTTGGCGCGCGCCACCACCGGCTCGAACATCGCCAGGGACTCGTCGACCGTGCGGTTCAGGTTGGCCCGGGCGAAGGACTCGGTGGCGCTGGCGAACACGGCGACCCGGCGGGCGCCGAGGGCGAGGGCGCGCTCGAAGCCGCGCTGGTTGGGGACGAGGACCGGCAGGTGCACGCCGGTCAGGTCCGCGAGGCGCGGGAACAGCTCCTCCGCGTCGGCCAGCTGCGGCACCCACTTGGGGTGCACGAAGCTCGTCGCCTCGATGGTGGACAGGCCAGCGTCGGCCAGGCGGTGGATGAACTCCGCCTTCACCGCCGTGGGCACGGTCGCCTTCTCGTTCTGCAGGCCGTCGCGGGGACCCACCTCGTGGATGCGCACCCGGGGCGGCAGGTCCGGCGTCGGTACGACCATGGGCAGGCCGGGGGCGGTCATGACTCCTCCCCGGCGCTCTCGTCGGGGGCCACCACGGCCAGGACCTGGTCCATGGCGACCGTGGTGCCCGGGGTGACGTCCAACTCGGTGACGGTGCCCGCGTGCGGGGCGGAGATGACGTGCTCCATCTTCATCGCCTCCACCACGAGGAGGCTCTGGCCCGCCGCCACGTGGTCGCCGGGGGCGACCTTGACGACGGTGACGGTGCCGGGCATGGGTGCGGTGAGCGCGTCGGCGCCCGCGTGGGCTGTGCCGGTGAGCGCGGCTTCCACGGGGTCGTGGTCGCGTACGTCCCAGGCGTCGCCGTCGCGGCCGAGCCAGGTTCCGGCGCGGTGGAAGGAGGGTTCCACCCCCACCAGGCCCCCGGACCCCCGGGATTCGACCTCGACGCGGCCGTCGGCGGTGAGGCGGGTGCGTACGGCGACCGGGTCGTGCCCCGGCACCCGCAGGTGGTGCGCCGTCCAGGCGGGCTCGCCGCCGAGGCGCCAGCCGTTGGGCACGGAGAAGGGGTCGCTCCAGGCGCCCTCGGCCCGCGCGGGGGCCGCCGCCCGCGCCCGCGCCGCCGCCTCGTACACCTCCGCCGGAACCTCCGCGTCCACCAGCCCTTCGACCTCGCGCTCCACCAGGCCCGTGTCCAGCTCCCCGGCCACCACCGCCGGATGGGCGAGCAGCCGCCGCAGGAACCCCACGTTCGTCGGCACCCCGAGGATCACCGTCTCCGCGAGCGCGGCCCGCAGCTTCCGCAGGGCCGTGGCCCGGTCGGGCCCGTACGCGATGACCTTGGACAGCATCGGGTCGTACAGGCTGCCGACCTCCGTGCCCTCGGTGAGGCCGGAGTCGGTGCGCACCCCGTCGCCGGAGGGCTCGCGCAGGAGCAGGACCGTGCCGCCGGAGGGCAGGAAGCCCCGCGAAGGGTCTTCGGCGCAGACGCGGGCCTCCACCGCGTGCCCGGTGAGCGTGATGTCGTCCTGCGCGAACGGCAGGCGCTCGCCCGCTGCGACCCGCAGCTGCCACTCCACCAGGTCCAGGCCGGTGATCAGCTCGGTGACCGGGTGCTCGACCTGGAGGCGGGTGTTCATCTCCATGAAGTAGTAGGAGGACGGGTCGTTGCCGGGGACGATGAACTCCACGGTGCCCGCGCCCACGTATCCGCAGGAGCGCGCCGCCTCCACGGCGGCGGCGCCCATCGCGGCCCGCGTCGCCTCGTCGAGCAGGACGCTCGGCGCCTCCTCGATGACCTTCTGGTGGCGGCGCTGCAGGGAGCACTCGCGCTCGCCGAGGTGGACGACGTTGCCGTGGGCGTCGGCGAGGACCTGGATCTCGATGTGCCGGGGGCGGTCGACCCAGCGCTCCACCAGCAGGGTGTCGTCGCCGAAGGAGGCGCGGGCCTCGCGCCGGGCGGCGGCGATCTCCTCGGCGAGCAGGGAAGCGTCCCGCACCAGGCGCATGCCCTTGCCGCCGCCGCCCGCGGACGGCTTCAGGAGGACCGGGGTGCCGATCTCCAGCGCGGCGGCCACCAGTTGGCCGTCGGTCAGGCCGCTGCCGGAGGATCCCGGGACCACCGGGACCCCGGCGGCGCGCACGGTCTCCTTCGCGCGGATCTTGTCGCCCATCAGGTCGATGGCGGTGGCGGGCGGGCCGATGAAGGCGAGCCCGGCGTCCGCGCAGGCCGCGGCGAAGGCGGCGTTCTCGGCGAGGAAGCCGTAGCCGGGGTGGACGGCCTGGGCGCCGGAGGCGGCGGCGGCCTCGAGGAGGCGCTCCGCCGACAGATAGCTCTCGGCCGCGGGCGCGGCGCCGATCCGTACCGCCGTGTCGGCCTCGCGCATGTGCCGGGCGTCGGCGTCGGCGTCCGAGAAGACGGCCACCGAGCGGATGCCGAGGGAGCGCAGCGTGCGGATGACGCGGACGGCGATCTCGCCGCGGTTGGCCACGAGGACCGTGTCGAACATGTTCATCGCGTGCGTACCCCTCACATCCGGAAGACGCCGAAGCCGCGGTCGCTCAGCGGGGCCCCGGCGCAGGCGGTCAGGGCCAGGCCGAGCACCTGGCGGGTCTCCAGCGGGTCGATGACGCCGTCGTCCCACAGCCGTGCCGTGGCGTAGTAGGCGCTGCCCTGCTGTTCGTACTGCGCGCGGACCGGGGCCTTGAAGGCCTCCTCGTCCTCGGCGGACCACGCCTCGCCGCGGGCTTCGAGCTGGTCGCGCTTGACGGTGGCGAGGACGGACGCGGCCTGCTCGCCGCCCATCACGGAGATCTTGGCGTTCGGCCACATCCACAGGAAGCGGGGGGAGTAGGCCCGGCCGCACATGGAGTAGTTGCCCGCTCCGTACGAGCCGCCGACCACGACGGTCAGCTTCGGCACCCGGGCGCAGGCGACGGCGGTGACCATCTTCGCGCCGTGCTTGGCGATGCCACCCGCCTCGTAGTCACGGCCGACCATGAAGCCGCTGATGTTCTGGAGGAACACCAGCGGGATGCCGCGCTGGTCGCACAGCTCGATGAAGTGGGCGCCCTTCTGGGCGGACTCGGAGAACAGGATGCCGTTGTTGGCGACGATGCCGACGGGGTGGCCGTGGATGTGGGCGAAGCCGGTGACAAGGGTCTGCCCGAACTCGGCCTTGAACTCCGCGAAGCGGGAGCCGTCGACCACGCGGGCGATGACCTCGCGCACGTCGTAGGGGGTGCGGGAGTCCACCGGCACCGCGCCGTACAGACCGAGCGGGTCGACCTTCGGCTCGTCGACCGGGCGGACCTCCCAGGGGAGTGCGCCGCGCGCGGGGAGCGTGGAGACGATCGTGCGGACGATGCGCAGCGCGTGCGCGTCGTCCTCCGCGAGGTGGTCGGTCACGCCGGAGACGCGGGAGTGGACCTCGCCGCCGCCCAGTTCCTCGGCGGTGACGACCTCGCCGGTGGCGGCCTTCACCAGGGGCGGGCCGCCCAGGAAGATCGTGCCCTGGTCGCGGACGATCACGGCCTCGTCGCTCATCGCGGGGACGTACGCCCCTCCGGCCGTGCAGGAGCCGAGGACGGCGGCGATCTGCGGGATGCCCGCGCCTGACATCCGCGCCTGGTTGTAGAAGATCCGCCCGAAGTGCTCGCGGTCGGGGAAGACCTCGTCCTGCATCGGCAGGAAGGCGCCGCCGGAGTCCACCAGATACAGGCACGGCAGGCGGTTCTCCAGGGCGACCTCCTGTGCGCGCAGGTGCTTCTTGACCGTCATCGGGTAGTACGTGCCGCCCTTGACGGTGGCGTCGTTGGCGACGATCACGCAGTCGCGGCCGCTGACCCGGCCGATGCCCGCGATGACGCCGGCCGCCGGGGCGTCGCCGCCGTACATCCCCTCCGCCGCGAGCGGGGCCAGCTCCAGGAACGGCGAGCCCGCGTCGAGCAGCGCGTCGACGCGGTCGCGCGGCAGCAGCTTGCCGCGCGCCACGTGCCGCTGGCGGGCGCGCTCGCCGCCGCCGAGCCTGGCGGCGGCGAGCCTGCCGCGCAGTTCGGCGACGAGCGCGGCGTGCGCCGACTCGTTCGCCCGCCAGGCGTCCGACGCGGGGTCCGCCGCGCTCGTGAGGACCGGTGCCTGTTGCATCCGCTGAGCTCCCCGGGTTAGTGAGCGTTAACGTATGCCTTCAGGTTAACGACCGCTAACGGCCCTGTCTAGAATTGTCTCCATGGCCACCAGGACCGACGCCCCCACCCGCCGCGAGCAGATCCTCAAGGAAGCCGCCCGGCTGTTCGCCGAGCGCGGCTTCCACGGCGTCGGCGTGGACGAGATAGGGGCCGCCGTCGGCATCAGCGGACCCGGCCTCTACCGGCACTTCGCGGGCAAGGACGCGATGCTCGCCGAGCTGCTCGTCGGGATCAGCGAGCAGCTGCTCACGGGCGGGCAGCGGCGCGTGGCCGAGGCCGCGGGCTCGGTGGAGGGGGCCCTCGACTCGCTCATCGAGGGCCACATCGACTTCGCCCTGGACGACCGCCCGCTCATCACTCTCCACGACCGCGAGCTCGACCGCCTGCGGGATGCCGACCGCAAGCTGGTGCGCCAGCTCCAGCGGCGGTACGTGGAGCTGTGGGTGACCGCGGTCCGCGAGGCGTACCCCGTCCTCTCCGAGGTCGAGGCGCGGGCGTCCGTGCACGCGGTGTTCGGCCTCCTCAACTCCACCCCGCACCTGGGCAGGCCGGGCGCCCTGCCCGGCCGCGAGGCCATGGCGGACCTGCTGCACCGCCTGGCGCGCGGGGCGCTCGCCGCGGCGGGGAGGCCGGGCGCGTCCGGCGCGTGAGGGCGGGCGGCGCCGCCCGCCGGTGACAGTTGTCGCTCTGGACGGTCACAGAAACCCACGGGTAACCTCGGACCTGAGCAAGCGCTTAGCCAGCGGCGGCGGCGCTTGGCCGGATCCGTGACCCAGGGAGCTCAGTCGTGCGGCGTACCGTCTTCAACGAGGACCACGAGGCATTCCGCGACACCGTCCGCGCCTTCATCGAGGCCGAGGTCGTCCCGGTCTACGACGAGTGGTTCGCGGCGGGCCAGGCGCCCCGCGACTTCTACTACAAGCTCGGCGAGCTCGGCGTCTTCGGCATCCGCGTCCCCGAGGAGTACGGCGGCGCGGGCATCGACTCGCACAAGTTCGAGGCGGTCATGTACGAGGAGACGGCCCGCGCGGGCGTCTCCTTCGGCGGCTCCGGCGTGCACGTCCTGCTCGGCCTGCCGTACATCGAGATGCTCGCCACCGACGAGCAGAAGAAGCGCTTCCTGCCCAAGTTCGTCTCCGGCGAGGAGATGTGGGCGCTCGCCATGACCGAGCCGGGCACCGGCTCCGACGTCGCGGGCATGAAGACCACCGCCAGGCTCTCCGAGGACGGCACGCACTACGTCCTCAACGGCGCCAAGACCTTCATCACCGGCGGCGTGCACGCCGACCGCGTGATCGTCTGCGCCCGCACCTCCGCCCCGCGCGAGGACGACCGCCGCTTCGGCATCTCCCTGTTCGCCGTCGACACCAAGGCCGCGGGCTACTCGGTGGGCCGCAAGCTCGACAAGCTCGGCCTGAAGACCTCCGACACCGCCGAGCTGGCCTTCGTCGACGTCCAGGTCCCCGTCGACGACCTGCTCGGCGAGGAGAACAAGGGCTTCGCCTACCTCGGCCACAACCTCGCCTCCGAGCGCTGGGGCATCGCCTTCGGCGCCTACGCGCAGGCCAAGGCCGCCGTCCGGTTCGCCAAGGAGTACGTCCAGGAGCGGACCGTCTTCGGCAAGCCCGTCGCCTCCTTCCAGAACACCAAGTTCGAACTGGCCGCCTGCCAGGCCGAGGTGGACGCCGCCGAGGCCGTCGCCGACCGCGCCCTTGAGGCCCTGGACGCGGGCGAGCTGACCCCCGCCGAGGCCGCGAGCGCCAAGCTCTTCTGCACCGAGGTCGCCCACCGCGTCATCGACCGCTGCCTCCAGCTGCACGGCGGCTACGGCTTCATGAACGAGTACCCGATCGCCCGCCTGTACGCCGACAACCGCGTCAACCGCATCTACGGCGGCACCAGCGAGGTCATGAAGATGATCATCGCGAAGTCGATGGGCCTGTAACCCCGCCCATGAGCGAGGAACTTCAGGACCTGCTCGACCTGCTCGACCTGGAGCGGGTCGAGCGGGACATCTTCCGCGGGGTGAGCCGCTCCGCCCTGGTGCCGCGCGTCTTCGGCGGACAGGTCGCCGCCCAGGCCCTGGTGGCGGCGGGCCGCACCGTCCCCGACGACCGCCCGGCGCACTCCCTGCACGCCTACTTCCTGCGGCCCGGCGACCCCGGCGCACCCATCGTCTACACCGTGGACCGCATCCGCGACGGGCGCTCCTTCACCACCCGCCGTGTCGTCGCCGTGCAGCACGGCCAGCCGATCTTCCACCTGTCGGCGTCGTTCCAGGCGTACGAGGAAGGTCTCGAACACCAGGTGGGGATGCCCGACGCGCCTGACCCGGAGACGCTGCCCACCGCCGCTGAGGCGCTGCCCCTGCACCTGCCGCCGGACGTCGCCCGGCGGCTCATCGAGGCGCGCGCCGCCGTCGACCTGCGGTACGCGGACGCCCCGCCGTGGGGCACGGTGGGGCGGCCCCGCGAGCCCCGCTCACAGGTCTGGTTCCGCACCAACGGCAAGCTCGACGGGGAGGACGCGGGCTCACCGCTCCACCTGTGCCTGGCCACGTACGTCTCCGACATGACGCTGCTCGACTCGGTGCTGCTCGCGCACGGCCGCGGCGGCTGGGCCGTCGGGGACGTGGTGGGCGCATCCCTCGACCACGCGATGTGGTTCCACCGGCCCTTCCGCGCGGACGAGTGGCTCCTGTACGACCAGGAGTCCCCGTCGGCGAGCGGCGGCCGGGGCCTCGGGCAGGGACGCATCTGGACCCGGGACGGGCGGCTCGCCGTCACCGTCATCCAGGAGGGCGTGGTCAGGGTCCCGAGGGGCTAGGGCCCCCGCGGTGCACCTGGACCCGACGCAAGGGCCGCCGCCTCAGGACTCCGCGAGCCCCGCCGCGTCCAGCAGGTAGGCCGTCATCGGGTCGTAGAAGCGGGGGCTCGTCACGTGGTCGTCCAGGGGGACCGTGACCTGGAGCGTGCCCTCGGCCTCCGCGATGAACAGGGCCGGGTCGTTGCAGTCCGCGTAGCCGACGGAGTCGATGCCGCGCTGGCCCGCGCGGCCCGCCCAGCCGTGGTCGGCGACGACCAGGTCCGGCAGGGGGCGCTCCGCGCGCAGCAGGCCGTCGAGGATCGCGTTCATCGGCTCCGGGGAGTGCGTGTGCCACAGCGTCGCGCCGCGCTCCAGGACCGCCACGTCCGCGAACTGGAAGACGAAGCCCTCGTCCGCCGTCAGGCCGTCCGGGATGACGACGATCTCGCAGCCCGCGGCGCGCAGCGCGGCCGCCGTGGCGCGGTGCACGTCAAGGAGCCCGCCGGGGTGGCCGGTCGCGAACAGCACGCGCTCCTTGCCGGCGGCGGCCTTGCGCAGCCGGCCCGCCATCCGCTCCAGGGCGTCGACGGTCAGCTCCGGGTCGATGGTGTCCTGGCCCTGGCGGTGCTCCGGGTCGTCGACCACGCCGCAGCGCTCGGCCATCACCGCGAGCACGTCCTGCTCGTCGCTCCAGCGATCGCCGAGTTCCAGGCCCAGCCAGTAGTGGCGGTCGCCGTTCGCGAGCTTGCGGTAGTGGGAGAGGTTGTTCTCGCGGGGCGTCGCCACGGCGCCCGCGATCCGGGTGCGGACGAGGTGGTCGACGAGCGCGGCACGGCTGGGTATGGACATGGCCCCCATTGTGCCGTCGCCGTCACGGCCTGTGTGGGGCGTCCCACACCCTGGGCCTGTGCCGCGAGTCACGTGCGACGGGCGTGAGCCCGCCCTTTTGGGGCTCGTCAGCCGGTGTGGCCCAGGGCGAACCACAGCTCCATGCGTACGTCCGGGTCGTCGAGGTCCGCGTCGAGCAGGGCGGCGCAGCGGGTGATCCGCTGGCGCACGGTGTTGCGGTGCACGGACAGGGCGGCCGCCGTGCGGTCCCAACTGCCGTGCAGGGAGAGCCAGGTGCGCAGCGTCTCGGTGAGGGCCCCGGCGCCGCCGAGCGGGGCGAGCAGCGCCCGCGCGTGGGCGTCGGCCTCGGCGGGGGCGACGAGGGCGGCGATGCCGGTCCCGTGGTGCCGGACGAGCGGGGCGCGGGTGGCCTCGGCCCTGCGCACGGCCCGCGCGGCCTGCGCGTCGGCGGCGGCGAGCCCGTCGGCGCCGGTGGGCGCGGAGACGCCGAGCGTCCAGCCGCCCTGCGCGCTGACCTCGCGGTCGGCGGGCAGGAGCAGGGTGGTGGCCTCCGGCCCGGGGTCCACCAGCGTGCTGCCGAGCGCGGCGGCCAGGGCGGCCGGGGTGGGCACGGACGCGCCGGAGCCGCGCTGCACGCGCGCGTGGACCACTGTCCAGCGGTCGCCGCCGAGCAGCGGCGCCACCTCGGCCGGGGACGCGCCGAGCAGCAGCCGGACGAGGGCGGCGGAGCGCGCGGCCTCGGTGGCGCCCTGGTGCGGCGCGGTGAGCAGGGCGAGCAGGACGGCGGCGAGCTGGGCGACGGTGTGGTCGCCCGGCTCGCGGCGGCGCGTGGCGACGCCGAGGGCCAGGCCCTGCGGCCCGGCGAGCGCGTACGCGGCCAGGTGGGTTGCGTCGACGGTGTCCGTGCCGGAGGCGGGGGCCGGGCGCGGCTCGGCCGGGTGCAGCACGACTCCGGCGAGCCGGGCCAGGGCGGCGAGCGCGGCCTCGCCGGGCGGGGCGCCCGCGCTCTGGGCGGGCGCCCCGTCGGCGGTGTGCAGGGCCGCGTACCCGTTCAGGCGCGCCGCGAGCTGGCGCAGCAGCGCGGGCACCGGGTCGGGCCTGGCCGCCGCGGCCGCGAGGCCCGCCTGCGCCTGCGCGACCCGGCGCAGCTCGGTGTGCCTGGCCTCCGCCATCAGCTGCCACACGGCCCGCGCGACCCCGCTGAACGTCGTCTGCGGGGGCACTTCGAGCAGCGGCAGCCCGTGCCGGTCACAGGCCGCCACCAGGGCGCCCGGCACGGTGTCGTGCACGGGCGCGACGCCGAAGCCGAGGGCCGCGCCGCCCGCCGCGACGATGCGGGAGACATAGGCGTCCAGGTGCGGGCCCGCGCCCGCCGCGTCCGGCACGTGCACCCCGGCCGTCAGGAGCAGCTCACCGCCGAGGAGGTACGGGTAGGGGTCGGTCATCTCCGAGGTGTGCACCCAGTGGATGGCGGCGGCCGCCGCGTCCGGGCCCGCGATCTGGCGCAGGCCGAGCTCCTCGTGCGCGAGCAGGGCGGCGAGGGGGACCGCCGGGGTGGGCGGCACGGACGGGGGCGCGGTGGCTTCGGCGGGCGGCGGCATGCTGGACGAATCCTCCATAACCAGCTCGGGGGGTGGAGGAAACGTACACTTCAGCGTCGCTTTCCGGCCACCTAGGGTCGTGCCGACCGGGGGCCGTGGGTACGGGCGGATGTCCCCGCGGCCGGTCGCCGTCTGGCTCCATCTGCACGACACGCCACCGACCGAGCGCGCAAGGAGGCCCCATGGCCGTCGACTACACAGTGATCGCCGTCTATCTCGCCGGGATGCTCGCCATGGGCTGGTGGGGCATGCGCCGCGCCAAGTCCAAGAGCGAATTCCTGGTCGCGGGCCGGCGCCTCGGGCCGTGGATGTACTCCGGCACGATGGCCGCGATCGTCCTCGGCGGCGCCTCCACCATCGGCGGCGTGGGCCTCGGCTACACGCACGGCCTGTCCGGCGCCTGGATGGTCTTCACCATCGGCCTCGGCCTGCTCGCCCTCTCGGTCTTCTTCTCCGCCCGCATCGCCCGGCTCAAGGTCTACACCGTCTCCGAGATGCTCGATTTGCGCTACGGCGGCCGCGCGGGCGTCCTGTCCGGCGTGGTGATGTGGGGCTACACCCTGATGCTCGCGGTGACCTCCACCATCGCGTACGCCACGATCTTCGACGTCCTCTTCGACGTGAACCGCACGCTCGCCATCGTCATCGGCGGCTCCATCGTCGTCGCGTACTCCACCCTCGGCGGCATGTGGTCCATCACGCTCACCGACATGGTGCAGTTCGTGGTCAAAACGATCGGCGTCCTGCTCCTGCTGCTGCCCATCGCCGTCGTCAAGGCGGGCGGCTTCGGCGAGATGAGGGCCAAGCTGCCGGACGACTACTTCGCGCCGTTCGGCGTCGGCGGCGAGACGATCTTCACGTACGTCCTCATCTATACCTTCGGCATGCTCATCGGGCAGGACATCTGGCAGCGCGTGTTCACCGCGCGCAGCGACAGGGTCGCCCGCTGGGGCGGCACCGTGGCCGGTACGTACTGCCTGGTCTACGCGCTCGCGGGCGCCGTCATCGGCACCGCGGCGAAGGTCATGTACCCGAACCTGCCCAGCGCCGACGCCGCCTTCGCCACCATCGTCAAGGACGAACTGCCCATGGGCGTACGGGGCCTGGTGCTCGCCGCCGCGCTCGCCGCCGTGATGTCCACCTCGTCCGGGGCGCTCATCGCCTGCGCGACCGTCGCCAACAACGACATCTGGTCGCGGCTGCGGGGGGCCGCCGGGCGCGGCGGGGAGCCGCACGACGAGGTGCGGGGCAACCGCGCCTTCATCCTCGTCATGGGCGTCGCCGTCGTCGGCGTCTCCATCGCCCTCAACGACGTCGTCCAGGCGCTGACCGTCGCGTACAACCTGCTGGTGGCCGGGCTGCTCGTGCCGATCCTCGGGGGGCTGCTTTGGCGGCGTGGGACGGGGGCCGGTGCGCTTGCCGCCGTCGTCGCGGGCGGGCTCTCCGTCATCGGCCTGATGTGGCACTACGGCATCCTCGCCAACGAGCCCATCTACTACGGGCTGCTCGCCTCGCTGGCGGTGTACGTGGTGGGGTCCTTGGTGAGCCGGCCCACCGACGCGGGGACGCTCGCGGCTTGGCGTGACCGGGTCGCCGGGCGCGAGCCCGAGGCGGAGGTGCCCGTGGCGGCTTGATTCTTCTTCCCCCACCCCGCCCCTTCCCGAACTGGGGCTCCGCCCCAGACCCCGCTCCTCAAACGCCGGAGGGGCTAAAAGATCACCGCAACCGGCAGATCCCAGCCCGTCCGGCGTTTGAGGACGAGGCGCGGAGCGCCGAAAAGCGGGGGCCCGGGGGCGGCAGCCCCCGGTTCGGGAAGGGGCGGGTCTGGGGCGTCCCACGAGGGTTCACACTGTTTACGCTTATTCGTTACACCTGGAGACACCGACCATGACCACCCCCGACACCCCCACCCCCCGCGGCCCCGTGGACTCCTCCCGCATCCCCCGCTACGCGGGCCCCGCCACCTACGCCCGCCTCCCCCGCCTCGACGAGGTGGGCACCGCGGACATCGCCGTCGTCGGCGTCCCCTTCGACACGGGAGTGTCGTACCGCCCGGGCGCCCGCTTCGGCGGCAACGCGATCCGCGAGGCCTCGCGCCTGCTGCGGCCGTACAACCCGGCCCAGGACGCGTCCCCGTTCGCCCTGGCCCAGGTCGCCGACGCCGGCGACATCGCCGCGAACCCGTTCAACATCAACGAGGCCGTGGAGACCATCGAGGCCGCCGCCGACGACCTGCTCGGCACCGGCGCCCGCCTGATGACCCTCGGCGGCGACCACACCATCGCGCTGCCGCTGCTGCGCTCGGTGGCGAAGAAGCACGGCCCGGTGGCGCTGCTCCACTTCGACGCGCACCTCGACACGTGGGACACCTACTTCGGCGCCGAGTACACGCACGGCACCCCGTTCCGCCGCGCCGTGGAGGAGGGCATCCTCGACACCGAGGCGCTCAGCCACGTCGGCACGCGCGGCCCGCTGTACGGCAAGAAGGACCTCACCGACGACGAGAAGCTGGGCTTCGGCATCGTCACCTCGTCGGACGTCTACCGGCGCGGCGCCGACGAGGTCGCCGACCAGCTGCGCCAGCGCATCGGCGACCGGCCGCTGTACATCTCCATCGACATCGACTGCCTCGACCCGGCCCACGCCCCGGGCACGGGCACGCCCGAGGCCGGCGGCATGACCTCCCGCGAGCTGCTTGAGATCCTGCGCGGGCTCGCCTCCTGCAACCTGGTCTCCGCCGACGTCGTCGAAGTCGCCCCGGCCTACGACCACGCCGAGATCACCGCCGTGGCCGCCTCGCACACCGCGTACGAGCTGACGACCATCATGTCCCGCCAGATCGCGGAGGCCCGCGCCAAGTGACCCACGACCACGACCTGGAACTGAGGCCCACGGCCGCGCAGACCGAGGCCGCCCTGAACCCGCCCGCCGGGCGCAACGGCGGCGACCTCGTCGTCGAGACCCTGTCCGGGCTCGGCGCGTCCACCGTGTTCGGACTGCCCGGGCAGCACGCCCTCGGCATGTTCGACGCGCTGCGCCGCTCCCGGCTGCGGTACGTCGGCCTGCGGGTGGAGAACAACGCCGGGTTCGCGGCGGACGCCTACGGGCGGGTCACGGGCGAGGTCGCGCCGCTGCTGCTCTCGACGGGGCCCGGCGCGCTGATGTCGCTCGCCGCGCTCCAGGAGGCGGCCGCCGCCAGCGCCCCCGTGCTCGCCATCGGCAGCCAGGTGCCCGTCGCCGGGCTCGGCGGCGGCCGCCACGGCTATCTGCACGAACTGCGCGACCAGCAGGCCTCGTTCCGGGACGTGGTCAAGTCCGTCCACACCGTCCGTACGCAGTCCCAGATCCCGTCCGCGATCGCGGCGGCCTGGGAGTCGGCGCTGACCGCGCCGCACGGCCCCGTGTGGGTGGAGATCCCGCAGGACGTACTCCTTGCGGAGACGTCGCTGCCGCAGGTCACCGCCGTCGACGCGACCCCGCACGACCTGGTGCCGCGCCCCGAGCTGACCGCCGTCGCCGCCGACCTGCTGACCCGGGCCAAGCGCCCGGCGATCATCGCGGGCGGCGGGGTCGTGCGCGCCGACGCCGCCGGGAAGCTCCGCGCGCTCGCCGAGAGGCTGAACGCGCCGGTCGTCACCACCTTCGGCGGCAAGGGCGCCTTCCCCTGGGAGCACCCGCTGTCCCTCCAGTCCTGGCTGGAGGACCGGCACACGACGGATCTCCTGGAGGACGCCGACGTGCTGCTCGTGGTCGGCTCCGGACTCGGTGAACTGTCGTCGAACTACCACACGTTCGCGCCGCGCGGCCGCGTCATCCAGATCGAGGCCGACCCCGGCAAGCTGGAGTCCAACCACCCGGCGCTCGGCATCCACGCGGACGCCCGGCTCGCCCTGACCGCGCTCCTGGAGACGGTGGAGGAGCGGCCCGATTCGGGGGCACGGGAGCGGGTACGCCAGGTCCTTGCCGCCGTCCGCGAGCGCATCGCCTCCCAGGACCTCACCCTGGAACAGGACGTCCTCGCCTCGGTCCGGGCCGCCCTGCCCGACGGCTCGCCGTCGTTCTGGGACATGACGATCCTGGCGTACTGGGCATGGTCCGCCTTCGACGCGCGCCGCCCCAACACCATGCACTCCGCGCAGGGCGCGGGCGGCCTCGGCTACGGCTTCCCGGCAGCCCTGGGCGCGGCCGCCGCCGACCCGACGCGGCCCGTCCTCGCCGTGTCCGGCGACGGCGGCGCCATGTACTCCCTCGCCGAGCTGGCCACCGCCAAGCAGTACGACCTCGACGTCACCTGGCTGATCGTCGACGACGGCGGCTACGGCATCCTGCGCGAGTACATGACCGACGCCTTCGGCGAACCCACCGGCACCGAGCTGGCCCGACCCGACTTCGTGGCCCTCGCCGAGTCCTTCGGGGTGCCGGGCGTGCGGACGACACCGGAGCGTCTTCGCGAGGACCTCGCGAAGGCGCTGGCCGAGCCGGGGCCACGGGTGGTCGTCCTCCCGGCGCTACTGAGGATGTTCGCGCCGACGCATCTCGGTGCGTCTTGATCACAACTCCGGTGGTTGCAGCCTGAGTTCCAGCCATACCGCCTTGCCGATCCCGTACGCGCGTGGACAGCAGCCCCACCGCTCCGACAAGGCGATCACCAGGGCCAAAGCCCCGGCCGCGCTCGTCGTCAGCCCGCGCCTCGCATGGCGCGGGCTGTTCGGTGCTCGTATCGGTGACCTCGATCCGCAACCGCTCCTCGTAGCGGGTGATCCGTACACCGATCTCCCGGACCGCCGGAACGTGCGCGTGCTGGATGGAGTTGGTGACCAGCTCCGAGAGCAACAGCTCGGCGGTGTCCGCCACGTCGCCGTCAATTTTCCACGCGGCGAGTTGCTCGCGCGGGAGTGTACGGGCGCGGCCCGCGCTGCGGAAGCGGGTGCTGGGGACCAACCTCCGGCGGCTGCGCGAAGAGAGGGGGTTGCTCCTTGAGGCCGCTGCGGAGCAGCTCAGTTGCCATGTCGCGAAGGTGAGCCGTATCGAGTCCGGCCGTAGCGGCATCCGTCAGCTCGACCTCAAGGTGTTGCTCGATCTGTACGGCGTTACCGATCCGGACGAGCGAGCGAGCTGGCTTGCTTTGGCCCGCGAGAGCAGGCGGCAACGGTGGTGGAGAGTCCTTGAGGATCAGCTCCCGCAGGAATTCCTGGACCTGGTCGGTCTGGAGGATGAGGTCTCGGAATGCCGAGGCTTCCAGCCTGCGATCATCCCAGGCCTCTTCCAGACGGAGGCGTATGCGACGGCTGTCATCCAAGGGGGAGTCCCTGGCTCGCTGGACGAGTCTCAGAAAGCCAAGGTCCGTTTGAGGATGGAGCGGCAGAAGGCACTCACCCGGGAGGACTCCGTACCGCTCAAGGTCTGGATGGTTCTGGGCGAGGCCGCGCTACGGCAGCAGGTCGGTGGGCCGCGCGTGCTGCGCGAGCAGCTGCGGCATCTGCTGAAGGTGGCGCGCCTTCCGAACGTAACTTTGCAGGTACTACCCTTCACGGCAGGGGCGTGCCAGGGCGGACCGTACCCCTTTCTGATCTACAGCTTCCCTCCTCCCGCCGGGTTCGAGGTCGTTCTCCTGGAGAACTTCGCGAGCCATGCCTACCTGGAGTCTCGGGAGGACACGGTCCGGCTGGGCGATGCCTTCGACCACCTCCGCGCCGCAGCCCTCAGCGCCTTGGACTCTGAGTCCAGGATTAGTGAGATCGCTGAAGGGTTGACCGATTCGTAAGGAAGAGCAGCACATGTCGTCGCAGCCGACCGAATGGTTCAAGAGCAGTTACAGCGGCCAGAACGGCGAGTGTGTAGAGACCCGCTCAGCAGCCCATGGTCTCGACGTACGCGACTCCAAGACCCCCGCAGATCCCATACTTGCCTTCCCCGCCCTCGCCTGGACCGCCTTCCTCGGTGGCGTAAAGGCGGGGACCCTGCCCTGTGGCCGCCTTCCGTGCCGGGACTGACCCCGAACGGAGCCCAGCCCATGGGCTGTGTGGACCTCAACAGCCGCATAACTGCTTTGGCTTGGCGGGTTCAGCGCGCTGCTGGGGGCCGCTCGGTCGCCCACTGTTCCCAGTTCGTTGGAGGCCCCCCAAGGACCGCCTGGCGGCGTTGCCTGGCCGCCTCGGCGCTGATGTTCAGCGCACTGGCCAGGTGCTCAGTGCTTCCGTTGGCGGCGGCGTACGCGCGGATGGCCCCGTCGAGCACTCCCTGAACGCGGGGTGGGAGGCGGCTGATGCAGCGAATGGCTGTGGCCCAGTCGCCAGCGGTCGGTTCGTCGCGTGGGCCTCGGGAGTTCACTTGAGTGCGAAGCATGCTCATCGCCCACAGGTAGCTGTCGACCAACTCCGCTATGAGCCTGGCGTCTTCACTAGTTGCTTCGTACTCCGTCGAGGTGAGGCTAATGGTGATCTCCAGCCCGCCTCTGCCCTGGTCTCCATGGGACCGGTAAGAAACAGTCACCACCCCTCCAGAGGATGCGGGAGGCGCTCGTCGCGCCTGAGTGTATGTCTGGAGACGCTACATCCCGGTGTGCCCGACTCCAGACGCGCGGTATTGCTCGGTGAGGCTAGTCCGGGCACTTCTCGTAGCTGCCGCCACCTACGAGATGCCCGTCGTAAACCCATCCGTCCCAGCCGAAACGGCTGTGCACGTAGGTCCACGAGTTGTTGCTCTCGTTGAAGGTGTAGCAGTACAGGATGAACCAGGTCGGCTGCTCGGTGACATAAACGGTCGCGCAGCGCTTGTGCGGGCCGGTGCGGATGGGTATGCCTCTGTCTTTGTTGCCATCCACGATCTTGTTGTCGAGGAGGGCGTAGTCGTGATGCCTAATTGGGGATATTTCTTTTCTTTCGCCCCGAGGTTTCTGTTGCTGGGTGAGCGGGAGTTAAGCCAGTGCGCCTCTGGGCAGTGAGTTGGTGGCTGGAGGCACATGTTCATCTGCGGTCGGGGCGTCCATCGACATATGTGATCGGGCGGGAAGCCGCGATGCCAACGGGTTCGCGTGGAGCGCCTCGGGTGGTACGGCTGTTCCTCGCCTGAGTGTGGTCATACCTTCGTACAACCTTCACTGGTGCCGGTGAGTCAAGGGATACGCGTGCGCCGGGAGCGCACGCGTGTACCGAACTACGGGGGGAACCTCCAATGACTCACCGCATATCCCGGCGTGCCCGCGTGCTGAGCGCCGGCGTCGCCGCCGCCGTCCTGGTGCCGGTCGCGGGGATGGCCGTCGCCAGCCCGGCTGCCGCCGCGGCGGCCCAGGTCACCTGCACCTCTGCGCAGCCGGAGCTGGCGAAGAAGCTCACCAAGGACATCACCGCCGCCCTGAAGAACCGCAAGGGCACCGTCGCCGTCGGCCTGCACGACAAGGCCACCAAGACGACGTGCACCCTGCGCGGCTCGACCTCGTTCGACTCCGCGAGCGTCGTCAAGGTGACCGTCCTCGCCACGCTCCTGTGGGACGCGAAGAAGAACGACCGGTATCTGACGGACCGCGAGTCCAGCCTCGCCAAGGCCATGATCACCAAGTCGGACAACAACGCCACCAGCGCGCTGTGGCGCCAGCTCGGCGCGGGCAAGGTCAAGAAGTTCCTGGCCGCCGCGAAGATGACCAAGACCGTGCCCGGATCCGGCGGCTACTGGGGCCTGACCCGGATCAACGTCAAGGACGAGCAGAAGCTGCTCGCCCTGATCACCGCGCCGAACTCCGTGCTCAGCGACAAGGGCCGCGCGTACATCCTGAAGCTGATGAACCAGGTCGTCCGCGACCAGCGCTGGGGCACCCCGGCGGGCGCGCCCTCCGGCGTGAAGACGCACGTCAAGAACGGCTGGCTGCCCCGGGCCACGCACGGCTGGCGCGTGCACAGCGTCGGCGCGTTCAAGGGCCGCGGCCACGACTACACGATCTCCGTGCTCACGCACGGCAACGGCTCCATGAACTACGGCGTCGACACCATCCAGCGGGTGTCCAAGGCCATCCACAAGGACCTGACCCCGATCAGCCAGGCCCCGCAGCGCTACGCCCCGACGGAGACGCCGAAGGAAGCCGTGGTTCCGGTGCCGCAGTCCTGACGGAAAACCCCCTTCATCCCGCCGCGTTTGTTGCGGCGGGATGAAAACCGCACTTCACCGTGTTGGGGCTCTCGGCAGGTCGGACGGCGGGAGGAACGCGGTGACGGAGCGGCAGGAGCAGCGCGGCTGGGCGAAACGGCTGTGGGGGTACGCCTGGCGCTACCCCAAGGACGTGGTGCTCGCCCTCGGGTCCTCCCTCGGCGGCATGGCCGTGATGGCCGTCGTCCCGCTGCTCACCAAGGTCGTCATCGACGACGTGATCGGCGACGGGAGCCGCCCCATGGCCCCCTGGGCGGGCGCCCTGCTCGGCGCCGCCGTCCTCGTCTACGCCTTCACCTACGTCCGCCGCTACTACGGCGGCCGCCTCGCCCTCGACGTGCAGCACGACCTGCGCACCGAGATGTACGACACCGTCACCGCCCTGGACGGGCGGCGCCAGGACGAGCTGTCCACCGGGCAGGTCGTCGGCCGTGCCACCAGCGACCTCCAGCTCATCCAGGGCCTGCTGTTCATGCTGCCGATGACCATCGGGAACGTCCTGCTGTTCCTCATGTCCCTGGTGATCATGGCCTGGCTCTCGCTGCCGCTCACCCTCGTCGCCCTCGCCGTCGCGCCCGCGCTCCTGTGGATCGCCCGCCGCAGCCGCACCCGCCTGCACCCCGCCACCTGGTACGCCCAGGCGCAGGCCGCCGCCGTCGCGGGCGTCGTCGACGGCGCCGTCAGCGGCGTGCGCGTCGTCAAGGGCTTCGGGCAGGAGGAGCAGGAGACCGGCAAGCTGCGCGAGGTCGGCCGCAGGCTGTTCGCGGGCCGCCTGCGCACCATCCGCTTCAACTCCCGCTACACCCCCGCCCTCCAGGCCGTGCCCACGCTCGGGCAGGTCGCGATGCTGGCGCTCGGCGGCTGGCTCGCCGTGAAGGGCGACATCACCCTCGGCACGTTCGTCGCGTTCTCCACCTACCTCGCGCAGCTCGTCGGGCCCGTGCGCATGCTCGCCATGGTCCTGACCGTCGGCCAGCAGGCCCGCGCGGGCGCCGAGCGCGTCCTGGAGCTCATCGACACCCGGCCCGCCCTCAAGGACGGCACCAAGGAGCTGCCCGCCGACGCCCCGGCGACCGTCGAGTTCGACGACGTGGCCTTCGCCTACGGGGACAGCGCCACGGCACCGCCCGTCCTCGAAGGGCTCAGCTTCGAGATCCGGCCCGGCGAGACCCTCGCCGTCGTCGGCTCCTCCGGCAGCGGCAAGTCCACCGTCGCGCTGCTGCTGCCCCGCTTCTACGACGTGACGCGCGGCGCGGTCCTCATCGGCGGCCACGACGTGCGCGAGCTGACCCAGGAGTCGCTGCGCGCCGCCATCGGCCTCGTGCCCGAGGACTCCTTCCTGTTCTCCGACACCGTGCGCGCCAACATCGCCTACGGGCACCCGGGCGCCACGGACGAGGAGATCGAAGGGGCCGCGCGCGCCGCCCAGGCGGATCGTTTCATCGCCGAGCTGCCCGAGGGGTACGACACCAAGGTCGGCGAGCACGGCCTGACCCTCTCCGGCGGCCAGCGCCAGCGCGTGGCGCTCGCCCGCGCCATCCTCACCGACCCCCGCCTGCTCGTCCTCGATGACGCGACCTCCGCCGTGGACGCCCGCGTCGAGCACGAGATCCACGAGGCGCTGCGCGCCGTCATGGCGGGCCGTACGACGCTGCTCATCGCCCACCGCCGCTCCACCCTCGGCCTCGCCGACCGCATCGCCGTCCTCGACGGGGGCCGCCTCGCCGCGATCGGCACCCACGAGGAGCTCGAGCGCACCTCGCCGCTGTACCGGCGGCTGCTCACCGACCCCGACGAACTCGGCGGCGTCTCCCCCGGCCACACCACCGCCCACCCCGCCGCCCCCGAGGACGACACCTCCGTACGCGACGAACTGGACGCCGAGTTCGACGCCGAGCGCGGCATCACGCCCCGGCTGTGGACCGGCGACCGCGAGCCCAAGGACACCGCGCTCTCCGGCGCCCCGGCCACGCCCGAACTGCTCGCCCTGGTCGAGGCCCTGCCGCCCGCCGAGGACCGGCCCGAGGTCGACGAGGCGCGCGCGGTCACGCCCGAGGACTCCTACAACCTGCGCAGGCTCCTGCGCGGCTTCGGCCTCCCGCTGCTCCTGAGCCTGCTGCTCGTCGCCGTCGACGCGGGCATGGGCCTGCTGCTTCCCGTCCTCATCCGGCACGGCATCGACGAGGGCGTCACCGAGCTCGCCATGGGCGCGGTGTGGACGGCGTCGGGGCTCGCGCTCGCCGCCGTCGTCGTGCAGTGGGCGGCGCAGACCGGCGAGATCCGCATGACGGGCCGCACCGGCGAGCGGGTGCTCTACGCGCTGCGCCTGAAGATCTTCGCGCAGCTCCAGCGGCTCGGCCTCGACTACTACGAGCGGGAGCTGACCGGGCGCATCATGACCCGGATGACCACGGACGTGGACGCCCTGTCGACGTTCCTGCAGACCGGGCTCGTCACGGCCTTCGTCTCCGTCGTCACCTTCTTCGGCATCATGGTCGCGCTCCTGGTGATCGACGTGCAGCTCGCGCTCGTCGTCTTCGCGACGCTGCCGCTGCTCGCCGTCGGCACGTACTTTTTCCGCAGGTCGAGCGTGAAGGCGTACGAACTGGCCCGTGAGCGCGTGTCGGTGGTCAACTCCGACCTCCAGGAGACCGTGTCCGGGCTGCGGATCGTGCAGGCGTTCCGGCGCGAGGGCTCGGGCCGGGCGCGGTACGCCGCCCGCAGTCGCGAGTACCGCGAGGCGCGCGTGCGCGGCCAGTGGCTGATCTCCGTGTACTTCCCGTTCGTGCAGCTGCTGTCCTCGGCCGCCGTGGTCGCCGTGCTCGTCGTGGGCGCGCACCGGGTGGACGCGGGCACCCTCACGACCGGCGCCCTCGTCGCGTACCTGCTCTACATCGACCTGTTCTTCGCGCCGGTGCAGCAGCTGTCGCAGGTCTTCGACGGCTACCAGCAGGCCACCGTCTCGCTCGGCCGCATCCAGGAGCTGCTGCGCGAGCCCACCTCCACCAAGGCGCCGAAGGAGCCCCTTGAGGTGCTGTCCCTGCGGGGCGACATCGCCTTCGAGGGCGTCGACTTCGCGTACGGCGGCAAGGACGGGGCGGAAGAGGCGCTCAGCGGCATCGACCTGCGCGTCCCCGCGGGCCAGACCGTCGCGTTCGTCGGCGAGACCGGCGCGGGCAAGTCCACGCTCGTCAAGCTCGTCGCCCGCTTCTACGACCCCTCGGGCGGCCGCGTCACCGTCGACGGCACCGATCTGCGCGCCCTGGACCTCACCTCGTACCGGCACCGGCTCGGCGTCGTGCCGCAGGAGGCGTACCTGTTCGCGGGGACCGTGCGCGACGCCATCGCCTACGGGCGCCCCGACGCCACCGACGCGGCGGTCGAGGCGGCGGCCCGCGCGGTCGGCGCGCACGACATGATCGCCACGCTTGACGGCGGCTATCTGCACGAGGTCGCCGAGCGCGGCCGCAATCTGTCGGCCGGGCAGCGCCAGCTGATCGCGCTGGCCCGCGCCGAGCTCGTCGACCCCGACATCCTGCTCCTCGACGAGGCGACCGCCGCCCTCGACCTGGCCACCGAGGCCCAGGTCAACCAGGCCACCGACCGCATCGCGGGCAAGCGCACCACGCTGGTGGTAGCCCACCGCCTCACCACCGCCGCCCGCGCGGACCGGGTGGTCGTGATGGACCACGGCCGGGTCGCCGAGGACGGCACCCACGACGAGCTCCTCGCCCTCGACGGCCGCTACGCCCGGCTGTGGCGGACGTTCGTGGGGGAGCCGGTGGAGGCGGTCTGACCCCGCCCCCCGCCCCCCCGCCCCCCCCGCCCCCCCCCCCGGACCCCCGGCGCCTACGCGTCCGCCCGGTCCAGGGCGATGACCTCGACCTCGATCAGCCAGTCCGCCTTGGCCAGCGAGACGACCTCGATGAGGGTGTCCGCGGGGTAGGGCTCGGCCAGGAACTCCTCGCGCAGCGTGATCGTGTGCGGCAGGTTCTCCGCCATGCCGCGCACGAAGACGCCCACCTTCACCACGTCGGCGAAGGTCAGCCCGGCGGCCTCCAGGACCCGGCCCACGTTCTGGAACGCCTGCCTGCCCTGCTCCAGGAACCCGCCCGGCACGGTCGTGCCGTTCTCGTCGAAGCCCGCCTGGCCCGACACGTAGACGAAGCCACCGGCCCGCACGGCCTGCGAGATCTTGTAGGGCTCGTACCAGTCCGGGGTGGTCGCGATCTTCTCGACGCGGGCCGCGGCGGCGGTGCTCTGGTCGTTCGACATGGCTCTCCCCTTGCTCGACGGGTCCGGAGGGCGGGCCCGAGATCTGCGTTACGAAACGTTCCGTAACGTGAGAGAAAGCTAGAGCGACTCGGCCCTCCTGTCAAAACGAAACGTAACGTCACGCCTGGGATACGATGGCGGCATGCCCCCTGAGCCCAACAGAGAGCGACGCAGTGAGCGTGCCCGCCGAGCGGTCCTGGACGCGGTCTACGACCTGGTGACCAGCAAGGGGTACGCGAAGCTGACCATCGAGGCCATCGCCGCCAGCGCCGGGGTCGGCAAGCCGACCATCTACCGCTGGTGGTCCTGCAAGGGGGCGGTGGCCCTTGACGCCCTGGACGAGCGGATCGGCGCGGCCACCGACTTCCCCGACACCGGGGACGTCGCCGCTGACCTCGCCGCCCAGATCACGTCTGTGACCGCGATGCTCACCGGCGACCTCGGCCGGGTCTACCGCGGCATCATCGGCGAGGCCCAGAGTGACCCCGAGCTGATGGAGACCATCCGCGAGATCATCGTCGACCCCCGCGTCCGGCAGTGCCGGGAGCGCCTGGACCGCGCCGTCGCCGCCGGGCAGCTCCGCGCCGACCTGTCCACGGCGGCCATGGTCGACCTGTTCTACGCCCCCGTGTACTACCGCTTCCTCATGGGCTTCGACGACGCGGACGTCGCGCGGAGCGCGGACCTCGTGCGCGAGGTCATCGCCGGTCTCGCCGAGCCGCGGCCCGCGCCCCCCGTTAGTACGTCGACGTGATGTCGGTGATCTTCCGGGTGGCGAGGTCGGAGCGCACCGTCAGATAGGTGTACGTGCGGTCCTTGCCGGTGCCCCACGTCAGGCGCACCGCCGACGTCGTCTTGCCCATGCCGCTGTCGCCCGCCGTCACGCGCCAGGCGGTCGGCGCGTTCTGCGCCCGCAGCACACCGTCCGCGTCGTGGCGGCGCTCCCAGTCGGCGAGGCGGCCGCGCAGGTCCGCGGTGAGGTAGAACTTCCGCAGCGCGGTGGCGGCCTGCTGGGCGCCGGGGGAGGCCGCCACGTCGACGTACGCGCCGTAGAAGTGCGCGACCCGCTCGTAGGCGGGCCCGGGGCTGCCGCTGCGCGGCGGGGCCTGGCCCGGCTCGGCGGCCGGGGCGGGCGCGGTGGCCGACGCGGCGGACGGCACCGCGGCCACGGCGGCGAGCAGGGCGGTGGCGAGGGCCACCCGGGGGCCGCGGCGGCTTCGGGTGCCGGGGGCGCCGGGGGTGCTGCGGGTGCTTGACGGGTGTGTCCGTAACGGGCGTATCGGAGTCATGGCGGTTCCACCTTTCACGTTCCGCTGCGTTCGACCACGGGTCCCCGCGCGGAGTTGCCCTGAACCCAGAAACTGAAAGGCGCCGTTCCGCAACCGTCCGATGCCCATCCGGCGTCCGTACGTCAGTACGCTGTTGCCGGGGTTGCGGGAGGGGACATCGTGGACAGTGGTCGGATACGGCGACGCCTGACGGCGGGCGGCGCCGCGGTCGCCGCTGCCGTCCTGTTCGCGCTCGTGGGCCCCGGCGCCGGGACGGCCGAGGCCGCCGCGCCCTGCCCCGGGAGCAAGGTCCGCACGCTGCCCTTCAGCACCGGCAAGGTCGTCCTCTACAAGAAGCGCGGCTTCGTCTGCGCCCTGACGTACGCCAGGAACACCGGCGTCCGCAAGGCGATGTCCGTGAGCGTGCAGGCGCGGGGCAGCCGCCCCGTGCGGGACGCGGGCCGCTACCTCCGCGTCGCGGGCCCGGTGAAGGTGCACGCGGGCCACCGCTGCGTACGGGTCAAGGGGCAGGTGGGAAGCGACGGCGTCAGCACGAACTGGATCCTGTGCTGAGGCGCGTTCCGGGACGAATCGTGCGCGATCCCACTCCCCTGTCCGCTGAACGGACACCCGGCCCCCCTAAGTGAATTTCCCCGCCCGCGCGATGGTGGCGATTTGTCCTCAATGCGGCCTGGTGTGCGGAGAGTTGCTCCGTTAGGTTCCGGGAATCGCCGCGCCGACAGGGGAGGACGCATGCGCAAGACCCTCAGATGGGTGTTGTCACTCGTGGTGCTGATAGGCACCGTGAGCTTCACCGGAGCCACGGCGGCCACCGCCGCGAAGCCCGGGGCACCCGCCGCCAAGACCGACATCAAGGACCGGCTCCTCGCCATCAAGGGCATGAGCCTCATCGAGGAGAAGCCGTACGACGGCTACCGCTTCTTCGTGCTGAACTACCGGCAGCCGGTGGACCACCGGCACCCGGCCAAGGGCACCTTCCAGCAGCGCATCACCGTGCTGCACAAGGACACCGCCCGGCCCACCGTCTTCCACACCTCGGGCTACGGCCTGAACACCAACCCGGGGCGCTCGGAGCCCACCCGGGTCATCGACGGCAACCAGGTCTCCATGGAGTACCGCTTCTTCACGCCGTCGCGGCCGTCGCCCGCGAACTGGAAGAAGCTCGACATCTGGCAGGCCGCGAGCGACCAGCACCGCATCTTCAAGGCGCTGAAGCCGCTGTACGGCAAGAAGTGGCTGTCCACCGGAGCCTCCAAGGGCGGCATGACCGCCACCTACTTCGAGCGCTTCTACCCGCGTGACATGGACGGCGTCGTCGCCTACGTCGCGCCCAACGACGTCAACAACGAGCAGGACGCGGCCTATGACCGCTTCTTCGAGACCGTCGGCACCAAGGAGTGCCGCACCAAGCTGGAGGCCGCGCAGCGCGAGGCGCTGGTCCGCCGGGAGCCGCTGGAGAAGCTGTACGCCGCGTACGCGGCCGACAACAAGTACACCTTCAAGACCATCGGCAACCTCGACAAGGCCTTCGAGGCCGTCGTCCTCGACGTGAACTGGGGCTTCTGGCAGTACCAGCAGTCCGCCACCGCCTGCGGCCAGGTGCCCGACGCCGCCACCGTCAGCGACAAGGACCTCTTCGACTGGATCGAGCGGATCGGCGGCTGGTCCTCCTACGCCGACCAGGGCCTCGAGTACTACACGCCGTACTACTACCAGGCCGGTACGCAGCTGGGCTCGCCCGACATCAAGCAGCCCTGGCTCGGCGACCTGAGCCGCTACGGCTACCAGCCGCCGCGCAACTTCGTGCCCCGTGAGATCCCGATGCGCTTCCAGAAGCACGCCATGAAGGACGTCGACCGCTGGGTGCGCCACCACTCCCGGCGCATGATGTTCGTGTACGGCGAGAACGACCCGTGGGGTGCGGAGCCGTTCCGGCCGGCGCGCGGGGCGAAGTACGACTCCCACGTCTTCACCGCGCCCGGCGGGAACCACGGCGCGAACGTCGCCGGGCTCGGCGACGCGGACAAGGCCAAGGCCACGGAGCGGATTCTTGCCTGGGCGGGGGTTTCCTCGGCCACGAAGCCGGCGCCGTATGACGCGAAGCTGGACCGCCAGCGCCACCAGACGCTGAGGCCGTAGCCCTCGCGGGGCGCCCCAGACCCGCCCCTTCCCGATCCGGGGGCTGCCGCCCCCGGGCCCCCGCTTTTCGGCGCTCCGCGCCTCGTCCTCAAACGCCGGACGGGCTGGAAGTTCTAGCCCCTCCGGCGTTTGAGGAGCGGGGTCTGGGGCGGAGCCCCAGTTTCGGGAAGGGGCGGGGTGGGGGAGGAGCCCCCGGCAGGGTCAGACGCGGGTAGCGCAGCCCACCGGGCGGGGGCCGCCCAGGGTTACGTACAGGTCCGTGCCGGGGGCGCAGGCGGTGCGGTCGGGGACGGCGGCCGTCACGCGGTACTCGGGGGCCCGCCGCCCGGACCCGTCGCACGCGGTCTCGCGGACCTCCCCGGCCCCCGACCCGTACACACAGTCCCCGACCACGGTCCGGGGCCCGCCGCCGCCCCCGGGATCCCCGGGGTGCGGCGGCTCCAGGTTCCGCATGCAGGCGTACCCCTGCGGCACCTCACCGTCCCCGTCCTCGTCGACGGAGGGCCGGTTCTGCTTGATGTGCAGCACGAAGTCGGTGCGCGCGGGACAGGCGGGCTCGTCACCGGCGGGCCCGTCGTAGCGGGCGATGACGCGCGCGGCGGCCCGCTCGCTGCCGCAGGGCACCTCCGTGAAGGCCACGCGCCCCCGCGAACTGCACTCGTCGGCGCCGAGGAAGACGGCCCCGTACCCGGCGTCGCGCGAGGTCCTGTCGGCCCCGGCGCGGGCGTCCGCCGCCGGACTCGCGGACTTCTGACAGCCCGTGACGGCCAGGGCGACGGCGAGCAGCGCGCCCCCGCACGCGACCACCGCACCCGACCTCCGCATGGCACCCCCCGAACTGTGGCCATGTGCACCCAGCGTGACCCCGCCGCGCGGGCCACGCCAGGTGTTTCGGGGGCTTTGCGCTCATTCGCGGCACTGGTGCGCGCGGGCTGCGTACGGCCCGTACGCCCGTTAGTCGGCGGTGGCGTACGGCTCGTACGAAAGGCCGTGGCCGATGGGGTACAGCACCTGCCCCGGGGCCCCTGGGTGCGGCACGGGCACGGGCAGGCGCCCCTGCGGCCGGACGCGGCCCGCGAGCACGCGGGCGGCGGCGCGCAGTTCGACGTCCGTCCAGGAGTACGTGGCGAGGGCGGCGGCGGCCCTCGGGAGGTCCTGCGGGGTGCGCACGGCGAGGGTCACGACGGGCACGCCGGTGGCGGCGAGGGCCGTCACGAGGGCGTCCTGGGCGTCGCCCGCGGTGACGTCGTACGCCGTGACGAGCACGGCGGCGCGGCCCGCGGCGGCGGCGACCGCCTCGTCGACGGCGGCCTTCGAGGGCTCGGTGCCGGTGCTCAGGGCCGTGGCGGTGAAGCCCAGGGCGCGCAGGGCGTCGGCGAGGACCGTCGTGGGCGGTCCGGTGGTGCCGGACGGGGACACCGGGTCGGCGCCGACGACGAGCAGGTCGCCGTGGCGGTCGGGGGAGAGCGGGAGCAGTCCGCCGTCGTTGCGCAGCACCGTGGTGGTGCGGTCGGCGATGCGGTCGGCGGTGGCGCGGTGGGCGCTGGTGCCGACGGCCTCGTCGACGCCGTCCACGGCGACGTACGGGTCCGCGAACAGGCCGAGCTTCGCCTTGAGTTGCAGGACGCGCAGCACGGAGGCGTCGACGCGCTCCTCGCTCAGCTCGCCGTCCCTGACCGCCTGGACGACGGCGTCGAAGGCGAGTTCGGGCCTCGGCGGGTGCAGCAGCTGGTCGACGCCCGCCTTCAGGGCGAGGACGGCCACCCGGTCGTCGCCGTACTTGGTGCGCACCCCGCGCATGGACAGCGAGTCCGTCACCACGAGCCCGTCGTGGCCGAGCTGTTCGCGCAGCACGCCGGTGACGATGGGGTGCGACAGGGTCGCGGGGTCGAGGGCCGGGTCGAGGGCGGGGACCACGATGTGCGCGGTCATCACGGCGTCGACCCCGGCGGCGAGCGCCGCGCGGAACGGCGGGGCGTCCAGCTCCTCCCACTGCTCGCGGGTGTGCGGGATGTGCGGAAGGGCGGAGTGGCTGTCGGTCTCGGTGTCGCCGTGGCCGGGGAAGTGCTTGGCGGCCGCGGCGATCCCGGCGCTCTGGAAGCCCTCGATCTGGGCGGTGACGAAGTCGGCGACGGCGTCCGGGCCCGCGCCGAAGGAGCGCACGCCGATGACGGGGTTGGCCGGGTTCACGTTCACGTCGGCGGAGGGCGCGTAGTTCTGCAGGACGCCGAGGGCGCGCAGCTCGGCCCCGGCGATGCGGGCCGCCTCGCGCACGTCGGCGCGCGAGCCGCCCGCGCCGAGCGCCATCGCGCCGGGCAGCAGGGTCGCGGGGGCGCCGACGCGGGCGACGACGCCGTGCTCCTGGTCGATGGTCAGCAGCAGCGGCACGCCCGCGCCCTGGCCGAGGGCCGCGCGCTGGACGTCGTTGGACAGCGTGGCGAGCTGGCGCGGGTCGCGGGTGTTGTGGGCCCAGCCGAAGTAGATGAGGCCGCCGGGGCGGTACTTGGCGATGGCCTCGGCCGCGGTGCGGACGCCCAGTTCCTTCTGGTTGGCCTCGGCGTCGGCCGGATCGGGTGCGGTGGCGTGGTGCCCGTACACGGCCAGGACGAGGAGCTGGCCGACCTTCTCTTCGAGGGACATGCGGGACACGAGGGCGCGGAGTTCCCCAGGCGACGCGGGGGTCGCGGGGGCGCTGTGGGAGTCGTGAGGCACCTGCCACGGATATCCCGTGGCGTACGCCCGGTCAAGGGAAACGGCGGCGGCCCGCCGGGGCCAAGGGGGCCGCCACCGGCGCTATGGAGGGGGGCGCACCGGCGGCGGCGCGCTGCCGGCCACGGGCGGCGGAGAGGGTGGTCAGCGTTCGCAGCCAGCAGCGATGCCGACACCGCCTCGCGGAGACTCTCCGGCAGCGTGCCCCTTTGACGACCGGGCGTCCTTCCGGGTTCCCGCCGGGGCGCGGATGGCCCGAAGTCGGTGCGGGCGGGAAGCCTGGGACGCGGGAGCCACCCCGGCCGGCGCGCGCCCGCAGCCCGCGCGCTGGTCAGACGCTCCCCGGCCACGCCTCCCGCAGCACCCGCACCGCCTCCGCGATCGCGGGCCGCCGCGCCGCGTCGGACCGCCACACCGCGTACAGGCGGCGCACCGGCAGCGGGTCGAGGCGCACCGGCACCACCCCCGGCGGCAGCGGGCCGCGCCCGAGGCGGGGCATCACGGCGATGCCGAGCCCCGCGGCGACGAGCGCGATCAGGGTGGGGTTCTCCTCGGCCTGGTGGACGATGTCCATCTCGCACCCCGCGGCCCGCATCGTGCGCACCAGCCAGTCGTGGCAGATCTGCCCCGGCGGCTGCGAGACCCACCGCTCGCCCTTGAGCTCGGCGCGCCGCACCGCGTCCCGCCCGGCGAGCGGATGCCCTTCCGGAACCAGCAGATCGCACCTGTCCTCACCGAGCAGGACCTGGTCGACGCCGGGCGGCGTGGGCAGCGGGGCGATGTCCCAGTCGTGCACCACCGCCAGGTCCACGACCCCCTTGGCGACGAGGTCGACCGACAGATGCGGCTCGACCTCACTGAGGCGGGCGTCGAGCGCCGGGTGGCGCCGCCCCAGCTCGGCCAGGACCCCGGGGAGCAGCCCGCGCGCGGCGGAGGCGAACGCCATGATGGTCAGCCGCCCGGCGGGCACCCCGCGCCGCTCTTCGAGCTCGGTCTCCGCGCGCTCCACGATCGCCAGCAACTCCCGCGCGGTATCGGCGAGATGGAGCGCCTCCTCAGTCAGGGCGACGCCGCGCCCCCGCCGTTCGAGCAGGGTGGTGCGCGTCTCCCGCTCCAGCTTGGCGATCTGCTGGGACACGGCGGACGGCGTATAGCCGAGCGCGGCCGCGGCGGCCCCGACGGTCCCGTGCACGGACACGGCGTACAGGGCCCGCAGCCGCCCCAGATCAAGCACCCCCACCACACCCTTCCTACGACCGATACGGAAACCTCAACCCGCAACCACAAGCAACGCTTAACTCAATCATGAAGAAATTGGCGCTGGTGCTACACGCTCCCGCCGAGTGATCCTCGACGCATGCGTCCCACCCACCTCTTCCTAGCCGTGCTCATCGCCGCCATCTGGGGCGTGAACTTCGTCGTCATCGAGATCGGCCTCGACCACTTCCCGCCGCTGCTCTTCTCCGCCCTGCGCTTCCTCGTCGCGGCGCTGCCCGCCGTGTTCTTCGTGGGCCGCCCCAAGGTCGCCTGGAAGTGGCTGATCGGGGTGGGCCTCGCGCTGGGAGTGGGGAAGTTCGCCCTGCTGTTCATCGGCATGGACGCGGGCATGCCGCCGGGTCTGTCCTCCCTGGTGCTGCAGGTCCAGGCGGTCTTCACGGCGCTCATCGCCTTCGCGGTCCTGCGCGAGGTCCCCACGCGCCTCCGCGTCCTCGGGATGGCCGTGGCCCTCGCGGGCATCGGCGTCGCGGCGGTCGACGAGGGCGCGTCAGGGCCGCTGACGGGCTTCGGCCTGACCGTGGCGGCCGCGGTCTGCTGGGGCGTGTCGAACGTCCTCACCCGCAAGGCGGCGCCCCCGGACGCCCTGAACTTCATGGTGTGGGTGAGCACGGTCCCGGTGCTTCCCCTGCTCGCCCTGTCCCTCCTCTTCGAGGGCCCGGGACGCGACCTGGAGGCGCTGCGCTCGCTCGACTGGCAGGCCGTGGCCGCGCTGCTCTGCGTGGCCTGGGTGGCGACGGTCTTCGGCTTCGGGGCCTGGGGCCATCTGCTGCGCCACTACCCCGCGTCGACCGTGGCCCCCTTCACGCTCCTGGTCCCGGTGTTCGGCATGTCGTCGGCGGCGCTGTTCCTGGGCGAGTCGGTCAGCGGCGCCCAGTGGTGCGCGGCGGCGCTCCTGGTGGGCGGCGTGGCCCTGACGTCCTTCTCCCAGGGCCCTAAGCGGCCTCGGTCAACAGCCGGGCAAGCAACTCCCGCCCCGCGCCAAGGAGTTCCGGCAGCGGCGCCGCGTCCTCGTACCACCGCTTCTCGTACTCCCAGCACAGCCACCCGTCCCAGCCCTCGCGGCTGAGCAGTTCGACGCACTCGGCGAGCGGAAGGGCGCCCGTCCCAAGGGCCAGGGGAGTGGTGTCGTCCTCGCTCGCGATGTCCTTGACCTGGACGTATCCCAGATACGGCCCGAGCGCGGCAAAGCTCTCCTGGACCTGTTCGCCGCCGAGCCAGGTGTGCATCAGGTCCCACAGGGCCCCGGCGTGCCGGTGGCCGACGGTGCCGAGCACGCGGGCGGCGTCGGCGCCCGTGCGGTGCGAGTCATGGGTCTCCATCAGGACCCGCACCCCGGCGTCGGCGCCGAGTTCGGCGGCGACGCCGAGCCGCCGGGCGGCGGTCGCGTCGGCCTCTTCGGGGGGCTGCTCGCCGCCGCCGGGGAAGACCCGTACGAACGGGGCGCCGAGATCGCGCGCGAGGGCGACGAGCTCCCGCACCTCATCGAGCACGGGCCCGTCAGCGCCGGGCTCGGCGAGCCTGGCGTACCCGGAGACCCCGACGACCGAGACGCCCGCCGCCTTGAACGCGGCGGCCACATCAGCCCGTTCGGTGAGGCCGAGCCCCGGGTGCACGGGTTCCTCGGGGTGCGCGCGCAGTTCGACGCCGTGGTAGCCGTGGGTGGTGGCGAGGCGGAGCACGTCATCGACGGGCAGGCCGGGCACGCCGAGCGTGGAGAAGGCGAGTCTCATGGCCGGGACCCTAGTGCCGGGGCGCCCTGGGTCAACCCCGCCTCAAAAAACCCGGAGGGAATCATTCCGATCATTCCCATCATTCCGACTCGCTCCGCAGCGGCAGCCGCCAGGTCTGCCCCACGAGGTCGGCGCCGAAGGCACGGCAGGCCTTCTCGTCGACCATCACGAATCCGTGCCGCGCGTACAGGGCCCGCGCCGAGTCCAGTACGTCACTGGTCCACAGCACCAGCTCCCGGTACCCCACCTCCCGGGCGAACCCGATCGCCTCCCGCACCAGGCGCCGCCCGATGCCGAGCCCCCGCACCTCGGGTTCCACGAGGAGCAGCCGGAGCCGGGCGGCCCCTGGCGCCTCGTCCCGCACGCACATCACGCACCCCACGGGCCGCCCGTCAAGGTCGGCGATCCACACCCGCTCCACGTGCGGGGCGTGATCGCGCGCGAAGTCGGCGACCACTTGGGCGACGAGCCCCTCGTACTCGGCGTTCCACCCGAACTCGGCCGCGTACAACGCCCCGTTGCGCTGCACGATCCACCCGAGCTCCCCGGCCCCGGGCTCCCGCAGCGCCACGTCCTCGCCGCACCTCACGGACCCCGCCCCGGTCAGGATCTCCCGCACGGTCGCCATGGCCGCGGTGAGCCGCTCCCGCTCGGCCGCGGGCATACGGGCCACCAGCGCCCCGACGCTGCCCCGCGACCGCTCGTCGAGCAGATCGGCGACCTGCCGCCCCCGCGCCGTGAGCGTGACGTGCCGCCGCCGCGTGTCGCGCTCCGAGCGCGTCCGCCCGACCAGGCCGTCCTCCTCGAACTTCGCCAGGATGCGGCTCAGATACCCCGCGTCCAGCGACAGGGCGGCCCGCAGATCGGCGGCGTCGGTACGGGCCGAGTGCGCGAGCTCGTACAGGACGCGGGACTCGGTGAGTGTGTAGGGCGCGTACAGATGACGGTCGAGGGAGCCGATGAGGTTCGCGTAGAAGCGGTTGAACGAACGGATCTCCTGCACACTCACGGGACACCTCGCTGACCGAGTCAGAGAAGCCGAGCGTAGTGGCGTTCGACGCGGGCGCACACTCCGAGACCACGGACGGCGGCCGGACGCCGACGAAACACGAGGGGCCGCGGCGGTATGTCCGCCCGCAGCACGGTCAGCGGACCGCCGGTGCGGGAGGTCCGGCGGTGCCCACAAAGGCGAGGACGGACATACCGCCGCGGCCCCGCCCCTGCACCAGGCGGAGGCACCGAACCCACGACCAGCCCGCGACGATGCCCCAGCCCCGACGAACCTTCCGAGGCCCGCCGCAGGCGAAATCCACAGCTCACGCCTTCCCCCCGGAACCAGGCACCCCCGTGGACCCCCGCACCATCAACTCCCCGTGCACCGTGGCGATCCCGCCGGGCGGCTCCTCCTCGCGCCCCATGGCGATCCGCCCGGCCCGCGCCCCCGCCTCGTACAGCGGCAGCCGCACGGTGGTCAGGGCGGGCACCGCGTCGATGCTGAAGGGCAGGTCGTCGAACCCGGCGACCGACACGTCGCCGGGGAGGGAGAGCCCCCGGTCCCGCAGGGCGGCGCAGGCGCCCAGGGCGACGGTGTCGTTGGCGGCCACGACGGCGGTCAACGACGGGTCCCTGCGCAGGAGTTCGAGCGTGGCGTCATAGCCGGAGCGCCGGTCGTACGGCCCGTGCAGCGTGAGCCGGGGATCCTCGGCGACCCCCGCGGCCGCCAGCGCCTCCAGGTGGCCTTCGAGCCGGTGCCGCGTCGTCGTCCGCTCGACGGGCCCGGCGATGTACCCGAGCCGCCGGTGCCCGAGCCCCAGCAGATGCTCCGTCAGCCGCCGCCCGCCGCCCCGGTTGTCGAAGGTGAGGGCCACCGCGTCCGGCGCGCCCTCGACCGGGGGCCGCCCGCACAGGACCACCCGGGACCCCGCGTCCCCGAGCCGCCGCAGCTTCGTGGCGATGGCGGCCGCGTACTCCGGGTCCTCGCTGGCGCCGCCGGTGAGGACCACGGCGGCGGCGCGCTGGCGCTGGAGCAGCGTGAGGTAGGTCAGCTCGCGCTCGGCGGAGCCGCCGGTGTTGCAGACGACGGCCATGCGCTCGCCCCCGGCCCGCCCGCCCGGACCCACGATCTCGGACTGCACGGCACCGGCGATGATCCCGAAGAACGGGTCGGCGATGTCGTTGACGAGGATGCCCACCAGGTCGGAGGTGGCGGCGGCGAGTGAACTCGCGGGCCCGTTGAGGACGTAGTCCAGCTCGTCGACGGCCCGCAGCACGCGCTCGCGCGTAGCGGCGGCGACGGGGTAGTTGCCGTTCAGTACACGGGAGACGGTGGCGGGGGACACCTGGGCGCGGGCCGCCACGTCCGCCAGGGTCACGGTCATCTAGTGGTCCTCCGGTCTTGTACGAACGTTGTCCGCAGGCTACTTTCTCCCCCATAGAAAGCGCTTGCTACGCCTCATCGGGAAGGCGGATCGAAGCGGACCCGCCCCCTCCCGCCCCACTCCCCACCCCGCGTTCCAGTTCACCGTCAGAGCAATCCCCGGCCCCAGGGAGGAACTCACGTGACACGCAGGACGGTCCGCATCGCCATGAACGGCGTGACCGGACGCATGGGTCACCACCAGCATCTGGTCCGCTCCCTGCTGGCGCTGCGCGAGCAGGGGGGTCTCGACCTGGGTGACGGCACGGCGCTGTGGCCGGAGCCGATCCTGGTGGGCCGCAGGGAGACGGCGCTGCGCGCCCTCGCCGAGCGCTACGGCCTGGCGCACTGGTCGACGGACCTGGCCGCGGTCCTGGCCGACCCCAGGGTCGACATCTACTTCGACGCGCAGGTGACGTCCGCGCGGGAGGACGCGCTGCGGCGGGCGATCGCCGCGGGCAAGCACGTGTACGCGGAGAAGCCGTCGGCGACGACGCTGGCGGCGGCCCTTGACCTGGCCCGCGGGGCGCACGCGGCGGGCGTCCGGCACGGGGTGGTCCAGGACAAGCTGTTCCTGCCGGGCCTGCGCAAGCTCAAACGCCTGGTGGACGGCGGCTTCTTCGGCCGGGTCCTGTCCGTGCGCGGGGAGTTCGGCTACTGGGTGTTCGAGGGCGACTGGCAGCCCGCGCAGCGCCCGTCGTGGAACTACCGCGCGCAGGACGGCGGCGGGATCGTCGTCGACATGTTCCCGCACTGGGAGTACGTGCTGCACGAACTGTTCGGCCGGGTGCGCACCGTCCAGGCGCTGGCCACGACCCACGTACCGCAGCGCTGGGACGAGCGCGGCAAGCCGTACGACGCGACGGCGGACGACGCGGCGTACGGCGTGTTCGAGCTGGACGGCGGGGTGATCGCCCAGATCAACTCGTCCTGGGCGGTGCGGGTGAACCGGGACGAGCTGCTTGAGCTCCAGGTGGACGGGACCGAGGGCTCGGCCGTGGCGGGGCTGCGCACGTGCCGGGTCCAGCACCGCGCGACGACGCCCAAGCCGGTGTGGAACCCGGACCTGCCCTCGCCGCACGCGTTCCGCGAGCAGTGGCAGGAGGTCCCCGACAACGCGGAGTTCGACAACGGGTTCAAGGCGCAGTGGGAACTGTTCCTGAGGCATGTGTACGCGGACGCGCCGTACCACTGGGACCTGCTGGCGGGAGCGCGCGGGGTGCAGCTGGCGGAGCTCGGCCTCAGGTCGTCGGCGGAGGGGCGCAGGCTTGAGGTACCGGAGATCTCCCTATGACACGCACCCCACCCACAGACCCCACCCCACCCACAGACCCCACCCCACCCACAAATCTCACCCCACCCACAACCGCCACCTCACCCACAGACCCCACCCCACCCACAACCGCAACCCCACCCACAAACCGCACCCCACCCCCACCCCCCTTCCGCACCCGCACCATCTACGCCGCCGCCCACATCGTCGCGGACCCCCACGCCGACGTACCGCCGGAAGGCCCCGCCGCCATCGACTGGGACGCCACGCTCGCCTTCCGCCGCCATCTGTGGGCGCACGGCCTGGGCGTGGCCGAGGCGATGGACACCGCGCAGCGGGGCATGGGCCTCGACTGGGCGGGCGCGGCGGAGCTGATCCGGCGCTCGGCGGCGGAGGCCAGGGCGGAGGGCGGCCGCATCGCGTGCGGCGCGGGCACGGACCAGCTCACCGAGGCCGCGCCCGCGCCGGGGGAGGTGCGCGCGGCGTACGAGGAACAGCTCGCCCTCGTCGAGGGGTCCGGCGCGCGGGCGATCCTGATGGCGTCCCGGGCCCTGGCGGCGACGGCGCGGGGCCCGGACGACTACCGGCGCACCTACGACGACCTGCTGCGCCAGGCCGCCGAGCCGGTGATCCTGCACTGGCTCGGCCCCATGTTCGACCCGGCCCTCGCGGGCTACTGGGGCTCCCACGACCTGGACGCGGCCACGGACACGCTCCTGGACGTCATCGCCGCGCGCCCGGACAAGGTGGACGGCGTGAAGATCTCCCTCCTGGACGCGGACCGCGAGCGGGCGCTGCGCCGCCGCCTGCCGCCGGGCGTGCGCTGCTACACCGGCGACGACTTCCACTACCCGGAGCTGATCGCGGGCGACGCCCACGGCCACAGCGACGCCCTGCTCGGCGTCTTCGACCCGCTGGCCCCGCTGGCGGCACGGGCGGTGCGGGCCCTGGACGCGGGCGACACGGCGGCCTTCCGCGACATCCTCGCCCCCACCGTCCCGCTGGCCCGCCACCTCTTCGAGACGCCCACCCGCTACTACAAGACGGGCGTGGTGTTCCTGGCCTGGCTCGCGGGCCACCAGCGGCACTTCACGATGGTCGGCGGCCTCCAGTCGGCACGCTCGCTGCCGCATCTGTCCAGGGCGTACGAACTCGCCGCGGCCCTGGACCTGTTCCCCGACCCCGACCTGGCGGAGCACCGTCTGCGCGCCCTGCTCGCCGTCCACGGAGCGACCCCATGACGAGCCCGCACGCCCCCGGTGACCTCAGCGTCAACCAGATGACCGTCAAACAGCTGTCGCTGCCCGAACTGGTCACGGCCTGCGCGGACTTGGGCGTCAGGGGGGTCGGCCTGTGGCGCGGGCCCGTACAGGAGTACGGCGTCGAGGCGGCGGCCAAGCTGGTGCGCGCCGCGGGCCTGACCGTCACCACGCTGTGCCGGGGCGGCTTCCTCACCGCCGAGGACCCGGCGGAGCGCGCCCGCGCCCTCGCCGACAACCGCGCGGCGATCGACGAGGCGGCGGCCCTCGGCACCGACACGCTCGTCCTGGTCTCCGGGGGCCTGCCGCCCGGCGCCCGTGACCTGCCGGGGGCGCGCGCCCGCGTCGCGGACGCCCTCACCGGGCTCGCCCCCTACGCCGCCGCCCGCGCCGTGCGCCTGGCGATCGAACCCCTCCACCCCATGTACGCCGCCGACCGCTGCGTCGTCTCCACCCTCGACCAGGCCCTGGACCTGGCCGCGCCGTTCCCCGCCGACCAGGTGGGCGTGTGCGTGGACACCTACCACCTGTGGTGGGACGACCGGGCGCCCGCCGCCGTGGCCCGCGCGGGCGCCGAGGCGCGCCTGCACGCCTTCCAGCTCGCGGACTGGACCACGCCCCTGCCCCACGGCGTCCTCACCGGCCGCGGCCAGCTCGGCGACGGCACCGTCGACTTCGGCCACTGGCGCGGCCTGATGGAGGCGGCGGGCTACACCGGACCGGTCGAGGTCGAACTCTTCAACGAGGAGATCTGGCGGAGGGACGGCCGGGAGGTGCTCGCGGAGACGCTGGAGCGATACGTGGAACACGTGGTCCAAGCCACGGGTGGCGGAATGTAGGTCACTTCTGGACGGGCGTCCGGAAGCCGGGCCCGCGGCTTCGTCACGCGACCTAGCCTCGCTCCTTCAGGCAATCGAGTGTGCGATTGGAAAAGGGGGGCTCATTGTCCAGGGACCGGGACCGTACGGAGTTGCGGGTCTGGCGTTCCGCACGTGCTCACGCCGACGAGAAATGGCCGGGAGCGGGAGCCGACGAGCGTCGGGTGCTCGCCAATCTGCTGGCGCTGTCCAGCATGCGTGGCTTCCGATTGCTGGTGCACCGACAGTGGCCGGCACGTCCGCCCGGCCGCGTCCTCGACGCGGTCATGGTTTCCACGTCAGGCGTGTTCGCGCTGACGATCGGACGGACGGAGACGGACTCGGCGCGGTCGGCTGTCGCGGCCGAACCCGTCGTCGTGGCCGTGGACGACTTCAACGCCTCGCCCGCGGCCGTCGTGCCGCTCAGCCTGTCCGTGACGGGGGACGGGATCAGCGGGCTCATGAAGCTGGTGAGCGGAGCACAGCGCTTCAGGCCTACCTTGTGCAGACACCTGGCCGACCACCTCACCGGGGCGCTCAAGGACTACGAGCCTTGCGCGCTCCCTACGGGGCGGCTGAACGCGCAGGAACCTCCGGGCGACCATGCCGAAGGGGCGCTCTTCGCCGCCCAAGAGGTACGTGACGCGGCCGTGGAGGCGGCCCACGCGGCGCCCATGGAAGCGTGGATGACCTACCTCGACAACGGCCAGTTGCCCTTGGTCCGGCGCGACTGGGCCGGACCCGCGCGGATCAGCGGCCCGGCGGGGACCGGCAAGACGGTCGTGGGACTGCACCGCGCCGCGTATCTGGCGCAGCGCACCAGTGGGCGTGTGCTGTACGTAACGTACGCCAACAACCTGCCGCGCGTGCAGGAGACGTTCTTCGCGAAGATGGCGCCGTGGGTCGCGGACAGGGTCGACTTCCGCAGGTTCTATCCCTTCGTGCTCGACCTCCTCAAGTCCCGCGGAGTGCGGCACGGGCTCGACAACGACCGGGCGAAGACGCTCTACAACCTGGCCTGGGCGCGGGCGGGCAGGAGCACCCGCCTCGGTCAGCTCGACGCCTCAGGACGGTACTGGAGCGATGAGATCGAGTATGTGATCAAGGGGCGTGGGGTCACGGACTTCGCGCGCTACCGCGCCGTGCGACGGCGCGGCCGGGGGCGCCACATCCAGGTCAGGGCCGAGGAACGCGAGCTGGTGTGGCAGCTGTACGAGGAGTACCAGCGCCGCCTTGCGAGCGAGGGGGCGCACGACTTCCACGACATCCTCGCACTGGCCCTGGAATCCCTGCGGGCGGAGCCCGAACCCGGGCCCTACACCTCCATAGTCGTCGACGAGGCGCAGGACCTGCCCCAGCTGGGGATCGAGATCCTCCACACTCTTGCCGGGGACGGCCCCAACGGGCTGCTGCTCATCGGGGACGGGCAGCAGAACATCTACCCCGGTGGCTTCCGTCTGGGCGACATCGGCATCGACATCCGGGGCGATCGCGGGCAAGTGCTCCGCCGGAACTACCGCAATGCCCCACAGATTCTCCAACGGGCACTCGACGTGGTCGCCGACGTCCCCTTCGAGGACCTGGACGGCACGACCGGGCACGGCAGACGGGACGTGGAACTCGTCTGCCACGACGGGCGGGTGACCACAGCGACGGCGTCCGATCTGGAAGAGCTCGACGGCCTTCTCCTCGACGAGGTGCGTACCGTGGACGACTTGGCGGGCACCGCGGTCCTGTGCACGACCGGCGCCGAGGTGGCCCGCTACCGCCGGGTGCTCCAGGAGGCGAGGACACCAGTCTGCCTGCTCGACGCGTACACGGGGACCCCTGTGGCGGCGGTGAAGCTGGGAACGTACGTCAAGGCCAAGGGGCTCGACTTCAAGCACGTCCTGCTGCCGGGCTACACCGGTTCGATGGACGACGACCTGGCCCGCAGCCGGTTGTTCGTCGCCATGACGCGCGCCCGGGACACCCTCTGGCTGGGCGGGCTGCGGCAGGCCGGGCCACGGGGAGATCAGGGGCAGTAGTCGCCCGTGACCGGGCAGGTGTCGACGCTGTACTCCTGGCCGTCGTCCACGTACTCGGCGAGGAAGGGCACGTTGGGCGGGAACGCGGCGGCCAGGCGGCGGGCCAGGACGAGGACAGTCACTTCGCGAGCACCCGAGGTGCGTAACGCCGCGGCGGCCGACTGGGCGTGGCCGCCGGTCACCCAGGTGTCCTCAAGGACCACGACGTGACGCCCGCCGACCTCGGCGGAGTCGGGTGCGGTGAAGTGCGCGGGGTTCAGGGCTCTGCGCTCACGTCGGTCGGGGTTCGTCAGTACCGCCCGGAGGCCGGCGGGGTGCCACGCCTGAGGGAGGTAGGAGCCCAGGGCTTCCAGCGGATGAGGTCCTCGGCGTCCCTTGAGGGAGGGGACCACCACGAAGGCGGTGACGGGGAGCCGGGCCACGGCGTCGAGGCAGTCGGCGTGCCACAGGGTGAATCCCGCGATGAGCAGTGACAGCCGCTGCCGGGCGTCGTTCGCCGCGGCAAGGCACCGGGACCCCGAGGCTTTGTACTGGTACATGTCGCGGTCCGCCTGCCGCTGCTCCACGGAGTAGGTCAAGGGGACGACCCGGTGTGCGAGGGGCCAGCCGCTCTGTCCGTGGCGGCGGCACTCCCAGCAGACGTGGCAGCCTTGTCGCACGGGCGCCAGGCAGGTCGTACAGGTGATGCCCCGCTCTCGTACCGGGTTGCGCATGAGGGCTCCGAGGCGGTCCCTGATCAACGGCCGTAACTGCTTGTGCAGATCGGATTCCGTCACCGGCCGGCCGCCAGACGGCCGAGTAGCTCATCCAGGTGGCCGGGGCGGGCCAGCAGCCCGTCCACGTGGGCGAGCACGCCTTCCTCCGACTCGGCGATGTGGACGTCCGGCCGCCGCGCGTACTCCGCGCCCCACTGGGTGCTGTCGACGACGCTCCGTAGCAGGATCACCGGCCGCCCGTGCTCCACCGCCTGTCTGGTCTGGATGCGGGCACCGCTCTGCTCACCGGCTTCCACGACGACGGTGGCTTGCGAGTAGCCGGACATCGTCGCGTTGCGAGCCGGGAACGTGTGCCGGTCCGGTGCCGCGTCCGGCCAGAACTGGGAGAGCAGCAGGCCGGATGCGGCGATCTGACGGTGCAGCGCGTGATTCTGCGGGGGGTATGCGCGGCGGATGCCCGTGCCGATCACGCCGACCGTGCGGCCCCCAGCGTCCAGCGCACCGCGGTGAGCCGCACTGTCGACCCCGGCGGCGAGGCCGCTGACGACGGTGATCTCGCGCCGTGCCAGCTCCTGGGCGATGCGATACGCCACCCGCTGCCCGGTCCGGCTGGCTTCCCGCGAGCCCACCACCGCGATGCCCTGATCGTCCGGGATGACGGAGCCTTCGGTGAAGAGGAGCCCGGGCATGTCGTGCACGCCTCGAAGGCGGGCCGGGTAACGCGGCTCCAGGAATGTCACCAAGGAGAGGCCGTCCCGCTCCCAGGCCCTGATCAGCTCCGTGGCTTCGGCGAGGGCCACGTCCACGGGATCGTCCAGCAAGGTCGGCTGGCCGAGCTCCGCACGGAGCACGCTCAGGGAGCTCTCCACCTCGAACGCGCGCTGCGTGAGCTGTCTTCGGGCGGCTTCCGACGGGGCACGCCACAGCAGCGCGACCGTAGCCGCGCGCTCCGTCCATTCCCGTTCCTTCATGAGCGCGAGGCTATCGCCCGCCAGTGACATTCAGCGGCTGAACGGCAACCGATGGTTCGGGGTAGCGGAGCCGGAGAGGAGCCGGGGGCAGGGGAGTGACCGTCGCTACTTCTTGCCGCCCGCCGCCCGCTTGCTGAGCACCGCGAGGACCACCGGGATCAGGATGTCGATCGCGCGGGTCACCGTGGCCACGGGGAGGCCGGTCTTCTTCGAGACCGCCGTTGCCACCGGCTTGCTCAGCTTGCCGAGCGCCCCGGCCGCCATGCCGCCGCCGAGGAGACCGCCGAGGCCGCCGCCCAGTGTCGCGACGCCCTCCAGCGGCGGCTCCTGCGCACCGCCCGCCGCCTCCTCCTGGAGGGGCGCGGACAGGGCGGAGGCCGTGGTGCCGACGACGTCCCGCGCTCCGGCCGCGTCCGTGCCGAGGACGGAGGCGATCTCCTGGAGCTTGTCGTCGCCCAGCTCGTTGAGGACGTCGGCTTCGAACGAGTCGGCTTCGAATGAGGTGTCGCTCATGTACGGAAAGCTACGTCCGACCCGGTTCGTCGGCACGCTGAAATCGTCCCGCTGAAATCTTCCGGATTAACTTTCCGGAGCCGTGCAACCCTTCCCGGGGGTAACGGGTCGTAGTGGGTGTCATGCGCTCCGGAGGGGGGATCTGGGGGGATCCAAGGGGAGCGCGGACAGAGGGTGGGGAAACCGAGGGGGCCCGGTCGACGGACCGGGCCCCCTCGAAACGCATCCCGCCCAAAAACGCCTCCAACGCAAAACGCCGCAGGTCAAGGGCCTATCCCCGGGTCATCCCCGGGTCATCCCCGGGTCAGAAGAACACGCCGCAGCTGAGCAGCGCATTCGCGTACGGCCGCGCCTCACCCGTACGGACCACGAGCCGCGCCCCCGCCGCAAGCACCTTCAGCTCGTCGTGCGACACCAGCTCCAGAAACGGACCCGGCGCCCCCGGAAACCGCGCTTCCAACAGCCCCGCCGCTTCCGGATTCGCCTCCCGCACCTCACGCGCCACCACCGCGCCCTCCACCACGAGCTCCGCAAGGAGCCCGTCGAGGACCTGCGCGAACGACGGCACCCCCGCCACGAACGCCAGATCCACCACCCGCGGCCCCACCGGCACCGGCAGCCCCGCGTCACACACAAGCACCCGGTCGCCATGCCCCAGCTCGGCCAGCGCGCCCGCGAGATGACGGTTCAACACCCCCGACCGCTTCACAGCGCCGCGACCTCCGCGGCCGTCGGATACGACACCTGCGCCCCCGCC
The DNA here is from genome assembly GCF_056435225.1 of Streptomyces sp. NPDC043996. Lineage (NCBI taxonomy): Bacteria > Bacillati > Actinomycetota > Actinomycetes > Kitasatosporales > Streptomycetaceae > Streptomyces > Streptomyces sp. NPDC043996. Next base: position 462,388 of record NZ_JBWKEY010000003.1, on the reverse strand, counting down.
CGCGTCACCGCGAGGGCGCCCACCTTCACCGCGAAGCGCGCCGCCGTCGCCAGGTCCTCGCCCGCGCCGAGCCGCCACGCGAGGGCTGCCGTGAACGCGTCCCCGGCCCCCGTCGTGTCCACCGCGTCGACCTTCACCGACGGCACCCGCTCGGCGCCCCCGGCCCACGCCACCAGCGCCCCCTTCGCCCCCAGCGTCACCACCACCGAACGCGGCCCCAGGGCCAGCAGCCCCGCCGCCCACTCCTCCGGCTCCTCGGGCACCGGCGCGCCCGCGCCCTGAAGGACCACCCGCGCCTCGTGCTCGTTGACCACCAGCGGATCGCAGGCCTCAAGGACCTCGCGCGGCAGCGGCGCGGGCGGCGAGGGGTTCAGGACAAGACGGGCCCCGGGCGCGAGCGCCCGGACCACCTCGGCCACCGTCTCCAGCGGGATCTCCAGCTGCGTCGACACCACCGGCGCCGCCGCGAACAGGCCCGCCGCGGCCCGTACGTCCGCGGGCGTCAGGCGCGCGTTGGCGCCCGGCGCCACCACGATGCTGTTGTCGCCCGACGGATCGACCGTGATGAGCGCGACCCCGGTCGGCGCGCCGCCCACCAGGACCCCGGACGTGTCCACGCCCGCCGACTCCTGCGCGTCGCGGAGCAGCCGCCCGTACGCGTCGTCACCGACCCGCGCGAGCAGCGCCGTCCGCGCCCCGACCCGGGCCGCGGCGACCGCCTGGTTCGCGCCCTTGCCGCCCGGATGGACCGCCAGGTCCGAGCCGAGGACCGTCTCGCCCGCGCCAGGACGGCGCTCCACGGCCGTCACCAGGTCGGCGTTGGCCGACCCCACCACCAGCAGGTCGTACTCACGCATCCCTGTTCTGCCTTTCGCGCTGTTCACACCGGTCACACACCCTGGTCACGCTGGTCAAACTCCCACCGTACGGGGCCGTGTCGCCCCCGCCGTCACTGGAAGTCCTTCACGTTCCGGTCCGTGACCACCTTCACCGGGACCTTCACCAGCGACGGCACCTTCTCGCCGTCCGCCACCGCGATCGCGTTGCGCACCGCGATCCGGCCCAGCTCCTTGGGCTGCTGCGCCACCGACGCGAACAGCGTGCCGTCCGCGACCGCCTTCAGGCCGTCCGGCGTCCCGTCGAAGCCGACCACCGACACCGAATGGCCGGCCTTGCCACCGAGCGCCTTGACCGCGCCCAGCGCCATCTCGTCGTTCTCGGCGAACACGCCGTCGACGTCCGGGTGCGACTGGAGCAGGTTCGTCATCACGTCCAGGCCCTTGGTGCGGTCGAAGTCCGCGGGCTGCTTGGCGACGACCTTGATGCCGGGGAACGCCTTGATGCCGTCGGCGAAGCCCTGCCCGCGCTCGCGGCTCGCGGACGTGCCCGCCGTGCCCTGGAGGACCACCACCGTGCCCTTGCCGCCGAGCTCGGCGGCGAGGGCCTTCGCGGCCTGCCTGCCGCCCGCCACGTTGTCGGAGGCGACGAGCGTGGCGACGTCCGCCTTGTTCACGCCCCGGTCCGCGGCGACCACGGGGATGTCCGCCTTGTTGGCGGCCCGCGCGGCCGGGCCGACGGCGTCGGAGTCGACCGGGTTGACGATGACGGCCTTCATGTTGCCGCTGGTGAAGTTCTGCAGCTGGTTGGCCTGCTGGGAGGCGTCGTTCTGGGCGTCGGTGACGGTCAGGTCCACGCCCGCCTTCCTGGCCTCGGCCTGCGCGCCCTCCTTCATCTGCACGAAGAACGGGTTGTTCAGGGTGGACAGGGACAGGCCGACCTTCTTCGACGAGCCCGAACCGCCCGGGTTCCACAGCGACACCGCCGCGATGACGGCCGCCGCGACCACCGCCGCGACCGTGTACTTCAACGCCTGCGGCCCCTTGCCGCCCGCGCCCGATGACGTACTGCCCCCCGGCGTGCCTGCCGCGGCCCCGGCCTTCCTGCGCACCGTGTCGAGAAGCACCGCGAGCGCGATGACGACACCGATCACCACCTGCTGCCAGAACGCCGACACCGAAAGGAGGTTGAGGCCGTTGCGGAGCACCGCCAGGATCAGCGCGCCGATCAGGGTGCCCGACGCCTTGCCGACGCCGCCCGCGAGGCTCGCCCCGCCGATGACGACCGCGGCGATCGCGTCCAGCTCGTAACCCTGCGCGGCCTGCGGCTGCGCGGACACCAGGCGGGACGCGAGCACGATGCCCGCGACGGCCGCGAACAGGCCGGACAGGGCGTAGATCGCGATCTTCTGCCGCTTGACGCGCAGCCCCGAAAGACGCGCCGCCTCCTCGTTGCCGCCGATCGCGTACATGGAGCGGCCGATGTACGTACGCGCCAGGATCAGCGCCGTCACCAGGCCCATCGCGACCATCACGAGCACCGGCACCGGCAGCCAGCCGCCGAGCGTGTCACCGACGCGGGACACGGACTCCGGGAACGCGATCGGGCTGCCCTGCGAGATCACCAGGGACAGGCCGCGGCCGATGGACAGCATCGCGAGCGTCGCGATGAACGGCGGCAGCTTCCCGTACGAGACGAGCACGCCGTTGACGAGGCCGCAGGCGATGCCGGTGGCGACGGCCAGGAGCACCGCGATCCAGACGGGCACGCCCTCCTTCGTCGCCGACCAGGCCAGGACCGTCGCCGAGAGCGCCGCCACCGAACCGACCGACAGGTCGATGCCCGCGGAGACGATGACGAAGGTGACGCCGAACGCGAGGATCGCCGTCACGGCCGCCTGCACGCCGACGTTCAGCAAGTTCTGCGTGGTCAGGAAGTCGCCGGACAGCAGCGACATCGCCACCACCAGGGCCACGAGCGCGGTCAGCGCCCCGTTGTCGAGCAGCAGCCGCCGCAGGTCGAGGCCGCTCGCGCCGCCGGTGGCGTCGCTGCCCGGCTTGCCCGGACGGGTGTCAGTGGTTGCCACGGGAACCCTCCTCCGCGTCCCCCGCAGGGGCGGTGTCGTGCTGTTCGATGGGCGTTTCAAGGGCGGCGGCGCTGCCGACGGCCAGCGCCATCACGGCGTCCTGCGTCGCGTCCGCGGCGGCCAGTTCGCCCGCGAGGCGGCCCTCGGCCAGCACCAGGACCCGGTCGCTCATGCCGAGCACCTCGGGCAGGTCGCTGGAGATCATCAGGACGGCGTGCCCGGCCGCCGTGAGTTCGTTGACGAGCTGGTAGATCTCGACCTTCGCGCCGACGTCGATGCCGCGCGTCGGCTCGTCGAGGATCAGCACCCGCGCCTTGGCAAGGAGCCACTTGCCGATGACGACCTTCTGCTGGTTGCCGCCGGACAGCGTGCGCACGTGCTGGTGCAGGCCCGCCATGCGCACCCCGAGCTGCCCGGCGATCCGCTCCGCCGCCGCGCTCTGCCCGGCCCGGTCCACGAGCCCGGCGCGGGTCGCCGAACGCAGCGTCACCAGGCCCAGGTTGTCCGCCACGGACGCGTCGAGGACCAGGCCCTGGCCCTTGCGGTCCTCCGGCACGAGCCCGATCCCGGCGGTCATCGCCGCGTACACGTCGTGCGGGGGCACCGGGCTGCCCTCGACCTCCACCGAGCCCGCGTCATAGGGGTCGGCGCCGAAGACGGCCCGCGCCACCTCGGTGCGCCCCGCCCCCACGAGACCGGCCACGCCGACGACCTCACCGGCGCGCACCTCGAAGCCGACGTCGTGGAACACGCCCCGCCGGGTGAGCCCGCGCACCTTCAGCAACGGCACGTCGCCGCCGTCGTCGAGCGCGGGCCGCTCCCTGGGGTACTGCTGCTCGATGGAGCGCCCCACCATCAGGCGGACCAGCTCGTCCTCGGGCGTGTCGGCGGGCACCTGGCCCACGCTCCTGCCGTCGCGGATGACGCTCACGCGGTCGCCGAGCGCGGCGATCTCCTCCAGGTGGTGGGTGATGAAGACGATCCCGACGCCGTCCTCGCGCAGGGCGCGCACGAGGGTGAAGAGCTTCTCCACCTCCTCGGCGGTCAGCACGGCCGTCGGCTCGTCCATGATGAGCACGCGCGCGTGCAGGCTCAGCGCCTTGGCGATCTCCACCATCTGCAGGCGGGCGATGCCGAGGTCGCGGCAGCGGGCGCGCGGCGAGACGTCGACGCCCACGCGCGCGAGGAGCACGGCCGCGTCGGCCTCCATCTTCTTGCGGTCGATCAGGCCGTAGCGGCGGGGCTGGCGGCCCAGGAAGACGTTCTCGGCGACCGTCAGGTCGGGGACGAGGTTGAACTCCTGGTAGATGGTGGCGATCCCGAGCCGCTCGGCGTCCTGCGCGCCGTGCACGCGGACCTCCTCGCCCCCGGCCAGGATGCGCCCCGCGTCGGGCTGGTGGGCGCCGGACAGCATCTTGATCAGCGTGGACTTGCCCGCGCCGTTCTCGCCGAGCAGCACGTGCACCTCGCCCGCGCGCAGGTCGAAGTCGACGCCGTCGAGCGCCACCACGCCGGGAAACGCCTTGCGGATGCCCTCGACGCGCAGCAACTCCTCGTCGTGGCTCACTGGTTGCTCCTTCCAGCGGAGGTCTCTTCGGCAGGGGGCCCAGGCGGGGCCGCCTCGCCGCAGGAGCGGCGGACGACCAGGCGCGCGGGCAGCGTCACGGACGGGGCCGGGCGGCCCTCGATGCGGTCGGCCAGGGCCCGGACGGCGGCCCGGCCGAGCTCGCCGGTCGGCTGGGCGACCGCCGTGATCGGCGGGTCGGTGTGCACGAACCACGGGATGTCGTCGAACGCGGCGAGCGCGATGTCGTGCGGAACGCGCATCCCGCGCGCGCGGATGGCGTCGAGCGCGCCGAGCGCCATCAGGTTGTCGGCGGCGAAGACGACGTCGGGCGGCGTCGGCAGGGCCAGGAAGCGCTCGGTGGCGCGGCGCCCGCTCGCGGCCTGGAAGTCGCCCTGCCCGACGTACGCGGCGGGCAGCTCGAGGCCGTACTCCGCGAGCGCCTCGCGGAAGGCCGCCACGCGCTCGCTGCCGGTGGTCGTGGCGGCGGGGCCCGCGATGATGGCGAGCCTGCGGTGCCCGAGCCCGTGCAGATGGGCCACCAGGTCGCGCACCGCGCCGCGCCCGTCCGCCCGTACGACGGGCACGTCCGCGCCCGCGATCCAGCGGTCCACGAACACCATCGGGGTGCCCGCGCGCGCGGCGTCCAGGAGCAGCGGGGAGCCGCCGTCGGCGGGAGAGACGAGGAGCCCGTCGATGCGGCGGTCCAGGAGGGTGCGGACGTGGTGGTCCTGGACCTCGGGCCGCTCGTCGGCGTTGCCGAAGATGAGGCTGTAGCCGAGCGCCCGGGCCTCCTCCTCGACGGAGCGGGCCAGCTCGGTGAAGTACGGATTCAGGACGTCGCTGATGATCAGGCCGAGCGTGCGCGTCTGATCGGTGCGCAGCGACCGGGCCAGCGCGTTGGGCCGGTATCCGAGCGCCTCCACGGCCTCGAGGACCCGGCCGCGGGCCGCGGGGCTGACGGACGCGTGCCCGTTCAGGACCCGTGACACCGTCGCGACGGACACGCCCGCCCGGGCCGCGACGTCTTTGATGCCAACGCTTGCCACCGCCGATGCCACCTCCTTGTGGAATCGATTACACGAGGGATTGGAATCGATTACACGACGTCTTGACAACCCCTTGACAGGTGGCCGAAACCAGATCGTGACCCCGCCGCGTACCGCCCCGGCCGCCGCACCGTCTCCTCCGGCCGCCCCGCCCCGCGCGGGGCCCTGGACGCGGTGTCAGTGCCCGGCGGTAGCGTCGGACCATGTCGACTGCTGCCCAGCGGGGCACCCCGGGTGTGCCCGCGCCCCGGATGGCCTCGATCGAGGGCGTCCTGGAGCGCATCACGTACGCCAACGAGGAGACGGGGTACACGGTCGCGCGCGTGGACACCGGCAAAGGCGCCGGTGACCTGCTCACGGTGGTCGGCTCGCTGCTCGGCGCGCAGGTCGGCGAGTCCCTGCGCCTGGAAGGCCGCTGGGGCTCCCACCCCCAGTACGGCAAGCAGTTCACGGTGGAGAACTACACGACGGTCCTGCCCGCCACCATCCAGGGCATCCGCCGCTATCTGGGCTCCGGGCTCATCAAGGGCATCGGCCCGGTCATGGCCGACCGCATCACCACGCACTTCGGCGTCGACACCCTCGACGTCATCGAGCACGAGCCCAAGCGGCTCATCGAGGTCCCCGGGCTCGGCCCCAAGCGCACCAAGAAGATCGCCGCCGCCTGGGAGGAGCAGAAGGCCATCAAGGAGGTCATGGTCTTCCTCCAGGGCGTCGGCGTCTCCACCTCCATCGCCGTGCGGATCTACAAGAAGTACGGGGACGCCTCCATCTCCGTGGTCAAGAACGAGCCGTACCGCCTCGCGGCCGACGTCTGGGGCATCGGCTTCCTCACCGCCGACCGCATCGCCCAGTCCGTCGGCATCCCGCACGACAGCCCCGACCGCGTCAAGGCGGGCTTGCAGTACGCGCTCTCGCAATCCACCGACCAGGGCAACTGCTTCCTGCCCGAGGAGCGCCTCATCGCCGACGCGGTCAAGCTGCTCCAGGTGGACACGGGCCTGGTCATCGACTGCCTCGGCGAGCTCGCGGGGGAGGACGAGGGCGTCGTCCGCGAGCCGGTCCCCGGGCCCGACGGCGGCCCGGAGGTCACGGCCGTCTATCTGGTCCCCTTCCACCGCGCCGAACTGTCCCTGGCCGCCCAGCTGTCCCGCCTGCTGCGCGCCGCTGACGACCGGATGCCGGGCTTCGCGGACGTCGCCTGGGACAAGGCCCTGGCCTGGCTCGCCCGGCGCACGGGCGCGGAGCTCGCCCCCGAGCAGGAGGAGGCCGTCCGGCTCGCCCTGACCCGGAAGGTCGCCGTCCTCACCGGCGGGCCCGGCTGCGGCAAGTCCTTCACGGTCCGCTCCATCGTGGAGCTGGCCCGCGCCAAGAAGGCCAAGGTGCTGCTCGCCGCGCCCACGGGCCGCGCCGCCAAGCGCCTCGCCGAGCTGACGGGCGCCGAAGCCTCCACCGTGCACCGCCTCCTGGAGCTGAAGCCCGGCGGCGACGCCGCGTACGACAGGGACCGCCCCCTGGACGCGGACCTGGTGGTCGTGGACGAGGCGTCCATGCTGGACCTGCTGCTCGCCAACAAGCTGGTGAAGGCCGTGCCGCCGGGCGCCCATCTGCTCTTCGTGGGCGATGTGGACCAGCTGCCGAGCGTCGGCGCGGGCGAGGTCCTGCGGGACCTGCTGAGCGAGGGCAGCCCGGTGCCCGCGGTCCGGCTCACGCGCGTCTTCCGCCAGGCGCAGGAGTCCGGCGTGGTCACCAACGCCCACCGCATCAACGCGGGGCAACAGCCCCTCACCCAGGGCCTGAGCGACTTCTTCCTGTTCGTGGCGGAGGACACCGAGGAGGCCGGGCGGCTCGCCGTGGACGTGGCCGCGCGCCGCGTCCCCGCCAAGTTCGGTCTCGACCCGCGCCGGGACGTGCAGGTCCTCGCCCCCATGCACCGCGGCCCCGCGGGCGCGGGGAACCTGAACGGCCTGCTCCAGCAGGCCATCACCCCCGCCCGCCCCGGCCTGCCCGAGAAGCGCTTCGGTGGCCGCGTCTTCCGCGTCGGCGACAAGGTCACTCAGATCCGCAACAACTACGAGAAGGGCGAGAACGGCGTCTTCAACGGCACGGTGGGCGTGGTCACCGCCCTGGACCCGGACGAACAGCGCCTGACGGTCCTGACGGACGAGGACGAGGAGGTCGGATACGACTTCGACGAACTCGACGAACTCGCCCACGCCTACGCGGTGACAATCCACCGCTCCCAGGGAAGTGAGTATCCAGCGGTGGTGATTCCGGTCACCACCGGCGCCTGGATGATGCTTCAGCGAAATCTGCTCTATACGGCGGTGACCCGCGCCAAGAGGCTGGTCGTGCTGGTCGGTTCGCGCAAGGCGCTGGGCCAGGCGGTGCGCACGGTGTCCGCGGGCAGGCGCTTCACGGCCCTGGACCACCGTCTCGCGGGCCGCCCCGCGCGTGAACGTCAACACCATCCAGACTTTGATCGATCATTTGAGTCGTAAAGGTCACACACCACTTTCGGAACCAGGGCGAAGGGGGCAGGATGAGCAGGTTGGCGGCACTGAGTGCCGCCAATAGGCCCAATGGTCGACCCCGAGTGCACTCTCCAGGGCCAAATGGGGGATGGTAGAGACAGTCAGGGCACCTCGAAGAAGAGGCACAACGTCGGTGAGGGATGACGTGAGCGAGCACAACGAGAATGCTGTAGTACTGCGGTACGGCGACGGCGAGTACACCTACCCGGTGATCGAGTCCACTGTGGGCGACAAGGGCTTCGACATCGGCAAGCTCCGCGCGCAGAGCGGTCTGGTGACCCTGGACAGCGGCTACGGCAACACCGCCGCGTACAAGTCCGCCGTCACCTACCTCGACGGTGAACAGGGCATCCTGCGCTACCGCGGCTACCCGATCGAGCAGCTGGCCGAGCGCTCCACCTTCCTCGAGGTGGCGTACCTGCTGATCAACGGCGAGCTGCCGAAGGTCGACGAGCTGGCCACGTTCAAGAACGAGATCACCCAGCACACCCTGCTGCACGAGGACGTCAAGCGTTTCTTCGACGGCTTCCCGCGTGACGCCCACCCGATGGCGATGCTGTCCTCCGTGGTCAGCGCGCTGTCCACGTTCTACCAGGACAGCCACAACCCGTTCGACGAGAAGCAGCGCCACCTCTCCACGATCCGGCTGCTCGCCAAGCTGCCGACGATCGCGGCGTACGCCTACAAGAAGTCGATCGGCCACCCCTTCGTCTACCCGCGCAACGACCTCGGGTACGTCGAGAACTTCCTGCGCATGACCTTCTCGGTCCCCGCCCAGGAGTACGAGCTCGACCCGGTCGTCGTCTCGGCCCTCGACAAGCTCCTCATCCTGCACGCGGACCACGAGCAGAACTGTTCGACCTCGACGGTCCGCCTGGTCGGCTCCTCGCAGGCGAACATGTTCGCCTCGATCTCCGCCGGCATCTCCGCCCTGTGGGGCCCGCTGCACGGCGGCGCCAACCAGTCGGTCCTGGAGATGCTGGAGGGCATCCAGGCCAACGGCGGCGACGTCGACTCCTTCATCAACAAGGTGAAGAACAAGGAGGACGGCGTCCGCCTGATGGGCTTCGGCCACCGGGTGTACAAGTCCTTCGACCCGCGCGCCAAGATCATCAAGGCCGCCGCGCACGATGTCCTCTCGGCCCTCGGCAAGTCCGACGAGCTGCTCGACATCGCGCTCAAGCTGGAGGAGCACGCGCTCTCCGACGACTACTTCGTCTCGCGCAACCTCTACCCGAACGTCGACTTCTACACCGGCCTGATCTACCGGGCCATGGGCTTCCCGACCGAGATGTTCACGGTCCTGTTCGCCCTTGGCCGGCTGCCGGGCTGGATCGCCCAGTGGCACGAGATGATCAAGGAGCCGGGGTCTCGTATCGGTCGCCCGCGCCAGATCTACACCGGTGAGGTTCTCCGGGACTTCGTCCCGGTGGAGTCCCGGTAGCTCCTGGACCTCGGTCTCTTTCGCGACGAAAGCCGCGGTCGCGTCTGCTTGGTTGCTCGGCAGATGCGGCTGCGGCTTTCGTCGTGGCTGGTCGCGCAGTTCCCCGCGCCCCTGACGGGGCGCTGATGGCGCCCATGTCATGAAAAACGCCCCGCCGTCGATCCCCCCACGGGTCGACGGTCGGGGCGTTTTCCTGTGCCCCGGTGCGGATTCCCCCCACGGGATCCGGCCGGGAGTGTGTGGTTGCGGTCTGCCGGGACGCGTACGACATCGGGAGGGCCGCTCAAAGCTCCCCGGTGCACGTGCCCCGGCCAACGCGTTCCGGGAACATCCCCCAAGATGTCCCCAGACACCTTAGGGATCCCCCAAGATCCCTCTGGTGTCGCCCTCTTAGACTCGTGAGCCCCCCTGATGGTTACGTTCTGATCGTTGTGATCTGCGTCTCTTGCATATGTCCTGTACATACGCAAGACGGCCCAAAAGGGTAATCCGACCCCGAGGTGAGGGTCCCGCGAAGACAGTGTGAAGGATCGCGGGGCTATGTGAAAGACCGCAAGCGGAGACTGTTGGTCACAACGAACACGGACGAGAACGCCATGGCCGCTCCGGCGATCATCGGATTGAGCAGTCCGGCGGCGGCGAGCGGCAGCGCGGCGACGTTGTAGCCGAAGGCCCAGCAGAGGTTGCCCTTGATGGTGGCGAGCGTTCTGCGGGAGAGCCGGATGGCGTCCGCCGCCACCCTCAAGTCGCCCCGTACGAGCGTCAGGTCGCTCGCCTCGATGGCGGCGTCCGTGCCGGTGCCCATGGCCAGGCCCAGGTCGGCCGTGGCGAGCGCGGCCGCGTCGTTCACGCCGTCGCCGACCATCGCCACGACCCGGCCCTCGGCGCGCAGCCGCCGCACCACCTCCGCCTTGTCCTCGGGCAGCACGTCCGCGTACACGGTCTCGATGCCGACCCCGCGCGCGACCGTCTCGGCGACGGCCCGGTGGTCACCGGTCAACAGCACGGGCACGAGGCCGAGTCGACGCAGCGCGCGCACGGCGTCGGCGCTGGTGTCCTTGACCGCGTCGGCGACCGCGAGCACCCCGCGCGCGACGCCGTCCCAGGCGACGAGAACGACCGTGTGGCCCGCCGCCTCGGCCCGCTCCACGGCACCGGCAAGCGCGTCGAGGCCGGTGACCTCGGCCTCGGTGAGCAGCCGCTCGCGCCCGGCGAGCACCGCGTGCCCGTCCACGGTGCCGCGCACCCCGGTCCCGGGGGCGTTCACGAAGTGCTCCGGCGCCGGGAGCGCGGCCGCGTCGAGCCCCAGCCGCCGGGCCGCGCCCGCCGCGACGGCGCGGGCCACCGGGTGCTCGGAGGCGTGCTCCAGGGCGCCCGCGAGCCGCAGCAGCTCCTTCTCGTCGGTGCCCTCGGCCGTGTGCACCTCCTGGAGCGTCATCTTTCCGGTGGTGACGGTGCCGGTCTTGTCCAGGACGATCGTGTCGACGCGGCGGGTGGACTCCAGGACTTCGGGGCCCTTGATGAGGATGCCGAGCTGCGCGCCGCGCCCGGTGCCGACCATCAGCGCGGTGGGCGTGGCAAGGCCGAGCGCGCACGGGCAGGCGATGATCAGTACGGCGACGGCGGCCGTGAACGCGGCGGCGGGTCCCACGCCGTTGCCGAGCCAGAAGCCGAGGGTGGCCACGGCGAGCGCGATGACGACGGGCACGAATACGGCGGAGATGCGGTCGGCGAGGCGCTGGGCGGCGGCCTTGCCGTTCTGGGCGTCCTCCACGAGCCGCGCCATGCGGGCCAGTTGGGTGTCGGCGCCGATGCGCGTGGCCTCGACGACGAGCCGCCCGCCGACGTTCAGGGTCGCCCCGGTCACCGCGTCCCCGGCGGCGACGTCGACGGGCACGGACTCGCCGGTGAGCATCGAGGCGTCGACGGCGGAGGCGCCCTCGACGACCCGCCCGTCGGTGGCGATCTTCTCGCCGGGCCGCACCAGGAACCGGTCCCCGGTCATCAACTCGCTGACTAGAACGTTCTTTTCAGTGCCGTCACGAAGGACGGTGACGTCCCTGGCGCCGAGCTCAAGGAGCGCCTTCAGGGCGGCGCCCGCCCGGCGTTTGGAGCGGGCCTCCAGATAGCGGCCGAGGAGGATGAACGTGACCACCCCGGCGGCGACTTCGAGGTACAGCGCCGATGAGCCGGTGCCGCGCTCGATCGTCAGGTCGAAGCCGTGCCGCATCCCCGGCTCGCCCGCCGTCCCGAAGAACAGGGCCCACAGCGACCAGCCGAAGGCGGCGAGGGTGCCGAGCGACACGAGGGTGTCCATGGTGGCGGCGCCGTGCCGGGCGTTGACGAACGCCGCCCGGTGGAAGGGCGCCCCGCCCCACACCACGACAGGCGCCGCAAGCGTGAGGGACAGCCACTGCCAGTACTCGAACTGGAGCGCGGGGACCATCGCCATCACGATGACGGGGACGGCGAGCGTGGCGGAGACCAGCAGGCGCCGCAGCAGCTGATCGGCCTCCGTCAGGTCGGCGGTGGTGGGGCGGGCCGCCTGAGGGGCCGCGTCGGGCCGCGGCGGGACGATCTCGCGCGCCGTGTAGCCGAGCTTCTCGACCGTGGCGACGAGGTCGGCGACCTCGATCCCGTCGGCGTAGGCGACCTTGGCCTTCTCCGTGGCGAGGTTGACCGACGCGGTCACGCCCTCCATGCGGTTCAGCTTCTTCTCGATGCGGGCCGAGCAGGAGGCGCAGGTCATGCCGCCGACGGCGAGTTCGACCTCGGAGGTGTTCATGACGGCTCTTTCGCTGCGTACGGGAGTACGACGGTACGACGGGTGGGCCCCGCGGCGCTGGTGGCGTGCCGCGGGGCCCGTGGGGCGAGGGTGGCTCAGGCGGCCGTGCCGACCAGTTCGTAACCGGCCTCGTCGACCGCGGCGCGGACCGCCTCCTCGTCGAGGGGGGCCGCGGAGACCACGGTGACCTTGCCCGTGGCGGCGACGGCCTGGACGGAGCTGACGCCCGCGAGCTCGGAGATCTCGCCGTTGACAGCGCCCTCGCAGTGGCCGCACGTCATCCCCTTCACGTCGTACACCGTCGTGATGGCGCCGGTCTGCGAGGTCTGGGCGTTGGCGGTCATGTCGTTCTCCTCAGTGAAGCGCGCGGATGAATGACTTCACTCTATACCCCTAGGGGGTATTTTCCAAGAGGGGGGAGCGGTGGGTGCGGTGGGGGTGACGGGGTTCAGTCGTTCTTGCGCGTGCGGTTGCCGGGCCGCGAGGCGACCCAGGCCCGGATGGTGTCCGCGTACCAGTACGGCTTGCCGCCCTCGACGTGGTCGGGCTCGGGGAGGAGGCCGTGCTTGCGGTAGGAGCGCACGGTGTCCGGCTGGACCCGGATGTGCGCGGCGATGTCTTTGTACGACCAGAGCCTGCGGTCGGTCATCAGTGGCTCCTCCCTGTGCGTGCCCAGGGCGGCCGGAGCGGCCGACGGGGGAGCTGGGCGCGGCACTGGTGTCACTCAGCCTGTGCCCCGTGAACGACGGAGAGTGACCGTGGGGGAGCGCCTGTCGACTGGCTGTGACGGGAAACCCGCGTACGTGGGACATGTGTGACGGGAGGGCGGTATTTGTGACGAGAGTGGGGCAGGGGGCGAGGAGTGCGCTCACGGAACGTGCCCTCGCGGTGCGCCCCAGGCCCGCCCTTCCCGATCAAACGCCGGACGGGCTAGAACTTGCCGCAGCCGGCAAGTTCTAGCCCGTCCGGCGTTTGAGGACGAGCGCGTCAGCGCGATGGAGGGCGGGCGGGTGGGAGAAGAGGGCGCCCCGGGGCCGCTGGACGCGTCCGGCGGTTACGCTCCGCAGCGGCGGAGAAACGCGCGGGTCCGGCGCGCGATCGGCTCCGGCCGGTCCGGCTCGCAGGGGTACATGTCCTGCTCGACGATGGCGAACAGGTCGACGCCGAGCCGCTGCGCCGCCGCGAGGACGGGCTCGAGCGCGGGCACCCCCGCGGGCGGCTCGCACATCACGCCGCGGGCGACGGCGGGCCCGAACGGCATGTCCTGCGCCCGGACCTCGGCGAGGACGGCGGGGTCCACCTGCTTCAGGTGGAGGTAGCCGATGCGCTCGCCGTACGTCTCGATGAGCTTGACGCTGTCGCCGCCGCAGTACGCGTAGTGGCCGGTGTCCAGGCACAGCGACACGAGCCCGGAGTCCGTCGCGTCGAGGAAGCGGGCGACGTTCTCCTCGGTGTCGATGTGGGTGTCGGCGTGCGGGTGGACGACGATGTCGAGGCCGTAGCGCTCGCGCACCTCGTGGCCCAGGCGCTCGGTCTGGGTGGTCAGCTGGCGCCACTGCCCGGGCGTGAGCGTGGCGTCCTCCAGGACCTCGCCGGTCTTGTCGTCGCGCCAGAAGGACGGGATGACGACGAGGTGCCGGGCCCCCATGGCCTGGGTGAGGGCGGCGATGGACGACACGTGCTCCCACGTCTTGTCCCAGACGTCAGGGCCGTGGTGCAGGCCGGTGAAGACCGTGCCCGCGGAGACCTTCAGGCCCCGGCGCCGCGTCTCCTCGGCCAGTTGGGCGGGGTCGGTCGGCAGATAGCCGTACGGGCCGAGCTCGATCCACTCGTACCCGCAGTCGGCGACCTCGTCCAGGAAGCGGCTCCACGGCACCTGCCGCTCGTCGTCGGGGAACCACACGCCCCAGGAGTCGGGGGCCGAGCCGATGCGGATGCGGGACAACGGGGAGCCTCGCGACGGCTCTGTCTGCGGCTCTGTCTGCTGCGCCATGGCCGCAAGCCTCGCCGTCGGCCGAGAACAGTGTCAAGCAGTAGTCCGAATGTAAGGACAAAATGTTGACAGGGTTCATGGGGCGGGATTAGACCTGAGGGAAGCCACCACGAAGGGATGTGCAGGGTGACCCATCCGCACCCGGATCCGTACGCCGACGCGAGCGCCGATCCGTACGACGTCATCACGATGGGCCGGATCGGCGTGGACCTGTACCCCCTGGAGAGCGGGGTGCCGCTGGCGCGGGTCACGACGTTCGGGAAGTTCCTCGGCGGCTCGGCGACGAACGTGGCGGTGGCCGCCGCCCGGCTCGGGCGGCGCGTGGGCGTTGTCACGCGGACGGGACAGGACCCCTTCGGGGAGTATCTGCGCGAGCAGCTGCGGGAGTTCGGCGTGGACGCGCGGTGGGCCACGGAGGTGGCGGGCCTGCCGACGCCGGTCACGTTCTGCGAGGTGTTCCCGCCGGACGACTTCCCGCTGTACTTCTACCGCCAGCCCAAGGCCCCCGACCTGGAGATCCGCGCGGACGAGCTCGACCTCGGCGCGATCGCGGCGGCGCGGATCTTCTGGATGACCGGCACCGGCCTGTGCGAGGAGCCGAGCCGGGGCGCGACCCTCGCCGCGCTCGCCGCCCGCCCCGCCGCCGCCACCACGGTCTTCGACCTCGACTGGCGGCCCATGTTCTGGCGCGACCCGGACGAGGCCCGCCCCCACTACGCCGCCGCCCTGCGGCACGCGACGGTCGCCGTCGGCAACGTGGACGAGGTGGAGATCGCCACCGGCGAGCGCGAACCGCGCGCCGCCGCCGAGGCGCTGCTCGCCGCGGGCGTCGGACTCGCCGTGGTCAAGCAGGGACCGAAGGGTGTGCTCGCCATGGACAGGGCCGGGACGGTGGCCGAGGTGCCGCCGCTTCCGGTGACGGTCCTCAACGGGCTCGGCGCGGGCGACGCCTTCGGCGGGGCCCTGTGCCACGGGCTGCTCTCCGGCTGGGACCTGGAGCGGACGGTCCGCTACGCCAACGCGGCGGGCGCGATCGTCGCCTCCCGCCTTGAGTGCTCCTCCGCCATGCCGTACGCCGCCGAGGTGGCGGACGCGCTGACGGCGGGGGAGGTCCGATGAGCGCCGCCGTGGACGTCTCCGCGCTCGTGCGGACCCGGGCGCGGCACCCCGAGGCCATCGCCGAGGCCGCGGCCCGCAGGATCCGGCGGCCCCTGCTCGGCCCCTCCGGACGGCTGATGATCATCGCGGCGGACCATCCGGCGCGCGGCGCGCTCGGCGTCGGCAAGGACCCCCTCGCCATGGCCGGCCGGGCCGACCTCCTGGAGCGGCTGTGCCTGGCCCTGGAGCGGCCCGGCGTCGACGGCGTGCTCGCCACCGCCGACATCCTCGACGACCTGCTGCTGCTCGGCGCGCTCGACGACAAGGTCGTGCTGGGGTCCATGAACCGGGGCGGGCTCGCCGGCGCCGCCTTCGAACTGGACGACCGCTTCACCGGCTACCGCCCCGAGGACCTGGAGCGGCTCGGCTTCGACGCGGGCAAGCTGCTGCTGCGCGTCGACTACGACGACCCGGGCTCGCTCGCCACCCTGTACGCCACGGCACGCGCCGTCGACGCGATGGCGGAGCGTCAGCTGCCGGTGTTCGTCGAGCCGTTCCTGTGCCGCAGGTCACCCGAAGGGCTGCGCAACGACCTCAGCGCGGAGGCGGTCACCCGGTCCCTCGCCATCGCCTCCGGCCTCGGCGGCACCTCCGCGTACACCTGGCTGAAGGTGCCCGTCACCGACGACCCCGACGACATGGCGCGCGTCATGGAGGCCTCGACGCTGCCCGCCGTGCTGCTCGGCGGCGGCACGGACACGGACACCGCGTTCGAGAAGTGGCGCGGCGCCCTGCGCCTGCCCACCGTGTACGGCCTGGTCGCCGGGCGGACCCTGCTCTACCCGCCGGACGGCGACGTGGCGGGCGCCGTCGACACGGCCGTGGGTCTGCTGTAGCCGTGGGGTACGCACCCGGAAGGATGCCCGCATGACGTACGTACCGAAGGGAAGCGCGGCCGAGGGCCCCTACGCCCTCGCCATCGACCCCGAGCGCGCCGGATGGACCCACTCCAGCCTGCGCGTCGTCGAACTGCCGCCCGGCGGACTGCACTCCTTCGCCACCGGAGAGAGTGAATGGATCGTGCTCCCGCTGACCGGCGGCGGTACGGTGCACGCGGAGGGCGAGATCATCGAACTCCTGGGCCGGGAGAGCGTGTTCAGCGGAGCCAGTGACTTCGCTTACGTTCCCCGCGATACCCACATCCAGATCGCCTCCGGCGTGGGAGGCCGCTTCGCCCTGGCAGGAGCGAAGTGCGAGCGCCGACTCCCCGCCCGCTACGGCCCCGCGCCGGAGGTCCCCGTCGAAGAGCGGGGCAGCGGCACCTGCGCCCGCCAGGTGCGCAACTTCGCCGCGGCGGACACGTTCGACTGCGACCGCCTGATCGCCGTCGAGGTGATCACGCCCGGCGGCAACTGGTCCTCGTACCCGCCGCACAAGCACGACGAGCACCGCCCCGGCGTCGAGGCCGAGCTCGAGGAGATCTACTACTTCGAGATCGAGGGCGAGCACGGCTTCGGCTACCAGCGGGTGTCCCCCTCCCGCGAGGGCGGCACCGACGTGCTCGCCGAGGTCCGCTCCGGTGACGCCGTGCTCGTGCCCGACGGCTGGCACGGTCCTTCCATCGCCCAGCCCGGCCACGCCATGTACTACCTGAACGTCATGGCGGGACCGGGGGACCAACGAGAGTGGAAGATCTGCTTCCACCCTGACCACACGGAGGGGTACCGATGACCGGCACGGTCCGCCTGACCACCGCGCAGGCCCTCGTGCGCTTCCTGTCCCGGCAGTTCAGCGAGCGCGACGGCACCCGGCACCGCGTCATCGGGGCGACCTGGGGCATCTTCGGGCACGGCAACGTCGCCGGGCTCGGCCAGGCGCTCGTCGAGTACGGCGACGAGATGCCCTTCCACCAGGGGCGCAACGAGCAGGCCATGGTGCACGCGGCGGTCGGCTACGCCCGGCAGTCGGGGCGGATGTCCACGCACGCCGTGACGACGTCCATCGGCCCCGGCGCCACCAACCTGGTCACCGGCGCCGCCCTCGCCACCGTCAACCACCTGCCCGTCCTGCTGCTGCCCGGCGACACCTTCGCCACCCGCCCCGCCGACCCGGTGCTCCAGCAGCTCGAAGTGCCCTACGCGGGCGACGTGTCCGTCAACGACTGCCTGCGGCCCGTCTCGCGGTACTTCGACCGGGTGACCCGTCCCGAAGCCCTGATCCCGGCGGCGCTCGCCGCCCTGCGCGTGCTCACGGACCCCGTCGAGACCGGCGCCGTCACGCTCGCCCTGCCGCAGGACGTCCAGGCCGAGGCGTTCGACTGGCCCGAGGAGTTCTTCGCCGAACGCGTGTGGTCCGTGCGCCGCCAGGCCCCCGACCCCGCCGAGGTCGCCGCCGCCGCGCGGGCCGTGCGCGCCGCCTCCAGGCCGCTCGTCGTCGCGGGCGGCGGCGTCCACCACAGCGCGGCCGAGGACGCCCTGCGCGCCTTCGCCGACGCCACCGGCATCCCCGTGGCGTCCACGCAGGCGGGCAAGGGCTCCCTGCGCCACGACCACCCCGCCGACGTCGGCGGCATCGGCCACACCGGCACCGCCACGGCCGACGAACTCGCCCGCACCGCCGACCTCGTCATCGGCGTCGGCACCCGCTACACCGACTTCACCACCGCCTCCGGCACGCTGTTCGCGGCGCCCGGGGTGCGCTTCGTGAACCTCAACGCGGCCGCCTTCGACGCCCACAAGATGGCGGGCACCACGGTCGTCGCCGACGCCCGCGCGGGGCTTGAGGCGCTCACGGACGCGGTCTCCGGGTTCCGCGTCCCCGCCGCCTACGCCGCCGAGTACACCGACGACAAGGAGCGCTGGGAGCACCGCGTAGACGCTGCCTACGAGGCCGACGAACCCGACGCGCGCCCCACCCAGGCGCAGGTCCTCGGCGTCCTCGACGCGCTCGTCTCCGACGACGACGTCCTCATCAACGCGGCGGGCTCGCTCCCCGGCGACCTGCACAAGCTGTGGCGGGCCCGCTCGCCGCGCCAGTACCACGTCGAGTACGGCTACTCCTGCATGGGATACGAGATCCCGGCCGCGATCGGGGTGGCCATCGCCGCGCCCGAGCGGCCCGTGTGGGCGCTCGTCGGCGACGGCACGTACCTGATGATGCCCACCGAGATCGTCACGGCCGTGCAGGAGAACATCCCCATCAACGTGGTGATCCTGCAGAACCACGGCTACGCCTCCATCGGGGGCCTCTCGGAGTCCGTGGGCGGCGAGCGCTTCGGCACCGCCTACCGCTACCGGGCGCCCGACGGCACGTACACGGGCGGCCCGCTGCCCGTGGACCTGGCCGCCAACGCCGCCTCGCTCGGGCTTCCGGTACGGCGCGCGCGGACCGTCGACGAGCTGCGCGCGGCCCTGCGCGAAGCACGCGAAGCGGACGGTCCCACATGTGTCTACGTGGAGACGGAAACGGCAGACACAGTGTCGGGCCCGCCCCCGGCACAGGCGTGGTGGGATGTGCCCGTGGCCGAGACCGCGACCCGCCCGTCGGCGGTCAAGGCCCGCGAGGAGTACGACCGGCACGTCGCAGCCCGGCGCCGCCATCTGTGAAGGAGTTCTTGGCATGACGAGCACGACGAAGACCGTCGACCACTGGATCGGCGGCAAGAGCGTCGAGGGCGCGTCCGGTACGTACGGCCCGGTCACCGACCCGGCCACCGGCGCCGTGACGACCCGGGTGGCGTTCGCGTCCGTGGACGAGGTGGACGCGGCCGTGGCCGCCGCCAAGGCCGCGTACGCGACGTGGGGCCAGTCCTCGCTCGCCCAGCGCACGTCCATCCTCTTCAAGTTCCGCGCGCTCCTCGACGCGCACCGCGACGAGATCGCCGAGCTGATCACCGCCGAGCACGGCAAGGTGCACTCCGACGCCCTCGGCGAGGTCGCCCGCGGCCTGGAGGTCGTCGACCTGGCGTGCGGCATCAGCGTGCAGCTCAAGGGCGAGCTGTCGACGCAGGTCGCGAGCCGCGTGGACGTCTCCTCGATCCGCCAGCCGCTCGGCGTCGTCGCCGGCATCACGCCCTTCAACTTCCCGGCCATGGTGCCGATGTGGATGTTCCCGCTCGCCATCGCGTGCGGCAACACCTTCGTCCTGAAGCCCAGCGAGAAGGACCCGTCGGCCTCGATGCGGGTGGCGGAGCTGCTCGCGGAGGCGGGCCTTCCGGACGGCGTGTTCAACGTCGTGCACGGCGACAAGGTGGCCGTGGACCGCCTCCTTGAGCACCCGGACGTGGCGGCGGTGTCCTTCGTGGGCTCCACCCCCATCGCCCGCTACATCCACACCACCGCCTCCGCCAACGGCAAGCGCGTCCAGGCCCTCGGCGGCGCCAAGAACCACATGCTGGTGCTTCCGGACGCCGACCTGGACGCGGCCGCCGACGCCGCCGTCTCGGCCGCGTACGGCTCGGCGGGCGAGCGCTGCATGGCCATCTCGGCCGTCGTCGCCGTCGGCGCGGTCGGCGACGAACTCGTCGCGAAGATCAAGGAGCGCGCCGAGAAGATCAAGATCGGCCCCGGCAACGACCCGGCCTCCGAGATGGGCCCGCTCATCACCGCGGCCCACCGCGACAAGGTCGCGTCGTACGTGAAGGGCGCGGCGGCGCAGGGCAGCGAGGTCGTCCTGGACGGCACCGGCTACACCGTCGAGGGCTACGAGGACGGCCACTGGATCGGCCTGTCGCTGCTCGACCGGGTCCCGGTGACGGCGGACGCGTACAAGGACGAGATCTTCGGCCCGGTGCTCTGTGTGCTGCGCGTGGAGACGTACGACGAGGGGCTGGCCCTCATCAACGCCTCGCCGTTCGGCAACGGCACCGCGGTCTTCACCCGGGACGGCGGCGCCGCGCGGCGCTTCCAACTGGAGGTCCAGGCGGGCATGGTCGGCGTGAACGTGCCGATCCCGGTGCCGGTGGGCTACCACTCCTTCGGTGGCTGGAAGGACTCCCTCTTCGGCGACCACCACATCTACGGCAACGACGGCACGCACTTCTACACCCGCGGCAAGGTCGTCACGACGCGCTGGCCGGACCCGTCGGACGCCCCGGCCGGGGTGGACCTGGGGTTCCCGCGCAATCACTGACCGCTGTCACGCCCTGAACGAAGCCGTCCGCCCTGCGGACGGCTTCGTTTCTTTTTTGGGGGAATGGCTGCGGTTCCCGTACGGAGGGGAGAAAAGGCGCGAGGAAGGTCCTTATCGTTTTTGACCTTGCTATCCAAGGCGGCTGTGGGGACTCTCTGGCTAATTGATACCTATGGGGCTCAACGTCTGGGATTCAATGGCGAGTTACTGATCTCCGGGGGTGCGGAATCCGTAGGTGAGCGGCCATTGACGTTCTCCTGACGCGGGGGTTTCCTGACGGCTCCACCCCCCCTCTTCTTCGCCGGCCCCCTCTTCTTCGCTGGTACGAGCCGATCGGATCCGCCGTATGACCGAAACGCTGCACACGCCGCCGCCCGCGTCCCTCGCCCCGGAGGCGACCTCGGATCCGGACGGGCGGCCGCGCAAGCTCAAGCGGTCCATCGGCGTCGTCGGCGGCACCCTGCTCACGCTGTCCTGCGTCACGCCCGCCTCCACGCTCTTCGTCGTCGTGCCCGACCTCTTCTCCTCGCTCGGTACCGCCGCCGCCCTCACCATCGCCATCGGCGCCCTGCTGTGCGTGGGCGTCGCGTTCTGCTACTGCGAGCTCGGCACCCTGATCCCGAGCGCGGGCGGCGAGTACGCGATGGTCTCCACGATGGCCGGACGGCTCGCGGGCTGGCTCGTGTTCGTGCTCTCCCTGCTCGTCGTGATGATCGTGCCGCCCGTGATCGCCATGGGCACGGCCGACTACCTCGCGCCCCTGGTGCGGATCGAACCCGCCTACGCGGGCGCGGGCGTGATGCTCCTGGCCACCCTCGCGGGCCTGCTCGACCTGCGGGCCAACGCCTGGATCACCGGGATCTTCCTGGTCCTCGAAGTGGTCGCCGCGGGCGTCGTCGCGGTCCTCGGCTTCGCCCACGCCGAACGCGGCGCGGACAGCCTGGTGAGCCTGGAGGTGGCGGGCGCGGGCGGCGGCCCCGACGCGGTCACCGCCATGCTGATCGTCTCCGGGCTCGCCATCGCGCTCTTCGTCACCCAGGGCTTCTCCACGGCCGTCTACCTCTCCGAGGAGATGGAGAACCCCCGGCGCAACGTCGCCCGCACCGTGCTCCTCACGCTCGGCATCTCCGCGGTCGTGCTGCTCGTGCCGGTCGCCGCGATCACCATGGGCGCGCCGGACCTGGCGGCGCTCACCCGCGGCGACATCAGCGGGATGGTCGCGGCCTGGTCGAGCTCCGGCGTCGGCACCTTCATCAGCCTGTGCGTGGCCCTCGCCATCATCAACGCGGGCATCGTCATGGTCATCCAGAACTCCCGCGTGCTGTACGCATCCGCGCGCGACAAGGCCTGGCCCGCGCCCGTGAACGCGGCGCTTTCCCGCCTCGGCCGCTTCAGCTCGCCGTGGGTCGCGACCCTCCTCGTGGGCCTGCCGGGCGCCGGGCTCTGCTTCGTGAACCTGGACACGCTGTACGGGGTGACGGGCGTGTCCGTGACGGGGATGTACCTGCTCGTGGCCGTGGCCGCGCTGCTCGCCCGGCGCGGCTCCCACGGCGCGGCGCCCGCCTGGCGCATGCCGCTGTGGCCCGGCGTTCCGGTGGTCCTCATCGCCGTCCTCGCCTACGTGCTGAGCCGCCAGGAGACGCCGTACCTGCTGTGGACCGGCGGGATCGTGGGCGTGGCCACGCTGTACTGGGCGCTGTACCTGAGGCCGCGCGCGGCGACGCGCTGGCTGGTGAGCGTGCCGGGGGAGTAGTCCCGGAGCAGCCCCGGACCAGTCCCGGGCCGGGGCTTACCGCAAGCTTGCACATTGTTCAAGAGCGACTTGCACGGTGTGTGAAGCTTCTCTTACGGTGCTCGCGTCGAGGTATTCGCGTGCGGTGTCCGTATGGGTCGGTGGGTGGGCTCCTCCGATGCGTGCACATCCCGGAGGAGAGCAGACCGTCATGAAAAGGCTCAGGGGAGTCACCCCCTCCGCCGGCCAGCCGGCCCTCACCGCCCGCGGTCTGACCACGGTCCACGGCGACGCGGCGATCCAGGGCGACGCGGTCCACGGCGACGCGGTCCACGGTGACGCGGTCCACGGTGACGCGGCGGTCCTCGACGGCGTCGAGCTGAGCGTCCTCCAGGGGGAGGTCTTCGCGCTGCTCGGCCCGGCGGGGGCGGGCAAGACCGCGGTCGTCGAACTGCTCTCCGCGCGCGTGAGCGCCGACGGGGGGCCTCAGGAAGCCGCGGCGGCCCCTGGTGCGCCGGTCGGCGTCATGGGCCGCTCCTCGGCGGCGGACGGGACCCTGACCGCCAGGGAGAACCTCCTGCGGGCTGCGGAGCCCCACGGCCTGGACGGCGCCGAGGCGCGGCGGCGCTGCGACGAACTGCTGCTGGGCTGCGGCCTGGCGGGCGCGGCCGACCAGCGGGCCGACGAACTCCCCCGTGCCGCGCTGCGCGGACTGGACCTGGCGATGAGCCTCATGGGGCGGCCGGGAGTCCTCCTCATCGACGAGCCGACGGCGGACCTGGAGCCGCACGAACGCCGGACGCTGTGGGACGTGATCCGCGGCCTGGCCGCGGACGGCGTCACGGTCTTCCTGACGACCCGGTACCTGGAGGAGGCCGAGCGCCTCGCCGACCGCGTCGCCCTCCTCGACGGCGGCAGGATCGTCGCCGAGGACACGGCGGAGGGGTTCCTGCGCCGCGTGTCCGAAGGGCGCCCGCGCCTGGTCTTCGCCGACACCAACGCCCTCGAAGCGGCCGACGGCCTCTTCGGCTACACCGCGCGCCAGGAGGGCCCCCTCGACCGCCCCCGGGCGGGCGACGGCGAGGTCAGCGTGGTGCGGGCCGTCGTCGAGGTCCAGGAGGGCGACGGTGACGAGGCCGGGGACGGGGAAGAGGCAGCGGGGCAGGGTCTCGCGCTCGATGACGGGTTCGCCCTGGACGACGACGGGTTCGCCCTCGACGGCGCGTTCGCCCTGGACGACGTCTACGAAGCGCTCACCGACGAGACTGACGAGCGGTAGCGGCGAGACCTAGGAGCGGTGGCGGCGAGAACGGGTCCGCCGCTCCGGGCAGGGCCTACAGCCCAAGGCGCCGCGCCACCGCACCCCAGTCCCCGGCGTCCACCACGTCCCGCGCCGCCTCCCCGGCCAGCAGGTCGCGGTCCTTGAAGCCGCTCGACGTGGATACGCACACCACAGGGCCCTCCGCGTCGCGCGCCCGTCGGCCCAGCTGCCGGAACCCGGCGAACCCGGCCGCCGCCGACAGCTCCGCCCACACCCCGGCCCGCGCGAGCCGGGCCCGCGCGGCGGCCATCTCCTCGTCCCCGACGAGCAGCGCCGCACCCCCGCTCTCCCGCAGCGCGACGACCCCCCGGACGCCGCCCACCGGGCAGTCGATGGCGTACGCGGCGGTCGGCCCCACAGCCACGCGCGCGGCGGGCCTCCCGGAGCGCAGCGCGGCGGCGAGCGGGCCGCCGGTGGCGGGCTCGCAGCTGTACAGGCGCGGCACCCGCCGCGCGCACCCGAGCCGCACCAGCTCGGCGAAACCCTTCCAGACGCCGAACAGCAGCTCCCCGTAGCCGGTCGGCACGAACACCGCGCGCGGGACGGTGCCCAGGTCGGTGAAGATCTCGTACGCGAGCGTCTTGTAGCCCTCGGGCCCGAACCCGTGCCCGGTGTGCGCGGCGGGGGTGAGGTTGCTGACGGGGTGGTAGCCGGTGCGCTCGACGATGCGGCGCATCAGCGGCCAGCGGTCGTCGGCGGGGACGTGCAGCACGGTGGCGCCGTAGCCGCGCAGGAACGCGTCGACGGCGGGCGGCGCGTCCGGCGAGGTGAGGACGGCGCACGGCAGCCCGGCGCGCGCCGCGTAGGCGGCGGCGGAGGCGCCGTGGTTGCCGGAGGAGGCGACGACGACGCCGGGCGCGCCGACGCCGACGGCGGCGCTCACCGTGATCCGGTTGAGGCGGTCCTTGTGGCTCCACGTCGGATTGCGGGACTCGTCCTTGAGCCACACGCCGTCCTCTAGGGGGATCAGGGGCGTGCCGCCCTCGGCGAGGGAGGGCGCGTGCAGCGGCGGCAGGAGCGGCGCCCAGCGCTCGTGTCCGCGCGGCCGCGCGGCGGCGGTGGCGGGCGCGAAGAAGCCTTCGGGGAGCCCGTCGTAGGCGTAATCGACCTCTACGGGGTAGGCGACGGCCTCCGTGCTCGTGACGGGGCAGCCCTCGGTCAACGGCGGCCAGAGCGGGAAGCGGACGGCCGGGTCACCGAGCGAGCGCTGGCCGGTGGCGAGGGACTCCAGCGAGCCGGGAGAGCCGGGAGAGCCGGGCGAGTCGGAGGACTCCGGAGATGTCATGGGTCAACAGCCTAGGCGCCCCTGACATGTTGTGCCGTGGCCGTGGCGCGCTACCGCGTCGGGCGTAGCCGGGAGCCGGGCGTACTCCCCGAGGAGGCCACGGGGTTCCCCCTAGGGGCTGCCTCGGTTGTCAGCGGCCGCCCGTACCGTTGACGCCATGGATCTACGACTGCGCCGGGCCGGAGCGCCGCGCCGGGCCAGAGCCTGGAAGTCCGCGCTGCGCGCGCCGCGGCGGCTGCTCGCCGCCGTGGCCGTCCTCGCGGTCCTCGTCGGCGCGGGCGCCTGGGGAGCGCTTTCGGCGCTCGCGTCGGACGAAGGACCCGCCGTGCGCCGCTCGGACCGGACGCTGACCACGGGCAGCGACGACGGCCGCCCGGTGAAGATCGACACCTCGTACTTCACCGCGGGCGACGCCGCCGCCAAGCGCCCCGCCGTCCTCCTCGGGCACGGCTTCGGCGGCAGCAAGGACGACGTCCGGGACCAGGCCGAGGACCTCGCCCGCGCGGGATACGCGGTCCTCACCTGGTCCGCGCGCGGCTTCGGCGACTCCACCGGACGCATCGGCCTGAACGACCCGAAGGGCGAGGGCGCCGACGTCTCCCGGCTCATCGACTGGCTGGCGAAGCGGCCCGAGGTCCGCCTCGACAAGGCGGGCGACCCGCGCGTGGGCGTCACCGGCGCTTCGTACGGCGGAGCGGCCGCGCTGCTCGCCGCCGGGCACGACGAGCGGGTGGACGCGATCGCCCCGGTGATCACGTACTGGAACCTGGCGGACGCGCTGTTCCCGAACGGCGTGTTCAAGAAGCAGTGGGCCGGGATGTTCCTCGGCGCCGGAGGCGGCTGCGACCGGTTCCAGCCGAGGCTGTGCGCGATGTACGAGCGCGTCGCGGTGTCCGGGAAGCCGGACGCGAAGGCGCGCGCGCTGCTCGCCGAGCGCAGCCCGGCCGCCGTCGGCACCCGGATCAAGGTGCCCGCGCTGATCGTGCAGGGCCAGCGGGACTCGCTGTTCCCGCTCGGCCAGGCCGACGCCATGGCCAAGGCGATCCGCGCACAGGACGCGCCCGTGGCGGTCGACTGGATCGCGGGCGGCCACGACGGCGGCGCGAGGGAGACGGACCGGGTCGGCGACCGCGTCACCGCCTGGTTCGACCGCTACCTGAAGGACGACAAGGGCACCGACACCGGCCCCGCCTTCCGCGTCACGCGCACCGGAGGCATCGACTCCACGGACGGCTCGGCGACGCTGCGCGGGGCGAGCGCCGACCGCTACCCCGGCCTCGCGGCCGGGGTGCGCGACGTGCCGCTCGGCGGGCGGCCGCAGACCTTCGAGAACCCGCCGGGCGCCGCGCCGCCCGCCGTGTCCGCACTGCCGGGCCTCGGCGCGGTCGGCGGCGACAGCGGCCTCGACCGGCTGTCCTCGCTGGGCATCGGCGTCTCCCTCGACTTCCCCGGGCAGTACGCGGCGTTCGAGTCGAAGCCGCTCACCGAGGACCTGCGGATCACCGGAGCGCCCACCGTGCGGGCGCGCGTGAAGGCCGACAGCGAGGACACGGTCCTCTTCGGGAAGGTGTACGACGTGGGTCCCGGCGGCGCCCGGCAGGTGCTGCCCGCGCAACTCGTCGCCCCCGTGCGGATCGACGGCGCCGTCGACGGCAAGGACGTCGAGCTGACGCTGCCCGCCGTCGACCACGAGCTGAAGAAGGGCCACCGGCTGCGCCTGGTGCTCGCCGCCACCGACCTCGGCTACGCCTCACCGGCCGAACCGGCCGCGTACACGGTGTCGTTGAAGGGCCCCCTGAAGGTGCCGACGGCCCCCGGAGTGACGACCGCCGCCGCGCCGCTGCCCGCCTGGGTGTGGTGGCTGCCGCTCGCCGGCGTGGCCGTCGCCGTCGCCCTGCTCGTCCTCGGCCGCGGGCGCGTCACCGCGCCCGCCCCGGACCCGGCCCTCGCGGGCGTCCCGCTCCAGATCACCGGCCTGAGCAAGCGCTACGCGAAGTCCAGCGACCGGTACGCGGTCCGCGACCTGTCCTTCCGCGTCGAGAAGGGCCAGGTCCT
This sequence comes from Streptomyces sp. NPDC043996, assembly GCF_056435225.1. Classification (NCBI taxonomy): domain Bacteria; kingdom Bacillati; phylum Actinomycetota; class Actinomycetes; order Kitasatosporales; family Streptomycetaceae; genus Streptomyces; species Streptomyces sp. NPDC043996. Next base: position 435,475 of record NZ_JBWKEY010000003.1, on the reverse strand, counting down.
CGGCCTCCTCGGGCCGAACGGCGCGGGCAAGACCACCACCCTGCGCATGCTGATGGGCCTCATCCGGCCCGACGCGGGCGAGATCCGTGTCTTCGGCCGGGCGATCCGCCCGGGTGCGCCGGTCCTGTCCCGCGTCGGCGCGTTCGTCGAGGGCGCCGGGTTCCTGCCGCACCTGTCGGGGCGGGAGAACCTGGAGCTGTACTGGCGTGCCACCGGCCGCCCCGCCGAGGACGCCCACCTGGACGAGGCCCTGGAGATCGCGGGGCTCGGCGACGCCCTCGCCCGCGCGGTGCGGACGTACTCCCAGGGCATGCGCCAGCGCCTCGCCCTCGCCCAGGCCATGCTCGGCCTGCCCGACCTGCTCATCCTGGACGAGCCGACCAACGGCCTCGACCCGCCCCAGATCCGCGAGATGCGCGAGGTGATGATCCGGTACGCGGCGGGCGGCCGCACGGTCATCGTCTCCAGCCACCTCCTCGCCGAGGTCGAGCAGTCCTGCACCCACCTCGTCGTGATGGACCGGGGCCGCCTCGTCCAGGCGGGCCCGGTCGACGAGATCGTGGGAGCCGGGGACACGCTCCTCGTCGGCCTGGCCGCCGACGTGCCGGACCCGCTGGTCGAGAAGGTGGCGTCGCTCCCGGGCGTGGCGTCGGCGGTCCGCGCCGAGGGCGGGCTCCTGGTGCGGCTCGACGGCGGCCCGGCGGCCACGGGGGCGGCGCTGCTGCCCGAACTGGTCCGCCTGGAGGTCCCCGTGGAGTCGCTGGGCCCGCACCGCCGCCTGGAAGACGCGTTCTTGACCCTGATCGGAGGAGGTGCGGCGTGACGGCACCGGAAGAGACAGCCGAGGCGACCGGCACCGCGCGGGGTGCGGCGGGCGAAGCACCTGCCCCCGCGCGAGGCGCGGCGGACGAAGCTCCCGCTACCGCGCGAGGCGCGGCGGTGGACGCACCGAGGGCCACCGCCCCCGGATACCGCCCCGGCCGCACGCTGCCGTTGCGCGTCGAGGCGATCCGCCAGCTCAAGCGGCGGCGCACGCTGGTGATGGGCGGCATCCTCGCCCTGCTGCCCTTCGTGCTGCTCCTCGCCTTCGCGGTCGCCGGTTCGCCGGGCGGCCGCAACGACCAGGTGACGCTGATGGACACGGCCACGGCGTCCGGGGTGAACTTCGCAGCGACCTGCCTGTTCGTGTCGGCCGGGTTCCTGCTCGTGATCCCCGTGGCGCTGTTCTTCGGGGACACCGTGGCCTCCGAGGCGGGCTGGTCCAGCCTGCGCTATCTGCTCGCCGCGCCCGTGCCGCGCGCCCGCCTGCTGTGGTCCAAGCTGGTCGTCGCCCTCGGCATGAGCGCCGCCGCGATCGCGCTGCTTCCGCTGGTCGCGCTCGCCGTCGGCACGGCGGCGTACGGCTGGGGGCCGCTGGAGATCCCCACCGGCGGCACGCTCGGCGCGGGCACCGCCGCACAGCGCCTGGTGGTCGTCGTCGCGTACGTCTTCGCCTCGCAGCTGGTCACCGCGGGCCTCGCGTTCTGGCTCTCGACGCGGACGGACGCGCCCCTTGGCGCGGTGGGCGGCGCGGTCGGCCTGACGATCGCGGGGAACGTCCTGGACGCGGTGACGGCGCTCGGCGGCTGGCGCGACTTCCTGCCCGCGCACTGGCAGTTCGCCTGGGCTGACGTCTTCCAGCCCACCCCCGAGTGGGCGGGCATGATCCAGGGCACGGCCCTGTCGGTGACGTACGCGCTGGTGCTCTTCGCCCTGGCGTTCCGGGGCTTCGCCCGCAAGGACGTGGTGTCCTGACCGCCCGGGTCAGCTCCCGCCCCGGCGGCACAGCTCCCGCTCGGCGCGCACCGGGTCGTTGGGGAAGCGGAACGAGGTGCGCTCCAGGGACCCGGTGACGTTGCGCAGGAAGCGCCCCGCCGTGAGGGGCGCGCGGGTGGCCGCGCGGAGCTCGGCGAGCGCCCCGCAGCCAAGAGCGCGGCGCGCGGCGGCCACCCGCGCCGGGTCCACCCCCGCGGGCAGGCCGTGCCCGCCCCGGTCGGCGACGATCCACTCGTCGGGCAGGCGCTTGTCGTGGCCCACGCGCGCGTGGGCGATCCGCTCGGAGTGCGCGGCGAGGGGGTAGGCGAGGCCGATGGGGTCGAGGGCGGCCCCGTCGAGGGGGACGACGGTGCCGTTGAGACCGAGGGTGGTGTAGGCGCCGGTCACCGACGGGGAGCCGGACGTGGTGCGGGTGCGGGCCAGGAGCAGCGTCGGCGCCCCGCTCCGCGCGGCCGCCCGGACGTCGCGCGCGTACGCCGCGTTGCCCTCGAACCCGGCGAAGCCGTGCCGCAGCGGATGCGCGGCGGCGTTCTGCCACACGTAGACGCCGCGTTCGTCGGCGATGCCGCGCGGCCCGACCAGGCCCTCGTACGGCATCCGCAGCGCGGCCGCGCACGCCACCGCCCACACGAGGACGCCGCCCGACGCGAGGGCCCACGCGCGCGTGGCGGGCACCACGAACACGGGCAGGGCCAGCAGGAAGAGCCCCGGCAGGAACATCCGCCCGTGCATGAAGTCCCCGCCGACCTTGATGACGTACGCCCAGCACAGCACTCCCGCGACGACGGGCGCGAGCGCCGGGACGAGCGGCGGCGACGGCCGCGCCCGCCCCGAGGGCAGCACGGCGGCGAGGACGAACAGCGCGGGCAGCCACAGCAGATAGGGCCCCGCGAAGTCGGCGAGATAGGCGACCCCGCGCCCCCACAGACTGGCCGAAGCCTCCTTGGTGACACCAGGCAGCGGCATCAGATGCCCGTAGTAGCCCATGCGGAAGATCTCGTACGCGACCGGCAGCGCCCCCGCGGCGGCCGCACCGGCGAGCGCGCCGCGGCGCGAGGGGCGCGCGCTCAGCCACTGCGCGCCCAGGAACACGGCGGACACCAGGGCCAGATCGGGCCGCACGAGGGGACCGAGCCCGAGGACGAACGCGGTGGCGATGCCGTGCGGACGGACCACGAGCAGCAGCCAGGCGCCCGCGAGCCAGCAGGTGGCGAGCCCCGTTTCGAGCCCGGAGGTGGCGAAGTCCCACACGGGCGGCAGGGCGAGCGGCACGAGGGCACCGAGCGGCAGCACACCGCCCACGCCCCCCGTCGCCCCCGCGTGCAGCCGCACGGCACCCCACGCCGCCAGCGCGAACCCGGCGGCGGTGAGCAGCAGACCGCCGTACACCGCGGCGGTGACGACGTCCACGCCGGGCAGCCCGGCGAGCACAAGGAGCCACTGCCACAGCGTCCCGGTGGAGGACTCCGCGCGCTCGCCCGCGTTGAAGACGGGCCCGTGCCCCGCCAGGACCTGACGGACCGTCCGCACATAGATGTGCCCGTCGTCGGACATCCAGCGCCGCTGGTACCCGGCCACGGCGATCACAAGCGCGGGCACCAGACACACCGCGAGGCGCCGTCCGGCGACGGACCCGGGATTCCGGACGGAAGCACGCAAAGATGTCATGCACCGTACTTCGGCGCAGGCCAGCGAGGGCTTGAACGCGGTTCCAGCCCGTCCGGCGTTTGAGGACGAGGCCGAAGGCCGATAAGGCGGGGTGCCAGGGGCGGCAGCCCCTGGTTTCGGGAAAGGGGCGGGTTCGGGGGCCGCCGGCAGGCCAACCCACCCCCCACCCCCGCCACCCCGAACTTACCCCCAGGTAAGGTAGGCCTGGACCAAGGAGGCTGACAGCGGTGGCCGCAACGCCGGACAGACGCGAGCAACACGCCCCACGCGACCAACACACTCCACGCGCGCAACACACCCCGCGCGACCAACACCCCCCACGCAAGCGCCGCGTCCCCCGCAAGGAACGCGAACAGCAGATGCTCGACACCGCACTCCCCGTCTTCGCCAAACGCGGCTACCACGCCGCCTCGGTGGACGAGATCGCCGAACTCGCCGGAATCTCCAAGCCGATGGTCTACCTCTACCTCGACTCCAAAGAGGGCCTGTTCCTCGCCTGCCTGCGCCGCGAGGCGGCCCGCCTGGTCACCGCCTTCGAGACCGCGGCCCAGGACGCGCCCGCGACCACCACCGGCGCCCCCGAAGCCCGCCTGTACGCGGGCCTGCTGGCCTTCTTCGCCTTCGTGGCGGAGCACCGCGACAGCTGGGTGGTGCTGCACCGCCAGGCCGCCGAGCTCAGCGAGCCCATCGCGGCCGCCGTCGCGGAGGCGCGGCGCGCGGTGATGGCGCACGTTGCGGCGCTGGTGCGGGCGGGCATCGAGGAGAGCGCGCCGACGTCGCCCCTCAACGACAGCGACGCCGACTTCGTGGCCCACGCCCTGGTGGGCGCCGCGGACTCGCTCACCGACTGGATGGCCCGCAACCCGGACCAGTCCCCGGAGGGCGTCACCCTGCGCCTGATGAACATGGTGTGGGTGGGGATGGGCCGGGTTCTGGAGGGCGAGGTCTGGACCCCGGGACGCCGCTGACGCGGCCCACCCACCCACTCCCGGCCGGGTCCGCGGACTTCCGCGCGACCCATTGAACTTTCCCTACGCATCGGTAAGTTGACCCCACGGTACACACCCCTGGGGAGCCGTCATGGGCGTACGCAAGGACTTGAGACAGGCGGGCCGCCACAGTGAGCTCGCCGACCGCGCCAAGGTCGAACTCGTCCGGGACGCGGACGGCGTGGTCCGCGAGGCCCGCGCCCCCGCCCTCGCCGCCGCGGCCACGCGGGCCGCCACGGCCGACATCCCCTTCACCAACGCCGCCGAGGCGCCCGACGCGGTGGTGCTGCGCCGCAAGGAGGCGGGCCAGTGGCGCCCGGTCACGGCCGCCGCCTTCGCGCGCGAGGTCACCGCGGCGGCCAAGGGCCTGATCGCGGCGGGGCTCGAACCGGGCGGCCGCGTCGCCCTGATGTCCCGTACGCGCTACGAATGGACGGTCCTGGACTTCGCGGTGTGGGCGGCGGGTGGCCAGACCGTGCCCGTCTACCCGACGTCGTCGGCGGCGCAGATCGAGTGGATCGTGCGGGACTCCGGCGCGGCCCTGCTGTTCGCCGAGACCCCGGAGAACGCGGCGACGGCGCGGCGCGCGGTCGCGGACCTGGACGCGCGTCCCGCCATCAGGACCATCGACGACGGCGCGGTCCTCGAACTCCCCGCCCTTGGACGGCGGGTGGGCGACGAGGAGGTCACCGAGCGGCGCGAGGCCCTGACCCCCGACTCCATCGCGACCCTCTGCTACACGTCGGGCACCACCGGGCGCCCCAAGGGCTGCGTCCTCACGCACGGCAATCTGCACGCCGAGGCCGCGAACACCGTGGACCTGCTGTACCCGGTGTTCCAGCGGATCACCGGCAAGAAGGCGGCCACGCTCCTGTTCCTGCCGCTCGCGCACATCCTGGGCCGCAGCATCCAGATCGCCTGCCTGCTGGCCCGGATCGAGCTCGGCCACTGCCCGAGCATCAAGCCGGAGGATCTGCGGCCCGAACTCCGCGCGTTCCGGCCGACGTTCGTCGTCGGCGTCCCGTACCTCTTCGAGAAGATCCACGACACCGGGCGCGCGACCGCCGAGAAGATCGGCCGCGGCGCGTCCTTCGACCGCGCCGAGCGGATCGGCGTGCGCTTCGGCGAGGCGTACCTGAACAGGTTCCTCGGCACCGGACGCGGCCCGTCCGTCGGCCTCTACCTCGCCTGGGCGCTGTACGACCTGCTCGTCTACCGGCGCATCCGCAAAGAGGTCGGCGGCCGTCTGCACTACGCGATCAGCGGCGGCTCCCCGCTCGACAAAGACCTCAACCTGTTCTTCTACGCCGCCGGGATCATCATCTACGAGGGCTACGGCCTCACCGAGACCACCGCCGCCGCCACGATCACCCCGCCCCTGCGGCCCCGCCCCGGCACCGTGGGCCTGCCCGTGCCGGGCACCGCCGTGCGCGTCGCGGCGGACGGCGAGGTGCTCATCAAGGGCGGCATCGTCTTCACCTCGTACTGGAACAACCAGGAGGCCACGGACGCCGCCCTCAGCGGCGACTGGTTCGCCACCGGTGACCTGGGCTCCCTCGACGAGGACGGCTACCTCACGATCACCGGCCGCAAGAAGGACATCATCGTCACCAGCGGCGGCAAGAACGTCTCGCCCGCCGTCCTGGAGGACCGGCTGCGCGGGCGCGCGCTCGTCGGCCAGTGCGTCGTCGTCGGCGACAACCGCCCCTACGTGGCCGCGCTCGTCACCCTCGACCCGGAGGCCGTCGCCCACTGGCTGTCCGTCCGCAAGCGCCCCCGGGACACCCCGCCGTCCGAGCTGTGCGAGGACCCCCAGCTCCTCAAGGACGTGCAGAAGGCCGTGGACCACGCCAACGAGGCGGTGTCGCGCGCCGAGTCCATCCGCAGGTTCGTCCTGGTGCCGGGGGAGTTCTCGGAGGAGAACGGCCTGCTCACACCGTCCCTGAAGGTCAAACGCCAGGCGGTGGAGCAGGCGTACGAGAAGGAGATCGAGGCCCTGTACCGCGGCTGAGCGTCAGGGCTGGTCCGGCTCCTCGCACGACTCCTCCAGATACGTCCGCGCGAGGGCGCTCGCGCGCGAGGACCAGGCGGCGATCACGGCGATCTCGTCCGGCGTGAAGTCGTCGAACAGCGCGATGAGGCGCGCGTAGTACGGCTCGTAGATCTCCCGCACCCGCTCGGACGCGGCCGGTACGGCGACGACGCGCACCCGGCGCCGGTCGGCCGGGTCGGGCCGCCGGGCCACGAACCCGCCGCGCTCCAGGCGGTTGAGGATGCCCGTCACCGCGCCCGTCGTCACGTGCGCGCGCGTGGCGAGCTCCCCCGCGGTGACCGCGTCGTCCCCGGCCTGCAGGACGTACGCGAAGCAGATCAGGTCCGTGACGGACAGGCCCAGGTTGCGGGCGAACTCCTGCTGGCCGACGACGCTCGTCGCGACGAGGTCGTCCAGCGCGTTGACCACGTCCTGCGCGGACGCGCCGGGGCGGCGCTTGCCCTCCATTGAAATCCCTTAGTGCGTGAGATAAATTGCTTACTCGCTAAGGCATCTTACGTCTGATACCGGCGGCGCGGCCACGCCGTGCCCCGGCGGATACGGGGAGGGCGCGACACGTGAGTACACACGACGACGGCCATACGATCGCGGGCTGGACCGGCTGCGCGGTGGCCACGGTGGGGGCGCTGATCTCGGGAGTGGGCCTGACCGGCTGGCGCCCCGGCATCTGGCTGGGGCTCGCCGTGATGGCCCTGGCGGCGCTCGTCACCTGGGCCTTGCACCTGACGGGCTGGGGCAAGGCCCCGGGCCCGAGACCGGCGTCCCAGCAGCCCATGCGGCTGCGCGACCACACGGCCCGCGAGGGGCATCCGGGCTGTGTCGGCTGCCGCCTCGCGGGGCGCCGGGGGGCGTGGTCGGGCGCGTCGGGCGCCGGCCTCCCCGGCACCCGGCGCCCGGCGGCCGACGTGACGGTCAGTGCAGCAGAGGCGAGCCGTCGACCTGTTGCGTGACCGGGCCCTTCTCGTCCCCCGCGATGTCATAGGTGATCGTCGTGTCCGTCGACCACCACAGATCCTTGTCGAAGGCGGCGGCCGGGGCGGCGCACCGGTTCGGCGGGTTCTCGTAGTCGTCCTCTTGGCCGGTGTAGTCCACGTGCTTGTTCACCAGGGCCGTCAGATCACAGCTCTTGGACGTGATGACCTTGTCCTCGTCGAAGGGCGGGTGCGCGTCCTTCCGCGCTTCGATTCTCGTCGTGACCACGAAGCTCGTGAACCGCTTCTCGTCCAGGTGCCCTTGGGGGTCGACCGGCCGCCACGAGGTCATGCTGTGGCCGGTGACCTTGTTGTTGCTGACGTCCGCGCAGTTCTTGACGTAGAAGGTCAAGTCGGGCCTCGGGCCCGGAATCGTGACGGAGAAGTCGTTCTTGACCGCGTCGGTGCACGTTCCCGCGGCTTGGGCGGGGCCCGCGAACGCGATTCCCCCGGCCATGACGCTGAACGCGACCGCGGAACCGGCGAGGATCTTCCGCATTTGAATTCCTCCTGTGGCGGTGCGGGGCTCATGTGCATCGCAGCTGCGAATGCCTGCTCACCGTATGAGCGATCGAGATCTTTTCGCATCTGCTAATTGAGAGCGATGCATGACGGCTGGCTTGAAGGTGACCTTGACCGGAATGTCCCCGGCGGGGGAGCGCTTGAGGCCCGGTTGATGTGAAGCTCGTGTGGGCACGGCGAAACGGAACAGTGAATGGGGGAGTCCGCTCCTGGGGAATGGCTGATTCTCGTACACTTTGCTTATGCATGCTCAGCGGTAACGCCCTCGCGGGAGCGTCCTGGGGGTGCGAGTTTGCGTTCCGAATCAACGGAACTGAGTGAAGGGGCGCCCGAAGCCGGCCGTCTCAGTCCGTACGCGTGCCTGGCCCCTCCAAGGAGCGCAGCCGCTCGCGCAGGCTCTGGGCCAGCGGGCTCCCCATCTCCGTGTGGATGGTGACCGCCCTGGCCAGGTCGTCGCGCAGGGCGGAGCGGTCGGCGCCGGGGCGTTCGGCGATGGAGACGAGGTCGAGCAGGGCCTCGGCCTCATAGGCGTACGCCTCAAGACGCTCCAGCGTGCGCGCCGCTTCGCGCAGCGTCGGCACGGCTTCGCCGGTCCGGCCCAGGTGGTCGAGGGCGCGGCCGAGCGCGGCGGTGGCCCGGGCGGCCATGCGCGGGTCGGGCGCCGCGAGCGAGAGCAGCTCGGCGCGGGCCTGGCGGAGCGTGCCGAGGGCCTGTTCGTGGTCGCCGCGCGCGTCCAGGGCGCGGCCGAGGAAGAACGCGGCGATGGCCGCTCCGCGCGGCTCCTGGGCCCGCGTGTTGAGCTCCATGGAGCGCCGGTAGGCCGCTACGGCCCGGTCCGGGGCGAAGCGGTCCCAGTACCGGCCGGAGAACTCGAGGACCGAGGCGTGCAGCACGTCGTCGTCGGCGATCTCCGCGCAGGAGAGCGCGGACGTCAACTCCTGGTGGGCGCGGTCGTGTTCGCCGATGTCCATCAGGGGGCGGGAGAGCAGGCTGCGCAGCCGCGCCTCGGCGGCAGGGGACACCGCGGCGGCCGCGTAGCGCGCGCCCAGCTCCAGGGATTCCCGCCAGTCGCCGAGGTGCCGGTGGTGCAGGAAAAGGACGGTGAGGCACTCGGCCAGCTGCCAGCCGGGGGTGTGCAGTGAGGGTTCGTCCGCCGCGCGCAGGACGGCCATGAGGTTCGCGCGCTCGGCCTCCAGCCAGTCCAGCGGGCGCGGCCCGCTCCGTGCGGCGAACGGATCGGGCCGTCCTGCCGTCAGGTCGCGCGGGTCGGCGACGCGCAGGCGGTCCGCGCGCACCGAGAGGTCCGCGAGTGCCGTCAGGGCCAGGTAGTGCGTCAGGACGCGCTCCGTCACCGCGAGCCCGGTGCCGGGCGGCTCCTCGGCGTCCGCGCTGGCACGCGCGTGGAGGCGGACGAGGCCGTGGAACCGGTACCGGCGGTCCTCCGTGAGCTCCAGCACGCTCATGTCATCAAGGACGTCGAGCAGCACCTGGGCCGGTTCCAGGCCCTGGCCGATGGCCGCCGCGGCGGTCGCCGCGTCGAACGTCTGGCCGGGGACGCAGCCCAGGAGCCGGTAGCCGTGGGCCAGGTCGGCGGGCAGCTGCCGGTAGGCGGAGTCGAGGACCGCGGACACCGGGGACTCGCCGCCCACGCTCAGCGCGGACAGCCGCCGTGCGTCGTCCGTGAGTTCGGTGGCGAGGGCGCCCAGCGTGAGGCGGGGATCGTTCACCAGCCGGGCCGCGGCCACCTGCAATGCGACCGGCAGGCCCGCACACAGGCCGACCACCCTCTTGGCGGCTTCGGGATCGGCACTCACGCGCTCCTGACCGCACCGGTCCGCCAGGAGCAGCAGTCCGGCGGCCTCGGTGAGGGGTTCGAGGGGCAAGGGGTGGGCGCCGTCCAGGGAGAGTTCACCCAGCTTGGACGTGCTCGTCGCGAGTACGGCGCTGCCCGGGCCGTTCGGGATCAGGGCCCGCACCTGGGCGGGGGCGGACACGTCGTCGAGTACGAGCAGGACGCGCAGGTCAGCGGTCCGGTCACGGAAGAGCGCGGTGCGCTCGGCGAGGGACGGCGGCAGGAGGGCATCGGCCACTCCGAGGGACCGCAGACAGTGGCCGACGGCCTCCGTGACGTCCGCACCCGCGTCCGCGTGCCGGCGCAGCGCCGCGAAGTCCACGTAGATCCGGCCGTCGGAGAAGCGCTCGCGGGTCTGGCGCGCGTGCGCCCAATAGTGGGCCAGCGCCGACTTCCCCACCCCCGGAGGACCGGCGAGGACACGGACGTCCACATGCGAGGGCTCGGTGTCGCGATCGAGCTGCCTGTTCAGAACGGCCAGCTCGGCCGAGCGGTTGACGAAGTGATGGCGCAGGGCCGGCACTTGCGAGGGCGGCCCCGGGCGCCGGAGGGCTTCGGGCACGTGGTACGAGATCGAGGAGTCGGCGGAAGAGGCCGCCGTTCCCTGCGCTCCGGTGCTCCCCGGGACGGATTCGCCTTCCAGGCCACCCATCTCGCTTAAGAGATCCACCAGTTCCCTGGCGGTCTCGGAGCCCTGCCGCAAGGAGTGGCGCAGCCGCCGCCGCAGCTGATCGGCGCAGTCGCCCACGGCGTGCGCGCTGTCCGACTGCAGCGACGCGGCCAACTGCTCGATGGCGGTGCGCAGTTCCTGGTCGTCTTCGGTGGCACCTTGGGCGCGACGTCGGCCGAACAGGCCCATGAGGCGCGTGCGCGCCTGGGTCCACGCCTCGGTGACGGCGAGTCCGACCACCGTGCTCGTCGCACCCGACGCGGCGATGGCCGCCACCTCGATCGTCACAGGGCCCCCTTCACATGCCGACGGTGCCGCCGAACCAAGCCGTGCCTCGCGTGCCGTTCATGCCTCGCGTGCCTCTCGTACCGATGACCACCGTAGAGGGGCCACCGTCGCCTTGGCATCAGGTCCCCGAAGAACACCGAGGCCGCGGTCCTCACGGGGTGACGGCACGCAGGCGCAGCCGCGTCTCAGGGGCGGCGTCCGCACCGTCGAGGCACAGCACCACGTCGATCCCGTACGGAGGGACGTCGGCGCGCAGACAGGCGTAGACCGCGGCGGCGGCCAGCGCTGGATCGGCGACGGGAGCGTCGGGGGAGGACACCTCCACGGCGTCCCCGCCGCGAGGGCTCACCAGGCACACCCCGGAGCTCAGCCCGTTCGCGGCGAGGACGCCGCCGGGCCAGCTCGCCAAGGTGTCGCGTGCCCAGCGCCGTGCGGCGGCGAGGTCCGGGGCGGGAGCGGAGCCGAGTACGACGGACGCGCTCTCGGTCAGACGGGGGTCGCGTTCCTCGCCCGGTCTGACCGCGAGGTGCCAGAAGGACCGTTCGGTCTCGGGCCGCTCCCGGGCCACGGAGGAGGGGAAACGGCTGACGTCGACGGTGAGGCGGCCGCGGGGAGCGCCCTCGGCGCGCAGCCGGGTGCCCACGATCCACGAGGTGACCGGAGCCGCGGGATTGGCCGGGGCGGCGAGGACGCGGGAGCGCGGCGCGTCGGTCGGCGGCAGCGAAAGGCCGAGCAGGTCGTAGACGGCCTCACGCAGGCGGGCGAGCGAGGCACCCGGCCGTTCGAAGGCGCGGGCGGCCACGGCCGCGTACTGGTCACGACGGGCCGCGGGGGCCCGTACGAGGTCGTCGACCTGCGCCAGGAGCCCGCCCGCGCCGTCCGTGTCGAGCCGCGGCGCGCACCGGGCCAGATCGGCGCTCGCGGTGCCGGGCACGGCCTCGCTCCCGTGCGCGGCCAGGGCCACGGGCCTGCCGAGCGCGGCTCCGTAGAGGGGCACGGAGCCGTGGTCGCCGATCACCGCGTCGGCGGCGACGAGCGCGGGCCGCCAGTCGTGCACGGGCGGCATGAGCAGCAGACCGGCGTCGAGGGCGGCGGCCAGGAGCGTCCGGATGTGCCACGCCCCGTGGCCCGACCACACGTTGGGGTGCAGGATCAGGCCGACCCGGTGGGTGTCCCAGGGCAGCTCGCTCAGGAGCCGCGCGGGCAGCTCGGGGTACCGGGCGATGAGCGAGGTCGGCCCCCACGTCGAACTGACCATCACAAGCCGCTGGCCGCCCCGCACCCCCAGAGCGCGCCGGTAGTCCTCCCGCCGGTCCTCGCTCACGAGCAGTTCGTCGAGGCAGGGGTCACCGACGAGCAGTGTGCGCCCGGCGGACTTCGGGTGGGCGGCGACGAGCTGCCGCTCCTGGTCGGGGTGCGAGACGGCCATCCAGGCCCGCCCCGCTTCGAGCAGCTCGTCCGGCACGACGCCGGAGAGGCGGTCGCGCGGGGCGCGGGAGTCCGGAACGTACTTCTGGAAGCCGATCCCGTGGGGAAGGACCAGAACCGGGCAGCGCCCAGCGGGCAGGTCGACGTGCTCGCTGGCGCTGAGAATCAGATCGGCCTCGACCCGCGGCAGCTGCTCCCAGGGCATGACCCGGCAGCCCGAGTCGTGCAGGAGATCCAACGAGCCGTCGCTGAAGGCGGACCCGGGGTCGTGCGCGAAGACCACGGTGATCCGGGTATCGCCGCGCAGCAGCGCGGGCAGCACCTCCAGGACGCGGATCGTCGAGGTGAGCGTGCGGGCCGCGACGACGAGCGTGCGCTCGCCGGAGAAGGTGCGCCAGCGATGGGCGTCCTCACCTACGGGGACCCGTAGGAACGGGATGTCAGCGAAGCGCGCGGCCACCCCGGCCCCCCGAGCGTCCGGCGCTGGCTACGCGGCTCGCGGCTCGCGGCTCGCGGCTCGCGGCTCGCGGCTCGCGGCTCGCGGCTCGCGGCTATGGTCAGTAGCGCATCTCAAGCTGGCTCGCAACCCTTCAGATGTGGCTGTGGGCTTGGGTGTCCGGGACAACCGTACGGGGCGAGCCTGCCGCGGACGGCGAGGACGCCGTCCGAAGCGACTCCCGCCCCGTTCGGCTCAGCCGCGCTCCTCGCGGGCGTCCTTGCCTCCGCCGCTCGGTGGCGCGCGGGGGGCTTCAGTCCTGGCGTAGTCGTTCGGCACGCTCGGTGAGCCAAGCAGGGGCGACGACCTCGGCGTTGCCGTCGAGGGCGGCGGCCGCGCGGGTCAGGGACTCGGCGGCGGCCTCCGGGGCGCCGGGCAGGGCACGGGCCGCCTCGGCCAGGGCGAGGGCCGCTGCCGCTTGGGCGGCTCCGGCGATGTGGAGGGCGGTCCGGGCGCGGTCCGCCGCGGCGGCTGATTGCTCGTATCGCCCGTCGCACCAGTACGCCCAGGAGAGGTTGAGCAGGCAGACGCCCTCAGCGCGGGGGTTCTCCATCCGCGACGCCTCGTGCCGGGCCTCTTCCAGGACCGTGGCGGCCTGGCCCGGGTCGGCGAGGGCGATGTGGGCGAGGCCTTGTGCGTTCAGCGCGTAGGCGATCGCTTCCTGGCTGTCGGCGGCGCGGTAGGCGCGGGCTGTCTCGGCTCCGCTGGCGACGGTCTCCCGCCAGCGGCCCAGGGTGAGCAGGGCGATGGTGCGCGCGTTGCCGGCGCGCGCGACCGTGAGCGGGTCGCCGCTCGCGGCGGCCAGTGCGGCGAGCCGGTCGGCGCCGTCCAGTGCCTGCTGCCCGTCGCGGAGGTAGCTGTGGGCGAGGCTGAGGGAGAGCAGCGCGTGTACTTCGTTCTCGGTGTCGCCGAGTTCATGTGCCAGCTCGGCGGCGCGGGCGAGCGGTGAGACGGTGGCACCTTGGTCGCCGAGTTGCCGATGGGCGTCGCCGAGCCCGAACAGGGCGTGCTGGAGCGCGGGCCGTTCGCCGAGGTGTTCGGCCAGGGCTACCGCCTCGGTGAAGAGCTCGACCGCCTGCTCCATCGGCCCCGCGCTGAGCCGGGCATGACCGTAGGCGACGGTGTGGGCGAGGCGTACCCGTTCGTCGGTGATGTGCCCGTCGACGGCGAGGTGCATCGTGACCGCGGCGAGTACCGAGCCGTGCCAGACGAGCCACCCGCTGATCTCCGTCAGCACCCGCGCGGCGCCCTCGTGGTCGTTGGCGCTCACGAGGTGGTCGAACTGCCGCCGGTACGGCTCGATGTCCTCCAGCGTGCGCCACGCACCGCGCGGCTTCGCCTGACGCGCGTACCAGGACGCGATCCGCCGTTCCACTGACTGCCTCCCGAAGGGTCCGTGCCACGGCATCTGGTCGCGGGCGATGTCCGCGTCCAGCGGGTGCAGGGCGACCGTCCGGCTCGCCCGGTCGACGGACACCAGGCGGACGCGGACGAGCGCCGTGAGGACGGACCCCACCGGCAGGTGCGGATCGAGCCCGTCCAGAATGTCCTCGACCACGCGCTGCTCCACGGGGGTGCGCAGCGCGGCGAGGACGCCGAGGACCGCGCGCGCCGGTTCGTCGAGACGCTCGTACCGATCCTGGGCGAGGTCGGTGACGACGTCGTGGCGGCGGGTGAAGTCCTTCAGTACGTCGTTGAGGCTCGGCAGGAGCGACGTGTCCTCGGCGACCGCGCCGACGAGCAGCTCCAGGGCGCGCGGGACGCCGTGGACACGGACCGCGGCGCGCAGCAGTTCGCCGTCGGACAGGTCGGATATGCCGAGGCTGCCGTCCCGGTCGAGCTCGCGCAGCAGGGCTGCCGCCTCGGCCGGCTGAAGCCCCTCGGAGAGCGTCACCTCGGTGGCGAAGCGGCGCAGTTCGGGTGCGAGGCGCACGGGTACCTGGCTGGTCACGAGGAGGCGCGGGGTGGCGCGGGCCCGGAACAGCCAGTCGAAGAAGACCGCCAGCTCCTCGTCCCTGAGGCGGCCGTCGTCGCCGAGCAGATCCTCCAGGTTGTCCATGAGGATGACGATCAGCCGCCCGTCGATGGCCGAGAACAGTTCGGCCAGTCTGTCCCGTGTCGTGCCGGAGGCGGCCCAGACCTCGCGCAGGTGAGCCTCCGGCTCGGGGCCGAGGAGGCGGGCGCAGTCGAAGTAGAGCCGTTCCAGGGAGATCCCGGACGTGCGGGTGGAGAGGTTGACCAGGCCGGACGGGAGCGGCCCTTGGGCGGAGCCGGGCCATTCACCACGGTCGAGGAGGTCCATGACCTTCGCGGCGAGCGCGCTCTTGCCGATGCCGCGCCGTCCCACGACGGTCACCATGCGGATGGAGGGATCGCACAGCTGACGGGCGATCGTGTCGCTTTCCCGTGTGCGGTTCTTGAACAGCTCGATCCCGTGCGCGACCGGGACTCCGACCACCCGCACTCCTGGGGCCCGCGCGTCCAGGGACTCGCCAGGCGCGGCCAGGGGGAGCGTCGCCGGGTCCGGGAGCGCGAGCAGTCGGCCGAGCGTCGCGCGGTCCGTGGCGCCCAGGTCGCGCAGCGCGTGGTCGAGGCGGGCCGCGGTGAGCCGGCCGACGCCCTCCGAGCGGTGGTGCTCGGCGATCACGCCGATGATGCGGCTGCCGACCCACACCGCGGCGCCGGACATGCCCGCCCAGGGTGACGTCGCGGGGTCGGGATCGGTCCCGGCCGGTGCCACGGTCATCTCCAGCGTGCCCGTACGCAGGTTGGACAGCGCCGCCACGGTTCCGTCCGCCTGGTGCAGTTCGCGGAAGTACGTGCCGTCTTGGCGGCGGCGGCCCTTCCACAGCGGGAACCCGGCGGCGTGCACGCCGATCACGCCGTGCCGGTCGTCGGCGACGCGCCCGAACCGGGCCGCCTCGACGATCACGGGGGCCTTCTCCGGGGGCGCGAAGGTCAGTACGGCCAGGTCGCTGTCCGGGTCGGCCCAGGCCACTGACGCCTGCGCCGACCACTCTCCAGGCCGGTCGGCATCGCACCGTACGACCGTCTCGGTCGCGCCGGTGACCACATGGGCGGCCGTGAGGACCAGGTCCCTACCGATCCGGTATCCGGAACCGCGCCGCCTGCCGCGACCGGACTCGGTGATGATCTCGGCGATGCGGTGCGGGTCGATCCCGGGCCCGCTGGCCGAGGACTCAGATCTCATCGGGCAGTTCAGCGCCCGAGATCAGCGCGGGGCGGTCGGGTGCGTCCACCCGCACCGGCTGAAGGGTGAGAGTGATGCGCTGGGTGGCCGCGTGGGTGGAACGGGCGGAGTTGTGGACGTCGAAGACCCAGAACCGCACCTTGGCCCCCGGCTCCCGGCTGCGTTCCACCCCGACGGTGAGTTCGAGCTCGATCTTCTCCGCCTGGAACCGGAGCCCTTCGCCCCGCCCGTCCGCCATGGCCCGGCTGAGCGCGCTCCGCAACTGGGCGATCATGTCCTCCAGTTCCACCGCGTCGTCCACTCTCACCCCTCGCCTCAACCCGCACCGGCCGGTCTCCTGACAGTCGAGCATACCTATGGATGGTCAACTGAACCTCGGGCAGCGGGAGTTCCACCTTCCGCTCTTGGGGAATCCCTTTCAGGATCAACGAGGTGAACGGGGTGAACGGTATGACCGGGATGAACGGGATGAGCGGTATGAAGCGAATCAGGTCCGCTCTTTCGGCGCGTACCGCAACAGCACGACGTCGTCGATGGGGCGCGCCTCGAGGAGTCTCATACGGGCTGTGGTGCCGCCGGGATAGGGCGCCGGGGCCAGGAACACCGGCGCGGTGGCCTCGCCCACCAGCAGGGGGGCGACGGCGAGGTGGAGTTCGTCGGCCAGGTTCCGCGCCAGGATCTGAGTGTGGACCGTGCCGCCGCCTTCCACCAGAAGCCTTTCCACTCCCCGCCGCCCGAGTTCGTCGAGGAGAAGGGGCCAGTCGAGAACGGGCCCCGTGCTGATGACGTCGGCGACGGCTCCCAGAACGCGGCGGGCTCTGGGCAACGCGCCGTCCACCGTGAAGACCAGCTTCTCGCCCCCGCAGTGCCAGAAGTCGAGACCGGGGTCCAACTCGCCGGACCCGGTCACGGTGACCTTCAGCGGATGCTCCGGTCTCCCCGCGGCGACCCGTCCAGCGCGGCGGTCGGCGTTCGCCACCAGCAGCTTCGGGTTGTCCCTGCGCACGGTGTTGGCACCGACGAGGATCGCGTCAGCCGCGGCGCGTTCCTGGTCGACCCGGTCGAGGTCGAGACGGTTGGAGAGTACGAGCCGTTCAGCGGACGCGTCATCGAGGCGACCGTCCACGGAGACCGCCGCCGACAGCACGACGTACGGGGAGGGGGATCTGGCCACGGCCGGTGCCAGTCAGAGGGCACGGTGGTAGTCGGCCCACGCTATGTGCGATTCGTGGAGCCGCACGGTGAGCCCGGTCAGGCCGCGGGCGCCCGGGCCGAGCGCGTCGTCGTGGATGCGGGCGGCGAGGCGGTCGGCGATGACCTTGGCCAGGAACTCCGTGGTGGTGTTGGTTCCGGCGAAGTCGGGATCGTCGTCGAGGTTCCGGTAGGAGAGCGCTTCGATGACCCCGTGCACTTCCTTGGCCGCCAGGTCCATGTCGATGACGAGGTTGTCGCTGTCCAGCCGCGGGCGCTGAAAGGTCGCGTCGACGAGGTACGTCGCTCCGTGCAGGCGCTGCGCGGGCCCGAAGACCTCACCGCGGAAGCTGTGGGCGATCATGAGGTGATCGCGGACGGTGACGGTGAACATGTCTTCTCCGGGAGGGTGTCGTCGGTGCGGGGCAGCCGCGCGTCAGCGGGGGTCGTAGCGGATGCGGTGGCAGAGCCCGGGGCGTGCGCCCGCGGCGATCTCGGCCATGACCCGCGGGAGTTCGTCGAAGCTCGACTCGCTGGTGAACAGCACGTCGAAGACCGGGTCCCGCAGCAGATCGAGCGCCAGGCGAAGCCGGTCAGCGGCCGTACGCCGTCCGAGCCGCTCCGGCGGTACGGCACCGACCTGGCTGCTGCGCAGGGACAGGCGCCGCGCGTGGAAGAACTCACCCAGCGGAAGCGCCACCGTCTGGTCCCCGTACCAGCTCAGATCGACCACGGAGCCCTCGGGAGCGAGCAGTTCAAGGGAGCGCTGGAGTCCGGCCTGGGTGGCGCTGGCGTGGAAGACGAGATCACAGCCGTCTGCCGCCCGCTCGGGAGAGGCGAAGCCGACGCCCAGAGCCGCGGCGACCTCGGCGCGGGCCCGGACGACGTCGACGAGCTGCACTCGGACTCCGGGGAAGCGGGCCAGGAGAGCGGCCACGCAGCAGCCGACCAGGCCCGCGCCCACCACCGCGATCCGGTCGCCGATCCGCGGTGGCGCGTCCCACAACGAGTTGAGCGCGGTCTCGACGATCCCCGCCAGCACGGCGCGCTCCGGCGGCACCTCAGCGGGCACCGGGGTGACCGCTCCAGCCGGAACCCGGAAACGGGTCTGGTGCGGATACAGGCTGAACACGGTCCGGCCCACCAGCTCCGCCGGGCCTTCCCGCACCTGACCGACATTGAGGTAGCCGTACTTGACCGGCCCGGGAAAGTCACCTTCCTGGAAGGGCGCGCGCATGGCCACGTACTGACTCGTAGGCACCTGGCCGCGAAAGACTAGTGACTCCGTACCCCGGCTGATGGCCGAGTACAGCGTCTCTACTACGACTTCGTCGGTATTAGCAGGCGGGCAGGCGGGCAGGCGGGCCTGAACTCACGATCTCACCCGTTTCCGGGCTCATGACCCAGAAGGAGCGTATGAGGCTCGACATCGATGATCCTCTGCTACCGGACCCGCCTGTGGGCCCTCCAACGGCGGCTGGCAAGTCCTCGGCCCACCTCACCAGGCCGTCACTCGCACCGCGCGGCCCCGACCTCGACGTGAGCAGTTCCTGCGATCCTAGACGATCAGATTTTCGAGACCAGGGTGGTGCGGGACGCACGCGCAGCGACTGTTGTGCCCAGGGCCATGGCGCCTCCCCGGCGCCGCTCACCTCCGCGAGTTCGGCGGCGGCAGCCCTCTTCGGGCCCATGTGGGTCACCCGGCGGGGCGGAACTCGCTTCGGGAAGCCAAGGCCTGTGTGGAACGGCTCCTGGCCGGGCTGAAGCGCTCCCCGGCGGGATGCTCGCGGCAGGCTCGCGAGGTCACTGCGCTGCACGCGTGAGCGTTCCCATGACCGGCGAAACGACCCTCCTGCTGGGAGGGGCGGACGCTGCGTGATCGAGAGCGCCCCCGGCAGGACTCGAACCTGCGGCCAAGTGCTTAGAAGAAACTGATCCGCTCCCGAGCAATTACATCTGTGACCTGGGGGTTAAGCGCGGAGCGGTTGCGCCGCTTCGTCAACGCCACCGCGTATTCACCAGACGGCGGTGTTCCGCTGCCTAGTTGGGGTGATTCACCTCGGCATGGCGGAACGGGCAGGCTCTGCGGCGCCTGCCCGTTCATTGATCACCTTGCGGCTACCGTCGGCTCTGAATCCAGAAGAACAGAACCGTGACGAATCCGGCGCCAGCCCTGTAGGCGGCACCTCGGAGCGCCTCCAGGCCAAGATCTTGAAGGCTCCGGATGCGGAACTGTGCGATCAGGGATCGAACCTTCGTGGACATGCTGCTGACGCAAGGTTTACCCTTCTCCATGTGCTTCCTCTCTGTCCTCTGAGTGATGGTTGAGTGGCCGCAAAGGAGCCCTCGGATAGTGGCGTAGGAACCGTTTCCGATGTAGGGCTCCTTTTGCGCTGTGCGTGGCCTCGGGCCGCTACCCCCTAACCGTCCCACAGTCCGAAGTGCTTGATTTCCCGGCTTCGAGTTCAAAAGTGGCGCAGAGTGTAGCGATAGCGCGTCTGGGCGTAGCCAAAGCGTGCATTGGCGCACCCAGAATGCTTCATGTGACAACAGTCACTCGGCATAGAATCCAGGCCATCTGGGGCCAATAAATCGACTCTAGGCCCTGTCCGCGCATCGATGTCGCAGCGAGCGCCACACTTCCGCCATTGGCGAGGGCTTCGCTGGTCAGCGGCGTCAACGGCGCAGGAAGTCGCGGGCGCTCAAGGGACTTCGGCGAGTAGCTGCAAGTATCCGTTGGAAGCTACGAGCTTCTGCTGCCTGCGGGTTTGAGTTCGTCACCGTTTGGCTGAATCTCGCCCATAGGGCAACGGCTCGGAAGCTAGGCCGCAGTGAAATCTGCTTGATCTCTTTCGAGGGCCGGCCCGTGGCGAGGGGCCGTCGAAGTGCCCCCTCTGGCGCCGACTTGACGGGCTGGTCCGAGGGCTATTCGGTGAGGTGGTCGCGAGACCACCTGATGACGGGCGGATTGTGGCGGGCGAACCTGCCGCCCATGACCGCGATCTCTCGACGGCACACCGAGCAGTGCCTGCGACGGCTCGAGCTGGAGGCGAAGCCGGCAGATTTACAGTCCCCTCAAGATCCGATATAGCAAGGCTCGCCTACCTACAGGGGCGGCGGTTTCCGCGCCAGGATCGGCTCCGGTCGTCCGACCTCGTCGGCAGGCACGCCCGACAGCCAGACACCGGTACGTCACGCTCAGACGCGACCGCACATGGGTACGAAAAACGTCCGCCGCAACGGATCGCACCCGCCAGAGCACGGTGCAGCCTCCCTGCCGGCTGCGCACCACGGACAGACCTGGCACATTACCAACAGTAGTAGGAGAAAAGCGTTGCGTGACAAGGCGTTAGGGTGTTTACTCCCACTTAGCCTAAGGGTAGCGCCTAGGCGCCCCATGCCCACCTAACAACGGGGGACAAGTGCAGGAAGTAAACGGCGATGAGCAGGGAATCCTTGGCCACTTTTTGCAGCTTTCTCAGCTAAGTAGCGAGGCGATCCGACAATCCACCTCCGAGTGCGCCACAACACTGGGGGAAATCTTGCAACTCGAAGCAGACATTGGGCTCTGGGAAGCACGTATGTAGGGAAAGCCTGAAGCTCAGCAAATTTCCGATGCTCGTCGAGAGTTGGGATTCGCCACGTACGCTGCATGCTCAGGGCTATATAGACTCGCATTCAGTGGCCTAAGGACCTTCCTCGAACTCAGCTTCGCCGCAGTCTACTTCTCTGCCAACGAACTCCACCGCCGACAGTGGGTATCAGACAGAAGGGATTTCTCATGGTCTGAGGCGCTCCATGAGGAGAAGGGCGTTCTTGCGCCGGACTTTATGCAAGAATTCTTGCAAGATGGAGTAGATGAAGCTAAAGACTACGCAGGAATGGCAGCAAAATCATATCGACACTGCTCACAATTCATCCATGGGAAATCGACTGCAACGAGAACGACTCCTGTCGATATGAGCTTTTCGCGCGAGTCGCTAGCGGATTGGGTCGCAACAGGAAGGAATGCGGGACAGGCCGTACTCTTCTTGCTTTACGGACGGTACTCCGCCGAATTTCTGCCTGCGGATGACGATGAACTTGGCCACACGCTTGAACATTGGTTCTCTCATCTAAAATCTGTCAGAAGGACACTTGGGCTCCCCGTAGAAGGGTCTTGAAGTTGCAGTCTGAAATCTTCTACCGCACTGAGGACATTCCACCTGAGGAAATCCTCGGCCTCCTCGTTGAGACTGAGACAGATCGCTCTTTGATTGATTCCCTAAAGGGGCGCTCTCCAGTCATCCTAAAAGGCAGCAGAGGTGTCGGGAAGTCTTTCCTCATGCGCGCCGCCGAAGCTGAAATTAAAGCGGATTTTGCGTCACAGAAGATCTTGCCCGTTTACGTCACATTTGCCCAAGCGAGCCTGATCCGGCAAAACACTCCCGATAGTTTTCTGTTGTGGATGATGGCGAAGCTATGCACCAGCATCCTTCGCGCTGCGTCAACCTTTGGTTTGACACTGCCAGGCGGCTCTGCAATCACCGCCATCCAAGGAACATCCGCCCTGGGCAATTACGCCGGCATGGCGAAGGTGCAGGCCATCTTCGAATCATCCTGGAAACAGGAAAAGCAGGAAGAACTTCCGGTTTCTGTCCCGGACCCGGAGGTGCTACGTGACGCAGTTGAGGACCTGTGTCGTTACACGAACATCAAGCGAGTAATTCTGTTCGTGGACGAGGCGGCTCACGTTTTTATCCCTGAGCAACAACGTCAATTTTTCACGCTCATGCGAGATCTGCGCAGCCCGTATTTGACAGTGAAAGCTGCTGTGTACCCGGGGGCGACATCCTACGGGCATTCCTTCCAGCCCACTCATGATGCAAACGTGCTTTCGGTCGATCGTCAGGTCACTGACCCCGAGTATGCAAATGCCATGCGATCTATCGTGTACAAACAGGATGGGTCACTCAGGAAGCAAATCGAACCGAACGGTGACGTTTTCGACACCCTCGCTTACGCTGCAGCTGGGAATCCTCGAATTCTGATCAAGACTCTCCTCATGCGGGCCCCCTTCAATCGCAGAAACACACAGGAAACTATCCGCGAATATTATCGTGGGGATATCTGGGGCGAGCATTCGAACCTGGCAGTGCGTTACCCTGGCCATCGCGAACTAATCGACTGGGGGCGCACGTTCATCGAGGAAACTGTGCTTCCCGCTCTCCATTCCAGGAATGTCGGTCGTTCATCACAGACTTCTTCCTACTTCTGGATTCACCGAGACGCCCCCCAAGCTGTGCGAGAGGCTCTTCGGCTCCTGTGCTATAGCGGAATCGTACAGGAAGGTGATTCAGGCATGCGCGCAACACGTGGCGAAATCGGGACCCGCTACATGGTTAACCTAGGGTGCCTTTTTGCTCAGGATGCCGAGCCAATCAAGTTCGGGCAGAACGTCAGAAAGCACTTGTACGTCAAGCGGATGATCGAGTACGGCGCCAACAATCCCGCCTATCGTCCGATCGATAAATTCTCGCTCGATAAGGTGAACTCGACCGGGAATCAGGCCCTCGAAAGTCAACTTGAGAGATCAATCAAGCATCTCGACATCACGAATTTCCAGCGAACCAAGTTGAATGAGTTGGGATTCCAAAAGATCGGGGAGGTGCTGAGGTCAGACGAGCAAGCCTTCATGCGCGCCTACTACGTAGGAACGAAGCGTGCCAGGCAAATCAGGAACGCGGCAGTAATTGCTGTGCTTGAATACCTTTCTGGTTGATTAGCGTGTGCCGCTCTTGGCGGCACACGCTCCCTTCTCATGGTCTCGATGCCTTGGTACCGCATGCCGCTACGCTGGTACGCACCACCTCAGGATGGGAGAGTGCTCTGCGGATGGGCCCGAAGACAGCGAAGGTCTACGAGACGATTCGTGCGCGGCTCGCGTCTTGCGAGTACGCCCCCGGCGACAAGATGCCGTCGGAGCGAACGCTCTCGGAGGAACTCGGCATCGGCCGGACGGCACTTCGGCAAGTACTGGCCCGGCTCCTGGCGGAAGGCGCCTTGGAGGTACGCGGCAGAAGCTCATACCGAGTGCCCGGCGCGGTGGGCGTCAAGGCGCCTGAAGGGCTAGAACCGTGGCGCATCCATGGCGAGCGGGACCTCTACGACAACCGATGGGTCAAGCTGCAGCTTTGGGACGTTGAGCCGCCCGGTCTGAAGCGTTTCGAGCACCATGTCGTGAAGCTTCACCACGTGGCCATCACCGCGGTTCTGGACGAGCAGGACCGCGTCCTGATGATGTGGCGGTACCGCTTCGTACCTCAGCAGTGGGGTTGGGAGCTGCCCGGCGGCATCGTGGACGAAGGCGAGGAACCCGCGGCCACGGCGCTCCGGGAAGTCGTCGAAGAGACCGGGTGGCGGCCGAAGTCGGTGGAGCACGTCGTCACCTATCAGCCCATGGTGGGCATGGTCGACTCGCCCCACGAGATCTTCGTTGGGCACCAGGCCGAGCAGGTCGGTCCGCCGACGGATTTGGAAGAGGCCGGCCACATCGAGTGGGTTCCGCTCGCAGACATCCCTGGGCTGATGGCTCGCGGTGAACTGATGGGATCCGGCACCCTCGTTGCCCTGCTCCACATCCTGGCGAGCCGTGGGCGGCAAGGAGCTACAACCGCTCGCTGAGGAGGTCGACGCGGCGGCGCTGCCGCACTGAGCCGGTGCGGCTGGCGAGCAGTCGCGCCTGCCTCAGGTGGGTCTTCGCGTCGTCGTACTCTGCGCGCGCCAAGTGGGCCTGAGCGAGGTCGGTGTGAAGGCCGCCTTGGGCGCGGACGAAGGTCGGATCCGCGGCTTCCAAGGCTGTGTACAGGCTGGTCACTGCCTCGCCGTCTCCGAGCAGGGCAAGGACGTTGCCCCGCCACCGAGCGAGGTGCGCGCCGTTCAGGAAGATGCTCAGCATGTCCGGGTCCCGGTCCCCGGAGTCGGACGGGATGCTCGCCCCGGCCGCATCGAGCGCCCTTCGGCAGTCATCAGGCATTCCAGCGTGGGCGCAAAGCTCCGCTTCGGCCGCGTACAGCCACGCCCGGAGCCGGGGGGACCCGTCTCGGGCAAGGGTGCGTTGCGCATCGCGGACCAGGTCGACTCCGAGGGACGGCCGGCCAGCCTCGCAGAGCACGTATGCCTGCTCTGCCATCGCGTGGGCGAGATACATCGGGGCCTCAGCGTCCCTCGCCGCCCGCTTCGCGAGTTCGTAGTGACGCCAGGCGCGTTCGACCGCCCCGGAGTCGATCGCCTGCCACGCCGCCAGCGTTGACGCTCCGGCGAGTGCGAGTGCCACGGGACGGCGCGCGCTGGGGAGCACTGTGAAGTTCAGCGCGTCTTCCAGGGCGGAGAGGTGCCCGGTCATCTGGTCCACAAGACCAGCCGCGCCCATCTGGCGGTCCATGGTGCGCAGTAACTCGGTCTGGTCGTTGAACGCCTTCACCATGGATTCGCTGACGCTGCCCGCTGAATCGATGCGGCTCAGCAGTTCGTCGTACCCGTCGGCGGATGAAGGCGCAGCTACGAGTGGGCCGCCCCGGAGTTCCGCGTCGGTGGTGCCGAGAAGCTGCCGCAGGACTACCGCGTAGCGGTCCGAGATCGTGCGCTTGCCGTTCTCCCACTCGGACACGTACACACGCAAACTCGCCGTCGACGCAACGTCCGTGATGTGCCGTCGGGCGTACTGCTCGATCTCGCGAACCAGTCGCTCCTGAGACCAGCCCCGCGCCGTTCGCGCACTCCGAAGTCCTGTACTCACAGGCCACCGCCCGGCAGTAGGTCCGTCCATCGACTCTTTCAGGATGCCTCACGTTGCCGCAGGTCAACAGGGGTTAACAGGGCGGAAGTTAAGCCCTGTTGGCTACCGACGCCCCTACCTCAAGCGGTCTTCTGGATCTGCACCAGGGAGGGCGAGCGCGGCTCGGCTCAGCGCAATCGCTTGACTCTGGTGCGCACCAGATACTTCTCTACTGGTGCGCACCAGATGGCGAAGTTGCCTCCGATTCACGGTGTGCCAAGCAAAGGGCGGGGACGCTGCGATCCCGCTAAAGGCCAGGGGACAGGGCTTGGGCCCGACTGGCGAGGTGGCCCGGTGACCGCGAGCAACGGCCGGAGGGTGGGGACATGGTCCCCCTTGCAGTGCGTATCCCCTGTTCAGCGGGCTGAAGGAGTGGCGGTGAATCGACGAAAGCGATGGGCGCGGCCGTGATCGACCGGCACGGTGGCGCCGCTCCACCCCGGTCCGTGAACGCGATCGAGCGCTCCGGCCAACCGGTCACCTTCGACCGCTTCGCGGCGGCTAGCGCCGCGCCGGTTGCCTCCTCCGTCCGTCCGGGCGCCCTGCGGGGCGGTCCCGTACGGACGGGGTTGAGGGGAGCCGGAGGTTCCGACTTTGACGGCGTGCGGCCCCGGTGCTCGAACACCGGGGCCGCTGTTTGGGCCGTTCCTGTCTGAGAGGAGCACGATCCATGAAGTGCATCGTGGCTGGTCATGTCGCTGTTACGGCAGCGGAGTTCACGGAGTTGGCGTTGGGCTTCGCTGAGCGTTCGGCGGGGTTCGACACGGAGCTGTTCACCGGCGAGTTCGGGGAGTCGGAGGAGGGGCGGGCCGCGCGGCTGGCGGTGGCCCACGAGGTGCTGGTGGAGCTGCGCGAGGTCGACCCGGTCGCCGCGGCCTACGCCCGTGCGCTGCTGCGGGCGAGCGACCTGCCGCGGCGGGCGTCGCGTGCCCGGCGGGCTCGCCGGGCGACGGTCCGGCGCACGGGCACCTGCGGTGCGCAGGGTGCGGCGGTGGCGGCATGAGGGCCGATCTGGCGTTTGAGGAGCTTACGGTCTCTCTACGGGCCTTGCGCACGGTGGCCACGGAGTTTCCCGCCCTGCCGGCCCCGTCGGTGCATGTCTCGCCGATCTTCCCCAAGCGGCTGGAGCTGTCCCTGCACGACGACTTCGCGTCTTTCGAGCCCTGGCGCCTGGCGCTCGGGATCGCCTGTGAGGACGTGCGGTTCGGGGTGCAGAGCGACGGCCGGACCTGGGTCCTGACGGCGTGTGGCGACTTCGCGGGCGCGTCGGTCCATCTGACTGCCTTCCATGCTGCGCTCGATGCAGGGGCAGGGGGCAGCGATGCGTGAGTCCCTGACTCCTGCGCAGATCCAGTCTGCGGAGCGCACGCTGGCCGCGGGCACGTGGGCCATCACCGGCGGGGCGGTGCTGTACTCCGTGTTGACGGTCACGCCGCTGGTGGAGCGCGTCACGCCTGCCCAGTGGCAGTGGACGGCACCGATCCTGCCGCTCGTGGTCGATGCGGCCGTGGTCATCGTGGTGCGCCTGGATGCGGTCGTGGCCCGGCTCGGGGGCAGCGGCGGGCGGTGGCCGGGTGTGCTGCGGTGGATGACCGGGCTCATGACCCTGCTCCTCAACATCGGTGACAGCGCCCTGAAACTGGATCTGGTCGGGGTGGCCGTGCATGCGGTCGCGCCGCTGCTGCTGATCGTCACGGCGGAGGCCGGGCTGGCCTACCGGCGCGCGATCGGCCGTGCTCTTGAACGCATCGAGCGTTCACGGGCCGAGGAACAGGCCGCCCGTGAACAACGCGCGCGGGCAGTGCGTGAACGGGAGCAGCATGCCCGTGAACACGCTGAACAGGCCGCACGCGAACACGCTGACCGGGTCGAGCGTGAGCGGTTCGAGCGCGAGCAGGAACAGCGTCGCGAGGCGCGCGAGCACGAAGCCCGGATGGAACGTGAACGCCTCGCTCGTGAAGCGGACATGCGCCGTGAGCAGCGCGAACACGACGACCTCGTGCGGCATGAGCAGCAGCGCGAGGACGCGCGGCGCCGTGAACAGCAGGCACTGGCTGAGCGTTCACGGCGCGAGCCGACAGCCGTCCGCGAGGGCCAGCGCACCCTCCCGGGTGTGCCCGCTGCGGGCGTGGTGGACACTCCGGATCGCTCCGTGAACACCGCTGCGCGCGACGTGAACAGCGGACCGGGGACGTTCACGAAGATGCCGGAGGGCGAGGTGCGCGCCTTCATCCGCTCGTTCCGTGAGGGGGAGCGCACGGTGCGCCAGCTCGCGGACGACACCGGCTGGTCGCTGGGCTGGGTGTCCTCCCGGCTTCAGGAGCAGCGCTCCAAGCGCTCCGCCAGCGTGGATACTTCGCTGGTTGAGGCGGTGGGCTGATGTCCGGCGCCTACGGCAAGTGCTTCGACCCGTCCGGCGCCCGCTACGGCGTGCCGACCTACCCCTTCCGCCTGGCCCCGGACGGGCTGGCGACCCGCCGTCAGCTCCGCGCCCGTGGGCTGCGGCCGGGCGGGCAGCCCATCGCCGCGCAGGTGATGCGCGTGAACCGGCGTGCCGGTGGCCACCAGGTGGCCTACCTGTACTGGATCGAGCTGGCCAAGCCGGTTCGTCCGATGACCTCGCGCAAGTGGGGTGCGCTCGCGCTGGCGATGCTCGCCCGTCGCACCTGCCCGCGCTGCCGGCGCGATGTCGGCTACTGCATCCCGCGCTCGAAAGGCATCTGCGGCTTGTGCGTCGCCATCGAGGAACAGCGCGCCGCCTGACCCCTTCAACTTCCTGGAGTTTTGCTGTGTCCAGTCGTACCCGGCCCCGGGCCCGCACCATGAAGGTGCCTGCCGGGGCCACCACCGTTCGTATCCCGCGTCAGCGTGGGCGCCGTCAGCAGTCGTTCGTATTCGTGGTGCCCGAACGCCCCACCCTGACCGGCCAGGCACTGCGCACGGCGGGGCGCCGAGGACGACACCCGCACCGTCCCCGGTCCGCCACCGCTGACGAAGATCCTCCGGGACCACATCAGAGAGGAGAAGCTGAAGCCGGGGGACCGGATGTTCCAAGGCGAGAAGGGCGGCATCCTCGCCGGTTCGGTGACCCGCCGGGCCTGGGGAAGCGCTCGCAAGGCGGAGCTGACAGAGCGCGAATACCAGTCCCTGATGGGGAAGCGCATCTACGACATCCGGCACACCCGCCTGACCAAGTGGCTCAATGACGGCATGCCGCCCGCGCAGGTCGCCTACTGGGCGGGCAACAGCGTCGCGGTCCTGCTCGCCTTCTACGCGGGCTGCATCAACGGGCAGATCCCCGACCTCAAACGGCGGATGGAGGCGCAGGGCGACCTCCCCGAGCTGCCGGAGGAGGGCTGAGCCCCTGGAGGACTTCTCCGCGTATTCACCGCAGCCACCCGCAGAAACCCGGTGACAGCCGGACAGCCCCGGACTCTCCCCGCGATCACCGGGGGAGGGGCCGGGGCTGTTTTGCGTTGGATGGATAGCGCCCTGACCAGCAAAAAGGCCCTCCCAGCGGGAGGGCCGAACCATGACGCAGATGAGCGCCCCCGGCAGGACTCGAACCTGCGGCCAAGTGCTTAGAAGGCACCTGCTCTATCCACTGAGCTACGGGGGCCGGGTGGTGGCCGGTGGCCTGGAGCCCGGTGTGGGGCCGGTCCGTGACCTTGCCGGGGACAAGGATAGGGCTCCCGGGTCCTGGTCCCTGGTGCTTCACCTCCGCGCCGTGATGTGGAGGTTCGGTGAAGCGGTCCTGATAATCGCAGGCAGGTGCGAATCGCGCACCGCTTTTGGCGCCTGGCGCCCCGGGTGTTGTGCACTCGTTATGCCTGCGCCCCACTCGTCCCTTCCGTCACGTGTGTCCGATCGGCGCGCAGGTGTGCCCATATGCTTCAGAAAAACGCCAAAATTGGGCATTCTTCGCATGTGGTGACCTTGGACGTACGGCCTCAACTGCTTGACGCGCTTTCCACCCTGCGTGAGCGTGTCGCCGCCGCACGCTTTCCGCTCCCCCTGCCGGGGGCGCCACGCGCGCGTGCCAACCGGGACGAGCTCCTCGCACAGCTCGACGACTATCTGGTGCCCCGGCTCAGGGCCCCCGAAGCGCCGCTCCTCGCCGTTGTCGGCGGGTCCACGGGGGCGGGGAAGTCGACGCTCGTGAACTCCCTCGTGGGCCGGAAGGTCAGCGAGGCGGGCGTGCTGCGGCCCACGACGCGCACGCCGGTGCTCGTGTGCCACCCGGACGACCACCACTGGTTCGCCGGGACCCGCGTCCTGCCGCACCTCACGCGCGTGTGGGTGCCCCGGCAGGACCAGGAGGGCGAAGGGGCGGGTGAGGGCGCGGAGGAGCGGCAGCTGCGCGTGGAGACCGCCGACACGCTGCCGCCCGGCCTCGCCCTCCTGGACGCCCCCGACATCGACTCCCTGGTCGCCGAGAACCGCGTCCTCGCCGCGGAGCTCATCTGCGCCGCCGACGTGTGGGTGACGGTCACCACGGCCGCCCGGTACGCCGACGCCGTCCCCTGGCACCTGCTGCGGACCGCCAAGGAGCACGACGCCACCCTCGTCACCGTCCTCGACCGCGTACCGCACCAGGTCGTCTCCGAGGTGTCGCGGCAGTACGAGGCGCTGCTCACCAAGGCCGGGCTCGGGGACGTGCCCCGGTTCACCGTGCCCGAGCTGCCCGAGTCCACGGGCGGCGGCGGGCTGCTGCCCTCGACCGCGGTGGCGCCGCTGCGCGACTGGCTCGCCCACCGCGTGCGGGAACCCGCCGCCAGGCAGGACGCGCTCGCCCGCACCGCCCGGGGCGTGCTCGGCTCGCTGAACTCCCGCATGCCCGAGCTGGCCGGCGCCGTCGCCGCCCAGCACGCCGCCGCGCTGCGGCTCACCGCCGCCGTCGACGAGGCGTACGACAGCGAGCACGCGCGCGTACGCGAGCGCCTCCAGACGGGCTCCGTGCTCGCTGGGGACGCGCTGAAGCGCTGGCGCGCCTATCCGCTCGACTGCGGCCCCGGAGAGCTCCTCGACGCCGTCTCAGCCGGTCTGGAGACGCTCCTGCTGTGCGCCGTCACCGCCGCCGACGCCCGCGTCGACGAGGCGTGGCGGCGCGAGCCCGCCGCCCGGCTGCCCGCGCTCGCGCCGCGTGGCACGGGGGGAGGGGGCGGCGAGGGCGGTGTCGAACACCGCATCGGGATGGCCGTACGCCGCTGGCGGCGCGTCCTGGAGGAGTACGTGGAGGACGAGGTGCGCGCCCTCGACCGCATCGACAAGAGCGCCCCGCCCGACCCCGAGTCCCTCACCGCGCTGCTCGCCACCGCCCTCCTCGGCGGACGCCGGGCGCGCTCCGCCGGAGAGACCCTCGCCGAACGCGTCGGCGCCCACGGAGCGCTGCGGCTGCGCGACCGCGCGGGACGGCTGCTCACCGACTACCTGGACAAGGTCCTCGGCGCCGAGCGGGAGCGCCGCCTGGCTCCCCTCGACGCGCTCGGCGTCCACCCCGAACCCCAGGCCGAACTCATCGCCGCGCTGTCCGTACTGCAGAAGGAGAGGTGACCGCGGTGACCGCCGTGACGGACCACACCGACCAGGCCGACCGGCCCGACGAACCCGCCTCCCACGCGCGCGAGGCCGACGACATCTGGGACGACGGCCTCATCGCACGGCGCGCCGTCGACACCGTCGACACCGGGGACAACGATTCCGGCAACGGGGGGTCTACGAAGACGGGCGATTCCCCCGCGGCCGGGCAGGGGAACGGCGATGGGGCCGAAGGTGGGGGCGGGGGCGGGGGCGGCGGTTCGGCCGCGTACGAGCAGCCTTCCGGGTACGAGCCGTCCGGCACGTACGAGCCGTCCGGCACGTACGAGTCTTCCGGCGCGTACGAGACGTCTGGTACGTACGAGGCGTCCGGCTCCTCCGGGAGAACGGTCGCCTCTGGGCAGTCCGTCGGTTCCGGGAACGGCACGCCGCACGAGGTGACCGCCCTCTACGAAGAGCCGCTTCGCGCCCGCCTTGACGCGCTGCGCGAACTCATCGGGCTCTCGCGCACACGGCTTGACGGCGCCACGCTCGCCGAGGCCGGGCAGGTCCTCGACGAGGCCGCGGCCCGGCGGCGGCTCTCCGGGCGCCACACCGTCGTCGCCGTCGCCGGGGCCACCGGCAGCGGCAAGTCGACGCTCTTCAACGCGCTCGCGGGCGTCATGATCTCCGAGACCGGGGTGCGCAGGCCGACCACCGCCGCGCCCATCGGGTGCAGCTGGACGGACGGCGCGGCGAGCCTGTTCGACCGGCTCGGCATCCCGGGGCGGCTGCGCCGCAGGCCCCTCCAAGGGGCCGACGCCCAGTCGCTCGACGGGCTCGTCCTCATCGACCTGCCCGACCACGACTCGGCGGCCGAGGACCACCGCGCGCACGTGGACCGCATCCTCCGCCTCGTCGACGCCGTCATCTGGGTCGTCGACCCGGAGAAGTACGCGGACGCGGTGCTGCACGAGCGCTATCTGCGTCCCATGGCAGGCCACGCCGAGGTCACGTTCGTCGTCCTCAACCAGGTGGACCGGCTCCCCGGGGACGCCGCCGACCAGGTCCTCGACGACCTGCGGCGACTGCTCGACGAGGACGGCGTCGCGCTCGGCGAGCACGGCGAACCGGGTGCCACGGTGCTCGCGCTGTCCGCGCTGACCGGCGAGGGGGTCGGCGAACTGCGCGAGGCGCTCGGACAGGTCACGCGCGAGCGCCGCGCGGCCGCACGCCGCGTCGAGGCGGACCTGGACGCGGCGGCGGCGCGGCTGCGCCCGGTGTACGCGGCCGAGGCGGGACCCGGGCCGGGCCGGGGCCGGGCCGGGCTCAGCGAGGAGGCGCGCGAGGAGTTCGCCGACCGGCTCGCGGAGGCGGTGGGCGCCGCGGCCGCGGGCCAGGCCGCCGAGCGGGCCTGGCGCAGGCACGCGAACAAGGCCTGCGGCACGCCGTGGCTGCGGCTGTGGCGCTGGTACGAGGCGCGGCGCACCCCGTTCGCGACCCTCACGTCCGCCCCGCGCACCCCCGTCGACGAGGAGTGCACGGCACGCGCGCGCGTGGAGCACGCCGTGCGCACGGTGGCCGACGAGGCGGCGTCGGGCCTGCCCGCGCCGTGGGGGCAGGCCGTGCGGGAGGCGGCGGCCCGGGGCGCCGAAGGGCTGCCCGAGGCCCTGGACGAACTGGCGGTACGGGCCGGGCTGCCGCGGGGAAGGCCGCCGCGGCCCGGGTGGTGGCCCGTCGCGGTGCTCGCGCAGGCGGCGATGACGCTGCTCCAAGCCGTGGGCGGGCTCTGGCTGGTGGCGCAGATCGTCGGCGTCGCGACGCCGAACCTGGGGGTGCCCGTGCTGCTGATGCTCGTGGGCATCCTCGGCGGCCCGTGCGTGGAGTGGCTGAGCCGGATCGCGGCCCGGGGACCCGCCCGACGGTACGGCTTCGAGGCGGAGCGCCGCCTGCGGGAGGCGGCTGCGGGGTGCGGCCGGGCCCGGGTGCTCGATCCGGTGGCGGCCGAGCTGCTGCGGTACCGGGAGGTGCGGGAGCAGTACGTGCGGGTGGCCCGGCGGGGGTGAGCGGGGGCGAGGGGGCGAGGGGGGCGAGGGGCGGCCCCGGCCCATCGCCGACCGGCGGCGGTGAAAGCGGAGCGACCCCGTCGGGTGACGGAGTTGTCCACAACCGGTGGGTAGGACACAGCGCTCGGCGGGCCCGGCGTCGGCGGCGCAGTCTGGAACCGCGGTCGTGGCGACCGCCGCCGACGCGGGAGGGGCCCGCACGCGGTGGACGAGGGAGGGGTTCGACGATGAACGACACGCTGGTGACGGTGGTGGGGAACGTGGCGACGACACCGGTGTTCCGTGAGACGCCGTCCGGCGCCGTCACCCGCTTCCGGATCGCGGTGACACCACGGCACTTCGACCGGGCGCGCAACGAATGGGCGGACGGACACACCAACTTCTTCACGGTCTGGGCCCGGCGCACCCTCGGGGTGAACGTCCAGAGCTCGGTGGCCCTCGGCGAACAGGTCATCGTGCAGGGCAGGTTGAAGGTCAGGGACGAGGAGCGCGGCGGGCAGCACTGGCTGTCGGTGGACATCGACGCGTTCGCGATCGGCCACGACCTGTCGCGGGGGACCTCCGCGTTCCGCCGCGCCAAACGCCCGGGGCAACTCCCGGCGGAGCGGCCGCCGACCGGCCAGGGTGAACCGGCGTGGGAATCGGCGACACCGCTGGGAGAACAGGGAGAACAGGGAGGACTGGGAGAACCGGAAGCAGGGGACGCGGCGGAAACACCCGCGGCGGCGAGGGAAACAGCGGCGCGGCAAACAGCGGCGGCGGAAACAGTGTCGGCGGCTGAGACGGAATCAGTTCCGGAGCCCGCAGGGGTGGCTTGAAGCCGGGCACCCCATGGTTGCCACCGCGCCTCCACCAGGGGAAGCGGAACCATGGATTTGTCGATATGCCCAGCTCAGAAGGGCCGTTGGGGATAACGATTCCGATTCGGATCGGTTATCAGACGGCAGCACCGGGAATCGGGATGCGCCCCGTCTTTAGGATGCCGGGCGTGGCTCCGTGGGGCTCGTGAGGCCCGAGGCGGAGCGGTCGGCAGGTGACTCTGCTCGGTTGGGTCTGCTGGCGGAACCCGTCCCCCCCATGTGAATCGGTTCCGCCCGGAGGGGAATTCTGTGTTTGCTGCGTTGTCCATACGGAGCCGGGGCGCCGTGCGCCTCGCCGCCGCGCTGGTCGCGTCCGGGCTCGTCTCGGCGGGCGTGACGGCCACCGCGGCGGCGTCCGTCGCGACGGACGCCCCGCCGTACCGGGGCGGGGCCACCGCCACCCTGGACGGCCTGAAGACCCACGGCCAGGCGGTCATCCACGAGCGGGGCGGTAGTCAGAGAGTCCCCGCCGGCCTGTTCGAGATGTCCGTCGACAACGGCGGCACCCTGCAGACGTACTGCGTCGACATCCACAACCCCACACAGAAGGACGCGCAGTACAAAGAGACCCCGTGGCGCGGCACCTCGCTGCACGGCAACCGCGACGCGGGCAAGATCCGCTGGATCCTGCGCCACTCCTACCCCCGGGTGAACGACCTCGCGGCACTGGCGCACAAGGCGGGCGCGCGCTCGCTCACCGAGGAGACGGCCGCGGCCGGCACCCAGGTGGCGATCTGGCGCTACTCGGACAAGTCGGTCAAGTCCAAGGTGCGGGCGGTGGACCCGAGCGCCGAGAAGCTCGCGGACTATCTGGAGCGCAGCGCCCGCCGCAGCTCCGAGCCGAAGGCGTCCCTGACGCTGGACCCGCCCGCCGTGTCCGGGCACGCGGGGCAGCGCCTCGGCCCGGTGACGGTGCGGACGGACGCGGACAGCGTGACCGTCATCCCGCCCGCGGACTCGACCACCGGGGTGAAGGTCGTCGGCAAGAACGGCAAGCCGGTGAAGTCCGCGGCCGACGGCAGCAAGCTGTACTTCGCGGTCCCCAAGGGCACGCCGGACGGCATGGCCTCGCTGGACGTGCAGGCGTCGACGACCGTGCCGGTCGGGCGGGCCTTCACCTCCGAGACCCGCAGCCAGACACAGATCCTCGCGGGCTCCAGCGAGTCGACGGTGTCCGCGACGGCGACCGCGCACTGGGCGAAGAAGGGCGCGATACCGGCGCTGTCCGCGGAGAAGAACTGCGCCGCGCGCGGCGTGGACATCACGGCGAGCAACAAGGGAGACGCGCCGTTCACCTTCCGCCTGATGAGGTTCAAGCACACCATCAAGGCCGGTGAGACACGCACGGTGACGATACCGCTGCAGGAAGACCAGCCCTACGACTTCACGATCACCGGCCCCGGCGGCTTCGAGAAGCGCTTCATGGGCGTCCTGGACTGCCGGACCGAGGGCAACGCGGTCAGCGTCGCCGGCAAGGCCAAGGCCGCGCCCCAGCCTCGCCCCGCATCTGCGGGCGGCTCCTCCGGCGGCGACCTCGCGGAGACCGGCGGATCGAACGCGACACCGCTGATAGCCGGGATCGCGATCGCCCTGGTCGTGGTCGGCGGCGGCGCGGTGTTCCTGCTGCGCAAGAGGAAGGACCCGGCGGCGCCCGCGACCGACGACTGAACACACCGTGACACCACGATCACCCAGCGAGCACCACACGCCGGGGGTGTGCGGCCCGGCACACCGGGCCACGCCCCCGGGACCCCAGCGGGCCGCACGGCTATCCGGTTTTCGCCGGGGGGTGGCCGTCAGGCAAGATGGGGTGTATCTGCCCACACACTGATTGCCGGACGGTTCCTCTTGGCTGAGTACATCTACACCATGCGCAAGACGCGCAAGGCGCACGGCGACAAGGTGATTCTTGATGATGTCACCCTGAGCTTCCTGCCCGGCGCGAAGATCGGTGTCGTGGGTCCCAACGGCGCTGGTAAGTCCACGGTGCTGAAGATCATGGCGGGGCTCGAGCAGCCGTCCAACGGTGACGCGTTCCTGTCGCCCGGGTTCAGCGTCGGCATCCTCATGCAGGAGCCGCAGCTCGACGAGTCGAAGACGGTCCTGGAGAACGTGCAGGACGGGGCCGCCGAGATCATGGGCAAGCTCAAGCGCTTCAACGAGGTCGCCGAGCTCATGGCGACCGACTACTCCGACGCGCTCATGGAAGAGATGGGCAAGCTCCAGGAGGACCTGGACCACGCCAACGCGTGGGACCTGGACGCCCAGCTCGAGCAGGCCATGGACGCGCTCGGCTGCCCGCCCGGCGACTGGCCCGTCGTGAACCTCTCCGGTGGCGAGAAGCGCCGTGTCGCGCTCTGCAAGCTCCTCATCGAGGCGCCCGACCTGCTCCTCCTCGACGAGCCCACCAACCACCTCGACGCCGAGTCCGTGAACTGGCTGGAGCAGCACCTCTCCCAGTACTCCGGCGCCGTCGTCGCGGTCACCCACGACCGGTACTTCCTCGACAACGTCGCCGAGTGGATCCTGGAGCTCGACCGCGGCCGCGCCCACCCGTACGAGGGCAACTACTCCACCTACCTGGAGAAGAAGGCCACGCGTCTCAAGGTCGAGGGGCAGAAGGACGCCAAGCGGGCCAAGCGGCTCAAGGAAGAGCTCGAGTGGGTGCGGTCCAACGCCAAGGGGCGTCAGGCCAAGTCCAAGGCGCGCCTCGCCCGTTACGAGGAGATGGCCGCCGAGGCGGACAAGATGCGGAAGCTGGACTTCGAGGAGATCCAGATTCCGCCGGGGCCGCGGCTCGGGTCCATTGTCGTCGAGGTCGAGAACCTGTCGAAGGCCTTCGGTGACAAGGTCCTGATCGATGACCTGAGCTTCACGCTGCCGCGCAACGGCATCGTCGGCATCATCGGTCCGAACGGTGCGGGCAAGACCACGCTGTTCAAGATGATCCAGGGCCTGGAGACGCCGGACTCCGGCAAGATCAAGGTCGGCGAGACGGTCAAGATCTCCTACGTCGACCAGAGCCGCGCCAACATCGACCCGAAGAAGACCCTTTGGGCTGTGGTGAGCGACGAGCTCGACTACATCAACGTCGGCCAGGTCGAGATGCCCTCGCGGGCGTACGTCTCCGCCTTCGGATTCAAGGGTCCTGACCAGCAGAAGCCTGCCGGTGTGCTCTCCGGTGGTGAGCGCAACCGCCTCAACCTCGCGCTGACGCTCAAGGAGGGCGGCAACCTGCTGCTCCTCGACGAGCCGACGAACGACCTCGACGTCGAGACGCTGTCGTCGCTGGAGAACGCGCTGCTCGAGTTCCCCGGTGCGGCTGTGGTCATCTCCCACGACCGCTGGTTCCTCGACCGGGTCGCCACGCACATCCTCGCCTACGAGGGCGACTCCAAGTGGTACTGGTTCGAGGGCAACTTCGAGTCGTACGAGAAGAACAAAGTCGAGCGCCTCGGCCCGGACGCGGCCCGTCCGCACCGTGCCACGTACAAGAAGCTCACCCGGGGCTGACATGGCCCGTCATCTGTACAGCTGCCCACTGCGGTGGTCGGACATGGACGCCTTCGGGCACGTCAACAACGCGGTCTTCCTGCGGTACTTGGAAGAGGCGCGGATCGACTTCATGTTCCGGCTCTCGTCGGACGACGGCCCGTCGTTCCGCGGAGGGTCCGTGGTGGCGCGGCACGAGATCGACTATCTGCGGCCGTTGGTGCACCGGCACGAGCCGGTCACCATCGAGTCGTGGGTGACGAAGATAGGCGCCGCTTCGCTGACGATCTCGTACGAGATCAAGGACGCCGGGCAGGTGTACGCGCGGGCGTCGACGGTGGTCGTGCCGTTCGACCTGAGCGCGCAGCGGCCGCGGCGGATCACGGCCGAGGAGCGGGCCGTCCTGGAGGGATACCAGGACGACTCCGCCGGTGGTGCGGAGGCGCTGGTCGCATGACCGTGCGGCTGCACTTCGCGGATGCCGGGGAGGCGGGGGACCTCGCCGCCTTCCTGGCCCGCCTGATCCACTACGACAAGGCGGCCGCGGTCCGGCTGCAGGCGGCCGGGGAGACGCTCGCCGTGTTCGGGCGGCCGCCGTCGTTCGAGGTGCTCGCGATCCGTACGGCACGGCTCGCCAAGCCGTACGAGCACGGGCTCGACACCTCGCTCGACGTGACGGTGTCGGCTGGTGAACTCCTGGAGTCCGTGGGGGAGTCGGCGCAGGTCGTGGAGACGGCGGGCACCGTGGTCGTCCCCGCGGCGGTGACCGGACCGCCGTGGGCGGGGGTGCTGCCGCCGCGGGGCGGCTGGCGGCAGGTCGCCGGGCTGCCGTCGGCGTCCGCGCTGCGGGACCTGGTGCAGGGGGCCGTCACCGAGTTCCGGGCGCGGGTCGAGGAGTTGGCGCCGGAGCGGCGCGTGCGGGCCGAGCTGGACCGGGTGGGCCGGGAGATCTGGTCCCGCACGGTCGCGGGGACGGGGATGCCGGTGCGGGCCACGCACGCGGCGCACTCCCTGGGGTTCCTGCGGGGCGAGGACCTGACGCTGCTCGAGGCGGGGGTGTGGCTGCGGCTGCGCACGCCGTACGGGTCGGTCGCCCTGCGTCAGGCGGGCGTCGGGTCGCTGTCGGTCACGCCCAGCTGACCGGCTGACCGGTCACCTGGCCGACCCATGACTGGTGGCCGGTGTCCGGTGACCGGAGCGGGTGGTCAGCCCGCCGTGTTGACCATGGAGGCGGCCGCGTACGTCAGGTAGTTCCACAGCGTGTGCTCGTGCTCCTCGGAGAGGCCGAGGGAGTCGACGGCGTCGCGCATGTGCTTGAGCCAGGCGTCGTGGGCCGCGCGGTCGACGGCGAAGGGGGCGTGGCGCATCCGCAGGCGGGGGTGGCCGCGGTTGTCGCTGTAGGTGCGCGGACCGCCCCAGTACTGCATCAGGAACAGCGCGAGGCGCTCCTCGGCCGGGCCCAGGTCCTCCTCCGGATACATCGGCCGCAGCAGGGGGTCCTCGGCGACGCCCTCGTAGAAGCGGCGCACCAGGCGCCGGAAGGTCTCCTCGCCGCCGACCTGTTCGTAGAAGGTCTGCTCCTGAAGCGTGCCGCGCGGAATCTCATTCACGCCTCCATGGTCTCAGACGTCGCGGCCGAGGACGGAAGGCTTAGGACCACTCGCATCGGGCCGCCGGGAGCAGCACAGTGGGGGTATGGGTGCGCATGCTCCGCTCAGGGACGAACCCGACCCCGTCCTCGTCGCCGAGGCGCGGGACGCTCTGGTGCGGGAGATCGAGGCCGGCGGTGCCTTCGCGGGCGACCCCGGCTGGCGGGCCGCCTTCGAACAGGTGCCGCGGCACCTGTTCGTGCCTTACTACTACGTGAGCGCGGCCGGGGGCTATGAGCGGCTATGGGGCGAGGACCCCGACCCGGTGCGGCGGGCGCGCTGGCTGCGCGGGGCGTACGCGGACGCGCCGCTGGCCACGCGGGTGCGGGACGGGGACCTGGTCTCCTCCAGCAGCCAGCCCTCGCTCATGGCCAAGATGCTGGTGGAGCTCAGGGTCGGCGACGGCGGGGCGTACGACGTCCTGGAGATCGGGGCGGGTACGGGGTACAACGCGGCGCTGCTCGCGCACCGGCTCGGGGACGGGCGGGTGACGACCGTGGACCTGGACCCCGAGATCACCGAGTCGGCCCGCGGGCACCTCGCCGCCGCCGGGTACCGGCCGACGGTGGTGACGGGGGACGGTGCCGCGGGGTGTGCGCGGCGGGCGCCGTTCGACCGGATCATCGCGACGTGCACGCTGGCCTCCGTGCCCCGGCCGTGGCTCGCGCAGTGCCGCCCCGGAGCCCTCGTCCTCGCGCCGCTCGCGACCGGTCTCATCGCGTTGCGGGTGCGGGACGCCGAGCACGCGGAGGGGCGGTTCCTGCACACGCCCGCGTACTTCGTGCCGCTGCGCGGCGGCAGCGGCCGGCCGCCGCACGAGCCGTACATCGGCGGGCTGCCGCGCAGGGCGCTGCAGAGCGAGTTGTTCCGCTTCCTGCTCGAGCTGACCGCGGGGACGCTCGATCCGCATGAGGCGCTCGCGCTGTGGCAGCGGGAGCGACGGCCGGTGCGGGAGCGGTTCGGGGTGACGGTACGGGGGGAGTACGCGTGGGCGTGGCTGGATGACCCCGAAGGGCCGTACGCCTGGCCGCTGTGACGGCGGCGGGCGTACGGCCCTTCGGGTCCGGCCGGGGCCGGGGTGTCAGTCGCGCCGGATGGTGAGGGTCGTCCAGGCACCCACGTGCACCCGGTCGCCGTCCTGGAGGGGGACGGGGACGAACGGCTGGATGGGCTCCTCGCCGCCGTTGACGGTGGTGCCGTTGGTGGAGTTCTGGTCGACGACCGCCCAGCCGCCGTCGGGCTGCTGGACCAGGAGCGCGTGCTGGTGCGAGACGCCCGGGTCCTCCGGCGGCACCGACAGGTCGATGTCGGGGGTGTCGCCGGTGGAGTGGCGGCGGCGGCCGATGGCGATCTGGTTGCCGACCAGCGGGCGGTGCTGCTCGGGCGAGTACGCGGGCAGGTTCAGGCCCGCGGCCTCGGGGCCGCTGCGCTGCATCATCGCCATGAAGTACTCACGGTCGGGGCCGACGGTCACGGACCAGGTCCCGGGCGACCGCGGGGCACCGGCGCCGGGGAAGCCCTGCGGGCCGCCCGACGGCTGACCGGGGCCGCCCGGGCCGCCGGGCGCACCGGCGGCGGGCGGCGAGAGCACCCAGTCGTCCGCGCCACCGGCTCCCGGACCCGAAGGGCCGGGCCCTGGCTGCGGGGGACCCTGCGGGGCGCCGGTCTCGCGCGGGAACGCGGGCGGGCCCTGCTGGAAGGCCTGCGCGGCACTCGGACCCTGGTCGCCACCGGGGCCGCCGGGGCCACCGGGGCCGCCGGGCGTCGGCGTCGCGGACGGGCCGCCGCCGAAGGGCGGGATCGGCTCGGCCGGACGGTTCACCTGCGAGGGCCGGGAGCCCTGGTAGTCGAAGGAGTCCGCACCAGGGGCCTGCGGGCCGCCGGAACCGGCGGACGGGGGGAACTGGTGGGACGGGTTGGGGCCACCGGGGCCACCGGGGCCGTTGGGGTTGCCAGGGCCGTTGGGGCCGCCGGGACCGCCGGGACCACCAGGGGCGCCGGGCCCACCCGGACCATTGGGGCCGCCGGGTGCACCGGGTCCACCGGGACCGCCGTGGCCATGGGGGCCACCAGGACCGCCGGGACCACCGAACGGGCCGGGGGCACCCTGACCGGGTCCACCGGGACCGCCCGCGGGGCCAGGGCGTTCCGGGCTGCCGAAGGGGCCGCCGGGTCCACCCGGACCGCCGGGACCGCCGTGGGCACCCGGGCCGCCAGGTCCGCCAGGTCCACCAGGACCGGAGGGCGCGCCGGGCCCACCCGGGCCCCCCGGGCCGTTCAGGCCGCCGGGACCACCCGGGCCACCGTGGCCGCCGGGCGCACCGGGACCCCCAGGGCCGCCGTGGCCCCCCGGACCGGGGCGCTCCGGGCCGCCGAAGGGACCGCCGGGCCCACCGGGACCGCCGTGCGCACCTGGGCCGCCAGGTCCACCAGGACCGGAGGGCACGCCAGGCCCACCCGGACCACCCGGGCCACCGGGACCGCCAGGTCCACCGAAGGGACCGGACCCACCGGGCCCGCCAGGCCCAGCCGGGCCACCCGGCCCACCAGGACCGGACGCCCCGGGCCCACCGGGCCCGTCGAACCCGGGCCCACCCGGGCCACCGAAACCGGGACGCCCAGGCCCGCCAGGCCCACCGGGCCCGCCAGGCCCGTCAAACGCAGGACCACCAGGCCCGCCAGGGCCCCTAGGCCCACCGGGACGTCCAGGCCCCCCAGGCCCACCGGGCCCGTCGAAACCGGGACGGCCAGGCCCGTCGAAGCCAGGCCCGCCGGGACCGCCAGGCCCGCCGGGACCGCCAGGTCCGTCGAACCCGGGTCGGCCAGGCCCACCGGGCCCGTCAAACCCAGGACCGCCGGGGCCACCAGGCCCGCCAGGCCCGCCAGGCCCACCCGGCCCCCCGGGACGGCCAGGTCCGTCGAACCCGGGCCTGGCAGGCCCAGGCCCGCCAGGACCGCCCGCGCCCCCCGGCATCCCGGGAGACGTCGGCAGGGGCGGGTTGGGCGCCGCGGGGGTGTACGACGTCGCCGTGTTCGTCAGGAAGTTCCAGCGGCACTCCTCGCAGAACGGGGCGTTCGCCTCGCGCGGGGTGCGGCACTGCGGGCACAGCTGGGGCTCGGGGGCGTCGGGCACCGCCGAGAGGTGCGGGCGCCCGGGACCGGGCGGCGGTCCTGGCTGCCCCGACGCGGGCTGCGGATAGCCGTACGCCGGGGGCGGCGGGGGAGGCGGCGGTGGTACGGCACCAGCCATGCGGTGACCGCAGACCTCGCACCAGTCGTCGGAACCCGACTGGTGTCCGTTCGGGCAGGTCGGCATGTCGGCGCTTCCCCCTCTCCTTCTTCGGCCCGAGGGCCGTTTCGGCGGCCCGAGGGCCACGTGCTCTGGCTGTGCGGTGGTGCGGTGGTACGGCGGTGCGGTACGGCCGGACGCGCACCAGGAGTACAGGCGCGCACCGGACGTACAGACGCTACGCGCGGACGCGCAGCCGCACCGGCGTACCGATGTAAACGTAAGACGTACCGCGCCGTCGTATCACGACGTTCCCTGACGTCGTATGACGACGGCCACGTCGTCCGGCTCTTCTCCCGCGCCGCGCGCTGTGCCCGCGGCGCGTTACTTCTTCACGCGCACCGTCTTCGTCGAGCGCGTCTCGAGCGTCATCTCGTCGGCCTCGGCGACGCGCGCCTTCAATCGAACAGTACCTGTCGTGGCGTCGACGACGTCCACCACCTTCGCGAGCAGTTTGGCGGTGTCCTCGTTGCCGGAGGCGCTCGCGAGCTGAACGGCCCGGCCGAGCTTGGCCGTTGCGCCGTCCAGGTCGCCGAGCTTGCGGGCGTCGAGGCCCTGCTGGATCACCTGGGCCAGTTCCGCCTGCCCGGTGTAGTGGGCGACCTGCGGGTTGATGGAGGTGGACGCCGCCATGTCGTCCGTCCACACGGCCCGCACCAGGCCCTGGGACAGGGTCTGGACGCCGCCGTCGGCGCCCGGCACCACCAGGGAGACGCGGGCCGCGAGCATCTCCTGGCCGAGTTCGGCGCCGGGGACGCGGACGCAGATGTGGTAGTCGCGGGACTCGTCGCCCCAGGATCCGGTCGGGTAGTCGCCCGCGCGGGGCCCGGCCTCGGTGCGCCGGTCGGTCAACTCCTCGACGGTGGGCGCCACTTGCTTCACGAAGACGATCTCCACGCCCATCGGCGTCCACAGCCGCAGGCTGACGTCGGCGACCTCCTTGCCCATGGCCGCCTCCATCATCCGCGTGAAGTCCGCGGACAGGCCCGCCGGATCGGCGACGATGTCGGCGGTGCCGAGCAGCGCCGAGGCGATACCTGTGACCTCTTTCACTTCCCAGTCGGTGCCGACGCCGCGGGCGTCACAGGTGAAGCGGCCCGCGCAGGCGTCGAGCGAGGCGCGCAGGGCGTCCGGTGACTCGTGTTCGTTGCGGCCGTCGGTGAGCAGGATGCCGTGCCGTATCGACACGTCCGCGGCGGCGAGCAGCCGGTCGGCCAGGCGCAGCCAGGTGCCGATGGCGGTGCCGCCGCCCGCGCTGAGGCGGCGCAGGGCCTCCTTGGCCTGGGCGCGGGTCTGCGGGCTCGCGACGGCGAGGCGGCCGCCGCCGGGGTAGACCTCCTTGGCGACGTGGGTGCCGCCGACGACGGCGAAGTGCACGCCGTCGCGCAGGGCGTCGACGGCGGCGGCCGTGGCGTCGCGGGCGCCGCGCATCTTGGTCGGCGGGTAGTCCATCGAGCCCGAGCAGTCGACCATGACCACCACGGCGGCGTCCGGGCCCTGGCCCGAGCCGTACAGGTGTGGCGCGCTGACGGCGGCCCCCAGGGTGCCGCCGCCGGTCGAGGTGACCGTGGCGATCGCGTTGACCTCCCGGCCGCCCTCCGGGAGGTACTCGTTCTGGTAGACGTCGACCGTGAACTGCGGGACGGTCGACTTCGAGAAATTGGCCATGGTTGCTGCTCCCCCTCAGGCGTTCCCACGGCGCTCCCACACGGTGGGCGCACGGATGAAGTGCGGGCGTACGGCGGCCCGCCTCGGGCCGCGTCCCGGCGCGGGCGCGCTGTCGCGCCCTGACCGCTAGGCCGATCCTGCCCCTCGCGGCGCGGCGGGGAACGGCAGGACCGCCACTGTTACGTTGTCGTGGCCCCCGCCGTCGAGCGCGTGCCCGACGAGGGCCTGGGCGCTGTGCAGCGGCCGCAGCGCGGCGTCGACGGGCACGGCCGCGGCCATCTCCTCTGCCGCCTCCGCGTAGTTCCACAGGCCGTCGGTGCACACCACCACTACACCCGGGCGGTCCGGCTTGAAGGAAGCGGTGTGCGGCTCCAGTTCGTAC
Organism: Streptomyces sp. NPDC043996; assembly: GCF_056435225.1. Taxonomy (NCBI): domain Bacteria; kingdom Bacillati; phylum Actinomycetota; class Actinomycetes; order Kitasatosporales; family Streptomycetaceae; genus Streptomyces; species Streptomyces sp. NPDC043996. The sequence goes on along the minus strand of NZ_JBWKEY010000003.1, from coordinate 391,582 downwards.
GCGTCGGCGCCGAGCCAGCCGGTGATGGCGTGGGCGCGCTCGTCCGCGTACGCCTCGGCCTCGTTCATCAGGCCCGCGGCCACCATCTGGGCGGCCCAGGAGTCGTCTTCGGTGAGGCGGACGGCGGGTCCGGTGCGGTCGACGGGCACCCAGTAGACGCGGCTGTCGCCGACCCAGCCGACGACGAGGGTGCCGTTGGTCACGACGGCGCCGACCAGGGTGCAGGCGGGCGCGTTCTGGTGCGGCTTGTGCTCGCGGGCCGAGGTGGGCTCGTCGGCGAGCGCGTTGACGGCCTCGGCGGCGGCGACGATCGCCTCGTGCATGGCCTGCTGCGGGTGGACGCCGCGCGGCAGGGCCGCCCGCAGGAGCGCCTCGGCGGCGCGGGACGCGGCCAGGGACGCCTCGTCGGGGCGGGTCGCCGAGGAGACGCCGTCGCAGACGATGGCGACGGCGGCGGGCGAGCCGTCGGGCAGGGCGGTGGCGGAGATCGCGAAGGCGTCCTCGTTGCGGTGGTGGCGCAGGCCCCGGTCGCTGACGGCGGCGACCGGGCCGAGCTCCTGCTCCATGTGGTCGCGCTCGCGCGGCTGGGCGTGCCCGCAGTTCTCGCAGTAGCCGTCCGGCGCGACGGCGCCCGCGCGGCAGGCGACGCAGACCTTGGCCGCCGGAGCGGGTGCGGCGGCGGGTGCGGCGGCAGCGGCGGGCTGGGGCGCGGGGGCGGGCAGCGGGTAGTCGTCGGGCTCCCGCGCGGCACCGTCTTCACCTGCGTGCCGCGGCGCCTCGTGCCGGGGCTCCTCGCGCGCGCCGCCGTGTGCCTCGCCGGGCGCGCTGCCCCGCGCGTCGCCCTGGGCGTGGGCGTCGCGGCTGTCCCGTACGCGCACGTCGTCCGCGTCCTGCGTGGTCCCCGTGCCGATGTCGCTCGCGCCCCGGGTGCCGTCGGGGGTCGCGGGCCACTCGGCGGCGGCCGCGGGCGGCTCCGCGGCGGCGGAGCGGGGCAAGCCGTTGATCACGAGCGTGGGGCGGTCGTCCGGCGGTACCGGGACCGCCGAGAGGTCGTAGCCACACGCGCCGCAGTACAAGTCGCCCGCGTCCAGGGGCCACTCGCAGCTGGGGCACGCGGACATCTGGTGCATCTGCGACATCCTCACACCCACGTCCGGGGGCGGAAACGGTTTGCCCGCTCCACCAGGTCGATCCTTTCCTCGCCGCTCGGGGCGAGCCGGGCGAGCGTCCGGTACGCGCGCTCCAGGCCGAACCGGAGGCCGCGCTCGTCCAGGTCGCTGCCGAGCAGTACGGTCCGTGACGTGCTGTCGCCCGAGACCGGCGACGGCGCGGTCGCGTGACCGGAGTGCCTACCGGAGAGTACCCAGTCAAGGGCGGTGCCGAGCACCTCGGTCGCGAGACGCTCCCTGCGGACCGCGTCGAGCCCGAAGCCCGCGAGCGCCTCCACCTGCCCCGCTGCGGCCGTCAGATCACCCAGGAACTCCGCGCCGGGGCCGCCCGCCGTGGCCAACGTCATACGCTGGCGCAGCCGCGCCCGCACCGCCGCGACCCGGGCCGCCGTGTAGTGGATCGACGACTCCGGCACCGACTCCAGGGTGCGCACGGCGCTCGCGCGCTCGCCCGTGGCCAGCTGCACCCGGGCGAGGCCGAAGGCGGCGCTGACGTAGCTCGGGTCGGTGGTCCACACCAGGCGGTAGTACTCGGCGGCGTTGTCCAGCTGGCCGAGGACCTCGGCGCAGACGCCGAGGGCGAGCTTCGGCGCGGGCTCGCCGGGGAACGCGTCGTAGATCGCGTCGAAGGACAGCGCCGCGTTCTCCTGGTCGCCGGTGGCGAGGGAGGCGACGCCGCGGTACCAGACGACCCGCCAGTCGTCGGGGTACTCCTTCTCCAGGGACTGAAGGGCGTGCGCGGCGGGGCCGTGCTCGCCGAGCGTGAGGCGGGCGCGCAGCTCGCGCAGGCGCAGCTCGGCCGAGCGCGCGGGCGCCGCCTGGAGCGCGGCGATCAGCTCGCCGCCGCCCGCGGAGTCCACGAGCCCGGCGAGGAAGCCCGCGTTGGGGTCGGTGGGGTCCACCCGGGGCACCGGAAGGGCCAGGGCCACGGCGGGCGCGTCCAGCGGCCGCACCGGCACCGGGGCGTCGGCGCCGTTCTCCCCCGCCGCGCCGCCGGGCCGCCCGGGGGCTCCGGCAGCGGCCGCGCCCGCGCCGCCGGGCGCGCCCCGCCTGCCGAGGACCGAGACCTCCCCCTCCACGTCCTCGAACAGCTGCGTGTCCGTCACCTTCACCTCGGGCCCGAACAGCGTCGAAAGGGCGGGCCGGGGCTTGCCGCTCTGCAGCGCCACGACCTCCCGCAGGACGCCGGTGAGCTGCTCGGCCATCTCCTGCGCGGAGGCGAACCTGCGGGCCGGGTCGGGGTCGGTGGCACGGACCAGGAAGCGGTAGAACGACTCGTACCGCTGGAAGACCTCGATGTGGTCGGGGTCGGGCAGCGCGTCCACGAAGACGCTGGTGTAGCCCTGGAAGTCGAAGGTGAGGACGGCCAGGGTGCGGGCGACCGTGTACAGGTCGGAGGCGACGGACGGGCCCAGCTCGGCGACTTCGGGCGCCTGGTAGCCCACCGTGCCGTAGATCGCCGACTCGTCGTCGTCCATGCGGCGCACGGCGCCCATGTCGATGAGCTTGAGCTGGTCACCGGTCTGGATGGCGTTGTCGACCTTGAAGTCGCAGTACAGCAGGTTCCTGCTGTGCAGATGACCGAGCGCCTCCAGGGCCTCGATGCCGTACGCGCAGGCCTGCTCGACCGGCAGCGGGTCGCGTCTGCCGCCCTCCGTACGGCGGCCGTTGGCGATCTCCTTGAGGGACTTGCCGCCCACGTACTCCATGACGATGTAGCCGTCCATGGAGCCGGTGCGCTGGTCCAGATGCTCGACGAAGTTGTAGATCCGCACGATGTTGGCGTGCTCGATCTCGGCGAGGAAGCGGCGCTCGGAGATCGCGGCCGCCATCGCGTCCTGGTCACCGGTGTCGAGCAGGCCCTTGAGGACCACCCAGCGGTCGGAGACCGCGCGGTCCACGGCGAGGTACACCCAGCCGAGGCCGCCGTGCGCGAGACAGCCCACGACCTCGTACTGGCCGTGCACCACGTCGCCCGGGTTCAGCTTCGGCACGAACGAATACGGGTGCCCGCACTTGGTGCAGAAGCCCTCCGTGCGCCCTGGCCGGTCGCCGCGCGCCCGGCCCACCGGGGCGCCGCAGTCCGAACGCGAGCAGAACCGCTTGCGCTCGGGCACCTCCGGGTCGCTGCGCACCGCGTGCCGCGGGTCGGGGCGCGGCACCTGCGGCACGGCGACCAGGCCCACGCCGAGCCGGGAGCGCGCCGACCCGCTGGTGGTCGAGCCCGAACTGCGCACCGACACCGACCGCCCCGAGGCGCGCCCCGAAAGGGAGCGCGACAGACGGCCCGAGACCGAGCGCCGCGAGGACTGGGAGCGCGAGGTGCGGGAACTGGCGCGCGAGGACCGGGAGCTGGCCGACGAACGGCCCGAACCGCCGGTGCCGCCCGTGCCGCGGCCCTCCCTGCCGCCGCCGGTGACGCCCGTCGCCGGGGAGCCCACCATGCCGTGCGGCGACACCACGGGGGCGAGCCCGCAGGTGTCGCAGTACAGCTCGCCGCCGCCGACGTCCTCGTACGCGCCCGTGCACCCGGGCCGCTGGCACGGACGCTGCCCGCTGCTGTGCTCACTCATACGTCCCCCTGCGGTCGGTGGGCCCGCCCGGCTGGGGGACCCTGGGGGCCAGCGCCTCGGCGGCGGCCCGCTGGTAGCGCAGCACCGCCTGTTCGGCGACGCGCAGGTCACAGGGCGCGCTCCACAGCATGCGGCGCGCGGTGTCGTACCGCTCGACGAGGAGCGGATCCTCGGCGAGGCCGTGCCGGGCGACCTTCGCCTTGTACGCGTCCAGGCGGCCGCGCAGCTCCGCGCGGACCGCGAGCGGCGCCGTGACGGCGGTCAGCGACTCGCGGGCGCGCAGGAGTTCGTCCTCGGCCTTGCGCTCCAGGGACTCAAGGAGCGGGGAGAGGCGGTGCCACTGGCCGTTCCTGCGGTAGTCGGCGGCCGCGGCCAGCTGCTCCTGCAGGGCCGTCGGCGGCCCGGAGACGGCGGGCACCTCGGACGCGGCGATCTTCGCGAGGACCTCGCCGCGCGCGGAGCGGGCCTCGGCGAGGGTGCGGTCCGCGCGCGAGAGCAGGTCGCGCAGCTTGCCGAGGCGGGCCTCGGCGTCCTGGCGGACGGTGAGGACGGCGTCGATCTCGCGGCGCACGTCCTCCAGGGCGCGGGCTGCGGTGTCGTAGCGGTCGGTGTGCGGGCGGCCGCCGCCGGGGGCCGAACTGCCCGGCGCGGGCTGCCAGAACGCCAGCGGGTCCGACACCACCTGCTGGCGCAGCAGGGTCAGCTCCTGGGTGATGGCCTCCAGGTCGTCGCCCGAGGGGTGCTCGCCGGGGCGCACGCCCACGGAGTGCGCGAGCTGGCGGGTGCGCTGGAGCTCGGCGGCGAGCAGGTCGATGCGGGCGGGCAGCGCCGACCACACGGCGTCGGCGGCGACGACGGTGTCCAGGGAGTGCGCGTACAGGTCGTTCATGCGCGCGACGAGCTCCTCCAGGGAGAAGCGCTCGGTGAGCTTCGCCGGTCCCGTAATGCTCGCGGCGGCGCCCGACGCGGAGCCGCCCGCGACCGTGACGCTCTGGCCGCGCAGCAGCAGCGTCAGCTCCGTCAGGTCGTCGCGGTTCGGCCAGCGCCTGCGCTCGCGCACCTCGCGGGCGGTGCGCAGGGCGCCCGCGTACGCGTCGAAGTACGTCCACAGGAGCGTGATCTGACGGTCCGTCGCCAACCACCGCTCCTCGGTGGTGCCGGTGAGACCGGCGCCTTCCAGGAGGCGGCGGCCCGCGTGGTCCTGCAGGGCGAGGAGCGAGGTCTCGATCGCCTCGTGCTCGGCGTCGAGGCGCGCCAGCGCACGGTCCACCTCGTCCCGGTCCATCACAGGGCCGGGGGGTCCCGCGACGCTCATCGATCACCTCTCCGCTGTGCGTTGCCGCTGCTTGGCCGGTCTGGCCGCAGCGCTCGTGCTTCCGTGCCGTGCTCCGTCGTACTTCTCAGTCCTTGTACTTCGGCTTCGGCGGCGTGTCCGAGCTGTCGCCGAGGTCCTTGGCGAGCCACTTCGCGTACGACTGCTTCCAGCCGTCCGCGCGGTAGTCGTCCAGGACGTCGTTCACGCGCCGCACCAAGTCGTCGGAGCCCTTCTTCATCGCCACGCCGTAGTACTCCTTGGTGAACGGCTTGCCCTTCAGCGTGACCGTCGGGTCCTGCGCGGCCTGGCCAGCGGCGAGCGCGCCGTCGGTGACCACCGCGTCCACCTCGCCCAGCTGAAGCCTTACCAGGCAGTCGAGTTGGTTCGGCACCGTGGTCCTGATGTCGGCACCGAAGCTCTTCGCCTTGAGGGCCTCCCACGCCGTGGAGCCCTCCGCCGAGCACACCTTCTTGCCCTTGAGGGAATCGTCGTAGCCGGTGACGCTGGAGGACTTCGGGGCGAGCACCTGCTGGCCGGTCTGGAAGTAGGCGGTGGAGAAGGCGACGTCCCTGATCCGCTCGCAGTTGATCGTCATCGTGCGGACGACCATGTCGACCTGGCCCTGCTGGATGGCGGGGACGCGCTGGTTGGTGGGGATGGCGCGGAAGATCACCGCCTTCCGGTCGCCGAGCAGGCGCTGGGCTATCTCGCGCGCGAGGTCGATGTCGAACCCCTCGAGCTCGCCCCTGTCCTCCTCCTTGTTCGGGTCGCGGTAGCCCCAGCGGTAGCTGTTCTGGTCGACGCCCACGATCAGCTTCCTGACCGGGCGCTTCTTGATCGCTTCGAGGACGGGGCCGTCCTTGTCGTCGGGGCGCAGGCTCGCCTCCGGCGTCTTGCACTTCTCTGCGCGCGCGGGCGCGGCCTGCTGCGTGACCCGGTCCGCGCCGTCGCCGGGGCCCGCGCTCGCCCGGCGCCCTTCGCCGTCGCTCAGCCGGGGCAGGACAAGGACGAGGGCGGTCGCGAGGAGACAGGCGAGCGCCATCGTGGCGACGCCTCCCCAGCCGCGCAGCCGCACCGCGCCCCGGCCGCCGCCCGGCCCGTCCCCGCCACGTCGCGTACGCATCGTCCGCGTGCCTCCCCTCTGCCCGTTGGCCCCGCCGGCCCTGGTCACCTGTACTCCGAAAGCCTGCGGCCGATGCCGATCACGGCGGCGGCCGCGCCGAGGACCGCGAGCAGGGCGGCGCCCACGGGCAGGCCCGTCATCGCGTCCTTGCCGTTCTCGGCGGCCCGCTGGAACTCGCGCTGCTCGTGCGTGAGCGCGGTGTCGAGGGCCGCGTCCACACCGTCGAAGAAGTCGCCCGTCGAACCGGCGCTCTTGGTGCCGATGATCTTGTCGAGCGCGCCCTCGTAGTCCCCGGCGTCGTCGTTGGCGCGGGCCTCCTTGTGGCGAGCCTTCCACGCGGTCACGTTCTTCGCGGCCTTGGCCACCGGGCCCTCGCCCTGGTCGTCATCGGCCAGGCGCGCGGCCTGCGAAAGCAGACCAGAGTCCCCGGCGAGCCGCTTCATCTGGTCCTGGTAGCCGACGTCGAACTTGTCCTTCACCGTGCCGTTCACGCTGACCGTCTCGGCGCCGCGGCTGACCAGCGTCAGGTTCTCGTTGCCCCGGGCCTTCAGGGAGCTGATCCGGGCGTCGTTCAGGACGTTCAGGGACCGTACGCCGTCGTCATAGGACTCGGTGAGCTGCGCGCGGGCCACGGAGTGGCCGACGACGAGCCACAGCAGGACCACCACGCCCGCCGTGGTCGCGGCGAGCAGGCCCGCGTTGAACACCCGGTTCGTGCGCAGGAAGTTGCGGCGCTGGGCCCACAGGAGCGCGCCCAGGGCGAGGGCGCCGAGGGCCAGCGAGATCCACGGATACGGCTTGGCGTCGCCGTAGTCGTCGTCCAGGCGCTCGTTCTCCGCCTTGTACAGCCGCTCGGCGGCCGGGAGCATGTCGCTCTGCATCGTCGTGTTCGCGTACCGCAGATAGGCGCCGCCCAGCGGCAGACCCTGGCGGTTGTTGGCGCGGGCCCGCTCGATCAGGGACGTGTACCGCGGGAGCAGCTTGTTGAGTTCGCTGATCGCGGCGGCCGGGGAGCCGTCGCCGCCGGAGCCCGCGTTCGCGGCGGCCCTCGCCAGCTTCTCGCTGGCCCGGTCGATGTCGCGCTGGTAGCGCTCGCGGATGTGCGCGGGCTCCTGGCCGCCGCCCAGGAAGCCGGTGGAGGCGGCCGTGTTGGCGTCCGCGAGCGAGCGGTAGATCGCGGCGGCGTCCGTGCTCAGGGGCTGACTGCGGTTCAGGACGCGGTCCGCGGCGTCCGCGCGCGACGTCGTCTCCCAGGCGGTGACCGCGCCGAACACGACGACCAGGGCGGCCAGTACGGCACCGATGACGCGCAGCCTGCCCGGTTCCGTGACCGCGGCCCTGCGGAGGCGGTCCACGCCTTCGGACCAGGCGGTGGCGCGGGTGGGGGCGGGCGCGGGCGTGTTCGGCGGGGTGGGCGCCGGTGTGGGTGCGGGCGTCTTGGGCGGTGGTGGTGCCTCGGGTGCTGCGGGTGGGTGTGTCACCTGGGCCTCGACCTCCCCCTTGGTCATCGGGCTTGGCGCCGTGTCCTCGCCCCCCTGGCCCCCGGGCTTGGAATCGGTGCTCGGCGGCAAGTATCGCCGCCGGGGTGGGGATCCGCACAGGGCTTGCCCCGATCTTGTGCGGATCGGGGGTGGGCGGGGCATCTTGGAACACGCGGGGAGCGGGTGTTCGGTTCCCTCGCGGTGCGCCCCAGGCCCGCCCCTTCCCGCTCCGGGTGCTGCCGCCCCCGTTCCCCCGCTCAACCGCTTTGGCGCTCCGCGCCTCGTCCTCAAACGCCGGACGGGCTGGATCTCCGCGCTGCGCGCTTGTCCTCAAGCGCCGGACGGGCTGGATCACCGCGCTTGCGCGCTTGTTCTCAGGCGCCGGACGGGCTGGATGTGCGCCTGCTCCGGCTGTTTTTCCCACCCACCCACCCACCCGAGAGCCGCTAGGTCGGGGAGTGCGGAGGCAGCCGCAGGTGTAAGGGTGGGCGGGTGGGAGATAGCCCGTCCGGCGATTGAGGACACCCGGGGTCAGGGGGTGTAGTGGGTGCGGAGGCGGGTGTACGTGGCGGGGGCCGCCGTCACGTGGTCCAGGGCCAGGAGGGCCGCGCCAAGCACCGGCGGCTCCGTGACGACGCGGGGCACGGCCTTCGGGGCCCGTTCGGCCAGGCGCAGCCGGACGCCGTCGTCCAGGCGCCGGTGGCGCGCGGCGAGCACGCTGCCGCCGAGGAGCACCGGAGCCTCCTCCTCAAGGAGGCCGAGGCGGGCGAGGGCCACCGTGGCCATGGCCACGACCTCCTCCGCCATCCGGTCCACCAGCGCCCCCGCGACCACGTCGCCGTCCGCCGCCGCGGCGAAGAGGACGGGCGTGAGCTCGTGCTGGCGCACCGCGGGGATGTGCCCGAGGTGCAGGGCCTCGATGAGGGCGTACATGGAGGGGAGTTCGAAGTGCGCGGGCAGGGCGCGCATCAGGGCGGTGGGCCCGCCGCGCCCGTCCTCGGCGCGGGCCGCGTGCCACAGGGCCTCCTGGGCGAGCCCGCCGCCCCCGCCCCAGTCGCCGGAGATCTTGCCGATGGCGGGGAAGCGGGCGGTGCGCCCGTCGGGGAGCATGCCCACGCAGTTGACGCCCGCCCCGCACACCACGGCCACGCCGCGCGGCTCCGCGTCTTCGAGCAGGCCCGCCCGCAGCACCGCGAAGGTGTCGTTGCGCACGCTGACGCTCGTACCCCAGCCGCGGCGGCGCAGCGCGTCCGCCAGCTCCCGTTCCTCCACCGGGAGGTCCGCGTTGGCCAGGCAGGCCGAGACGTGGCCCACCGAGGCCGCGCCGGCCTGGGCGAGGGCCCGGTCCACGGCGTCCGCGAGGACGTCCACGGCCGGTTCCACGCCGTCCTGCGGCGGCCGGAACCCGCCGCCGCGGGCCGTGCCGACGACATGGCCGTCGGCCGCGACCACCGCGACGTCGGTCTTGCTGTTGCCCGCGTCGATGGCGAGCACGGAACTCAGGCCCACGCCAGGTGCTCCCGGTTGTGTGCGATCAGCTGGTCCGTCAGGCGCTCCGCGTAGTCGTACTGGCCGATCAGCGGGTGCGCGAGGAGGGCCTTGAAGACGCGCTCGCGGCCGCCGTGCAGGGCCGCGTGCAGCGCCAGGTCCTCGTACGCCGTCACGTTCGCGATCAGGCCGGAGAACAGCGGGTCGAGGGCGGGGACCGCGAGCGGCCGCGCGCCCCGCGCGTCCACCGACGCCTGCACCTCGATCACCGCGTCGTCGGGCAGGAAGGGCAGGGTTCCGTCGTTGAGGGTGTTGACCACCTGGTACGGGCTGCCACCGCCGCCGAGGAGCGACGCGGCGAGGTCGACGGCCGCCTCCGAGTAGAAGGCGCCGCCGCGCTTGGCGAGCAGCTCGGGCTTCTCGTCCAGGGACGGGTCGCCGTACATCTCCAGCAACTGCTGCTCCATCGCGGCCACTTCGGCGGCCCGCGAGGGCTTGGTGCGCAGCTCCTCCACGACCGCGTCGTGCTGGTAGAAGTAGCGCAGGTAGTAGGAGGGGACGACGCCGAGGCGGTCGACGAGGCGCTGCGGCATGCGCAGGTCGGCGGCGATGGCCTCGCCGTGCTCGGCGAGGAGCTTGGGCAGCACGTTCTCGCCGTCGGGGCCGCCGAGGCGCGCGCCGAGCTCCCAGGTGAGGTGGTTCAGGCCCACGTGGTCCAGGTGCACGCGGCCGGGTTCGACGCCCAGGTGTGCGGCGAACTTCCGCTGGAAGCCGATCGCCACGTTGCACAGGCCGACCGCCTTGTGCCCGGCCTGCAGGAGCGCGCGGGTGACGATGCCGACGGGGTTGGTGAAGTCGATGATCCAGGCGTTCGGGTTGGCGCGGCGCACGCGCTCGGCGATGTCGAGGACGACGGGGACGGTGCGCAGGGCCTTGGCGAGGCCGCCCGCCCCGGTGGTCTCCTGGCCGACGCAGCCGCACTCCAGGGGCCATGTCTCGTCCTGCTGGCGGGCGGCCTGGCCGCCGACGCGCAGCTGGAGCAGGACCGCGTCGGCGTCGGCGACGCCCGCGTCCACGTCGGAGGTGGTGACGATCCGGCCGGGGTGGCCCTGCTTGGCGAAGATGCGCCGGGCGAGGCCGCCGACGAGTTCGAGGCGGTCCTTCGCCGGGTCGACGAGGACGAGTTCCTCGATCGGCAGGGTGTCCCTCAACCGGGCGAATCCGTCGATGAGTTCGGGTGTGTAGGTCGAGCCTCCGCCGACCACTGCGAGCTTCATGGGTGTCTCAGCCCTTTACTCCGGTGAGGGTGACGCCTTCGACGAAGGCCTTCTGTGCGAAGAAGAAGATGACAATGACCGGAGCCATGACCAGCAGGGTCGCCGCCATGGTCATGTTCCAGTTCACCATGTGGGCGCTCTTGAAGGACTCCAGGCCGTAGGAGAGCGTCCACGAGCCCGGGTCCTGGGCGGCGTAGATCTGCGGGCCGAAGTAGTCGTTCCAGCAGTAGAAGAACTGGAACAGCGCGATGGCCGCGATGCCCGGCTTGGCCATCGGCACGATGATCGTGAGCAGCGTCCTGAACTCGCCGCAGCCGTCGACGCGCGCCGACTCGATGTACTCCTGGGGGATGGTGAGCAGGAACTGCCGGAGCAGGAAGATCGAGTACGCGTCGCCGAACGCCATCGGGATGATCAGCGGCCACAGCGTGCCCGACAGGTGGAACTGCTGGGCCCACACCAGGTACATCGGGATCACGATGACCTGCGGCGGCAGCATCATCGTCGAGATGACGAGCAGCATCGCGGTGCGGCGGCCCCGGAAGCGGAACTTGGCGAGCGCGTAGGCGACGGGGATCGCCGAGCACACCGTGAACAGGGTGCCGAGACCCGCGTACAGCAGGGAGTTGCGCCACCAGGTGAGGAAGCCGTCGGTCTCGAAGACGGTCTTGTAGTTCTCCCAGTGCCAGGACGACGGCCACAGGTCGCCGCTCATCGCCTGGGAGTCGCTCATCACGGACGTCAGGAAGACGAACACGAAGGGCAGGATGAACAGGAGCGCCACGGATATCGCCACGGTGTGCACGGCTATCCAGTGCAGGATCCGCTTGCGGCGGGCGCGGGCGGCGGCCGGTCCGCGCTGGCGCGCGGAGGACTCCGTCGAGGGGGACGCGGGTGCGCTGAGTGTCGTGGAAGTCATGGTGGGATCAGTCCTCCGCCGAGAGCAGGCCCGAGCGCTTGCGCATGAGCAGCAGGGTCGCGGCCATGGCGATGGCGAAGAGCACGAGCGAGAGCACGCACGCGGCGCCGGTGTTGAAGTTCTGGAAGCCCATCGAGTAGACGAGCTGGGGGACCGTGAGCGTCGAGTGGTCGGGGTAGCCGGGCTGGATCACCGACCCCGGGCCGATGTTGACGCCGGAGGCGATCTTCCCGGCGACCAGGGCCTGCGTGTAGTACTGCATGGTCTGCACGATCCCGGTGACCACGGCGAACATCACGATCGGTGTGATCGAGGGCCAGGTGACGTACCGGAACTTCGCCCAGGAGCCCGCGCCGTCGAGTTCGGCCGCCTCGTACTGCTCCTTCGGTACGTCGAGCAGCGCGGCCATGAAGATCACCATCAGGTCGCCGATGCCCCACAGGGACAGCATCACCAGGGACGGTTTGGCCCAGTTGGGGTCGTTGAACCAGGTGGGCGCGTCGATGCCGACCTTGGCGAGGATCTCGTTGACCGGGCCCGTGCCGGGGTTGAGCAGGAAGACGAAGGCGACGGTGGCCGCCACCGGCGGGGCCAGGTAGGGGATGTAGAAGGCGGTGCGGAAGAACCCGACGCCGCTCTTGATCTTCGTCACGAGCAGGCCGAGCGAGAGCCCGAAGACCACGCGCAGGGCCACCATCACCACGACCAGCCACAGCGTGTTCCACAGGGCCGGGCCGAAGAGCGGCATCTGCTCGAACACGTACCGCCAGTTCTTCAGGCCCACGAACGTGGGTTCCTTGATCTGGTTGTAGTGCATGAACGAGAAGTAGACGGTGGCGATCAGCGGGTACGCGAAGAAGACGCTGAAGCCGATCAGCCAGGGGGAGAGGAAGCCGAGCACGCGCAGTCTGCGGCGCGCCGGGGGCGAGAGTGTGGCCATGGCGGTGCCCTCCTCAGTTCTCTGACTGGAGGTTGTCGGCGTCGATCTGGTCGTCGAGTTTCTTCAGGCCCTCGCGCAGGTTCTTCTGGTGGCCCGCCTCGACCCCGTACGAGAAGTCCCCGAACGAGTTGACGTAGGAGTTGCCGTTGGTGGTCGGGGGCAGGGCCTGGCTGTGCTCGCTCCGCAGGATCTTGAAGAAGGTGCGGAATTTCGGATCGGCGTCCAGCTTCGGGGACTTGAGGGCCGCGAAGGTGGACGGCACGTTGTGGATGGCGTTGGCGAAGTCCACGACCTGGTCGGTGTCGGCGGTCAGGAACTTCACCAGCTCCCAGGCGGCGTTCTGGTGCTTGCTGCTGTGCGCGATGCCCGCGACGGTGCCCGTGATGAAGCCCCGGCCGTAGGTGTCGGCCTGGTCGTCGGGCACCGGCAGGGGCGCCACGCCCCAGTCGAACTTCGCCTTGGCGTCCTTGAGCATCAGCCCGCGCCACTCGCCGTCCAGGAGCATGGCGACCTTCTGGGTGAGGAAGGCGTTCTGGCTGGACATCTCGTCGCCGAAGGTCAGACGGAACTTCTCCAGGTCGTCGAAGCCGCCCTGGGCGTCGATCAGACCGTTCGTGGTCTTGTAGTAGTCGTACGCGCCGGGCTCCTTCGCGAGCCGGGACTTGCCGTCGGCGTCGAAGTACTTCGGGCCCCACTGTGCGAAGAGGCGGTCCGGGCTGCCCTGGTAGAGGCGGAAGTTGGGCATGTAGCCGACCCGCTTGTACGAGTCCTTGCCGCTGCGCACGGTCAGCTTCTTCGCCGCGGCCTTCAGCTCCGACATGGTGCGCGGCGGGCGCGCGACACCCGCCTCGGCGAAGGCTTCCTTGTTGTAGTACATGCCGAACGCGTCCGCGAGGAGCGGGAGCGCGCACTGGGTGCCCCGGTAGCTCGTGTAGTCGAGCAGGGTCTGGGGGAACGTCTTCTTCTTGTCGAGCCCGGTCTTCTTCATGAACGGGTCGAGGTCGACCCACATGCCGGAGTCGCAGTACTGGCCGACGTTGTTGGTGGTGAAGGAGACCACCACGTCGGGGGCCTCGCCGCCGCCCGCCCTGAGGGCCTGGTTGATGGTGGCGTCGGTGACGTTGCCGGTGGCCTTCACATCGATGTTCGGATGCAGCTTCTCGAACCGCTCGATGCTCTCGTTGATCGCCTTGACTTCGCCGGGCGCCGACCAGCCGTGCCAGAACTTCAGCGTCACGGGCTTGGTCGGATCGTCGTCGTCGCTGCCGGTGCTCGGGTTGGCGCAGCCGGACAGGAGCAGTCCGGCGGCGGCGAGCGCGACCGGCACGCGTGCGCGTATGCGCCATCGCGGCATGGCGGGCTTCCTTTGCGGGAGGGGGAGACGGGGAGGCGCGGGGCAGGTGCCGGGGCCCGGTCCTGGCCCCGGGGCGGGGTGGCTCAGGCCGTGTCGAAGAGCGTGTCGCGGGCCTGGGTGAGGGCGGTGCGCAGGGCGCCGGTGAGGATCGGGTCGCCGTCCAGCTCGCTGATGCGCAGGAGCGGGCACGGCAGGGCGAGGCCGGTCAGCTCCTCGGTGACGCGCAGGCGCAGCTCCTCGCCGCCCGCCTGGGCCACCTGCCCGGACAGGACGACGAGTTCGGGGTCGACGACCGCCACGACCGCGGCGATGCCGGTGGCGATGTGGCGGGCGAGCTCGTCGCGCGCGGCGGCGTCGGCGAGCGCTTCGGCGAGCGGCTTGCCGCCCGCGCGCCCGCGGACCACGGAGCCGGAGACGAGGCTCTCGAAGCCGCCCCGGTACGCGCCGGGCGCGGCCCCGGGCCCGCCGCGAAGCAGCGGGGCGCCCGGCACCGGCATGTAGCCGATCTCGCCCGCGCCGCCGGTCGCGCCGCGCAGCAGGGTGCCGCCGAGCACGATCGCGGCGCCCACGCCCTCGTCGAGCCAGGCGAGCACGAAGTCGTCGTGGTCCTGGGCCGCGCCCTCGTACTGCTCGGCGATGGCGGCGAGGTTCACGTCGTTCTCGATGGTGACCGGGGTGCCGAGGACCTCGGCGAGTTCGGCGCGCAGGGTGCGCGAGTGCCAGCCGGGCAGGTGCGGGGCGTAGCGGAGCTGGCCGGTGTGGGGGTCGATGGCGCCGGGGGTGCCGATGACGGTGGCGCGCAGGTCGTCGTGGCCGAGCCCGGCCTGGGCGAGGGCGCCGTCGACGGCCTCGACGACGAGCTGGGCGGTGCGGTGGCGGACGTCCTCGGCGATGGCGTCGGCCTCGACGCGGAAGCGGCCCACTTCGGTGCCGGTGAGGTCGGCGACCAGGGCGGTGAGGCCGGTGGGGTCGGCGGACAGGGCGGCGACGCGGCCCACGGTGGGGTCGATCTCGTACAGGACGGCGTTCGGGCCCGGCCTGCCGCTCTCGCGGCCGGTGGTGCGGACCAGGCCCGCGCTCTCCAGGCGGCTGAGCAGCTGCGAGGTGGTGGGCTTGGACAGGCCGGTGAGCTCGCCGATGCGGGTGCGGGTGAGCGGTCCGTGGGCGGCGAGCAGGTCGAGCGCGGCGCGGTCGTTCATGGCGCGGAGCACGCGGGGCGTGCCCGGCACGCCGGGCGACCCGTTGGATGGGGTGGTTCCGGCCATCGCTGGCGACACCTGCCCTTCGGCTGCCCGCCTCCCCACAGCACTGTTAGGAAGGCTTCCTATTGGTTGCGAGGAACGTAAGCCGCCGTGAAGGACCCGTCAATAGCGGGCGCCCCCGAGGCAACCAAGTCGTTACCTGCGGGGGCGCGCGGTCGCCGGGGAAACGCCGGTGGGGGCGCCCCTGTGGTGCGGGGCGCCCCCACGCGGGAGACGGCGAGTGTGTCCGAAAACGGACGGACGCTCCGTGCATCCGCGGCGGACGGACGCTCCGCGCATCCGCGACGGACGGCGGACGCTACTTGGACAGGTTCGTCGGCGGCGGTATCGGCGAGGCCGTCATCGACTGCGGGGACGTCGCCGACGCGTACGCGGACGGCGCCGCCATGCCCGCCGTCGGGTCGGCGGCGGGCGCCTCCTCCAGGGCGAGCGGCAGGCCGCCCACGATGCGGATGCCCTCCGCGTCGAAGGCCCGCTTGATCCGCCAGCGCAGTTCCCGCTCTATGCCGAGCGACTTGCCTGGCATCGTCTTGGCGGCCACCCGCACCACCATCTGGTCGAGCAGCACGCTGTCCAGGCCGAGCACCTCGATCGGGCCCCACAGCTGCTCGTTCCAGGGCTCGTCCTTGCTCATCGCGTCGCCGACCTCGCCGAGGACCCGCTTGACCTTGTCCAGGTCCTCGTCCGGGCGCACCGTCACATCGACCCCGGCCGTGGACCAGCCCTGCGAGAGGTTGCCGATCCGCTTGACCTCGCCGTTGCGGACGTACCAGATCTCGCCGTCGTCGCCGCGCAGCTTGGTGACCCGCAGGCCCACCTCGATGACCTCGCCGGAGGCCACACCGGCGTCGATGGAGTCACCGACCCCGTACTGGTCCTCCAGGATCATGAACACGCCGGAGAGGAAGTCCGTGACCAGGTTGCGCGCGCCGAAGCCGATCGCGACGCCCGCGACACCGGCGGAGGCGAGCAGCGGCGCCAGATTGATCTCGAAGGTGCCGAGGATCATCAGCGCGGCCGTGCCCAGGATCAGGAACGACGCCACCGAGCGCAGCACCGAGCCGATGGCCTGCGAGCGCTGCCGCCGCCGCTCCACGTTCACCAGGAGGCCGCCGAGCGCGGTGCCGTCCACGGCCTGCGCCGTGCGGTTCATCCGGTCTATCAGCTTGGTGATGGCGCGCCGCACCAGCACCCTCAGGACCATCGCGATCACGACGATCAGCAGGATGCGCAGGCCGATGGCGAGCCAGGTGGACCAGTTCTCCTCGACCCAGCTCGCGGCGTTCTGGGCGCTCTCGTGCGCGTCGTCGAGCGTGGGCGCGACGGGTTTCTGCGTCTTCGTCGGGTCCGGGTCCGTCCCGGCGGCCGAGAGCACGGACAGGAACACGGCGGGTACCTCCAGGCATAGCGGTCTGCCCAGAAGATGCACCGGGCAGGCACACCACACTAACGGGGCATCGTGTGCCGATCGTTGCCATGTTCGACGGAGAGGCGGTGCTCACACTGTGAGCCCCGCCTCGTCACCGGTGGGGAAACGTGTCACCAGTGGGGTGTGGTCGAAAACACTTCAAGGCCGTTACCGGCACATGGTGGCGCCGCGACCAGGCATGAGGGGAAACTGACTACAGATCGTCCCGGCGCGAGCCACGCGCCGCCGGCGTACAAGGAGGCATCCGTGCCGCATGTCCTGGTCCTCAACGCGTCGTACGAGCCCCTCGGCGTCGTACCGCTCCGCCGCGCGCTCGTCCTCGTCCTGGAGAACAAGGCACTCTGCCTCGAGGAGTCCGGCGCCTTCCTGCACAGCGCGACCCGCACCCTGCCCGCACCCAGCGTGGTCCGGCTCAAGCGCTTCGTGCGGGTCCCCTACCGGGGGCCCGTTCCACTGACCCGCCGTGCCCTGTTCGCCCGCGACGGCGGCCGGTGCATGTACTGCGGTGGCGTCGCAACCAGCGTCGACCACGTCATCCCACGCAGCCGCGGGGGCCAGCACGCCTGGGACAACGTGGTGGCGTCCTGCCGCCGCTGCAACCACGTGAAGGCCGACCGGCACCTGCTCGAGCTCGGCTGGCGCCTGCGCCACAAACCAGCCCCGCCCACAGGTCTGGCCTGGCGCATCATCGGCACCGGGCATAGGGACCCGCGCTGGCTGCCGTACTTGCAGCCGTTCGGCGCGGACGACGCGATGGCCCGGATCGACGGCATCTCCGCCTAGGGGATCGATTCGGGCCTTTGTCGTACGGGCTGCCGTACGGGCAGTCGCGAGGCAGCCGTGTGGGCTGCCGCACGAGGGTGCCGTACGAGAGTGCCGTACGGGTGTCTCACCGGCGCGGACCTGGGCTTTCGCCCTGGTCCGCGACCGCGTAGGCCTCCACCGACCACAGCGAGTAGCCGAACCGCGTCGCCCGCCGCTCGCCCTGCACCCGCACGAAACGGGTGCCCGGCGCGTCCATGCGCACCGACTCGCGCCCGCCCCGGCCGTCCCGGACCGTCGCGGCCGACCGCCATGTCCTGCCGTCGGCCGATGTCTGCACGCGGTACGCCGCCGCGTACGCGTCCTGCCAGCGCAGCACCACCTGGCCGAGCCGCACCGGCTCCCCGAGGTCCACCTGCCACCAGGCGCCGTCGGTCGCGGGCGACGACCAGCGCGTCGCCGCGTCGCCGTCGTTGGCGGCCGACGCGGGGAAGTCCCCCGTCTCGTCGCCCGACGACGAGGCCCGCGCGCGCCGCGCCAGATCGGGCCCGCCGGTGCGCGGGAAGGCCCGCACCGCCACCGTCCGCGACGCGCCCGCGAACGTCACCGGGATCTCGTACGTGCCCGCGCGCGTCCCCGCAGGGACGCTCACGTCGAGCGGCACCTCGACCTCCGCGCCGCGCGGAAGGACCGCCGCCTGGGGCGCGCGCACCTCCACACCCCGGGGCGCCCCCACGCCGAGCGCGCCCCGCACGTCGTCCGGGCGCCGGGCGAGCAGCCGCGCCGTCACCCGCTCCGGGCCGCCGCCGATCTCCACGTCCACGTCCGCGCGGGCCAGCGCCAGGCGCGCGGCGGGCCCGTCGGCGAACCACGGCGCGAGATGGCGCACCGCGCCCGCGCCCCCGGCGCCGTCCGGCCCGGTCACCCGCACCGCGTCGGCCCGCACCTCCGCGCCCGGGCGGACCTCCGTCCACCCCGAAGGCGCAAGGGCGGCCAGGCGGTGCCAGCCACGCCCTGGCACGTGCGCCTCGACCGCGCCCCGGGTGCCGGGGTCCGTCAGGGCGGTCACGGCGGCCAGCGGGCGCGCCCGCCCCCAGCGGCTGCCGGGCCCGGCCACGGCGTGCTCGCTGTCGAGGCCCGCCCACGCCGCGTACGCCCGCTCGGCGCGGCGCAGGAACGGGCCGAGGACCCCCTTGCCGACCGTCACCCCGCCGGACCGCAGCCCGGCGCGGA
Organism: Streptomyces sp. NPDC043996; assembly: GCF_056435225.1. Taxonomy (NCBI): domain Bacteria; kingdom Bacillati; phylum Actinomycetota; class Actinomycetes; order Kitasatosporales; family Streptomycetaceae; genus Streptomyces; species Streptomyces sp. NPDC043996. Next base: position 373,257 of record NZ_JBWKEY010000003.1, on the reverse strand, counting down.
GCCCCCGCAGGGTCCGGGCCGCGTCCCAGGCGGCGGCGCCGTCGCCCCGGGCGGCCGCCACCAGCATGTCGACGGCCGCCTCGCCCGCCGTCCCGTACCGCGCCAACTGCTCCAGCCAGGGCGCCACCTCGTCGGCGAGCTCGGTGCCCGCGAGGTGCCCGGGCGCCGTGCGCATCACGCCGAAGGCGGCCCGCAGCGGACGCGCGGCGGCCTCGACGCGGGCCGGGTCGGCCGTCGTGCGGGCCGTCCAGAACGCGCGCGCCAGCGGCCGCAGATACGCCGACTCCTCGGCCCCGAGCACCGACGAGGCGTCGTTGCCCGCGAGCGCCCGCAGCGCGGCGCGCGCCTTGGCGTCGGTGCCCGCCAGGTCCTCGATCGCCGCGTGCCAGGAGTCGCGCGGCCGGTAACCCCGGGGGTTCCAGGCGAAGTCGGCGGCCGTGAACAGCGGGATGCGGGAGGCGGCGGGCTGCTCCATGGCGTTGCCGAGCAGCCCCGCCGAGCCCTGCGCGACGGCGGGTTCACGGCCGGTGAAGGGGCCGAGGAACACCCGGTCCTGGGCGAAGTCGTTCACCGGGTAGTTGTCCATCGTGACCAGCTCATGCCCGCCGAACGCCCGCCGCGCGCCCGCGAGTTCACGCCCCGTGATGGTGCGCGGCACCACGCCCACGCCCGTCCACGCCACCCGCACCCCCTCGTCGAGGCCCCGGGCGAGCGCCTTTCGGTACGCCGTCGAGCCGTCCTGGAAGTACTCCGTCGGCATCAGCGTCAGCGGCCGCGCGCCCGGATGCCGCTCCGCCAGATGGCGGGACACGGCGTTCGCGACCCGCGCCTGCGCCGTCGCCGCCGCCCCCGGGCCCGAGCCGAAGGCCTCCGCGTCCTCGCCGCAGTGCCACTCGCTGTAGCTCACGTCCTGGAACTGCACCTGGAACGCCCGGAATCCGAGCGCCCACATGGCGTCGATCTTGCGCGTCAGGTCGCGCACGTCCCGCTCGGACGACAGGCACATCGCCTGGCCGGGGGCGACGGCCCAGGCGAGCGTCACGTGGTTGCGGGCCGCGCGCTCGGCGAGCGCGCGGAACGCGGTGCGCGCCGCCGCCGGGTACGGCTCGCGCCAGCGGGCCTGGCGGTACAGGTCGTCGCCCGGCGCGTACAGGTAGTGGTTCTGCTTGGTCCGCCCCATGAAGTCCAGCTGCGCCAGGCGCTGCCGGGGCGTCCACGGCGTGCCGTAGAAGCCCTCCGTGAGGCCGCGCACCGCCGTGGCGGGCCAGTCGCGGACGCGCACGGCGGGGATCAGGCGGGTCGCGGGGTCCGCCAGCTGCCGCAGCGTCTGGGCGGCGTGGAACAGGCCGTCCGGGCCGACGCCGTCCAGGGCCACCGTGTCGCGGCCCGCCACCTCGCCCACCGCGAGGCGGTACCCGCCGTCCGGCAGGTCCGCGCGCGGGGGTGACCCAAGGGCCCGCAGCGCCTCGGCCGCGCCGGGGCCGTCCGCGCGGACCACCAGGTGGGCGCCGGGCGGCAGGGGGGCGCCGTCGCGGACCTCGGTGATCTCGCGGGCGCCCGCCGCGCGCAGCAGCGTGCGCAGCGCCTCGACGGCGTGCGGGTCCGGTGTGCCTCCGGTCACGAGGACCACCGTGTCGCCGACGGTGACCGGGCCCGTCGTGCCCCGCTCCAGCGTGTGGGGCCGGGGCCAGACCGCCGGCGGATCCGTGGTGGGCCTCGGTGTCTCCGGGGCCCTGGGGGTGTCGGGCGGGGCGGCGGTCGCGGGGGGTGTGGTGGCGGTGAGGGTGCCCGCGATGACCGCCGCCGCGAGGGCGGCCGCGCCGCCGCCCCTGGTGTGCCGCAGTCGCATGGCCCCCTCCTCGTCACTGTCCTCACTCGACCGGTCACGTAGAGCTCTGACCTCACCACTGCGGCGGGCTCAGTGTCAACGCGGGTGGGTGCCCTGCCGGGGGCTCCCCAATCCCGCCCCTTTCCCGAAACCATGGGGCTCCGCCCCCTGGACCCCCGTATCGCCGCTTCGCGGCTCGTCCTCAAACGCCGGACGGGCTGAAGATCTCCGGCCGTGGCTGAGACGGATTCAGCCCGTCCGGCGTTTGAGGACGAGGCGCGGAGCGCCGAAAAGCTTTGAGCGGGGGGACGGGGGCAGCCGCCCCCGGATCGGGAAGGGGCGGGTCTGGGGCGCTTCGCGTGTGACCAGGGACACGTTCCGCGACCGTTTACGTCTGCCCCCGCCCCCAGTGGGTAAATCTGCGGTCACCGACACCGGCCAGCCGCAAAAAGGGAGCGCCCCATGCCCGCCTCGGCGAACGTTCTTCCGCCCGCCCTGCCCCCGCAGGTCTCGCACCCCGACTCCGGACTCGAGGGCTCCTGCTCCTGCGGCTGCCTGGAGCCGCCCCTGACCAGCGAGCCCCCGCTCGCCGCCGCGGCCCCGCTGACCAGCGAGCCGCCGCTCACCGACGCCGCCCCCCTGACCAGCGAGCCGACCTCGACGGGCACGGCCGCGGGCGTGGACCCGGCCCGGTTCTAGGGGGCCGGGTGTCCCTGGCCCGCCTCGCCGCGCTGCACGGGGTCGCCACCTCGTACGCGCCGTCCCCGGACCGCACGGTTCCGGCATCCGACGCCGCCGTGGTCGCGGCCCTCGCGGCCCTGGACGTCGACGCGAGCACCCCCGAGGCGGTCCGGGACGCCCTGGCGGCCCGCGAAGCCGCCCTGCGGGAGCGCCTGTTACCGCCGACGGTGGTCCTCTGGGCGGCGGACGAGGCCGCGCCGGACCCCGCCGCCCCCTGCCCTCTGGACGCCCTCCCGCCCGGCACGCGCCTGAGCGCCCGCACCGAGCAGGGCGACACCCTCGACTGGCACACCCCCGACGCGCCCCCGGCGCTGCCGTTCGGCGTCCACCGGCTGCGGGCCGCCGCCCCGGACGGGGCCGCCGCCGACGTCCATCTGATCGTCGCCCCGCGCCGCGCCCCGGGCCCCCGCGGGCGCGCCTACGGATTCCTCGTCCAGCTGTACTCCCTGCTCAGCGCCCGCTCCTGGGGCATGGGCGACCTCGGTGACCTCGCGGAGTTCGCGGCGTGGGCGGGGCGTGCCGCGGGCGCCGGGTTCGTGCAGGTGAACCCGTTGCACGCGGCGGTGCCCGCGCCGCCGGGAGGCAGGGGCGACCCCTCGCCGTACCGGCCGTCGTCGCGACGGTTCCCCGATCCCTTACACGTACGAGTGGAGAACGTCCCGGAGTTCGCGCAGCTGCGCGGCGCCGACCGGGAGCGCGCGACCGTCCTCCTTGAGCGGGCCGACGCGCTGCGGCGGTCCGTGCTCGACGAGGGGGAGCTGATCGACAGGGACGCCGTGGGGGAGGTGAAGGCGGCGGCGTTCGAGCTGATCGGGAAGGTGCCGCTCGGGCCAGGCCGGTGCGCCGCCTACAGCGACTTCCTCGCCGAGCGCGGCGCGTCCCTGGAGGCGCACGCCACCTGGTGCGCGCTCGCCGAGCGCCACGGCCCGCACTGGCGCTCCTGGCCCGCGCCGCTGCGCGACCCCGACAGCGGGGAAACCGCCCGCGCCCGTACGGAGTTGCTGGACCGCGTCGACGCCCACGCGCGGCTCGCCTGGTACGCGGACGAGCAACTGGCCGCCGCCCAGCGGGCCGCGCGCGAGGCGGGCATGGGCATCGGCCTGATCCACGACCTGGCCGTCGGCGTGCACCCGGACGGCGCCGACGCCTGGGCGCAGGCGCGGCACTTCGCCGCCGGGATGTCGGCGGGCGCGCCGCCCGACGCGTTCAACGCGCGCGGCCAGGACTGGGGCCTGCCGCCGTGGCGCCCGGACCGGCTCGCCGAGTCCGGGTACGCGCCGTTCCGCGAGCTGCTGCGGGCGACGCTGCGGCACGCGGGCGCGGTCCGGATCGACCATGTGATGGGCCTGTTCCGGCTGTGGTGGGTGCCCGCGGGCCGCCCGCCCACGGAGGGCACGTACGTCCGCTACGACGCCGAGGCGATGCTCGCGGTCCTCGTCCTGGAGGCGCACCGCGCGGACGCGCTCGTGCTCGGCGAGGACCTCGGCACCGTCGAGCCGGGCGTGCGCGAGGCGCTGCGCGAGCGCGGTGTGCTCGGCACCTCCGTGCTGTGGTTCGAGCGGGACTGGACGGGCACGGGCCTGCCGCTGCCGCCGGAGTCCTGGCGCGCGGACTGCCTGGCCACCGCCACCACGCACGACCTGCCGTCGACGGCGGCCCGCGTCACCGGCGACCACGTCCGGCTCCGCCACGACCTCGGCCTGCTGACCCGCCCGCTGGTCGCCGAGCGCGCCGGGGCCGCCGCCGAGGTCCGCGAGTGGCTGGCGCTGTTCTGCCGTCTGGAGCTGCTCTCGGGCGGCGGCGGGAGCGAGGAGGACGAGGTCCGCGCGGTGCACCGGTTCCTGCTCGCCACCCCGGCGCGCCTGGTCGGCGTCTGGCTGCCGGACGCGGTCGGCGACCGCCGCCCGCAGAACCTGCCGGGCACCTGGGACCAGTACCCGAACTGGCGCCTGCCCATCGCCGACGCCAAGGGCCGCCCGGTGTCCCTGGAGGAGCTCACCGCGTCCCCGCGCCTGCACGCGCTGCTCGATGTCTTCAGGGTCTTGAGGGCCTCGCGCGCCTCCGGGGGCCGGGGCGGCGTCCCCTGAGAGCGCCCCTGATGGCACCCCGGGCGCGCGGGCCTGGGAGCGGTTCGCTACGTTGGCATCGTGGACAAGAAGAACGCCCTGCGCGCCGGTGCTGTCACTGCCGGTACGACGCTGATGATGCTGCTCATGTCGTCCCCCGCGCTCGCGCTCACCCGCGACGACGGCGACGACCCGGCTCCCAAGCTGAGCGTGGTCGAGACGCTCGGACTGTTCGTCGCGGCACCGATCGTCCTGTTCCTGGTGATCGCGGGCCTGGTCATGGTGGGTGACAAGTCCCGCAAGCAGCCGAAGCAGGGCTGATCCGCCCGCACTTCGTACGTCGAGGGCGCCCCTCGGCGACGCACCCCTGAAGGCCTCGTCCTTCCGGTGCGCCGCCGCGGGGCGCCCTCGACGTGTGTCCGTACGGGCGCGCGCCGCGGTCAGGCGGGCGCGGCGCCCGTGAGCAGCTTCCTGAGCAGCCCGGCCAGTTGAGCGGTCTCGTCCTCGTCGAGCCCGGCGGCCGCGAGCGCCTCGCGCTGCGCCTGAAGGCCGGCGACGACGGCCCGGTCGACGAGCTCCCGGCCCGCGTCGGTGAGCGTCACCTGGAGCCCGCGCCGGTCGTGCGGATCGGGTGAGCGGCGCAGCAGCCCGGCCCGCTCCAGCTTGTCGAGCCGCCCCGTCATGCCGCCGGTGGTCAGCATCAGAGTGGCGGAGAGCTGGCGCGGCGAGAGCGTGTACGGCTCCCCGTGGCGGCGCAGCGTGGCGATGACGTCGAACTCGCCCCGGGTGGTGCCGACTTCGCGGTACGCCTTCTCGACGCGGTCGCCCACCGCCTGGGCGACGCGGTAGACGCGGCCGTAGATCTCCATGGGTGTCGTCTCCAGCTCGGGTCGGACGACGGCCCACTGCCCGATGATCGCGTCGACGCCGTCGGGGGCGTCGACGGCGGGGGCAGCGCCCGTGCCAGTGCCAGTGCCAGTCGTATCCGTCGTGTCCGTCGTATCCGTCGTGTCCGTGGAGTGCATAGGGCGAGTATCCGCCGAGGAGCCAGACGCTTGCAAGTAAGCAGCTTGAATGTGAGTGACTTTGAAGTAAGTGGGTTGACGATAAGTAGCTTAGAGGTAAGCTACTTTCCATGAACCGCGCAGCCACGATCCTCCTCACCGCCTACGCGCCCATCACCTGGGGCTCCACCTACGCCGTCACCACGGAGTTCCTGCCCGCGGACCGGCCCCTGTTCACGGCCATGATGCGGGCGCTGCCCGCGGGGCTGCTCCTGCTGCTGCTCGCCAGACGGCTGCCCAGAGGGGTGTGGTGGGGCAAGGCCGCCGTCCTCGGCGCCCTGAACATCGGCGCCTTCTTCCCGCTCCTGTTCCTGTCCGCCTACCGCCTCCCCGGCGGGATGGCCGCGGTCGTCGGCTCCGTCGGGCCGCTGTTCGTCGCCGGGCTCTCCTTGCTGCTCCTGACCGAGCGCCCGAGCACGCGGACCGTGCTCACCGGGGTCGTGGCGGCGCTCGGCGTCAGCCTCGTCGTGCTCAAGGCCACCGGGAGCCTCGACGCGATCGGCCTCATCGCCGCCGTGGCGTCCACCGCCTCGATGTCCACGGGCACGGTCCTCACCAAGCGGTGGGGCCGCCCGGAGGGGGTCGGCCCGCTGGCGCTCACCAGCTGGCAGCTGACCATCGGCGGCCTGCTCATCGCGCCCGTCGCCTTCCTGGTCGAGGGCGCGCCGCCCGCGCTCGACGGCCAGAACATCGCGGGGTACGTCTACCTGTCGATCGCCGGTACGGCCGTCGCGTACTGGCTGTGGTTCCGCGGCATCGGACAGCTCAGCGCGACCCAGGCCAGCCTGCTCGGCCCCCTTTCGCCGCTGACCGCCGCGGTCATCGGGTGGGCGGCGCTCGGCCAGGCGCTGACGGCGGTGCAGCTCGTGGGCATGGCCGTGGCCTTCGGGGCGACGCTGTTCGGCCAGCTCAAGGCGGGGGGCGCGGCCAAGACGGCGCCTGTGGAAGCCGCCGAGACGGTCAGCGTGGCCGGTGGGGCGGTGCGCCGGTAGCCCGGCCAGCGGAGAAGGGCCGCAACCGTGGGTCGCCACGGTTACGGCCCTTCTGGCCTGTGCCGGTCACCCGGCGGCTGAGGCGCTGTGCCCACCCTCCCCCAAGCTCTCGGCTTCGCTCGAGCAGGGGGTACCCCCCTCGCCCTCTGGGCGGCCCAGCTGCCCACAGCGAGGTACGGCGAAAATGTGCACCCACCCGCAGCGCCACGCGTCGAGGCCGCCGTTTCGCAGCTCAGGGGTGCACGGGTGGGTGGGTGGGAAGCATCCCGCCGCGGTAGCGGCGGGGGACCGCCCACCCACCCGCACCCGAACCAAGAAGAGCTACCCCCGGTCGGCGGCCCGCGCCCGCAGGGCGCGCTCGACCCCGGCCCGGGACTCCATGACGAGCCGCTGCAGGGCGGGCGAGGGCGAGGCCGCCGCCAGCCACGCGTCGGTGGCGGACACCGTCGCCGCGGACACCTGCGCCACCGGGTAGAGCCCGACCACGACCTGCTGCGCCATCTCGTGCGAACGGGACTCCCACACGGACTTCACCGCGGCGAAGTACTTGTCCGCGTAGGGCGCCAGCAGCTCCCGCTGCTCGGTCTGCGCGAACCCGGCGATGACCGCCTCCTGCACGGCGTTGGGCAGGGTGTCGGACTCGACGACCGAGGCCCACGCCGCCGCCTTCGCCTCGGGCGTCGGCCGCGCGGCCCGCGCGGCGGCGGCGTGGCGCTCGCCCGCCGCGGTCTTGTCCCGCTCGAACTCCGCGGTGATGCCCGCCTCGTCGAGCCGGCCCGTCGCCGCGAGCCGCCCCACGAACGCCCACCGCAGCTCGGTGTCCACGGCCAGGCCCTCGATGGTCTCGGAGCCGTCGAGCAGCCCCTCAAGGAGGGCGAGGTCGGCGTCGGTGCGCGCGGTCGCGGCGAACGCCCGCGCCCACGCCAGCTGGTGGTCGCCGCCGGGCTCGGCCGCCCGCAGGTGCTCCAGGGCGGCCTCGGTCCACCGGGCGAGCAGCGCGTCCCGGCCCGCCGGGTCGGCGTACAGGTCGAGGGCGAGCTTCACCTGCCGGTGCAGGGACTGCACCACGCCGATGTCGGACTCCTTGGCGATGCCGGAGAGGACCAGCGACAGATAGTCGCGCGTCGGCAGCTCCGCGTCGCGCGTCATGTCCCAGGCCGACGCCCAGCACAGCGCCCGCGGCAGCGAGGCCTCGAAGTCGCCGAGGTGCTCGGTGACGACGGCGAGGGACTCGGCGTCCAGGCGGACCTTCGCGTACGACAGGTCGTCGTCGTTGAGCAGGATCACCGCCGGGCGGGCCCGGCCCACCAGGGCCTCCACGGCCGTCAGCTCGCCGTCGACGTCCAGCTCGACGCGGTCGGTGCGCACCAGCTTGCCGGACGCGTCGTCCAGCTCGTACAGGCCGATGGCGATCCGGTGCGGGCGCAGCGTCGGCGCTCCCTTGGCGCCCTCGGGCAGGGCCGGGGCCTCCTGCTTCACGGCGAAGGAGGTGATGGTGCCGGAGGAGTCGACGTCGACGACGGGCCGCAGGACGTTGATGCCCGCGGTCTCCAGCCACTTCTTCGACCAGGCCGTCAGGTCCCGGCCGCTGGTCTCCTCCAGGGCGCCGAGCAGATCGCTCAGCCGGGTGTTGCCGAACGCGTGCCGCTTGAAGTACGCCCGCACGCCCTCGAAGAACTCGTCCTGGCCGACGTAGGCGACGAGCTGCTTCAGGACGCTCGCGCCCTTGGCGTAGGTGATGCCGTCGAAGTTGACGAGGACGTCGTCCAGGTCCCGGATGTCCGCCATGATCGGGTGCGTGGACGGCAGCTGGTCCTGGCGGTAGGCCCACGTCTTCATCTGGTTGGCGAACGTGGTCCAGGAGTGCGGCCACTTCGACTGCGGCGCGTACGCCTGGCAGGCGGCCTCGGCGTAGGTGGCGAACGACTCGTTCAGCCACAGGTCGTTCCACCACTCCATGGTCACGAGGTCGCCGAACCACATGTGGGCCAGCTCGTGCAGGATCGTGGCGGCCCGCACCTCGTACGCGGCGTCCGTGACCTTCGAGCGGAACACGTACTGGTCGCGGATCGTCACCGCGCCCGCGTTCTCCATCGCGCCCGCGTTGAACTCCGGCACGAAGAGCTGGTCGTACTTCTTGAACGGGTAGGGGTAGTCGAACTTCTCCTGGAACCACTCGAAGCCCTGCCGGGTCACCTCGAAGATCGCGTCGGCGTCGAGGAACTCGGCGAGCGAGGGACGGCAGTAGATGCCCAGCGGCACGACCTGCCCGTCCTTCTCGTACGAGGAGTGCACCGCGTGGTACGGGCCGACGATCAGGGCGGTGACGTACGTCGAAAGGCGGGGCGTCGGCTCGAAGGCCCAGACGTCGTCCTTCGGCTCGGGCGTCGGCGAGTTGGAGATCACCGTCCAGCCGCTCGGCGCCTTCACGGTGAACTGGAACGCGGCCTTCAGGTCCGGCTGCTCGAAGCAGGCGAAGACGCGGCGCGCGTCGGGGACCTCGAACTGCGTGTACAGGTAGGCCTGGTCGTCGACCGGGTCGACGAAGCGGTGCAGGCCCTCGCCGGTGTTGGTGTACTCGCAGTCCGCGACGACCTTCAGCTCGTTGCGGCCCTCGTGCAGGTGCCGCAGGGCGATGCGCGAGTCGCGGAAGACGGCGCCGACCTCAAGGGCGTGCCCGTTCAGGACGACCTCGTGCACGGCCGGGGCGATCAGGTCGATGAACGTCTCGGCGTTCGCCTCGGCGCTGTCGAAGCGCACGGTGGTCACCGAGCGGTAGGTGCCGCCCTCCTGCGCTCCGGAGAGGTCGAGATCGATCTCGTAGGAGTCAACGGTCAGCAGCTTCGCCCGCTGCTGCGCCTCTTCACGGGTCAGATTGGTGCCGGGCACGCGGTCATCTCCTCGATGCGACGTACGGAGTCTTTGCGATGTTTACGGCCATCCTTCCACGTGGCGCCCCGGGGCCGCCCAGGCTCCGGGCCCCCGGTGCCGGGCGGCCGGTCCTGGCCCATTGTTCTCGGCCCGCGCGGCCGTTAGCATCCGCGCGTCGGCTCAGGCCGGGCGGCGGTCGTGGCCGGCCTCCGAGCGGTGGGACACACGGGCGGGAGCGGGTGCGTATGGCACGGGCAGCACGGGTTCCGGGGCGGTTACGCGGCGCCCCGCGCAGGGCCGCACCCCGAAGACCCGCGCCGGTCAGAGCGGTGCTCCCCGCCCTGGTGCTGCTTGTCGCGGCCACGGCGGGCTGCGGCGGCTCCGGTGACGGCGGCGGGGGCGGGGGCGACGGCAAGGGCCCGGAGAAGTCCCGGATCACCGTCGGCACCATGCCCGTGGCCGACACCGCGCCGCTCCAGCTGGCGATCAGCAAGGGCTTCTTCAAGGCGGAGGGGCTCACGGTGCGCACGTCCACGCTCAGCGGCGGCGCCGAGTCCGTCGCGCGGCTGCGCGCGGGCGCGCTCGACATCTCCTTCGGCAACTACGTCTCGTACTTCCTCGCGCACGCGGGCAAGGCCGTCGACGTGCGCTTCGTCGCCGACGGCTTCGCTTCCGCGCCAAGGACGCACGCGGTCCTGGTGCGCGCGGACTCGTCCGCGAAGACGCTGAAGGACCTCAAGGGCAAGACGATCGGCGTCAACACCAAGCGGAACGTCAGCGCCCTGCTCGTGCAGGAGGCGGGCCGGGCGCAGGGCGTCACCTTCGACGACGACGACAGCTTCGCCGAGATCGACATGCCGAACATGGAGACCGCCCTGAAGGCGGGCAGCGTCGACGCCGTGCAGGCCGTCGAGCCGTTCGTCAGCGCGATCGAGGAGTCCGGCACCGGCCGCGTCGTCGCCGACCTGGGCAAGCCGCCGACGGCGGGCTTCCCCATCGCCGGGTACGCGGCCACGGCGTCGTTCGTCAAGGACAACCCGAAGACCGTCGCGGCCTTCCAGCGGGCCATGGCCCGCGCCCAGAAGCAGGCCGCCAACCGCTCCACGGTCGTCGCCACCCTCCCCGGCTACACCAGGATCACCCCCGAACAGGCGGCCCAGCTGCACCTCGGCGGCTATCCCGTGGCCCTGGACCCGGCCCGCCTGCGCCGGGTGGTCGAGCTGATGCGGGAGTTCGGCTATCTGAAGCGGGACCTCGACGTGGAGCCGTTGCTGGTGCGTACGGGGCCGTGACCGTGCCGAAGGGGGCTGAGGGGGACCGCGCGGCGGGCGCGGCGGTGCCGGGCCGGGCGCGCCCCGGGCCGCCGCCGCGCGCCCGTGCGCTCACCGCGACCCGGTGGGGGCGGGCGCTGCTCGGGGCGCTCGGCGTCGGCTGCGCCGTGCTCGTCGTCGAAGTCATCGCCCGCGCCGGGGTGTTCGACCGCCAGGCGCTGCCGCCCGCCACCTCCGTGCTCGGCCGCGCCGCCGGGATGGCCGCCGACGACGGCTTCCTCGGCCACCTGGGCACCACCGTCTCCGCCTGGCTCGGCGGCCTCGGGCTCGCGGTCGCCTGCGCCGTTCCCGCCGGGCTGCTCCTCGGCTCCCTGCCGCGCCTGGACGCCGCGAGCCTCGCCGTCGTCGAACTGGCCCGGCCCGTGCCGTCCGTGGCGCTGATCCCGCTGGCGATCCTGGTGTTCGTCGAACCGGTCCGGGTGGAGCGCTCGCTGGTCTGCTACGCGTCGCTGTGGCCGATCCTCCTCAACACCCTGTACGGGCTGCGGGACGTCGACCCCGTCGCCAAGGAGACCCTGCGCTCCTTCGGCTTCGGGCCGCTGGCCGTCCTGGCCCGCGTGTCGCTGCCGAGCGCCGGGCCCTTCGTCCTGACCGGTGTGCGGATCGCCGCGTCCGTGGGGCTGATCGTGGCCGTCAGCGCGGAGCTGCGGGCCGGGGGTGACTCCGGGCTCGGCGTGTATCTGCTCCAGACGCAGTCCGGGGGCGGGCGGCCGGACCTGATGGTGGCGGGGGCGGTGTGGGCGGGGGCGCTCGGGGTGGCGGCGAACGCGGGGCTCGTGGGGGTGGGGCGGGTGGTGTTTCCCCAAACCCGCCCCGTCCCGAGCCCGGGGCGCTCCGCCCCCCGGGGCCCCGGTCATCGCGCTTCGCGCTCGTCCTCAAACGCCGGACGGGCTGAGTGATGGCCGCTGCCCTGCGCTTTCTGCTGCTGCGCGGCTGGCTGCTCGCGGTTCTGGTCGTGTGCTGGGAGGGGGCCGCCCGGCGGGCCGAGGACATCTACTTCCCGCCGCCCAGCCGGATCGTGCGGGTCCTGGCCCAGGATCTGCCCCTCGACGACCTCCTGCCGAGCCTCGGGCACCTGCTGCTCGGGTGGGCCATCGCGGGGGTGGCGGGGATCGGCGTCGGGGTGGTCATCGGGCTCTCCCCGGTGGCCTTCCACCTCCTCGATCCGGTGCTGCAGTTCGGCCGGGCCGTGCCGCCGCCCACGCTCATCCCGTTCTTCACGGTCGCCTTCGGACTCGGCACGTCCATGCAACTGGCGACCATCGTCTTCGGCGTGGTCTGGCCGGTGCTCCTCAACACGGCCGACGGCGTGCGCTCCGTGGAGCCCGTACAGCTGGACTCGGCGCGCGTCTTCGGCGTCACGGGCCCGGCGCTGCTGCGCCACGTGGTGCTGCCCGCCGCCGCGCCCAAGATCTTCGCCGGGCTTCGCGTCGCGCTCGGCTTCGCCCTGATCCTGATGGTGATCGCCGAGCTGATGGGGTCCGGCGACGGCATCGGCTCCCGGCTCAACGCGGCCGAGCGGGAGTTCCGCCCCGACCAGCTGTGGGCGGCGATCCTGCTGCTCGGCGCCGTCGGCTGCGTACTCAACGGAGCCTTCCTGCTCGTGGAGCGGAAGGCACTCGCCTGGCACCGGGGAGCACGGGGCACCCGAACCTAGGGCGCGGGGGCGCCCGCCGTTCCCCTCGCAACCGGTTCACCCGGGGCCAAGGGAACGCCTGGAGCACGTGAGCACTCAATTCTCATAGACCACGTGGTAGTTGGCACCAGGGGTACAGGGGGAGCAGGGGATGTTGGACATCACGGGGCTCAGCCATCGCTACGACGACGGACAAGCCGTCCGGAAGGCCCTCGACGGCGTCGAACTCTTCGTGGACCGCGGCGAACTGGTCAGCATCGTCGGCCCGTCCGGCTGCGGCAAGTCCACGCTGCTGCGGTGCGTGGCGGGCTTACAGCGCCCCAGCGCGGGCCGCGTCACTGTCGACGGGCGCGCCGTCGAGGGCGTACCGGACGACCTGGCCGTCGTCTTCCAGGACTACACACGCTCGCTCTTCCCGTGGCTGACCGTCCGCGACAACGTGGCGCTGCCGCTGCGCCGCCGGGGGCTCGCCCGCGCCGAGCGCCGCGAGCGCGCCCACGACGCGCTCGCCCAGGTCGGCCTCGCGGACACGGCGGGCAGATATCCGTGGCAGCTGTCCGGCGGCATGCAGCAGCGCGTCGCCATCGCCCGCGCGCTCGCCTACCGGCCCGCGCTGCTTCTGATGGACGAGCCGTTCGGCTCGGTCGACGCGCAGACCAGGGAGGACCTGGAGGACCTCCTCCTCACGGTCCGCGGCGGGCCAGCGCCCCAGGGGCGCATGACGATCCTCCTGGTCACCCACGACATCGACGAGAGCGTGTACGTCGGCGACCGCGTCGTCGTCCTCTCCGGCGCCCCCGGCCGCGTCCACCGCGAGCTGAGCGTCGAACTGCCCGCGCCCCGCGACCAGATCGCCACCCGCGGGCTCCCGGAGTTCGTGCGCCTGCGGGCCGAGGTCGGACGGGCGGTGCGGCGGCCATGACCGTGGACGTACTGGTCGCGGGCGCGGGCATCGGCGGTCTGACCACCGCGCTCAGCCTGCACGCGGCGGGCATCGGGGTACGCGTCGTGGAGCCGGTCGACGAGCTGCGGCCCGTCGGCGTCGGCATCAACCTGCTGCCGCACGCCGTGCGGGAGCTGACCGAACTCGGCCTCGGCGACGCGCTCGCCGCGACCGGCGTGCAGACCGCCGAGATGGTCCACTACGACCGCCACGGCAACCGCATCTGGGGCGAGCCGCGCGGCCTCGCGCTCGGCTACCACTGGCCCCAGTACTCCATCCACCGGGGCACGCTCCAGATGATCCTCCTGGACGCGGTGCGCCAGCGCCTCGGGGACCGGGCCGTCGTCACCGGCACGGCGTTCGTGCGCTTCATGGAGGACGGCGACGCGCTGCGGGTCGTGCTGCGGGACGTGGCGCGGGGCCGGGAGCACGCGGTGCGGGTGCGGGCCCTGATCGGCGCGGACGGCCTCTACTCCACGGTCCGCTCCCGGCTGCACCCCGGCGAGGGGCCCCCGCTGTGGAACGGCATCCGGATGTGGCGGGGCGTGACCGAGTGGCAGCCCGTCCTCGGCGGCCGCACGGTCGCCGTCGCGGGCAGCAACGCGCACGCCAAGCTGGTCGTCTACCCCGTATCGCGCGAGGCCGAGCTGCGCGGGCGCGCGCTGCTCAACTGGGTGGCCGAGGTGCGCTTCCCCGCCGACCCGGCGCGGGGGCCCGGCTCCGCCGACTGGAACCGCAGCGGCCGCCTCTCCGAGGTCCTGCCGCACTACGCGGGCTGGCGCATCGGCGACCTGGACGTCCCCGCCCTGTTCGCCGCGACCCGCCGCATCCTGGAGTACCCCATGGTGGACCGCGAGCCCCTGCCGTGGTGGGGCAAGGGCCCCGTCACGCTCCTGGGCGACGCGGCGCACCCCATGTACCCCGTCGGCTCCAACGGCGGCTCCCAGGCGATCCTCGACGCCCGCGTCCTGGCCCGCTGCCTCGCCGCGACGGACCCCGACCGGGTGACGGGCCTTCGCGCCTACGAGGAGGTCCGCCGCGAGGCCACCACGGCCCTGGTCCTCGCCAACCGCCAGATGCCCGCCGACCGCTACCTCGCGGCTGTCGCCGAACGCGCGCCGGAGGGCTTCGACCGCGTCGAGGACGTCCTCACCCCGGAGGAACTGGCGGAGCTTGAGGCCTCGTATCACTGGACCACGGGAACGGATGTGGCGGAGCTCAACGGGAGGGGGTCGTGGGGGGTGGGCCCGCCGTCTCTTTGAGGGCGCCGATGAGGTGGGCGAGGGCGGTGGGGGTGGTGGTGAGTTCGGTGGCGGGGTCGTCGCTCTCGCGGAGCCGGATCGTGCCGGACGCGGTGGCGAGTTCGATGCAGTCGTTGCCCTCGCCGCCCCCGGAGAACGACGACTTCTGCCAGTCCGTGCGGGTGGTCATGGTGGTGCCTCACACTTCCTTGGCCAACCGGTGAATGAGGTCACGTGACTTCTCGGGGCTGAGCGCCGCCGTCTCCACCTTACGGAAGAGCTTTCGAAAGTGCTCCAGCTGTGCTGCGGAGTCGAGGAAGACGGTGCCGTGCGGGGCGTCGCGCACCACGCTGTCGAGGCGGGCCACCGGCCCGCCCAAGTGCACCATCGAGCTCCCGGCACCGGCGAAGCCGTCCAGGTCGAAGGGGATGACCCGCACCGTCACGTGGTCCGAGTCCGACACCTCAAGGACACGCGTCAACTGGGCCCGGTGCCCGGCCCGGTCGGTCACGCGGATGCGCAGCGCCGCTTCGTGGATCACCGTCTCGTACGGGATCGGGGCGGGCCCCTCGATGATGACCTTCCGCTTCATCCGGTGGCTCACCCGGGGCTCCAGCTCGCTCTCCGGGAACTCGGGGTGCATGAAGGCGAACAGGGCGCGGGCGTAGGCCTCGGTCTGGAGGAGTCCGGGGATGTGGATGACCGTCACGTCGTGCCGGAACCGGGCGTGGTGGTCCAGTTCTGAGAGGTCGAGGAACGGTGTCGGCAGCACCCCGCGATACTCCTCCCACCAGCCCTGAGTCCGATCCGTGGCCATGGCCACCAGCGCCTCGACCAACGCGGCGTCCGCGCAGGCGTAGTTGGCCGCGAGGCGGCGGACCCGCTCCTCGCTCACGCCCGCGACCCCGGCCTCGATCTGGCTCATCTGGACGGAGCTCGCGCCCAGCAGTGCCGCGGCCTCGGTCGCCTTCAGCCCGGCAGCGTCACGCATCCTGCGCAGTTCGACTCCCAGGCGCACCTGCCGCGCGCTGGGGTTCCGCCTCGTCGCCATCAACGGCTCCTTGGTCCAACTCGCCCTGCGGGGTTCCTCGTTCGGGTGTCAGATTACGCGAAATGGTTGCGCGGTCATAATTTTCAGGCATACCGTCAGTGATGCGTCGCAACGCTACGAGGCATCGGGACCCCGGAAGAGCACCACCCCGCCCCGCCAGGGCGGGCGTGACACGATCACCGCCCCGCACTCGTCGCACGCACCCAACTCCTCTGCCCATCAAGGGAGTTCACGCATGTACGAAGAAGCCAACGAGCCGGACCCCCTCCCCGTGGCGGAGCCCTGGGAGTACACCTTGCACATTCCGCGCGACCTCTGCGCGGTTACTGTCTGTCGCCGAACCCTCCGCGTGATCCTCGCGGTGCACGAGCTCGGCGCGATCACCGACGTCGCCGAACTCCTCGCCACGGAACTCGTCTCGAACGCCGTGCGCCACACCAAGGGCCCCGTCGCCTTCCGCCTGCTGTGGTCCGACGGAGTCCTGCGCATCGCGGCCTGGGACGCCGACCCGAGCCCCCCGGCGCCCACGCTCCGCGCCGCCCCCTGTGACGCGGAGGACGGGCGGGGCCTGGACCTCGTCCGCTGCTGCGCGGACACCTGGGGCTGGTATCCGCTGCCGAGCGGCGGGGACACCGGCAAGTACGTGTGGTGCGAACTCGGCGCGGCGTAGCGGCGGCGCCTCACGCCCGGCGCCGCCCCGCGAGCGCCACCACCGCGAGGGCGAGCACGCCGAGGCCGCCGCCCAGCCAGAGGACGTCCGTGGCGCCGAGGGCGTCGGCCACCCGGCCGCCGGCCAGGGCGCCCAGGGCGATCGAGATGTTGAAGATGCCCGCGAAGAGCGCGGACGCGGCCTCGCGGGCGTGCGGGGCGGCCGCCATCACCCAGTTCTGGGAGGAGACGGAGACACCGCCGTAGGCGAGGCCCCAGGCGACGAGGAGGGCGACGGACGCGGCCAGGGACGCGCCAGCGGGCACGAGCAGCAGGACCACGGCGGCGAGCACCGCCGAGATGATCAGCAGGGCGCGGCGCGGATCGCGGGCCGCGAAGGTGCCGCCCAGGAAGTTCCCGGCGATGCCCGCGACGCCGTACGACAGGAGCAGCACGCTGATCAGGCCCGCGCCGACGTCCGGCACCCGCTCAAGGACCGGCCGCACATAGGTGTACGCGGCGAAGTGGCCGACGACGAGCAGTGCCACGGCGATCAGGCCCGCGCGCAGCCGGGGCAGGCGAAGCAGCGCGGGGAAGGCGCCGAGGCGTACCGGCTCCGTCGGCGGCAGCGGCGGCAGGACCAGGCGGAGCAGCACGGCGACGCCCAGGCCGAGCGCGGCCACCGCGCCGAACGCCCAGCGCCAGCTGGCGAGCTCGCCGAGGAACGTGCCCGCGGGCACGCCGAGCACGGACGCCACGGCTATCCCGCTGAAGATCACGGCGGTCGCGCGCCCGGTCGCCTCGGTGCGCACCAGGCGTACCGCGAGCGAGGCCGCGACCGCCCAGACGCCGCCGATGCACAGGCCGACGACGAACCGCGCCACGAGCAGCACCGCGAACGACGGCGCGAGCGCGGAGAGCAGGTTGGCGGCGCCGAGCAGCAGCATCAGGCCGCACAGCACGGTGCGCCGGTCCGCGCCGCGCACCGCGACCGGAAGCAGCAGCGCGGCGATGGCCGCGACGACGCCGGGCAGCGTCACGGTGAGCCCCGCGGTGCCGTCCGAGACGTGCAGCCCGGAGGCGAGTGAGGTCAGCAGGCCCACGGGCAGCATCTCCGTGGTCACGACGGAGAACGTGGCGGCCGCGACGGCGATGACGGACAGGGGCAGGGAGCGCCGCCCGGTGTCCGTGTGGGGGGTCTGGGTCAGAGTTTCCATGGGCACAAGACAACGCCCGCGGGCCCATCGGGAACAACGCCGAAGATCTCATCCTTGAATGAGCAGGACTTATCGATCCGGCGGCGAGGTCAGGGCCGCGGGACGGGCTGGAGCGGAACGGTATGGGTGACATCGGGGTCAGCGGCGGCATTGAGATCCGCGAGCTGGAGTGCTTTCTCGTGCTCGCCGACGAACTGCACTTCGGGCGGGCCGGTGAGCGCCTCTACGTCTCCCAGAGCCGGGTCAGCCAACTGCTCGCCGCGCTGGAACAGCGCATCGGCGCCCGCCTCGTGGAGCGTACTAGCCGCCGGGTCCGGCTGACCCCCCTGGGGGAGCGGTTCCGCGCGGAACTGATGCCCGCGTACCAGGAGTTGGCCGGAGTCGTCGACCGGGCCAAGGAGGCGGCGCGGGGCGTCGAGGGGCGGCTGCGGATCGGCTTCCAGGGCACGGCCGACGCCCGTCTGATGCGGGCGATCACCGCGTTCCAGAAGCGGCACCCGGCGTGCGTCACGGAGATCGCCGAAGTGCCGTTCTCGGACCCCTTCGGCGCGGTGCGGCACGGCGAGGTGGACGCGGCGATCGTCCTGCTCCCGGTGGCCGAGCCGGACCTCGTCCTCGGGCCGCTGTTCTCCCGCCAGCAGCAGACCGTCGCGGTGTCCGTGCGCCACGCCTTCGCCGCCCGGTCCTCGCTGCGCGCCGAGGAGCTGCGGGACACCCCGCTGATCGCGGCGAGCGCCCCGGCTCCCGGCTACTGGCGCGAGGCGCACGCCCCGTCGGCGGTGCCCGCCCCCGCCGTGCGCACCCTCCAGGAAGGCCTCACCCTGGTCGCCGCCGAGCGGGGCGCGATGCTGCTGTGCCGCCCGACGGCGTCCTACCACGGCCGCGAGGACGTCGTCTTCGTACCGGTGGAGGGCCTCGCGGACTCGGTGCTCGGCATGGTCTGGCACCGGGACGCCGAGACGGAGCGGGTACGGGCGTTCGCGCGGGCGGTGGCGGACGCCACCTCGGTGCCGGAAGCGGCCTGACGCCCCGCTACGCCGGGCGGCGCACCTCGAACTGGAAGCAGCCGTACTCGACGGCGCGGACGTGCACCAGCGCGACCCCGGGGTCGGCGAACGCCTCCTTGAAGGCGGCGTCGAAGCCCGCCGTGGTGTCCTCGGGGATCTCCAGGAGACGCCCGCCGACGATGCGGCCCCGCGCGTCGTACCGGCGGAACGCGCGCAGCGCTCCCGCCCGGACGAACGGGTACGCGCCCGGCTCCCCGGCCGGACCTGCGCACGGGTCCGCGTGGATGAAGACGGGCCCCTGCTCGTCGTACGCGCCCGGCTCCGCGCCGGTCTCCCGCGCCCAGCGGCGCAGCGGCGCGTACGACACGAGAGCGACGCGCTCGCCCGCGCGGATGGGGCGCAGACAGCAGCGCAGCGGGGAGCCGCCCTCGTCGTCCACGTACGGCACGCAGGCGCGACCCGCGTCATCGGTGTCACGAAGCTGCGCGAGCACGTCGGGGCGAATGGGGCGCGGCTGGAAGTCGAGAGTCATGCCCCCACCCTCCCGCCCCATCACACCCCAAAGCTGGCGGATTCCGGACCTGTACTCTGCGGGCGCGCGTCACCGCCCCATCGGCGCTCCGCGCCTCGTCCTCAAACGCCGGACGGGCTGGAAACCTGCCGCATCGCGGCTGAAACACCCGCACCCGAATGATCCAGCCCAGGCCGGAACAATCCAGCCCGTCCGGCGTTTGAGGACGAGCGCGCAGCGCGAAGATTCAGCCTGTCCGGCGTTTGAGGACGAGGCGCGGAGCGCCGAAAGACGCCCGCACCCCCGTCCGGTCAGGACTCCGCGGCGACGAGCTCCGCGATCTGCACCGCGTTCAGCGCCGCACCCTTGCGCAGGTTGTCGTCGGAGATGAAGAACGCGAGGCCGTTCTCCACGGTCTCGTCGCGGCGGATGCGCCCGACGAAGGACTCGTCCCGCCCGGCGGCCCCCAGCGGCGTGGGCACGTCGGTGAGGACGACGCCCTCGGCGCCCGCGAGGATCTCCGCGGCCCGCTCGGGGCTGATCGGGCGCTCGAAGCGGGCGTTGACCTGGAGGGAGTGCCCGGTGAAGACGGGCACGCGGACGCAGGTGCCGGAGACCTTGAGGCCGGGGATCTCCAGGATCTTCCGGGACTCGTGGCGCAGCTTCTGCTCCTCGTCGGTCTCGTTCAGACCGTCGTCGACGAGGGAGCCCGCCATCGGCAGGACGTTGTACGCGATCGGCGCGACGTACTTGTCCGGCTCGGGGAAGTCGACGGCCTCGCCGTGGTGCGTGAGCTTCGTGGCATCCGCGCCGACCTTCTCGATCTGGCCGTAGAGCTCGTCGACGCCCGCGAGGCCGGAGCCGGACACCGCCTGGTAGGTGGCGACGACCAGCGAGGTGAGCCCGGCCTCCAGGTGCAGCGGCTTCAGGACGGGCATCGCGGCCATCGTCGTGCAGTTCGGGTTGGCGATGATGCCCTTGGGGCGGTCCGCGATGGCGTGCGGGTTCACCTCGGAGACGACCAGCGGTACGTCGGGGTCGCGCCGCCACGCCGACGAGTTGTCGATCACCACGGCGCCCTGGGCCGCGACCTTCTCGGCCAGCGCCTTGGAGGTGGCGCCGCCCGCCGAGAACAGCACGATGTCCAGGCCCGTGTAGTCGGCCGTCGAGGCGTCCTCGACGGTCACGCCGTCCACGACCGTCCCGGCCGAGCGGGCCGAGGCGAACAGGCGCAGCTCGTCGAGGGGGAACTCCCGCTCGGCGAGGATCTTGCGCATGACCGTACCGACCTGACCGGTGGCTCCGACGATTCCGACCTTCACGGGCGACTCCCTATCCCTCGGGTATCCCTTGGATGCCTTGCTGTGCTTCCAGTGTCTCCATGATGCGGGCGACCCCGGGGCGCCTGTCCAATTCATTGAGGGGTTAACCACCAGGTGAGACGGGTCACGGGCGGCGAAGGTGTGACGTACGCCTCCTCCGTCGGTGATCCGCTCCGCCCCCCGGCGAACGTTTCCGCCGACTCCCGCGTCGTAGGGGAAACGGGGGGACCCCTCGGGGGCACCGGAGAGAGGGACGGAGAGAGGGAGGGGCATTGCTGCGCAGGAAACCGCGCCGCCCGGCGCGTGACGCGGCCGATCCGCTCGACGCCGCGCAGGAGGACCGGGTGCGGGCCGTCCTGTCGCTCGGCGGGGTCCCGTACGGCGAGCTTCAGGACGGTGTGCAGCAGGTCAGGCTGCGGCTCCTGGAGCGGGCGGCCAAGGGGGAGCACGCGCCGCGGGACGTGGCGGCCTGGGCCGCGGTGGTCGCGTCGAACTGGGCCATGGACTGGCACCGGGCCCGCCGCCGCCAGGAGCGGCTCGGCGAACGCCTCGCCGCGCTGCGCCCCGAGCGCCCGGAGGAGGACGGCGCCGAGTCCCGCGTCCTGTCGCTCGCCGTGGCGCAGGGCCTGGACGAACTGCCGGACGGCCAGCGGCAGGTCGTGATCCTCCGCTTCTACGCCGACCTGGCGGTACGGGACATAGCCGCCGAACTCGGCATCCCGGAGGGCACGGTCAAGAGCAGGCTGCACTCGGCCGTACGGATGCTGCGCACGCGGCTGCACGAGGGAGAGGTGGTGTGACCGTGGCGCACGGCACGCACGACGAAGGCCGGGACCGGCGGCACGGCCCCGATGACGCGCTGACGCTGGCGGTCACGGACGCCCCCGTGCCCGCGGAGGCCCGCGCCGACGCCGCGTTCATGGCCGAGCACGCGGCGGCCGCCGCCGACGTGGCGGCGCTGCGCGCGGGGCTGCGGGCGGTGGGGGACACCCTGGCGCGGCACCCCGGCGACGGGCCGCCCGCGCCCGCGCGGCCGGTGCGCGGCCCGAGGTCCGGGGCGCTCTGGCGCCGGGGCCTGTTCGTCCTCGCCGCCGTGCTCGCGACGGGGCTCATCGGCGGCGTGGTGTGGCTCGGCGCGCGGGACGGCGCGGGCGGTGACGCCGACGCGGGCGCGGGCGACACCAAGCACACGCGGAGCGACGCGGACTCGGACATCGAACACGGCGGCGGGGGCGTGGAGGACGACGGGGCCAAGCAGTCGCCCGAGGGCTACGTCGCCTGCGCCCGCCTCATCGTCGAGGGCACGGTGCGCAGCGTGGAGACGCTGCCGGGCGGCACCGAGGACCGGATCACGCTGGACGTGACCCGCTCGTACAAACCCGCCAAGGCGCCCGATGAGGTGACGTTCGTGATGGACGTGAACGTGGACCCGCGGCTGCGGGCGGGCGACCGCGCGCTGATCGGCATCCCGCGCGGCGAGGCCTCGCCGGACACCTGGTCGACGGGCAAGGAGATCGCGAAGGACCGGCGGTGGATCACGAAGGCGCTGCCGGGAGCACGCGGGCTGGAGTGCTGAGTTCCGGTGCCGGTAGGCCGAGTTCCGGAGTGCTGAGTTCCGGTGACAGTTGAGTGAAGTAGGTGTTGCACCGGCCATTAATGCCTTTGAACTGTGCTTTGTCCGGGCTAACTTCCTTCCACCGCGATCAGAGGTGATCACCCGCGATCGCTGAGGATCACCGCACCCCCCATGGAAGGAATCCCGTGCGCGCACCCCGCAGCCGCGCGACGGCCGCTCTCGTCTCCGCGGCCGTCGCAGTCCCCGTCCTCCTCGCCGCCGCACCCCAGGCGGGCGCGCAGGGCGCCCCCAAGCCGCACCCGACGACCCAGGAGCAGAAGGCGAAGAAGCTCGCCAAGAAGCTCGTGGCGACGTCGTCCGGCAAGAGCGCCTACCGCCACCTGGAGAAGTTCCAGGAGATAGCGGACAAGAACGGCGGCAACCGCGCCGCGGGCACCAAGGGGCACAAGGCCTCCACCAAGTACGTGTACGACCGCCTGAAGAAGGCCGGTTACAAGGTCGCGTACCAGGACTTCACGTTCTACGAGTCCGAGACCCTGCGCCAGGGCGCCGCCGTCCTGTCGCCCGAGGCCCGCAAGCTCAACGCCGTGGCCTTCGACTTCAGCAAGGCCACGCCCGAGGGCGGCATCCAGGCCCCGCTCGCCGCGGCCCGCGTCGACGACACCCCCGGCTGCGAGGCCGACGACTACACCTCCGACACCTTCACCGGCAAGATCGCGCTGGTGAAGCGCGGCACCTGCACCTTCGCCGAGAAGGAGGCCGCCGCGACCAAGGCCGGCGCCATCGGCCTGCTCCTGTACAACCACTCCGGCGACCAGCCCGTCAAGGGCAACCTGGAGACCCCGGACAACGCGCACATCCCGGCCGCGGGCATCACCCTGGCCGAGGGCGAGGCGCTCGCCAAGCAGGTTGCCCAGGGCGAGGTGAAGGTCTCCCTGGACGTCGCCACCAAGGCTGTCCCGCACAAGACCCGCAACGTCATCGCGGAGACCCGCGGCGGCCGCGCCGACCGCGTCGTCGGGCTCGGCGCCCACCTGGACTCCGTGACCGAGGGCCCGGGCATCAACGACAACGGCTCCGGCTCGGCCGGTCTGATCGAGGTCGCCGAGAAGCTCTCCAAGGCGACCAAGGGCGGCAAGAAGCTCGCCAACAAGGTCCGCTTCTCCTGGTGGTCCGCCGAGGAGCTCGGCCTGCTCGGCTCCGACCACTACGTGAAGTCGCTGACGGCGAAGCAGAAGAAGAACATCAAGCTGTACCTGAACTTCGACATGATCGGCTCGCCGAACGGCGCCGAGCTGGTCTACGACGGCGACAACTCCGACAACGTCGGCTCGGGCCCCGGCCCGAAGGGCTCCGCCCAGATCGAGAAGCTCATCAACGGCTTCCTCGACAAGAAGAAGGTCCCGCACTGGGGCACCGACTTCGACGGCCGCTCCGACTACGGCCCCTTCATCGCCGAGGGCATCCCCGCGGGCGGCACCTTCACCGGCGCCGAGGGCCTGAAGACCGCGGAGCAGGCGGCGAAGGCGGGCGGCAAGGCCGGTAAGCCGTACGACCCGAACTACCACGGCAACGGCGACACCCTGAAGAACATCGACCGCAAGATCTTCGACGTGAACGTCGACGTCATCGCCAACGCGGTCGGTATCTACGCGCAGGACCTCGGCTCGCTGAAGCGCTGACCCGGCGCGGTACTCTCCGTCCGCACGCGAACGGGGCGGGCACCTGGACCAGGTGCCCGCCCCTTTCCGCATGTCGTCCCGGTTACTCGGTGACCTTCGCGACGGTCACGGTGCCGGTGCCCGCGACGGTGCCGCGCGCGTTCAGGAGGTTCACCTCGCCGAAGAGCACCCGGCCGGAGGCGGCGGGCGTGCCCGCGACGAGCTCCGCGGCGACGGTGGCACTCTCGCCGTTGGCGAGCTTCACCGGCTTGGCCTCGTCGACCTTGACCTGGCCGAGCGACGCGGAGAAGAACACGTCACGGTAGTCGTACGCGGTCTGTCCTGACGGGATGGAGTAGCCCGCGACCTCGATCGTGTAAGTGCCGGCGGCGGGCTTGGCGATGCTCACCGATTCGTCCGAGTCGCCGTCCGCCGACTGACCCACGACCCGGCCGTCCTTGAGGACCGCGAGGTCGAGGTCGGCGCGGGCGTCCGAGGTGCCGCCGATCGCGGCGTCCAGACGCTCGGCGCCCTCGGGCACCACGACCGTCGTGGTCTGCTTCTGGCCCTGCTTGACGGTGGGCCGCGCGGTGACGGCCGAGCCGAGCGAGCCGCCCTTCAGCTTGCCGTCCACCGCGGCGTAGTCGTTCGTCGCCTTCCAGGTGACCGGGGTTGCCGCGCCGACCTTGGCCTCGTCGACCTTCTGCGGCGCCGGGGCGAAGGACACGCCGAGCGCGGACACGTCCAGCGTGTACGGGTTGTCGAGCACCGGCGACGTGCGGCGCGACTCGACCTCGATCTCCCAGACGCCCGGCGTCGGGTCCTTGTACGACCGCAGGTCGGGACGGCACGTGTTGGCCGGGTTCGGGAAGTTCGGGTAGCAGACGAGCGAGGAGGTCTCCTCGGACGGCAGGCCGTAGGGGTGCACGGAGATGAACCGCGTCTGGCTCTTGTCCGCGAGCCCGCCGAGCGCGACCTCAAGGCTCTTGGCGCCCTTGGGGACCGTCACGAAGTGCGACTTCGTGCTGTTGCGCTGCACCGAGCCCTTGGCCTGGAACGTGAACTTCGGCTTCGCGAGCTCCTTGGAGACCACCACGGTCGTCATGATCTGGTGGTCGATGCCGCGGGTGCGCTTGTCGTTCACGGTCAGCCGGGCGCTGGAGACGCCCGCCGACTTCGGCTTCGCCTCGACCTTGACCGTGACCGGCTTGTCGCGGGCCAACCAGATCGTGGACGGGTTGACGAGGCGGAACGTGCCCTCGTGGTTGTTGGCGAACTTCAGCTCGTGGCGCACCGGGCCGCGCGGTCCGGTCGTCCGGGTGACGGTGACCTTGTAGGTCTTCTTCTCGCCCGCCTTCAGGCCGCCTTCGCGGTCGTACAGACCGGTGCCGGGCTTCTTCAGCTCCTGCTCGAGCGCCGTGTCGACGGGCGCCTTCACGGTGTACTCGTGCGCCTTGGCGCCGCCCTTGATGGCGTCCCAGGCGCCCACGACGTCGATCCGCCCGGTGCCCTGCTCATAGGCCTGCACGCCGGGGATGCGGTCGGCGGTAGAGGTGAGCGCGGTGCGCAGCTTGGCCGGGGTGAGGTCGATCCGCTGCTGCTTGGCGGCGCTCAGCAGGAGCGCGGCCGCGCCCGCGGCCTGCGGCGACGACATCGACGTGCCGTTCAGCATCGAGTAGCCCGCGGGCAGCTGGTAGCCCGCCTCGGCGACCGGGCCGCCGGGCAGCCACGTCTGCGTGGTGTTGATGGCGGAGCCGGGGGCGGTGATCAGCGGCTGGAAGCCGCCGTCCTCGCGCGGACCGCGCGAGGAGAAGTTGAACATCGCGTACTTCTTCGCCACCTCGGAGCCGTAGTTGGCGGCCCAGGTCTCCTTGGAGATGGCCGCGCCCACGGAGATGACGTGGTCGGCGAGGCCCGGGTCGCCGATGGTGTTGGCACCGGGACCCTCGTTGCCCGCCGAGATCACCAGCTGCACGCCGTAGGTGTCGATGAGCCGCTTGTACAGCTCCGCACGGGCGTTGTTGCCGTCGTTGAGCGCGGGCAGGCCGCCGATCGACATGTTGACGATGTCGACGCCGCGCTTGGTGACGAGGTCGATCATGCCCTCGGTCAGCGCGACGTTGGTGCAGCCGCCGGACCAGGTGCAGGCGCGCGAGGAGACGATCTTCGCACCCGGCGCCGCGCCGTTCATCTTCCCGCCGAACAGCTTGCTGGCCGCGGTGATGCCCGCGACGTGCGTGCCGTGCTCGGACTCGATGAGGCCGATGTTCACGAAGTCGGCCTTCTTGCCGACCCAGTCGCCGCCGTAGGGGTCCGTCGGGACGTCCTTGCGGATCTCCACGACGAACGGCACGCGCTCGGCGACGTCGGTGGCCGGGTCGTCCTTGCCGAAGTAGGCGACCTGGTGCTTGTCGCCGTAGGGCTTCATCGCCTTGTCGTCGGTGAAGTCCTTGTTGTCGTTCAGGTCGACGCGGACGGTACCGGCGGCCGGGTCGTACAGCACGCCCCAGGTGTCGGTCGTGTCGCCGTCGCGGTTGAGGTCGCCCTTGGCGTCACCGCCGGTGGTGGCGGCCTCGCGGAACCGGCTGACCTGGAAGGCTCCGGCGGGCGACTTCCACGTGTCCCCGTCCCACGTGAACGTCGGCCCGCTGACGGGGTTGGTCATCCGCCGCCAGGTGGCGTCGCCGTCCACGATCGGGTCGGTCGCCGTCACCCAGTCGGTGATCTTGCGCTCGCCGGTGCTGGTCTTGCGCAGCGCCGGGTGCCCGAGGTCGACGCCCGAGTCGATGACACCGATCGTGACGCCCCGGCCGTCGGCCTTCGGGTGCTTCTTCACGAAGTCGACGGCACCGGTCTCGAAGGACGGGTTGTACGGGTTCTTGGCGGGCGTGTCCTTGCCGGGCGCGGCGGCGGCGCCCGGCGCGGGCTTGGCGCCCTTCGCGCTCTGCGGCTTCGGGTCGTCGAGCTCGATCTCGTGCCGCAGGTCGATGCCGTGCACCGAGGTGAGCTTGCTCGCCGCCTTGATCGCGGCGTCGGCCTTCGCGGTCGGCACGGAGGCGCGGACGTAGCCGAGCTTGTCGTACGTCCGGCCCACCGAACCGCCCTTGACGGCGTCCAGCTGCTCCGCGACCCGCTCGGTCGCGCCGGGCTCGGTCGCCACCATCATGGTGACGGTCTTCTCCCCCTCCGCCTTCGCGTCGGCGAGCAGCTCGGCGTCGGCCGTACCGAGCTTGGCCGCGGCCGACTTGGGCGCCGGGGCCGGGGGCGGCGTCTCGGCGGCGAAGGCCAGAGGGAGGGGCGCCGCCGCGGTCAGTGCGGCGGCGACGGTTATCGCGGTGGCGAGGCGGGCGGTGGTGCGTCTCGCTCCGCTGGGTCTGGGGGTCATCTGCATCCCTGTACGTGAATTCGAGGTGATCGAAAGGGTCCGGAAATCGGGGCCGGATGACCGCTCAGCTTTACGTAAGGGGTGAGTTTTGGGGAGGTCTGCCTGGCGTTGGTTGCGGGTGTGGCGTACTTCCGCCATACGCCATCCGGAACAAGCCGCCGCATAACGGTCTTTGCCCGCGTGGGACGCCCCAGACCCCGCTCCTCAAACGCCGGAGGGGCTGAAAGATCCAGCCCGTCCGGCGTTTGAGGACGAGGCGCGAAGCGCCGTTGCCTTTCGGGGGGGGTGACAGGGGGCGGAGCCCCATGGTTCGGGAAGGGGCGGGTCTGGGGCGTCCCACGCGGGTCAGGCCAGGTGGCCGCTCACCGGGCGTTCGCGCCACAGGGAGAGGCCCACGTCGACCAGACTGACCCGGTCCAGATCGGGCACCCCGTCGAGGGGATGCCACGCCGCCAGGTCCGTCGACCCCGACGCCTCGCTCCGCAACACACCCCCCACCACCCGCGCCTCATACACGATCCGCACCCCATGGAAGTCGGCCACGGCCCCGAGCCGCCTCGGATAGCGCCGCCGCAGCGAGTCCACGCCGAGCAGCGCCACCGGCTCCACGACGTACCCGGTCTCCTCGTCGGCCTCCCGGATCACCGTGTCGTAGGGGTCCTCCCCGTGGTCCATGCCACCCCCGGGCAGCGTCCACCGCTTGCTGCCGTCCCTCGCGACCCAGCGCGCGAGCAGCACCGATCCGTCCCGTACGCATACGGCGTAGGCCGCCACCCGGAGTTCCTTGTGCACGCGCCGACGTTAGACCGCGTACACCGGTTCGGCACGGACTGTTACCCAACTGCCGGTCACCGCTCGGGCGCGGTCCAGGTCCAGGGGCTCGCGGCGGGCGTCGACACGGCCTCGGTGAGGGTGAAGCGGACGGTGCGCTCGCCGTCGGGGCCGTAGTCGGTGCGGGCGGTTCCGGTGAGCTGGAGGGTCGTGCCGGTGGTCCAGTCGAGGAACAGCAGCCCGGCGCCGGGGTCGGCGGTGAGGTTGCCGAGGGTGAGGAACATGGCGTTGCCCGCGTAGTCCGGCCAGCTCAGTTCGCGGGCGGAGTCGACGCGGACGAAGCCGGGTTCGCCGCCCCGGTGGCTGGCTTCGGCGCCGCCGTCGCGCACGGTGGCGACGAAGAAGGTGTCGGCGGTGGCGATCAACTCCCGCTGGGCTGGGGACAGCTGGCCGGAGCGGTGCGGGGCGAGGGGAGCGGCGGCGCGGCGCGCGCCGGACAGATCCCGCCGCCGCAGGTACTTGGGGCAGTTGGCGAAGACCCGCTCCGCCTCGACGGCGAGGCCGCGCGGGGTGGGCCGGGCCCGGCCGTTGAGCCGCATCCGGCGCCGGGTGCGCGGGTCGAGCGCGAGCGTGCCGACGGGGGTGCCGGGGCGGGCGAGGGCGGCCGCGAGCGGATCGCCCGCCACCGGACCGCCCGCCACGGACATCTGGTGCGCCCCCGTGGCCCGGACGAAGCCGGGGTCGCCGGTGAGGAGCGAGGCCCACACCCGCCCGCTGTCCGGGTCCCGCGCGCCGACGACGAGCATCGGCTGGAGCGCCAGGAACGCGGCGGCGACGGGCCGGATGCCTGGCGCGATGGACCGGCCGACGTGGTCGGCGAGCTCCCGCACGCCCACGCGGTCCTGCACGGCGCGCGAGCCCTGGTGGTAGGGGTCGAATCGGGTCACGGTGGACACCCTCTCCCGCGAAGTCCGTAAGGCCTCTGTCCGTGCGGCCGCTAGAAGAACCCGCAGGTCGGCGCCGCCGAGACCGGTGCCGTGCCGCTGTCGGCGCCGGACTGGGTGAAGATCTCCAGGCGGGTGCCGTCCGGGTCGTGGAAGAAGATCCCGCCGGAGGCCGCGCCCTCGCCGTGCGGCACGACGCCCTCGTACGCGAACTCCACGCCGTACTCCCTCAGTCCGCGCTCGTGGGCGCGGACGTCGGCCACGGTGTCCACCTCGAACGACAGGTGGTGCAGGCCCGCGCGCCCGGATTCGTACGCCCCCTTCGCCTGCTGCCAGAGCGTGAGCGCGAGCGCGCCCTCGCGGCCGAGGAAGGCGAAGCGGCGCCCGTCCCCTGCCTCTTTCCCGCTTTCCCCGATCACGTCGAACCCCAGGACGTCCCGGTAGAAGGCGAGCGAGCGGTCGAGGTCGGTGACGTTCAGGCCGATGTGGCCGGTGCGCGGCGCGCTGGTCGCGGTCATGGCTCTCCCCTAGGTGCCGTGCGGCGAATGGGTCAGCCCCGAGCGGGGCTAACCGTTGAAAGTAATGTTAAAGGTTAGAGATCGACAGCGTCAACCGCTCACGTACCCTTGACTGGTTAGCGCAGAAGGGAACGCCCATGCCCGCCGTCCACGACCCCCGCCCGCTCACCGGCGAGCCCCTCTCCCTGGACCTGCTCAACACCCGCTGGATGCACGACGGCGCCCGCGAGGACCTCCTCGCCGACGCCGACGGGCTCGCGGTCTGGCTCGCCGCGAACGCCCTCGACGGGCGCTTCGCCGCCGACGCGGGCACCCTGCGGCACGTGCTGCGCGCCCGCGACGCCCTCGCCGGACTCGTCGACCTGCCGGGCAAGCCGGGCGGCGAAGCGGCGGCGGTCGCCCGCCTCGACGCGGTCCTCGCGCACGGCCGCGTCCGGGCCCGCCTGACGCCCGAAGGGCCAGCAGAGGAGGCGGAGTTCGACGACCCGTCCTGGGGCCCGGCCTGGCTCGCGGCGCGCGACTACCTGCACCTGTTGAACACCGCCCCCGACCGCATCCGCGGCTGCGCCCACGAGGCGTGCGTCCTGCACTTCTTCGACACCTCCCGCAACGGCACCCGCCGCTGGTGCTCCATGGCGGCCTGCGGCAACCGAGCCAAGGCGTCCCGCCACTACGCGCGAGCAAAAAGCCCGTCCGGCGTTTGAGGACGAGGCGCGAAGCGCCAACAAGGGGGGAGAGGGGCGCAGCCCCATCCGTACGGACGGCCGGGCGACGGCGGCAGCGCCGAAGGCTGAAGGGCGGGCGGGGGGAACTACCCCAAGACATGAACGCCGAGTGACCAACTCACCGCAACTCGGCGAGAGCCCCATGCACAGGCCACGTACACCCTGATCCACTTACGGTGATCGGCGCCACCCGTTGCGGCCTCGTTAACGCGCAGGTCACCCCCGCTGCCAACGATCCAGTACGAGCGGGGATGCCGCCGCCGGACCCGGCGGCCACGCCTCCCCGCGACCACTGCCGACGCGTTCGCACTCGGGGAGACGCGCCATGTCGCGCACACGCACGGTCGCCACGGCGACCGCCACCGCCGCCGTCAACCGCCGCGCGTTCCTCGCGGCCACCGGAGCCGTCTCCGTCTCCGCGGGCATCGGCTACGCCCTCGGCCCCGGCGCCTCAGGCTCAGGCAGCGCGGCCGCCGCCGAGCCGCCCCTCGCGCTGTCCCGGCGCGCCCCCGCCGCCCCGCTCGCCCCCTACCGCGCGGGCACCACCCTGGCCAGCACGGCGGCGCCGCGCGGCGCGAGCGGCTACCGGCGCCTCGGCGAAGGACCGGCCTGGCGGCGCGTCACCCGCGCCGACCTCGCGCCCGCACACCGCGGCCGGGAGGAACGGCGCACCCCGCTGGCCGCGTTCGTGCAGTTCACGGACCTGCACCTGGTGGACGTCCAGCACCCCTTGCGGTACGAGTACCTGCGCGCCCAGACCGCGAGCGCCTGGCGGCCCCAGGAGGCCCTGTCCGTGGCGGGCGCGGTGTCCCTCGTCGAGCGGGTCAACGCGCTGCGCGGCGCGCCCGCGACCGGCGCCCCGCTGCACTTCGTGATGACGACGGGCGACAACACCGACAACAACTCCCGCACCGAACTCGACTGGTTCCTGAAGGTGATGAGCGGCGGCCGCGTCACCCCCAACTCCGGCGACCCGCGCCACTACGAAGGCGTGCAGAACAGCGGCCTGAACCTGTACTGGCACCCCGACGCCGCCCTGCGCGACGCCGACAAGCGCCAGGGCTTCCCGCGCCTGCGCGGCTACCTCGACGCCGCGATCCGCCAGGTCAACAGCCCCGGCCTGAACCTCCCCTGGTACTCCACCGTCGGCAACCACGACGGCCTGCCCGGCGGCTGCTACGCCCCCGGCGACTCCTACTTCGCCGACCTCGCCGTCGGCGGCCGCAAGCTGATGGAGCTCGACGAGGCCCGGGGCGCCGCCCTGTGGAAGGCCGTCAAGAAGGGCCAGGACCCCAAGGGCGCCCGCTTCAAGGAACTCCTTCGGTCCGAGGCCCGGCGCATGCGGCCCGTCACCCCCGACGAGGCCCGCGCCCCCTTCACACCCGCCGAGTACGTCAAGGCCCACCTCGACCCGGCGCACACGGGCCGCGGCCCCGTCGGCCACGGCTACACGGCGGAGAACCTGGCCAATCGCACGCAGTACTACTCCTTCCGCATCACCGACGACGTCATCGGCGTCAGCCTGGACACCACCGACCCGGGCGGCCACTACGAGGGATCGATCGGAACCAGCCAACTGCGGTGGCTGGAACGGACGCTGAAAGCCGTCGAGAGGGGCGGCGACGCGTCGTACGTCATCGTCTTCAGCCACCACACCAGCCGGTCGATGCGCAATCTGCGCACCGACCCGAACCACCCGCGCGAGGCCCGGCACGGCGGCGACGAACTCACCGCGCTGCTCGGCCGACACCGCTCGGTGCTCGCCTGGGTGAACGGCCACAGCCACAAGAACGCCATCACCCCGCACGGCACCTTCTGGGAGATATCCACCGCCTCGCACGTCGACTTCCCGCAGCTGGCGCGGGTGATCGAGCTGGTCGACAACCACGACGGCACCCTGTCCCTCTTCACCACCCTGATCGAGTCCGCGGCCCCGCACCGCACGGACTTCGCCGACCTGTCCCAGACCGGCCTCGCCGCGCTCTACCGCGAACTGGCCTTCAACGCCCCGGGCGCCAAGCCCGCGCTCGGGGGCGAACCGGGCGACCGCAACACCGAACTCGTGCTGCGCAAGGGCTGAAACCAGCCCAACCGCCGAAGAGTCCTCAACCCCCGCCCCCGGCGGCGGGTCCCTTCAGCCGATTCGCCGGTGATCGGCGCAAGCGCCGCACACCAGAGCGGCACGGACAGCACGGGGGGACCCTTCATGAACGCACGCGTCTTGAACGTACGGACGAGCCTGGCGGGCGCGGCCACGGCGGTGGCCCTGGCGGCGGGGGCCCTCGCCGCCCCAGCCGCCGCGGCTCCCGCGACCGGGGCGCACGCGGGGCACCACGACGCCACCGAGCGCGCCCTGAACGCGGCCGTCCACCGGCTCGCACCCGGCGCCACCGCCCAGGCCAGGGACGCGGGCGGCACCTGGAACGCCGCCGCGGGCGTCGGCGACCTGGACAAGCGCACCCCGCGCGGCACCCACGACCACTTCCGCGCGGCCAGCATCACCAAGACGTTCACGGCGACGGTGGCGCTCCAGCTCGCGGCCGAGGGGAAACTCGACCTGGACGACACGGTGGGCCGGTGGCTGCCGGGCCTGGTCGAGGGCAACGGCTACGACGGCGACCGGATCACCCTGCGCCAACTCCTCAACCACACCAGCGGAATCTTCGAAGTGGCCGAGGACGAGGACTTCCTGAAGCGCGTCGCGGGCCGCGCCTTCCTCAAGCACCGGTACGACACCTGGACGCCCCAGCAGCTCATCGAGATCGCCCTGCGCCACCAGCCGTACGGCGCGCCCGGCGAGGTCTTCCACTACTCCAACACCAACTACGGAATCCTCCAGCTCGTCATCGAGAAGGCCACCGGACGCGGCTACGGCGACGAGATCCGCCGCCGCGTCATCGGCCCCCTGAAGCTGCGGCACACCTACGTCCCGCACACGCGGCCCACCATGCCGAAGCCCAGCAGCCGCGCGTACATGCTGTTCGTCGACGAGAGCGACGAGAAGCTCCACGACGCGACGGAGCTCAACCCGTCCCTGTTCGGCGCGGCGGGCTCGATGATCTCCACGTCGGCGGACCTGAACCGCTTCTACGGCGCCCTCCTCGGCGGCAGGCTCCTGCCCGCCGAGCAGCTGGCCGAGATGAAGAAGACCGTCGCCAAGGGGGACGAGGCGCGGATGCGCTACGGCCTCGGCCTGGAGAGCCTGAAGCTGTCCTGCACGACCGTCTGGGGCCACCTCGGCGACATCCACGGCTCGACGTCACTCGCCATGGCCAGCGAGGACGGCCGCCACGCGCTCGCCGTCAACTTCAACGGTCCCGACGCCGACCGTGACTCCGTGGCCGAAGCGGAGTTCTGCGGTGCGTAGGGGCTGAGAGGCCGGTCCTTCGGCCGCCGCCCCGGCCGACGAAGGGACGCGAGCCATGAAGGTGTCCGGGCGCCGCACGCCGAAGCGCCGGAGCGCGCTGCGGTCGGCCGCGGTGGTCGCGGTGACGGCGGGCGCCCTGGCGGGCCCGGCGCTCGCCACGCCCGCCGCGGCCGAGCGCCACCAGGGGACCCGGGCCGCCCTGGCGGCCGCCGTCCGCGGCGGCGTCCCGGGCGTGAGCGCCCACGCCCGGGACCGGCACGGCTCCTGGAGCGCCGCCGCGGGCGTCGGCGACCTGAGGAGGCAGACGCCGCGCGGCGCGCACGACCGCTTCCGCGCGGCCAGCATCACCAAGACGTTCGTGGCGACGGTGGTGCTCCAACTGGCGGCGGAGGGACGGCTCGACCTGGACGACACGGTCGGCCGGTGGCTGCCGGGCCTGGTCGAGGGCAACGGCCACGACGGCGACCGGATCACGATCCGCCAGCTCCTCAACCACACCAGCGGAATCTTCGACTACACCGACGACCCCGACGTCCTGCGCCGGTACTACACCCCGGAGTTCCGCCACCACCGCTTCCGCACCTGGCAGCCCGCCGACCTCGTCGCGATCGCCCTGCGCCACCGGCCCGCCTTCGCACCCGGCGAGGGCTGGGGCTACTCCAACACCAACTACGTCGTCACCGGCATGCTCATCGAGAAGGTCACGGGACGGTCGTACGCGCGGGAGATCCACCGCCGCCTCATCGGCCCCCTGCGCCTGCGGGCCACGTCGACGCCCGGCACCGCGCCCACCCTGCCCCGGCCGAGCTCGCGCGCGTACGCGAAGCTGTCCGACGACCCCAAGGGCACGACGTACGACGTCACGGAGCTGAACCCGGCGGTGGCGGGCGCCTCCGGCGACCTGATCTCCAACGCGGCGGACCTCAACCGCTTCTACACGGCCCTGCTGCGCGGCACGCTCCTGCCCAGGCGGCAGCTCACCGAGATGAAGACGACGGTCCGCGCCAAGAACGCGCGCTACGGCCTGGGCCTGCTCCGCCTGGAACTGCCCTGCGGCACGGTCGTCTGGGGCCACGGCGGCGGCATCCACGGCTCGGTCACCCTCGCCCTCACGACGACGGACGGCACCCACGCGCTCGCGTTCAACTTCAACGGCGACTGGTCACCGGGCCACGAGGAGATCGTGAACGCGGAGTTCTGCGGGGGCGGGTGAGCCGGTCTGGACAGGAGCGCCGGACGGGCAGTTCCAGCCCGTCCGGCGCTTGAGGACGAGGCGCGAAGCGCCAACGAAGGGGGGAGAGGGGGCGAAGCCCCCAGCCGTGCGGGCCCGCCGAGGCCAGGGGGCCCGCCCAGGCCAGGGGGCCGACTACCGGGGCAGCACCGCGACATACGCCGCCGGTTCCCGGTCACCCGCCGCCATCAGGGCCGTCCTCACCACCGCGGCCTGCTGCTCCGCGGTGTCCCGCAGCTTCTTCGGGGTGATGTGGACCACCGTGATGCCGAGCCGCTCCAAGTGCTCGCGCTTGCGGGCGTACTCGGACCACAGCGCGTCGTCCTCCGGGCTCTCCTTGAAGTCCGGACGGCCCGGATGACCCGGACGGCCCTGGCGGTGCTGGCGGGGCGCCCGCGTGTCCAGCTCCACGGCCACCGCCTGGTCCGGCCAGTAGGCGTCCACGCCACCCAGGTGAGGGCCGCCGGGAAGCCGCAGGTCCACGTTCCACAGCGGGTCGGGCAGGCCGTGGTCCCGCACCAGCGCGTACAGGCGGCTCTCGGCGATCGCACGGCCCTCGGCGAGCAGCGAGTCCACGGCGTCCACCACGTGCGGGCGGCTGAGCAGCCGCGCCCGGTTCAACTCGCGCACCACGGCGGCCGGTTCGCAGTGCCCGCCGCGCACCGCCTCGGTGAGCAGCCGCCGCACCGCGCCCGCGTCGGCGAGCCTCGCCACCGCGTCGGCGAGCGCGCGCGGCACCGGCGCCACCGGCACCCCGGTGACCTGCTGCGGTGTCGGAAGGGCGGGCGCGCGCACCAGGCGGACGCAGCCTGTGGAGCGCAGCCGCCGGGTGCGCGGGACGAGGACGTCGATGTGGTCCAGGGACAGCAGCGGCGGCGTGGCGGAGAAGCGGTGCAGGGTCAGCGCGGCGAGGCCGGTGATCATCGCGTCGGCGTAGGCGGCGTGCGGCTCGCCGGGGCGCGGCTGCGCCGGAATTCCCCGGCTCGGCCCGGCCGGTGGCCGCCCGGCGTACAGCAGCGCGCCGTGCAGCCGCTCCTCGCTGGTGGGCGGTCCTGGGTGGAGCAGGTAGACGCCGGGAAGGAGTTGCTGCCAGGGGCCGCCCTGACGGCAGTGCGCGATGACGTCGGCGGCGCCGACGCCGTGGTCGCGCAGTTGGGCGGCGCTCATGACGCGGCGCTGGACGTCGGCGAGGTGGCGCAGCGGGCGGGGGGAGAGCGGGGTGTTGTGGTTCATGCCGTGCCCATTCCCACCGCTGTTCCGCCCCCTAACCGCTGTTACCGTCCCGTCGACAAAGCAGGACAAGCCCGTCCTAAAGTACGGGAGTTCGAGTACCGAAAAGGTCTGGTTCGGGGGTGGTGCGAGGCGGATGGGGGGCGTCCGCATTCTTGTGGCACGCCCTTGTGGACGGGCGACACCGTTGTCATACTCGGCGCGATACTTGGCATGGACGCGACGTGACCCGTCGGTCGTTCGTGCCGCGAACCGGTAACTCCCCCGGAGCCGCGTCCGCCATGGACGGCTCCATCCCCCCATGGAGGTACTGAGTGTCCACCCGACGCACCCACCGAGCACGCACCCGACGCCTCGTCCTCACCGGAGTCGGCGTCGCCGCCCTCGTCGCCGGCACCCTCACCACGGCGGCCGCCAGCTCCGCGGCTCCGGACCCCACTCCGGACACCGTGAGCGCCACGGCGGCGGGCAAGCTCGCCGACTCCCTGACCGGCTCCACGAGCCGCACGGCGGGCGCCTATTACGACGCCGCCGCCAAGAAGCTCGTCGTCAACGTCCTCGACGAGGCCGCGGCCGGCCGGGTCCGCGCCGCCGGCGCCGAGCCGAGGACCGTCACCCACTCCCAGGCCCAGCTCGAACGCGTCCAGCGGGACTTGGACGAGCGAGCCGTGCCCGGCACCTCACGCGGCCTCGACCCGGTCGCCAACAAGGTCGTCGTCACCGCCGACTCCACCGTCAAGGGCGCCGCCCTCGACCGGCTGAAGCAGCGG
The DNA here is from genome assembly GCF_056435225.1 of Streptomyces sp. NPDC043996. Classification (NCBI taxonomy): domain Bacteria; kingdom Bacillati; phylum Actinomycetota; class Actinomycetes; order Kitasatosporales; family Streptomycetaceae; genus Streptomyces; species Streptomyces sp. NPDC043996. The sequence goes on along the minus strand of NZ_JBWKEY010000003.1, from coordinate 336,610 downwards.
GTGGCGGCGCAGGACGGCAAGGCCGTCCTGGAGCGGACGGCGGGGAAGTTCCAGCCGCTGATCCGCGGCGGCGACGCCATCTACAGCTCCAGCGGCCGGTGTTCGCTCGGCTTCAACGTCGTCAAGAACGGCCAGCCGTACTTCCTCACCGCGGGCCACTGCGCCGCCCTCGCGGGCACCAGCTGGTCCGAGACCCAGGGCGGCCCGGTCATCGGAGTGGTCGAGGACTACGGCTTCCCCGGGCGCGACGACGCCATCGTGCGCTACACCGCGAACGTGGCGCACCCGAGCGAGGTCAACCTCTACAACGGCGGCTCCCAGCAGATCACCGGGGCCCGCCAGGCCGTCGTCGGCGAGCGGGTGCAGCGCAGCGGCAGCACCACGCAGCTGCACGGCGGCACCGTGCAGCGGCTCAACGTCTCCGTCAGCTACCCGCAGGGCACCGTCCGCGGACTGATCCAGACCAACGTCTGTGCCGAGCCCGGGGACAGCGGGGGCTCGATGTTCGCGGGCACCAGCGCGCTCGGGCTGACCTCCGGTGGCAGCGGGAACTGCTCCAGCGGCGGCCAGACGTTCTTCGCGCCGGTCGTCGACGCGCTGTCTCGCTACGGGGCGCAGATCGGCTGACGCCTGGTTTCCAGTCCCGGGGTGCCCCCGGGTAGCCCCGGACGGTCCGGGCAGCCCCCGGGCCGGGGTCGGTTGTCGGCCTCGGCCCGGGGGCGCTCGGTGCTCCGCTGGATCTGCCGCGTCATGCCGTCTGGAGTCCGCGGGTTCGTTGTGGCTGGTCGCGCAGTTCCCCGCGCCCCTTCGGGGCGCGGCCCGAGTGGCGCCTACGCGGCCGCGTCGCAGTCCTGGGCGCGTAGGGCGCGGGCCAGGTCGTCCCGGGACTCCAGGACCAGGCGGCGCAGGGCCGGTGGGGCCGAGGCGTGGGTGGACAGCCAGGTGTCGGCCGCGGCCAGCGTGGCGGGGCTGTCCTGGAGGTGCGGGAACAGACCCCGTACGACATCCATGCCGATCTGGATGGAACGCTCGGCCCACACGCGCTCGATCGCCTCGAAGTACTTCGGCGCGTACGCGGCGGTGAGCTCCCGCTGGGAGGGCTGGGCGAAGCCCGCGATCGTCGCCTCCACCAGCGCGTTGGACAGCGCGTCCGACTCCACGACGGAGGCCCACGCCTGGTCCTTCACCGCCGCCGAGGGGCGCGCGGCGAGGCAGCGGACCTGGTGGCGCTTGCCGGACGCCGTGTCGTCCCGGGCGAGCTCCGCCGTGAGCTCCTGCTCGTCGGCCAGGCCGCGCACGGCGAGCGGGTGCTGGAACGCCCAGCGCAGCTCCTGGTCCACCTCCAGGCCGTCGATCTTGGCGGTGCCCTCCAGGAGGCCCTGGAGGAGCTGGAGGTCGGCCTCCGAGGAGGCGACGGCGGCGAAGAACCGCGCCCAGGTGAGCTGGTGCTGGCTGCCGGGCTCGGCGATCCGCAGTTCCCTGAGCGCGCCCTCGGCGAGCAGCCGGCCGCCCTCCTCGCGCCAGGCGGGCGCGGCGTAGTGCGTCAGGGCGGTGTTCGTCCAGGCGTGCAGCATCTGCAGGACGCCGATGTCGGTCTCGCGCCCGGCGAAGCGCAGCACCAGGTCCACGAAGTCCCGCGCGGGCATGAGGGCGTCGCGCGTGAGGCTCCACAGCGCCGACCAGCACAGGGCCCGGGCGAGGGGGTCGGTGAGCTCGCCGAGGTGCTCGCGCAGGGTCGCGAGCGAGGTCTCGTCGAAGCGGATCTTGCAGTACGTCAGGTCGTCGTCGTTGACCAGGACGAGCGCGGGCGCCTCGGCGCCGACGAGCTCCGCGACCGTGGTGTGCGGGCCCTCGACGTCGACCTCGGCGCGGGCGTACCGCACCAGGTCGCCCGCGTCCGAGCGGTGGTACAGGCCGACGGCCACGCGGTGCGGGCGCAGGGTCGGGTGGCTCTCGGCCGCCTCCTGGAGCACGGCGAGCTCCGTGATGCGGCCCTCCGCGTTCAGGGTGACCCGCGGGGTGAGGGAGTTGACGCCCGCGGTCTCCAGCCAGGCCCGCGACCAGGCCGTCATGTCACGGCCGCTGGTCTCCTCCAGGACCGTGAGCAGGTCCCCGAGGACGGTGTTCCCGTACGCGTGCCGCTTGAAGTAGCGGCGGGCGCCCTCCAGGAACGCGTCCCGCCCGGCGTAGGCCACGAGCTGCTTGAGCACCGACGCGCCCTTGGCGTACGTGATCCCGTCGAAGTTCAGCTTGGCGTCCTCCAGGTCGCGGATGTCGGCCGTGACCGGGTGGGTGGAGGGCAGCTGGTCGGCGCGGTAGGCCCACGCCTTGCGGTTGTTGGCGAAGGTGATCCAGCCGTTGGTGAAGCGGGTCGCCTCGACCATGGAGAAGGAGCCCATGAAGTCGGCGAAGGACTCCTTGAGCCACAGGTCGTCCCACCAGCGCATGGTGACCAGGTCGCCGAACCACATGTGCGCCATCTCGTGCAGGATGACGTTGGCCCGGCGCTCGTAGGACGCCTGGGTCACCTTGCCGCGGAAGATGAACTCCTCGCGGAAGGTCACACAGCCCGGGTTCTCCATCGCGCCCAGGTTGTACTCCGGCACGAAGGCCTGGTCGTACTTCCCGAAGGGGTACGGGTAGTCGAAGTGGTCGTGGAAGAAGTCCAGGCCCTGCTTGGTGACGAGGAAGACGTCGTCCGCGTCGAAGTGCTTGGCCAGGCCCTTGCGGCACAGGGCGCCGAGGGGGATCTCCAGGCGGGTGCCGTCCTCGAGGACGCGCTCGTAGGAATCGGTCACGTAGTGGTACGGGCCCGCGACGATCGCCGTGATGTACGTCGAGATGGGCTTGGTCTCGGCGAACTGCCAGACGCCGTCGGCCTGCTCCCCGGCGCCGTTGCTCCACACCGTCCAGCCCTCGGGGGCCTGCGCGGAGAAGCGGAAGGGGGCCTTCAGGTCGGGCTGCTCGAAGTTCGCGAAGACGCGGCGGGAGTCCGCGGGCTCGTACTGCGTGTACAGATAGACCTCGCCGTCCTCCGGGTCGACGAAGCGGTGCATGCCCTCGCCGGTGCGGCTGTAGGCGCACTGGGCGTCCACCACGAGCTCGTTCTCCTCGCGCAGGTCCTCCAGCGCGATCCGGGAGCCGTCGAAGACCTCGGACGGGTCCAGGTCCTTGCCGTTCAGCGACACGGCCGTCACGCTCGGTGCGATCAGGTCGGCGAAGCTCGCCGCGCCCGGCTCGGCGCAGCGGAAGCGGATCGTGGTGACGGAGCGGAATGTGCGCGGCTCCTCGCCGTCGCTGGCGCCGACCGCCGAGCGCAGGTCGAGGAAGACCTCGTACCCCTCGACGGACAACAGCGCGGCCCGCTCCTGGGCCTCGTCGCGGGACAGATTCTCACCGGGCACGGGCGGCACTCCCTCGTGGCTCGCATGACTCGTTCGAATGCCTCTGATCCTCGCACGTGGCCCGGTCGGCGGACATCCGGGAATGCCCTGCCGCACCCCCGGCGTTGCCCTGGCCAGGCTCCGAACACATTCCCTAGGGAGAGACATGTCCAAGACCCCTGCCGAGTCCGGTGCGAAGACCCCCGTCGACTTCTGGTTCGACCCGCTGTGCCCGTGGGCCTGGATGACCTCGCGCTGGGTCCTCGAGGTGGAGAAGGTCCGCGACATCGAGGTCCGCTGGCACCTGATGAGCCTCGCCGTCCTGAACGAGGACAAGCTCGACGAGCTGCCCGACGAATACCGCGAGTTCATGGAGACCCAGGCCTGGGGCCCGGTCCGGGTCGTCATCGCCGCCCAGCAGGAGCACGGCGCCGAGGTGCTCGGCGACCTGTACACCGCGCTCGGCACCCGCTTCCACAACCAGGGCGAGGGCCCCACCAAGGAGGCCGTCGCGGGTGCCCTGAAGGAGGTCGGCCTGCCGGACTCCCTCCTTGACCACTGGGACTCCACGCCGTACGAGGCCGAGCTGCGCGCCTCCCACCACGAGGGCATCGAGAAGGTGGGCCAGGAGGTCGGCACGCCCGTCATCGCCGTGCCCGGCGCGGACGGCGAGCAGGTCGCCTTCTTCGGCCCGGTCGTCACGCCCGCCCCCAAGGGCGAGGCCGCGGCCCGCCTCTGGGACGGCACGCTGCTCGTGGCGTCGACGCCGGGCTTCTACGAGATCAAGCGCACGCGCACGCAGGGTCCCATTTTCGACTGATGTCGACGGACGGCTTCGGCTGAGGGCCGGGCGAAGCGCGCGAAAAGGCCCCCGCGAGTCACGTCCTCGCGGGGGCCTTTCCGCTATCCGCCTGCCGACGCGAAGGTTGAGAAGACGATCACGAGGCAGGACGTTCCGGGGTGCGGCGGTGTCAGGGAGCCAGCAGCAGGCTGTTCACGCGCTGCTTGGCGGCCTCGTAGCGCTTGGCCACGTCCTGCCAGTTGACGACCTGCCACATGGCCTCGATGAAGTCCACCTTCTGGTTCTTGTACTGCAGGTAGAAGGCGTGCTCCCAGGCGTCGAAGACCAGGATCGGCGTGGAGCCCTGGCCGACGTTGCCCTGGTGGTCGTAGACCTGCTCGACGATCAGGCGGCCGCTGAGCGGCTCGAAGGCGAGGACGCCCCAGCCCGAACCCTGCGTGGTCGCCGAGGCCTTGGTCAGCTGGGCCTTGAACTTGGCGAAGGAGCCGAAGGACTCGGTGATCGCGTCGGCGAGCTCGCCCACGCCGTCCGCGGCCAGCGGCTCGCCGCCGCCGCCGTCCTTCGGGCTGTTCATGTTGTGCCAGTAGATGCTGTGCAGGATGTGGCCGGAGAGGTGGAAGGCCAGGTTCTTCTCCAGGCCGTTGATGGCGCCCCACGTCTCCTTGTCGCGCGCCTCCTGCAGCTGCTCCAGGGTGTCGTTCGCACCCTTCACGTACGCGGCGTGGTGCTTGTCGTGGTGGAGCTCGATGATCTGCGGGTTGATCACCGGCTCGAGCGCCGCGTAGTCGTACGGAAGTTCCGGAAGCGTGTAAATGGCCATGCGTGAGCCCTCCGACAGTGCTCTGCGTGCCTGCCGCGCCGTGTTGCGCGGCGCCGCGGCGCACCTCTTATTGCGACCTATGTGCAAGTGCAGGCTAGCAGCAGCACCGTCGGGAAGTTGATCAGCCCTTCGTCCTAGGGCGCGGGTCCGATGGCGGGTGCGCGGGACGGCCGAAGGCCCGGTCCACGGAGGGTGGACCGGGCCTTCGGCCGTCAGGGTGCGCAGGTCAGGCGCGGGGTGCGGGCTCGCGGCTTTCCAGCGTCCGCTGCCGGACGTAGCCGATCACCATGAGGAGCACCGTCAGGCCGCCCGTGTAGTACAGCTGCGTACGGGTCTCCTCCTCGCGGGCCATCAGGACGAACACCGTGGCCATGCCCGCCAGGGCGACGTACGTCAGCCAGGGGTAGAACCACATCTTCACGACCAGCGTCTCGGGGGCCTCGCGCTCCAGCTTCTTGCGCAGCCGCAGCTGGGCGGTGGCGATGAAGAACCAGACGACGAGGATGATCGCGCCGATGGTGTTGAGCAGCCACTGGAAGATGTCGTCGGGCCGCCAGTAGCTGAGCAACACGCACAGGAAGCCGAAGACCGACGAGGTCAGGACCGCGATCCGCGGCACCCCGCTCCACAGCCGGCCGAGCGCCTTGGGGCCCTGGCCGCGCTGGACCAGGGAGTTGGCCATGCGGGACGCGCCGTAGATGTTGGCGTTCATGGCGGAGAGCAGGGCGACGAGGATGACGACGTTCATGATCTGGCCCGCGCCGTCGATGCCGAGGTGGTCGAGCGTGGCGACGTAGGGGCCCTTGGTGGCGACCTCCTCGGAGGTCCAGGGAAGGAGCGTGACCACGACGGCCATGGAGCCGATGTAGAAGACCGCGATCCGCCACATCGCCGTGCGCACGGCCTTGGCCACGCCCTGGACGGGGTGCTCGGACTCGGCCGCCGCGATGGTGACGGTCTCCAGGCCGCCGTACGCGAAGACCGAGGCGAGCAGGCCCACGATGAGGCCGTCCACGCCGTTGGGCATGAAGCCGCCGTGCCCGGTGAGGTTGGCGGTGCCGGGCGCGTCGGTGTCCGGGAGCACGCCCAGGATCGCGAGCACGCAGATGACGAGGAAGAGGACGATCGCGGTGATCTTCAGGGCGGCGAACCAGAACTCGAACTCGCCGAAGTTCTTCACCGCCGCGAGGTTCGTGCCGCAGAACATCAGCATGAACAGGGCGACCCAGGCCCACTCGGGCACGCCGGGCACCCAGCCGTGCACGATCTGGGCGGCGCCGATTCCCTCCAGGCCGACGGCCACGCACAGCAGGAACCAGAAGGACCAGCCCGCCGTGAAGCCCGCCCAGGGGCCCATCGCCCGCTCGGCGTGCACGGAGAAGGAGCCGGACGCGGGGTTGGCCGCGGCCATCTCGCCCAGCATGCGCATGACGAGCATGACCAGGGCGCCGGAGAGCGTGTAGGCGAGGATGATCGAGGGACCCGCCGCGGCGATGGCCTTCCCGGAGCCCACGAAGAGCCCGGCGCCGATCACGCCGCCGAGGGCGATCATCGACAGATGACGCTGCTTGAGACCGTGCCCGAGGGGCGCGTCGGTCTGGGGTGGGGCGTCTTTCACGGACGTCTGAGACATGGGCGTCCCTGTTCGGTAGCGGGGGTGTGACGAGGGGGCGTGGGGACCACGCGGGAACCACAGGGGGAACCACCGGGGGAAGTGGCCCACAGTCTGAGCACTGGCACCGCTCACAGGGAACAGTTGACCGGTATACGGACACGACGCTCACACAAGGTGAAGACTTCTTCACATGGCGATCACATTCACGTCATCTGCCGGTGCTTCGGCGGCCGTGGCGTCCCGTCCGCGTCATGCGTTGTTCGTAGCGGAGTTACGTACGTTGTGAAGAGCCCGGTGCCGCACGCTACGTGCGCCGCGGGCGCCGCAGCCGCCACTCCCGCAGCCACGCCACCGCGATCACCGCCGCCGTGGCGCCCGAGGACCACAGCAGCTGCGGGCGCGCCGCGTCGTCCCGCAGCATCAGCGCGACCGCCACGCCCATCGCCGCGAGCGCCGCCCACGTCAGCCATGGGAAGCACCACATCCGCAGGGTCAGCCGCTCCGGCGCCTCGCGCTCGATGCGCCGCCTGAGCCGCAGCTGCGAAAGCGCGATCAGCGCCCACACGAAGAGCAGCGCCGCGCCGACGGAGTTGAGCAGATAGAGGAAGACGGACTCGGGCCACTTCAGATTGAGCAGCACCGAGACGAAGCCGAAGGCCACGGAGGCCAGCACCGCCCGCCGCGGCACCCCGCCGCGCGTCACCGCGAGCAGCGCCCTGGGGGCCTCGCCGCGCTCGGCGAGCGAGAAGACCATGCGCGAGGCGCCGTACAGATTGGCGTTCAGGGACGACAGGAGCGCCACGAACACCACGATGTTCATGAGCGTCCCGGCCGAAGGGACCCCGACCGAGTCGAGGACCGTCACATAGGGGCTGACGCCCGCCCGCTGCGCCGTCCACGGCAGCACCGTCACGATGACCAGCATCGAGCCGACGTAGAAGAAGAGGATGCGGAACACGGCGCTGCGCACCGCGCGGGCCACGGACCGCACCGGGTCGTCGGACTCGGCGGCCGCGATCGTCACGATCTCCAGGCCGCCGAAGGCGAAGAGGACCACGACCACACCGGAGACGACCCCGTCCCAGCCGTGCGGCAGGAAGCCGCCCTGGCCGGTGAGGTTGGTCAGGCCCACCGGGTCGGTGTCGGGGAGCACCCCGAAGACCGCGAGCAGCCCGAGGACCAGGAACGCCACGATCGCGAAGACCTTCAGGGCGGCGAACCAGAACTCGAACTCGCCGAAGTTCTTCACGGCCGTGAGGTTGGCGCCGGTGAAGAACACCATGAACAGGAGGACCCAGCCCCACTGCGGGACGCCCGGCGCCCAAGCGTGCGCGATCCGCGCCGCGCCCGTCGCCTCCACGGCGAGCACCACGACCAGCAGGAACCAGTACAGCCAGCCGACGGAGAACCCGGCCCACCGGCCGAGCGCCCGCTCGGCGTGCACCGAGAACGAACCGGACGCGGGCATCGCCGCGGACATCTCGCCGAGCATCCGCATCACGCACATCGCGAGCGCGCCCGCGATCAGATACGACAGGACGATGCCGGGCCCGGCCACCGCGATCCCGGCGCCCGAGCCGACGAACAGGCCCGCGCCGATGACCCCGCCGAGGCCGAGCATGGTCAGATGCCGCTGCTTGAGGCCGCCGCCGAGCGGCTCGGCCTCCTGGCGCAGCGGGTCAGCAGGGTCCGCGGGGCGCGCGGAGCGGCCGCCGTCGCCGGGGGCCGCGGTGGCGGGCGGCGGATGGTGCTGCATGGCGGCGTACTCTCGGGCTCTGAAGATTTAGCGGGTGTCCACAGTCTCTCCGGGCGAGGGTCCCGCGCGCAAAAGCGGGCCGACCTCAGTGACGAGCATCACCCCGCGGCGGTGAGTGGCACGGGCTTTTGTGTGGAGCCCACCAAGCGGTGCCGGGGGCCTTTGTGCTCAAGCTCTCCTGATGCGCCCGCCCCGCCTGGGATAGCGTCGCAGGGTCCCACCGCCGCACCCACCGGACGGAGTCCCATGACCACCGCTGCCGTCGCCCCTTCCTCCGGCCGCCCCGGCCAGGTCCTCGCCGACCTGATCCCGGCCTCGCGGCTGCGCGACGCCACCCTCGTGCTCGGCGGCGCCGCGCTCACCGGGATCGCCGCCCAGATCGCCGTGCCCGTGCCGGGCTCCCCGGTGCCGGTGACCGGGCAGACCTTCGCCGCGCTGCTCGTCGGCACCGCGCTCGGCGCCCGCCGCGGCTTCCTCTCGCTCGCGCTGTACGCCCTCGTGGGCATGGCGGGCGTGCCGTGGTTCGCCGAGGCCAAGTCCGGCTTCTCGATGCCTTCGCTCGGCTATGTCCTCGGCATGATGCTCGCCGCCGCGGTGGTGGGCTCCCTGGCCCGGCGCGGCGCCGACCGCAGCGTGGCGCGCACGGCCGGGACGATGGTGCTCGGCTCCGCGATCATCTACGCCGTCGGCGTGCCCTACCTGGCCGCCTCCACCGGCATGTCGCTGAGCGCGGCCGTCGCGGCGGGCCTGACGCCGTTCCTCATCGGGGACGCCCTCAAGGCGGCCCTCGCGATGGGCGCGCTTCCCCTGGCGTGGAAGTTCCTCAACGAGAAGCGCTGACTCCGCTGACACCGCCGCCGTCACCGACGGCGTAGCTCCGCCTGAAGAGGTTCGCCGGGTCGTACGTGGCCTTCAGCCCGGCGAGCCTCTTTCGCGTTTGTGCGTCGTACAGGCCCTCGGGGCGGTCGCCGCTCGCGAACGTGAAGTTCAGGGACCGGCCGACGGTCTGCCCGGCCACGGCGCCGAACGCGTCCCCGTAGAACGCCCGCAGACGCGCGCGGTCCGTGCCCTCCAGCGGCGAAAGGAGCCGCAGCAGCCAGCCCGCCTCGCGGTGGGGCACGGCGTTGTCCGCGCCGCCCACGGGACGGGTGAGCGCCCCGCCCAGGTGGTTGAGCTGCACGACGTGCATGTGGTCCGCGGCGGGCCCGGTGAGGTCCAGGATCCGCGCGACGGCGCCGGTGTCGAGGCCGCTCAGCATCCGGTTCTCGCCGTAGTAGGCGTGCGGGAAGTCCGGGTCGCTGTGGATGGTGTGGCTCTCGGTGTACGGCAGCTCGCGCAGCGAGTCCGACATGGCGGGCCCGATCGCCCGCAGCGGCGCCACCAAGCGCTCGCCCTCCGCCGCCGAGCCGGTGTAGGCGACGCGCACCGTGATCAGATAGCGGCCCCGCAGGTGCGGCGGGAGCTGGGGGACGTCCGGGTAGACGAGGGCGGCCACCGACGAGGTCAGCGCGTCGGGCACGGTCGCGGTCCAGGAGGCGTACGCGTCGAGGACCGCCGCCGGGTCGACCGCGCGGCCGTCGAAGGCCAGGGCGCCGCCGTACAGCCGCGTCACCGGCACCAGGCCGACCTCCAGGGCGGTCACCGCGCCGAGGGTCGCGCCGCCGCCGAGCAGCCCCCAGAACAGCTCGGGGTCGCTGTCGGCGCTCACGTGCCGCGGCTCGCCGTCCGCGGTCACCACGTCCACCGCGCGCACGTGGTCGGCCGTGTAGCCGAACTCGCGCGCCAGGATGCCGAGTCCGCCGCCGAGGGTGTACGAGACGGCGCCCACGCCCGGCGCCGAGCCGTTCAGCGGGGCGAGCCCGTGCGCCGCGGCGGCCGCCACGACCTGGCCCCAGCGGACTCCGGCCCCGATCCGAGCGGTGCGGGCCCGCGCGTCGATCTCCACGGAGTCCATGCGGCGGGTGGAGATCAGCACGCCGCCCGCGGCCGCGTCCGGCAGCCCGTGCCCGGTGGCCTGGACGCCGACGGGCAGGCCCGCCGCGGCGGCGTACCGCACGGCGGCCACGACGTCGTCGGCGCCGGCCGCGGCGACCACGAGGTCCGGCCGCTGGGCGAAGCCCGTCTGGAACCCGGCCAGCTCCTCGTCGTAGCCCTCGTCACCGGGCCGGAAGGCGCGTCGCTGAGCGGTGAGGTGGCTGAGTTCGCCGAGTTCGCTGAGTGTCACGGGGGTGCCTCCGTCGTGCGCGTAACCGCTGATCTTGCTGACGGAGCCCACTGTGCCTCCATAACCTGACAACCGCCGTCAAGTTTTTCCGGCCGACGAACACCCCCGCAAACGACCCCGCCCACCGGCCCCGGAAGGGCGGGTGGGCGGAGTTCCGTGGGAACCGACCGGCGGCGAGGGGGCCGGAGGTCAGCTCTCGGTGACGCGCGGCCGCAGCCGCTCGCGCACCAGGGCGATGCCGAGGACCAGGCCGCCGACGAGCAGCGAGAGCACCATCTGCTTGCGCCCGGCGTCGTCGTACAGCATGTAGACGATCACGAACGAGATCATGCCGATGGTGACCCAGGTCAGATACGGGAACAGCCACATCTTCACGACGAGCTTCTCCGGCTGCTCGCGCAGGATGATGCCGCGCATCTTCAGCTGCGTGAAGCAGATGACGAGCCACACGAACAGGGCGACCGCGCCGGACGAGTTCAGGAGGAACTCGAAGACCTTGTCGGGCGAGAGGTAGTTGAACCACACGGCGACGAAGCCGAAGACGACCGAGCTGAGGATCGCGATGCGCGGCACGCCGCTGGTGGTGGTGCGGGTGAACGCCTTCGGGGCGTCGCCGCGCTCGCCGAGCGAGAAGGCCATGCGCGAGGCGGTGTACAGACCGGAGTTGAGGCAGGAGAGGACCGCCGTCAGGATGATCACGTCCATGACGGTGCCCGCGTTCGGGATGCCGATGGAGTTCAGCGCGGCGACGTAGGAGCCGTCCTTGACGATCGACTTGTCGTTCCACGGAAGCAGCGTGACGACGACGAAGATCGAGCCGAGGTAGAAGACGCCGATGCGCCAGATGACGCTGTTGGTGGCCTTGGTGACCGCGCGCTGCGGGTCCTCCGACTCACCGGCGGCGAGCGTGACGATCTCCGAGCCCATGAAGGAGAAGACGACCATCAGGACACCGGTGAGGATCGCGCCCGCGCCGTTGGGCATGAACCCGCCCGCGTCGGTGAGGTGCGCGAAGCCGGAGCCCGGGTTGTCCGAGCCAGGCAGGAGGCCGAACACGGCGAGCAGGCCCACGACGACGAACCCGCCGATCGCCACGACCTTGATGCCCGCGAACCAGAACTCGAACTCGCCGTAGGAGCCGACCGAGACGAGGTTGGTGGCGGTGAGCACCACCATCACGATGAGCGCCCAGCCCCACTGCGGGACCCCCGGCATCCACCCGTTCAGGATGTCGGCGCCCGCGGTCGCCTCGACGGCGAGCACCACGACCCAGAAGAACCAGTACAGCCAGCCGATGGTGAATCCGGCCCAGCGCCCGAGCGCCTGGTCGGCGTAGGCCGAGAAGGACCCGGAGGCCGGTCGCGCCACGGCCATCTCGCCCAGCATGCGCATCACGAACACGACCATGGCGCCCACGAGGGCGTACGACACGAGGATCGCGGGGCCCGCGGCCTTGATGCCCGCGGAGGACCCGACGAACAGACCCGCACCGATGACACCGCCGATCGCGATCATCGACAGATGGCGGTTCTTGAGACCGGCCTTCAGGCCGTCGCCGTCACCGTTGCCGCCGCCTGGCTGTGAATTGCCGGGTCCTTCGCGGGTGCTGTCTTCCTTCGCAAGGGACGGTTGCGACGTCATAAGCAGATCCTTTGGTTCACGGGCACGAGCCCCCGCATTAAAAGCGCAGGGGCGTACCGGACGAAAGGCCCGTCTCCGGATCGTTGCATTCGACGAAATCCTCAGTGAACGAGCGATTACGTACGATGACCGGCCACGGCATTGGCCTGAACCAATCGGCGGCCGCGGCGGGTGCGGCGGGACCCCCGGCCCTCGCCCCGTCCCGCACATGCCACACTCGGACCCATGCGCGTGTACCTCGGCTCCGATCATGCCGGTTACGAACTCAAGAACCACCTCGTCGAATGGCTCACGGCCCACGGCCACGAGCCCGTCGACTGCGGGCCCCACATCTACGACGCCCAGGACGACTACCCGCCCTTCTGCCTCCGCGCCGCGGAGAAGACGGCCGCGGACCCCGACGCCCTCGGCATCGTCATCGGCGGCTCCGGCAACGGCGAGCAGATCGCCGCGAACAAGGTGAAGGGCGTGCGGGCGGCTCTCGCCTGGAGCGAGCAGACGGCGGCGCTCGGGCGCGAGCACAACGACGCGAACGTGATCTCCATCGGGGGGCGGATGCACTCCACGGAGGAGGCCACGAAGTTCGTCGAGATCTTCCTGGCGACGCCGTACTCCGGCGAGGAGCGGCACACCCGGCGCATCGAGATGCTCGCGCGCTACGAAGCCACGGGCGAGCTGCCGCCGATCCCGGCCCACCACCCGCAGCCCTGACCCTCGCGGGGCGCCCCAGACCCGCCCCTTCCCGAACTGGGGCTCCGCCCCAGACCCCGCTCCTCAAACGCCGGAGGGGCTAGAACCTGCCGGTGGTTCCAGCCCGTCCGGCGTTTGAGGACGAGGCGCGAAGCGCCGATTGCGCCCCGTAATCGAGGAGGACCACCGTGCCGGAGGGGCACACCATCCACCGGCTGGCCGCCGACCACCGGGCCCGGTTCAAGGGGCACCCCGTGCGCGCCACCAGCCCCCAGGGCAAGTTCTCCGACAGCGCCGCCCTCGTCACCGGCCAGCCCCTGGCCACCGCGGAAGCACACGGCAAGCACCTCTTCCTCGGCTTCGCCGAGACCGGCTGGGTGCACATCCACCTGGGCCTGTTCGGCAAGTACACCTGGGGTGAGACGCCCGCCCCGCCCCCGACGGACACGGTCCGCCTGCGCCTCGCGAGCACCGGGCACTACTGCGATCTGCGCGGCCCGACGACCTGCGCGCTGATCACGGACGGCGAGAAGCAGGCGATACACGAGCGCCTGGGCCCGGACCCGCTGCGCCCGGTCCAGGAGGGCGGGACGAACGACCCGGAGCGCGCCTGGCGCCGCGTCTCCCGCAGCCGTACGACGATCGCGGCCCTGCTCCTGGACCAGAAGGTCATCGCGGGCGTCGGCAACGTCTACCGCGCGGAGGTCCTCTTCCGCCACGGAATCGACCCGTACACGCCCGGCAAGGACCTCACGCGCGGCCAGTGGACCGCGATCTGGGCCGATCTGGTGGAGCTGATGCGCGAGGGCGTGCGGCACAACCGCATCGACACCGTGCGCCCGGAGCACACTCCGGAGGCGATGGGCCGCCCGCCGCGCGTGGACGACCACGGCGGCGAGGTCTACGTGTACCGCAGGGCCCGCATGGCCTGCCACATCTGTGGCGGCGAGATCCGCACCGCCGATCTCGCCGCCCGCAATCTCTTCTGGTGTCCCGAGTGCCAGCGGGGGAGCGCCCCCGGCTAGAACCCGTGGGGCAGCCAGGGCGCGACCGGTGCTCCGAACGCCAGGCTCGCCTCCGCGAGCGCGCCCGGGCGCAGCTCCCGCACCCGGCCCGCCCGCGCCAGCTCCGCGAGCGTGACGCCGCCCAGATAGGCCGCGCCCAGCTCGCGCACGGACAGGGCGAGGTCGGCGGGCGCCTCGTCGTCGGCGCGCTTGCAGGACGCGCCCTTCGGGTCGCCCGTCAGCCGCCAGCGCCCCTCGTTCCAGGGACAGAAGGCGTCCTCGACGTCCAGGACCACGTCCACCGGCGTCTGGTACGCGCGTGCCTCCAGGGCCTGACCCACCTCCACCAGGCGTACGTACAGGGAGTCCCGCACGCTGACGGAACAGCGCCGCACGTCCGAGACGAGCTGGAGCAGCGGGTCGTCCACCGGGCGGCTGTGCACGGTGACCTTCGAGGTCAGGTCCACGTCGAACAGGAACCGCCACAGCGCGGCGTACGCGGCCGGGTCCAGGGCCTCCACGGCCCGCACCCGCACCTCGCCGTTGTGGCCCTGCCAGTCCCACTCGGGCTTGACCGCGAAGAGCGCGTACCCGACGGTCTCGCCCGCGCGCTCCGCGAGGACGCACTGCAGCGGCGACGCGCCGTGCCGGTCGGGCTCGGGGTCGAGCACGGCGAGCCGCTCCCAGCCCGGCTGCCGGGCGAGCATCCCCGGCCGTCCCGGCACCACGCGCGCGTACACCTCCTCGCAGGCCGGAAGGGCCTCGGCGGGGTCCGCGTACCGCAGCCGCACGGCGTCCGCGCCCTCGGGCACCTCGACGCGCACCCGGGTCGTGTCGATCTCCGCCTTGAGCTGCCGCGTCGCCGCGCCGTACCCGAACCGGCCGTAGATCGCCGGCTCGGACGCTGTCAGGACCGCGAGGGCCTCGCCGCGTTCGCGCAGGTCGTCGAGTTGCCGCCGCATCATCGAGGTGAGCAGGCCGCGGCGCCGGTGCGTGGCCGCCACGCTCACCATCGTCACGCCCGCCGCGTCCACCACGGCCCCGCCCGGCACGGAGAGCCGGAAGCTGAAGGCGCTCGTCGTACCCACGCAGGCCTCGCCGTCCCACAGGCCAAGGGAGCGGTCGTACTCAAGGAGCGAGAGCCACAGCGCACGCTCCTCGGGGGCCTCGGCGACCCCGCCGAAGGCCACGTCAAGCGTTCCGTACCAGCGCTCCCCGTCGCTCTGGTCCAACTCCCGCAAGTCTGCTGTCATATGCCATGCCTACCAGGGCTCCTGGGGCGCGGCGAATCGTTTTCCGCGTACCGGAACGCGCGTGTGGACGCTGGGAGCGGAGATACGGGCGAGGTGCCCCTGAAGGGGGACAAGAGGTACCTCCCGTGCGAAGCGCCTGGCCCGGTGGATAGGGTCCACGAGCAATGGCGGTACGACGAGACAGGCGCGAGCGGCGCGCACCGCGCGAGCGGCGCGCCGCAGCCGAGACGTTCCCGGCCCGGATGAAGAAGCAGCTGCACCGGGCCCGCATAGGGCTGCGCAAATCCGGTGTCGACTACTTCCGGGGCGACGGTTCCGACTGGGTGGCGCTCGCCGCCCTGCTCCTCACCGTGCCGCTGATCACGGTGTGCACGATCGTCAACCCCGTGTGGTTCTCCCCGGCCGCGCTCGTCCTGCCGATCGTCGCGGGCGGGCTGCTCCTGCGGCCCTCCAGCCTGCTCGGCCTGTACGCGGCCTCGGCGACCGCCCTCATCGTGGAGTCCGCGCGGCTCGGCCCCTACACCGAGGGCCCCGCCCGGGTCACGCCGGGCACCGTCCTCACCGTCGCGGCCTGCGGCTTCTTCGGCCTGCTCATCGCCCAGTTCCGCAGCCGGGTCGGGGTGCCCTGGCGGGGCGGCGGCACGATGCTCTTCGACCTGCGCGAGCGCATCCGCGTACAGAGCAAGCTCCCGAAGCTGCCACGCGGCTGGCACCGCGAGATGGCGCTGCGCCCGGCGGGCGGCCAGTCCTTCTCCGGCGACTTCGTCGTCGCCGCCCGCACGAACGGCGGCCGCACCCTGGAGGTCGTCCTCACGGACGTGTCCGGCAAGGGCATGGACGCGGGGTCGAGGGCCCTGCTCCTGTCCGGCGCGTTCGGCGGCCTCCTCGGCTCGCTCCCGCCCCACGCCTTCCTGCCCGCCGCCAACGGCTACCTCCTCCGCCAGGACTGGGACGAGGGCTTCGCCACCTCCATCCACCTCGTCCTCGACCTGGAGACCGGCGACTACGAACTCCTCTCCGCCGGGCACCTGCCCGCCCTCCAGCTGAGCGCGGGCACAGGACGCTGGGAGGAGAAGGCCGCCGAGGGGCCCCTCCTGGGCGTGTACGACGGCGCCCAGTTCGACCCCGTCAAGGGCTCCCTGCGCCCCGGCGACGTCCTCATGCTGTTCACCGACGGCATCGTCGAGGCCGCCGACCGCGACATCGCCGAAGGCATCGACCGCCTCACCGGCGAGGCCGACCGCTATGTCTCCGGCGGCTTCCACGGGGCCGCCTGGCATCTCATCGAAGCGGTGGCCAAGGACGTCAACGACGACAGGGCGCTCCTCCTCCTCTGCCGCGACGCGTAGCCCTCGGGCCGGGCCGGGGATCAGGTCTCTCTGGGTGCCCCCCTTGTCGCGCTGGCGCGCTCGTCCTCAAACGCCGGACGGGCTGAAACCGGCAGGTTCTAGCCCGTCCGGCGATTGAGGACGAGGCGCGGAGCGCCGTTGCTTTGACGGGGGCAGGTGGGGGAAACCCCACCCCCGATTCGCCGGTGCACCTCATGTCCCGCGGCCCCCCGCGCTCCGTACGGTCGGTGCATCACGCAAGGACAACCGAAGGGGCACGCCATGGGGCTGCGGAAGAAGAAGCAGCAGCGGGAAGCAGGGGCGCGCCCCCAGGGCACCCCGGGTGACTGGGCGGTGGAGCTGAGCGGCGTCCGCCGCCAGTACGGCCGCGGCTCCGGCGCGGTACACGCGCTGCGCGGCGTCGACCTGGCCCTGCCCCGCGGCAGCTTCACCGCCGTGATGGGCCCCTCGGGCTCCGGCAAGTCCACGTTCCTGCAGTGTGCGGCGGGCCTGGACCGCCCCACGGCGGGCACGGTCCGCCTCGGCGGCACCGAGATCACCGGCATGAGCGAGAACAAGCTGACGGCCCTGCGCCGCACGCGCCTCGGCTTCGTCTTCCAGGCCTTCAACCTGCTGCCCTCCCTGACCGTCGAGCAGAACGTGGTCCTGCCGATGCGCCTGGCGGGCCACCGCCCCGACCGCCGCCGCGCGGCCGACGTCCTGGCCCGCGTGGGCCTCGGCGACAAGGGCGGACGCCGCCCCGGCCAGCTCTCCGGCGGCCAGCAGCAGCGCGTGGCCATCGCCCGCGCCCTGGTGACGCGGCCGGACGTGGTGTTCGCCGACGAGCCGACCGGCGCGCTCGACACGACGACGGCCGCGGAGATCCTGGCCCTGCTGCGCTCGGCCGTGGACGGCATGGGCGCCACCGTTGTGATGGTCACCCACGACCCGGCCGCGGCGGCGTACGCGGACCGCACGCTGTTCCTCGCGGACGGCCGAATCGTCGACCGCCTGGAGCGGGGCACGGCCGCGCTGATCGCCGACCGCATGACGGCGCTCACCGCGCCGAGGACCGCACCGGCGGCCGCGTACGCGGGAGCGGCCGCGGCATGAGCCTCGTACCCAACGGCCTCGCCCGCGCGGCCGTCCGCTTCAAGCCCGCCGCGTTCGTGGGCACGTTCGTGGCGCTGATGATGGCGTCGCTGATCGTGTCCGCGTGCGGCATCCTCCTGGAGACCGGCCTGCGCGCCTCCGTGCCGCCCGAGCGCTACGCGGGCGCGCCCGTCGTGGCCGCCGCTGACCAGCGGGCCCACTTCGGCAGCGGCGACAGCGCCTCAACGGAGCCGCTGCCCGACCGCGCCCGCCTGGACGGCTCGCTGGTCGCGAAGGCGGCCGCGGTGCCCGGCGCGCGGACGGCCGTCGCAGACGTCACCTTCCCCGTCAAGGACGGGGGCAAGGCGCTGACCGGGCACGGCTGGGGCGCCACCGCCTTCACCGGCGAGAAGCCGACGGCGGGCCGCGCGCCCGCCGCGGGCGAGGCCGTCCTGGCCGGGACGAAGGCCCGCGTCGGCGACCGCGTCACCCTCACCACGGCCGCGGGGACGCGCGAGGTCCGGGTCTCCGGCACGGTCGCGGGACCGCACGCGCCCACCGTCTGGTTCAGCGACGCCGAAGCGGTCCGCGCCTCCGGGCACCCCGGCCGGATCGACGCGATCGCGGTCCTGCCCGAGGACGGCGTCACGGCCGCGGCCCTGAAGCCGCGGGTGGCCAAGGCCCTCGGCGACCGGGCCGAGGTGTACGCGGGCAAGGACCGCGGCGGCGTGGAGGATCCCCAGCTCACCGAGGCCAAGGAGCTGCTCAGCGGCATCGGCGGGTCCTTCGGCGGCATCGCCGCGATGGTCGCCGTGTTCACGGCGGCGGGCACGGTCGCGCTGTCCGTGGGCCAGCGGGCCCGCGAGTTCGCGCTGCTGCGCGCGATCGGCACGACGCCGCGGCAGGTCCGCCGCACCATCGCCACCGAGACCCTGCTCGTCGCCCCGCTCGCGGGCGTCGTCGGCTGCCTGCCGGGCATCGCCCTGGCCAGCTGGTGGTTCGGGCAGCTCAAGGACAAGGGTGCGGTGCCGGCCGCCGTGGACCTCGCGGTCTCCTGGATTCCGCTGGTCACGGCCGCGGGCACGGCCGTCGTCACCGCGCTGGTCGCGGGGTACGCCGCCGCGCGCAGGCCCTCGCGCATCAAGCCGGGCCAGGCGCTGAGCGAGGCGTCCGTGGAGCGGCTGCGCCCTGGCTGGATCCGTACGCCGCTCGGCGTCGCCGCGCTCGTCGGCGGCATCGTCTGCGCCCGCCTCGCCGCCACCTCCACCGGCGACGACGCGGCGAACGCCGCCCTCGGCGTGGTCATGCTGTTCATGCTGGCGGTGGCGCTGCTCGGGCCGCTGGTGGCGCGCGCCTGCGCGGGGCTCTTCGGCCTGCCGCTGCGCGGCGCCGGTGCCGCCGCGTCCCTCGCGGCCGCCAACTCCCGTACGAACGCCCGCAGGCTGGCCTCCGCGATCACCCCCATCGTCCTCGCCATGGCCTTCGCCTCCACCCTGGTGTTCATGCACACCAGCGAGGAGAAGGTGGCCGCGGACCAGCAGCGGGACGGCATCACCGCCGACCACATCGTCACCTCGGACGCGGGCTTCGGCCCCGGCGCCGTGCGCGCCGCCGCCAGCGCCCCCGAAGTGACGTCGGCCGTCGGCCTGTTGAAGACCTCCGTCCTGCTGCCCGCGGGCTCCGGCGGGGACCGCTGGCTCCAGTCGGCGAGCGCGCAGGGCGTCACGGGCAGCGCCGCGGACCTGGCCAAGGTGCAGGACCTGAAGGTGCGGACCGGTGCGCTCACCCTCCGCGAGGGCGAGATCGCGGTGGACGCGAACCTCGCGAACTCCACGCACCTGAAGACCGGCGACCGCGTCGAGATGCGGCTGCCCGACGGCACGAAGGCGCGGCCCAAGGTCGCGGCGACGTACGCGCGCGGCCTCGGCCTGTCCGAGGTGACGCTGCCCGCCGCCGATGTGAAGCGGCACGTCACGTCCGCCCTGGACACGGAGATCTGGGCCAAGGGCGGCTCGGCGGCCGCGCTGAAGCCCCTCGGCACGGTCCACGACCGCGACGGCTACAGCAGTGCCCAGTCCCTGGACCGGGAGCTGAACGCCTGGGCGAACGGCGTGATGGCGGCCGTCCTCGGCGGCTTCGCGGCGATCGCCGCCGCCAACACCCTGGTGATGACGGTCCTGGACCGGCGCCGCGAGCTCGGCACGCTGCGCCTGATCGGCTCGACGCGCCGCCAGGTGATGCGGATGATCCGCTGGGAGGCGCTGCTCGTGACCGGTGCGGGCGTGGTCATCGGCACGGCCATCGCGCTCGCCACGCTGGTGCCGATGATGCGGGGCCTCACCGGGGAGTCGCCGTACATCCCGCCCCTGACGTACGCCGCCTTCGCGGGCTCGGCGGTCCTCCTCGGCCTGCTCGCGACGACGCTCCCGGCGCGGGCGGCGCTGGGGCCGAGGGCGGCCGCCTGACCCGGGGGCGGGCTGCCCCTCCTCTCCGCCGCTCCGCGGCGGGGCCGGTGAATGGGCGCCCCCGGGCTCCCCGCCCCCTTCTCCGCCGCTCCGCGGCAGGCTTTCCCGCCCGCCCGCCTCCACCCGGCAGCCGCCGCACCCCCACCGCTCCGCCGCTCCGCGGCGACAAGGCGGGGGCCCGGTCCCAGCCCGCCCCCCGCCGCCGCTAGCGCCCGCCCGCCGCCCGCTCGCGGGCCACCGCCGTCGCGTCCCGCCGGAACGCCCACTCAAGCCGCGGCTCCATCGCGAAGCGGAACGCCCGCCGCACCGGCGGCGTACAGAGCAGCGTCACGACGCCCGCGGCCACCAGGGACACGAACACCTCGCCCAGCGGCTCGTGCAGCCACGCGTACGTGTCGAACCAGCCCCAGAACCGGGACCCCTTCGCGAGGAACCCGTGCAGCAGATAGCCGTACAAGGTCCCCGCCCCGAGCACCGTGAACCACGTCTTGTGCCGTGGCACCCAGGCGAAGAAGCACGCGGTGAGCACCACCGAGCAGCCGAACAGCGCCAGCGTCATCACGACGCCGACCCACCACGGCACGCCCAGCTCCTGCGCGCTCTCGCGCCGGTAGAACCACACGGACGTCATCCGCGGCGCCGCCCAGTAGGCGAGGGCCACCGCGCACGCGAAGACGGGCACGGAAAGCAGGCGCACCTCGCGCCGCCGCACGAGCTGGAAGTGCGCGGGTTTGAGGAACAGGCCCAGGACAAAGAACGGCAGGAACTGCAGGACCCGTTGGAGGTCCAGGTCGTCGCCGATGTCGGGGGAGACGACGGCGAGCACGGCCACGCCGAGGGCGAGCGGCACGGGCCAGCGCACGAGCTTCCACAGCGGGGTCGTGAGCCGCCACACGAACAGGGCGATCAGGAACCAGGTCAGATACCAGGGATCGAGCAGGCTGATCGGCTGCCCCGGGTCGTCGTCGGCCCACCGCTTGAAGAAGGTGTAGGCGATCTCGAAGACCACGTATGGCACGGCGACGCCGGTCACGAGCCGCTTGAGCCGGTCGGACCGCATGTCGAAGCCGCGCGAGAAGTAGCCGGAGATCAGGATGAAGGCCGGCATGTGGAAGGTGTAGACGGTCATGTACAGCGCTTCGGCGCTGCGGCTGTGATCCGTCAGGGGCTCCCACGCGTGGGCCATCGCGACGAGCACGATCGCCAGGTACTTGGCGTTGTCGAAGAACGCGTCGCGCGCGGGGGCGGGGCGCTCGGCGGGGCCGGAGCGGGGTGGGGAAGCGGTGTGTGGGGGAGTGGGGGCGGCGGTGGGGTCGCGGGGGCCGGGGGGAGTGACGGTGGCCGGTTCCCGGACGGGAGGGAGGGGCGTCCGGTGCGGGCCGTGCGGCGGTACGGGACGCGTCACAGGCCCTCCCGCCCAGAGCCCGGTGAGACGATCCGGGACCGCACTGCGCTTGCGGGGGTCATGGCAGCGTGGAACATCTGGGGCACCCTAGCGTCGCGTCGGTGTCCCCGTAAAACGCCGTCTTCATTCATTGACTCATCGCTCCGTGTTCCGTGTGGGTTTCCTCTCAGTTCAATAGCGGTGTATTGCCGACAACCCCGTCCGGACGCCCGGGTGTTACTCCGGACAGCGCGCCTCGGTGTGTTAGCCGACCGGTTAGCCGGATTCCCGCATTAGGGGTACGGGTGCCCCGGAAGTGGCCGGGATATCTGTCCGATACATCACGACTCGTACCGCTTAAATCGTGCATAACGCCTGCGGGTGACTCCGGTGAAATGTCCGGTTGATCAACCCGTGGCGGGTTATGGCGGCCTCTTTGGCGTGTGCGTCACGGGCGGACGAATTGCCGTGAACGGTAAGGGGCGAACGGCCCCGTGTACGGGCGACGGGACGTTGGCCGGGCGTTGACTCTCGAGCGGCCCTGCGGCGCTCGGCCATGGAAACGATCAGGTCGAATTCGCCCGTCGGCGCAGCCGTCGAATTGTCGTGCGGACGCCGGTGACCCGCGACCGGGCCCGTGCGGCACGGCCCCACTGGCACGGGCGGGACGCGTGCGTTACTGGTCAACGCGTGGCCGACGATGTGTCACCGGCCGCATAGCGCGGCCCTGTTGGTGGCACGATGGTTTCTGGCGGGGGTGTGCGGGGTCGTACCCCCCGGGCGGGAGAGCGACCGACCTAGGGTGTGATCAGTGTGGCCATTTCACTATCAGTGGTACTGCTGTTGGCGATCGTCCTTGTCCTGATGGTGCGCCAAGGAAACATCAAGGTGTGGCCCGCCATCGTCGCCGCGACTTTCGGCTTCACCCTCGCTTCCACGGGTGCGGCCCCCGACATCCAGGATCTTCTCAACTCCCTGGCGGAGACAATCGGCGACATACAGTTCTGACGCCTGACGGCCTGCCATGGCGACGCACGGGGGGAGGGCGGTGGCGCTGCGGGAGACCGACCCGAAAGAGGTCGGCGGGTATCCGATCGAGGACCGCCTCGGCTCGGGCGGCATGGGCGTCGTCTATCTCGCCCGCTCCGCCTCCGGGCGGCGCCTCGCGGTCAAGGTCGTGCACGGCCAGTACGCCGACGACCCGGAATTCCGCACCCGGTTCCGCCGTGAGGTCGAGGCCGCGCGGCAGGTCAGCGGCGCTTTCACGGCACCGGTGGTGGACGCCGACGCGCACGCCCCGAGCCCGTGGATGGCGACCCTCTACATTCCGGGTGAGAACCTGGGCACCCACATAAAGCGGAACGGCCCACTCCCCGCCGCCCGCCTCGTGGAGCTCGCCGCGGGCCTCGCCGAGGCGCTGCGCGACATCCACCGCGTGGGCGTGGTCCACCGTGATCTGAAACCGGCCAACGTGATGCTGGCCGAGGACGGCCCCCGCGTCATTGACTTCGGCGTCTCCCGCGCCGCCGAGGCCCTCGCGGGCGACGCCCTCACCCAGACCGGCCGCGTCATGGGCACCCCGCCCTATATGTCCCCGGAGCAGCTCACGTCCCCGCGCGACGTCGGCCCCGCCTCGGACGTCTTCTCCCTCGGCTCCGTCCTCGGCTACGCGGCCACCGGCCGCGGCCCCTTCGACGACGACTCCCCGTACGAGACGGCCACCCGCGTGGTCGACGGCGAGGCCAGGCTCGACGACATACCGGTCGAGCTGCGCGACCTTGTCGCCCTGTGCCTGGCCAAGCACCCCAAGGAGCGCCCGACCCCCGATGAGCTCCTGGCCCTGCTCCGGGGCGAAGCGCCGCCGCCGCGCCCCGAGGAGCCACCGGAGCCCGCGCCGCGCTCACCCCGCTCGCCGCGCCGCCGCAGACGGCTCATCGCCGGGGCGGTGGGCGGCGTGCTGGCCGCCGCGCTGACGGCGGGCCTGGTCCAGTGGTTCGGGACGGACGACACGAAGGCCGGGGCGCTGCCGCCGGGGTGGCGGGCCTGGCAGGTGAAGCAGGTCCGCGTCCAGGGCGGCACGGAAAACCCCTTCGGCGGCTGCCTCGTGGCTCGGGGCGGGCTGGTGTGCGCGGGCGGCGGCGTGAAGGCCGCTCGGCTCTCCCCGGCCACCGGCGAGATCGCCTGGAGCTCGGCCGCCGGGAGCCCGGCGAGCATGGCCGGGGACGGCGCCGTTCTCGGCGCCTCGGCCGACCGGAAGCGCGTGTACGTCTACCGGGACAAGGCGACCGGGCGCGAAGGCGCCGAGCCCCCCGACCCGGTCATCGAGCTCCAGGCCCTCGACAGCCTGACCGGGGATGTGCTGTGGAAGCGCGTGCCCCAGGGCGGTCTGGAGGAGCTGGGGCCGCTCAACGCCGACGAGGAGCTGAAGGAGGTGGCGGCCGTGAAGGGCGGAGTCCTCACGCTCTACGGAGCGAAGGGCGGCGAGTACGCGCTGCTCGCCGACCGGGCCGGGGGGAAGCCCCGCTGGCGCCACCCCCTGCCCGATCCGGACACCTGCGGGTTCGCCGCGGCCGACGGCCACGGCTATCTGATCTGCCTGTCGCCGAAGGAGACCCGCGTCACGCGCCTGGACCCGGCCACGGGCGAGTCGCGCTGGACGGTCCGGGCCCCGCGCCCGCTCCTGCTGCTCGGGCAGGCGGACGGGCGCCTGGTCTTCGCCGAGAACGCGCCGGACGAGGCGCACCGCACCCTGACCACGATCGACACCTCCGGCAGCCGGGCCGTCCGATCCGTGCGCCTCTCCCACCGCCAGCCCACGGCGGCGACCGCCACCCTCAGCGGCACCACCGTCTACTACCGGCTCTGGAACGGCAGCGTCCGCGCCGTCGACCTGCGCTCGGGCCGCCAGCTGTGGAGCACCGACTCCGGCGTGGAGAACCCGGGCCCGCCGCTCGCCGGGCCGGACCACGTCTTCCTGTCGTCCTCCAGCGGCCGTCTCGCCGCCCTGGACCGCGACACCGGAGCCGTGGACTGGTCCCTCCCGGCCCGCAGCAGCGACATCTTGTCCGACTCGGCCCAGCCCGGCTCCCCCCTGACCCTCATCGGCGACGCCCTCTACGTCCCCTACGGCATCCGTTCCGTGTACAGCGTCGACGTACGCAACCCCTGACCCCTGCCGAGAGAACCGCCGCGAGAACTGCTCCGGGAACGCGGAGAGCCGGTCTCCGTTGTATCTGGAGACCGGCTCTGACCTGCATGTTCCTGCTGAGAGCGGGCGACGGGAATCGAACCCGCGTAGCTAGTTTGGAAGACTAGGGCTCTACCATTGAGCTACGCCCGCACAGCTCGCGCGGCGACCCGTGGGTCGTGAGCGCGGCACGACACGCATCGTAGCGGGTCGCGGCGCCTCGCCGCACACCCCCCTCGCGCGCCCCCGATAAGCGGGCGCCGCACTGCCTGCGGGCATGTACCCTACGTGTCGCACCGACGGGGTGTGGCGCAGCTTGGTAGCGCGTCCGCTTTGGGAGCGGAAGGCCGTGGGTTCAAATCCCGCCACCCCGACCAGCAGGATCTCTCCAGCTCAGTGGCCAGTTCCCCGGGCGACGATCCTTTCCCGGGCGCTCCGCGGCCCTTCTTTCAAGATCGCATTGTCGGTCGGCTCCCGCGTGCCGTTACTATGCAAGCTGTGTGCCCGTGTGTCTCTCGACCGGGCAGAATCCAAGCAGTCAGCCCACCAAGGAGACCGAACCGTGAAGAGCGCCGTGGAGACCCTGAACCCGACCCGGGTTCGGCTCACTGTCGAGGTGCCCTTCGAGGAGCTCAAGGACAGCCTCGACGCGGCGTACAAGAAGATCAACCAGCAGGTCACGGTGAAGGGCTTCCGCAAGGGCAAGATCCCGGCCCGCGTCATCGACCAGCGGTTCGGCCGCGGTGCTGTGCTGGAGGAGGCCGTCAACGACGCCCTCCCGAAGTTCTACACGGAGGCGGTCAACGAGGCCGAGCTCAACGTCCTCGGCCAGCCCGAGGTCGACATCACCGAGCTGAAGGACAACGAGACCCTCAACTTCACCGCTGAGGTCGACGTCCGCCCGACCATCGAGATCCCGGACTACTCCGGCATCGAGGTCGAGGTCGACGCCGTCGAGGTCTCGGACGAGGACGTCGACAAGGCCGTCGAGGACCTGCGCGAGCGCTTCGCGTCCACCTCGCCGGTCGAGCGCGCCGCCGAGGACGGCGACGTCGTGACGATCGACCTGGAGGCCAAGGTCGACGGCGAGGTCCTCGCCGACGGCATCGCCAACGGCGTCTCGTACACCATCGGCTCCGGCGAGCTCCTCGAGGGCATCGACGACGCCGTGAAGGGCCTGTCGGCCGACGGCGAGGCCACCTTCGCCTCCGAGCTCAAGGGCGGCTCCGCGGCGGGCAAGGAGGCCGAGGTCACCGTCAAGGTCACCCAGGTCGCCAAGCGCGAACTGCCGGAGCTGGACGACGACTTCGCGCAGCTGGCGTCGGAGTTCGACACCCTGGACGAGCTGAAGGCCGACAGCCGCAAGCGCCTGGAGACGGCCCGCCAGTTCGACCAGGCCACGCAGGCCCAGGAGCGCGTCCTGGAGAAGCTCCTGGAGATCGTCGAGGTCCCCGTCCCCGAGAAGCTCCTCGAGGACGAGATCCGCACCCGCAAGCACAACCTGGAGCACCACCAGCTCGGCCAGATGGGCCTCGACCTCGGCAAGTACCTGGAGATCCAGGGCAAGACCGAGGAAGAGTTCGACGCCGAGACCCGCGAGCAGGCGGTCAAGGGCATCAAGACGCAGTTCGTCCTCGACGAGCTCGTCAACAAGGAGAAGCTGAACGTGAACCAGGAGGAGCTCACCGAGCACCTCATGCGTCGCGCGCAGTCCTCCGGCATGAGCCCCGACCAGTTCGCCCAGGCCGTCGTCGAGGGCGGCCAGGTCCCGATGCTGGTCGGCGAGGTCGCCCGCGGCAAGGCCCTCGCGGTCGTCGTCGAGGCCGCCACGGTCAAGGACACCAACGGTGAGGTCGTCGACCTGGACGACGACGAGGACGAGGCCGACGCCGCCGACTCCGTCGAGGGTGAGCAGGCCGAGGCCGCCGCCAGCGACTCCGTCGAGGGTGGCGCGGAGAAGTCCGAGGCCTGATCCTCCCGCTGTACGTCGTGAAGGGCCCCCGGAACACACGTTCCGGGGGCCCTTCACGCCCCTGTGGGGCGGCAGCGTCTGCCCGGCGGGGGTTCGTCGCGGGGTGGGTCCGTGGGGGCTGAGCGCGCCCACGCGGCGGAGCCGCATATCGACACAGTCCCGCGCCCCTTCGGGGCGCTGCCCCCGGCCGTGCTACCTGCGCTCACAGCGAACAGTTGCCCTTGCGGGATTCGTCGAAGGGACCCGCGCGTTAGGGTCCATGGATACGGGGGCAGTGGAGTCGTTGCCCTCAGAACGAAGATGCTGAGACGGCCGGAGCCGTCAGAGACGAGCAGGTGGATACGTGACGAATCTGATGCCTTACGCAGCCGGTGAGCCGTCCATCGGTGGTGGCCTCGGCGACCATGTCTACAACCGGCTGCTCGGCGAGCGCATCGTCTTCCTCGGCCAGCAGGTCGACGACGACATCGCGAACAAGATCACGGCGCAGATGCTCCTCCTCGCGGCCGACCCGTCGAAGGACATCTACCTCTACATCAACAGCCCGGGCGGCTCGGTGACCGCCGGCATGGCGATCTACGACACCATGCAGTACATCCCGAACGACGTCGTCACCATCGGCATGGGCATGGCCGCCTCCATGGGCCAGTTCCTGCTGACCGGCGGCACCGCGGGCAAGCGCTTCGCCCTGCCGCACACGGACATCCTGATGCACCAGGGCTCCGCGGGCATCGGCGGCACCGCGTCCGACGTGAAGATCCAGGCGGAGTATCTGCTGCGCACCAAGCAGCGCATGGCCGAGATCACCGCCCGCCACTCGGGCCAGACGGTGGAGCGGATCATCCAGGACGGTGACCGCGACCGCTGGTTCACCACCGAGGAGGCCAAGGAGTACGGCCTCATCGACGAGATCATCAGCGCCGCTTCCGGTGTTCCGGGCGGCGGCGGCACGGGGGCCTGACAAGGCGTCCGAGGGGCCTTCTCCAGGCACCCGACCGGGGCCGGAGCCTCAAGGCCCGCCCCAGCCGACCAAGCCCACGCTCATCACCAGGACGGAACACCTCACATGAACAGCTTCCCTGTCAGCGGCCAGCCCACGGGCCTGCACACCGGCCCCCAGGTGGACAACCGTTATGTGATCCCGCGCTTCGTCGAGCGCACCTCGCAGGGCGTGCGCGAGTACGACCCGTACGCGAAGCTCTTCGAAGAGCGCGTGATCTTCCTCGGCGTCCAGATCGACGACGCCTCCGCCAACGACGTCATGGCGCAGCTCCTGTGCCTGGAGTCGATGGACCCCGACCGGGACATCTCGGTCTACATCAACAGCCCGGGCGGCTCCTTCACCGCGCTGACGGCGATCTACGACACGATGCAGTTCGTGAAGCCGGACATCCAGACGGTCTGCATGGGCCAGGCGTCCTCCGCCGCGGCCGTGCTGCTCGCCGCCGGTACGCCCGGCAAGCGGATGGCCCTGCCGAACGCCCGGGTCCTCATCCACCAGCCCTCCGGCGGCACCGGCCGTGAGCAGCTCTCCGACCTGGAGATCGCGGCCAACGAAATCCTGCGCATGCGCACGCAGCTCGAGGAGATGCTGGCCAAGCACTCCACCACGCCGATCGAGAAGATCCGCGACGACATCGAGCGCGACAAGATCCTCACCGCCGAGGACGCGCTGGCGTACGGACTGATCGACCAGATCATCTCCACCCGCAAGATGAACAACTCCGCGGTCGCCTGAGCGACGTCCGGGGAACCACAGCACCATCTGCCCGCCCCTTGGCTCGGTCCGTACCGGTCCGCGTAGTTTCGTGACCTGGTGTCGCAGCGAACCGCGCCAAGGGGGGCCCGAACGGGGGGCCAGGCAAGGTACCGTCGGATACAAGGCACCAGGAGCCGCTGGACCAACGGCGTCTCCCAGGCGAAGGGGAAGCACACCGTGGCACGCATCGGTGACGGCGGCGATCTGCTCAAGTGCTCGTTCTGTGGCAAGAGCCAGAAGCAGGTCAAGAAGCTCATCGCAGGCCCCGGCGTGTACATCTGCGATGAGTGCATCGACCTCTGCAACGAGATCATCGAGGAAGAGCTCGCCGAGACGAGCGAGGTGCGCTGGGAGGAACTGCCCAAGCCCCGCGAGATCTACGAGTTCCTCGAGGGGTACGTAGTCGGTCAGGAGCCCGCCAAGAAGGCCCTCTCCGTCGCCGTCTACAACCACTACAAGCGCGTCCAGGCCGGGGAGAACGGCGGCGCTCAGGGCCGCGAGGACGCCATCGAGCTCGCCAAGTCCAACATCCTGCTGCTCGGCCCCACCGGCTCCGGCAAGACGCTGCTCGCCCAGACGCTCGCCCGCATGCTGAACGTCCCCTTCGCCATCGCGGACGCGACGGCGCTCACGGAGGCGGGCTATGTCGGCGAGGACGTCGAGAACATCCTCCTGAAGCTCATCCAGGCCGCCGACTACGACGTCAAGAAGGCCGAGACGGGCATCATCTACATCGACGAGATCGACAAGGTCGCCCGCAAGAGCGAAAACCCGTCGATCACGCGCGACGTATCGGGTGAAGGCGTCCAGCAGGCCCTGCTCAAGATCCTCGAGGGCACGACGGCCTCGGTCCCGCCGCAGGGCGGCCGCAAGCACCCGCACCAGGAGTTCATCCAGATCGACACGACGAACGTCCTGTTCATCGTGGGCGGCGCCTTCGCGGGCCTGGAGAAGATCATCGAGGCCCGGGCCGGGGCGAAGGGCATCGGCTTCGGCGCCACCATCCGCTCCAAGCGGGAGCTGGAGGAGAAGGACCAGTTCGAGGACATCATGCCGGAGGACCTGGTGAAGTTCGGGATGATCCCGGAGTTCATCGGCCGCCTCCCGGTCATCACCTCGGTCCACAACCTCGACCGCGAGGCCCTGCTCCAGATCCTCGTAGAGCCGCGTAACGCGCTGGTGAAGCAGTACCAGCGGTTGTTTGAACTCGACGGTGTGGAGCTGGACTTCGAGCGCGAGGCCCTGGAGGCCATCGCCGACCAGGCCATCCTGCGCCAGACCGGCGCGCGC
Source organism: Streptomyces sp. NPDC043996 (assembly GCF_056435225.1). Lineage (NCBI taxonomy): Bacteria > Bacillati > Actinomycetota > Actinomycetes > Kitasatosporales > Streptomycetaceae > Streptomyces > Streptomyces sp. NPDC043996. The sequence goes on along the minus strand of NZ_JBWKEY010000003.1, from coordinate 306,945 downwards.
GGCCTGCGCGCCATCATGGAGGAGGTCCTCCAGTCGGTGATGTACGAGGTGCCGTCCCGCAAGGACGTGGCCCGCGTCGTCATCACGGCGGACGTCGTCCACTCGAACGTCAACCCGACCCTGGTGCCGCGCGAGGTGCGAGGTCCGGGCGCCGGGGAACAGAAGTCGGCGTAGCCACACCCACGAACGCCCGGGGGCGCCCAGCGAGTTGAACTCGCTGGGCGCCCCCTTCGTTCGTGGCTGAGGTGATGTGACGTGACGTCAGGTGGCTGACCCCGACAGGGTCAGATCTTGACGCGGACTTCCTTGCGGAACTTGGCCGCGGTGCTCGCGGTGTCCTCCAGGTCGGGGCTCTTGCCGCCGAGCACGCTCGCCACGTCCGTCGTGATCACGACGCCGATCGTGCTGTTGTCGCCCCAGATGCACACCGGCAGTGTCATGTTCTTCGGCCCTTGCGACCCGGCCGACGACGAACCCGTGTCGGAGGGGCCCTCGAACTTCATCTCCTGGCACTTCATGATCGCGCCGTCGAGCCCGGAGGGGTTGTACGACTTGGGCTCGCCGACCGGCGTGAGTTTCTTGCCGCCGCTGGTGCCGGAGCCGGACGGTGAGTCCTCTTCCTCGGAGAAGCCGTCCTCCGCCCTGGTGAACATGTAGTCGACGACCTTCTCCGGGTCGTCGATCTCCCCGTAGATGCCGTTGAACTGCACCAGCTTCTTCGACAGCGGGTTGTCCTGGGACCCCGACTCGTACTGGGCCGCGATGTCCTTGGCGTTCTTCACGCCGTTCTTCTCGGCCTTCGCGCGGCTCTCCGAGCTCATGGAGTCCTCCTTGGACTCCTTCTTCGTGTAGTCGCCGAGGACCGTCGCGGGCGCCGTCAGCTTGTGCGGGCCGTCGTCCTTGACCGAGCCGGAGCCGCCGTCCTTGCCGCCGAGGACGAAGTACGCGCCGACGCCGATCGCGGCCACCACGGCCACCGCGCCGATGATGGCACCGGTCTTCTTGCCCCCGCCGCCTCCGCTCGGCGGGGGCGGGACCTGCCCGTAGGGGGCCTGCGGCGGCTGCCCGTACGGGGCCTGCGGCTGACCGTACGGCGGCTGCTGGGGCGGCACGCCCTGGGGGGCCTGCGGCGGATAGGCGTAGCCCGGCTGCTGGGGGGCCTGGGGCGGGTAGCCGTAGCCGGGCCCCGGCTGCGGCGGCTGCTGCCCGTAGGGGCCCGGCTGGCCGCCGCCGTACGGCCCCGGCTGCTGGGGCTGCTGGCCGCCGTACGGGCCCGGCTGGTTGTAGCTCATTACTGGGGGTTCCCTCCGTTACTGCTGCTTCTTACGGGCCGCGCGTGCGTCACTTCTTCACTTCTTCACGCGGGCCGCTTCGCGGTACTTGGCCGCGAGTTCCGCGACGTCGTCCTGCGACATGTTGTCGCCGCCGGTCACGAACGCGGCGGTGTCGGTGGCGGTCACCAAGCCGAAGGTGCTCCGGTCCGCCCAGGCGCAGATGGGGATCTCCAGACCCTTGCTGCCCTCGGTGACCTTGACCGTCTGGCATTTCATCAGCGCGTTGTCCAGGCCGCTGGGAGAGACGGACGTGGGACTGCCTTCCCACGTGACGTTCTCCTTGTCGTCACTGTCCTTCTGGGACTCCTCGTGCAGCTTGTCGAAGGCGTCGTCGATGGTCTTCTCCGGGTCGCTGATCTCGCCCCACATGCCGACCACGCTCAGCTTCTTCGCCTTGAGCCCGTCCCCGGACTTGTAGTCCGTCTCGTCCTGCTTTGCGTTCTTGATGCCGACCTCGGCGGCGTCCTCCTCGTCGGCGCCGCTCAGCGGGCCGCCGGAGGAGCCGGAGGACACCTCCTTCTGGAACTCGCCGACCGACGCGGGGGACACCAGCTGGTGGGGCCCGTCGTCCGAGACCGAGCCGGAGCCGCCGCCGTCGCCGCCGAAGACGAAGTACGCGCCGACGCCGATCGCGGCCACCACGGCCGCCGCGCCGATGATCAGCCCCGTCTTCTTGCCGCCGCCCTGCGGCGGGGGCGGCGGGACCTGCCCGTAGGGGGCCTGCGGCGGCTGCCCGTACGGACCCTGCGGCTGCCCGTACGGCTGCTGCGGCGGGACGCCCGGGGGAGCCTGCTGCGGGTAGCCGTAACCGGGCGGCGGGGCCTGCGGGGGCTGCCCGTAGGGGCCGGGCTGCGGGGGCTGCTGCCCGTAAGGGCCCGGCTGGCCACCGCCGTACGGACCCGGCTGCTGAGGCTGGCCACCACCGTACGGACCGGGCTGCTGGCCCCCGTACGGGCCCGGCTGGTTGAAGCTCATGACTGGGTCCCCCTCGAACGCGTCTGCGCGCCTGCGTGTGCCCCGCGCGTTTATGTGCTTCCGACATCCTGACCGACGGGTGGAGCGCCGTGGCCCCCAGGTCCGCAACCGTTACTGAAGATTCTGGTTTCGGGACCAGTCTGTGACACCCCTAAACTGGGCCCGTGACCGAGAACTCTCAGCAGCAGCCCTCAGCGACCACCCCCGAACTCCCGACGCAGTACGCGCCGGCCGAGGTAGAGGGGGCGCTGTACGAGCGCTGGGTAGAGCGCGGTTACTTCGACGCGGACGCGGCGAGCGACAAGGAGCCCTTCACCGTCGTCATCCCGCCGCCGAACGTCACCGGCAGCCTGCACCTGGGCCACGCCTTCGAGCACACGCTGATCGACGCCCTCACCCGCCGCAAGCGCATGCAGGGCTTCGAGGTGCTGTGGCAGCCCGGCATGGACCACGCGGGCATCGCCACGCAGAACGTGGTCGAGCGCGAGCTCGGCAAGGAGGGCAAGTCCCGCCACGACCTGGGCCGCGAGGCCTTCGTCGAGCGCGTCTGGCAGTGGAAGGGCGAGTCCGGCGGCCAGATCTCCGGCCAGATGCGCCGCCTCGGCGACGGCGTCGCCTGGTCCCGCGAGCGCTTCACCATGGACGAGGGCCTCTCCCAGGCCGTCCAGACGATCTTCAAGCGGCTCTACGACGACGAGCTGATCTACCGCGCCGAGCGCATCATCAACTGGTGCCCCCGCTGCCTGACCGCGATCTCCGACATCGAGGTCGAGTACCAGGACGACGACGGCGAGCTGGTGTCGATGAAGTACGGGGAAGGCGACGAGACCATCGTCGTCGCCACCACCCGCGCCGAGACGATGCTCGGTGACACGGCCGTCGCCGTGCACCCCGAGGACGAGCGCTACAAGCACCTGGTCGGCAAGCAGATCAAGCTGCCGCTCACCGACCGCTCCATCCCCGTCGTCGCCGACACGCACGTCGACCCCGAGTTCGGCACCGGCGCCGTCAAGGTGACCCCGGCCCACGACCCGAACGACTTCGAGATCGGCCAGCGCCACGACCTGCCGAACATCGCGGTCATGGACGAGCACGCCATCATCACCGTCCCCGGCCCCTTCCAGGGCCTGGACCGCCTGGAGGCCCGCTCGGCCATCGTCGGCGCGCTGCGTGCCGAGGGCCGCATCGTCGCCGAGAAGCGGCCGTACTCGCACTCCGTCGGCCACTGCTCGCGCTGCAAGACCACCATCGAGCCGCGCCTGTCCATGCAGTGGTGGGTCAAGGTCGGCCCGCTCGCCAAGGCCGCCGGTGACGCGGTCCGCGACGGCCAGGTCAAGATCCACCCGCAGGAGATGGAGAAGCGCTACTTCGACTGGGTCGACAACCTCCACGACTGGTGCATCTCGCGCCAGCTGTGGTGGGGCCACCGCATCCCCGTCTGGTACGGCCCGAACGGCGAGGTCGTCTGCGTCGGCCCCTACGAGCAGCCGCCCACCGGCGAGGGCTGGACGCAGGACACCGACGTCCTCGACACCTGGTTTTCCTCCGGCCTGTGGCCGTTCTCCACGCTCGGCTGGCCGCAGCGGACCGAGAGCCTCGCGAAGTTCTACCCGAACTCCGTCCTGGTCACCGGCTACGACATCCTCTTCTTCTGGGTCGCCCGGATGATGATGTTCGGTCTGTACGCGATGGACGGCACCCCGCCGTTCCACACCATCGCCCTGCACGGCATGGTCCGCGACCAGTTCGGCAAGAAGATGTCGAAGTCCTTCGGGAACGCCGTCAATCCCCTTGACTGGATGGACAAGTACGGCAGCGACGCGCTCCGCTTCACCCTCGCGCGCGGCGCCAACCCCGGCGTCGACGTGCCGATCGGCGAGGACTGGGTCCAGGGCTCCCGCAACTTCGCCAACAAGATCTGGAACGCGACCCGCTTCGCGCTGATGAACGGCGCCACCGTCGAGGGCCCGCTGCCGGACGCCGCCGAGATGTCGGCCACCGACCGCTGGATCCTCTCCCGCCTGAACACGGTGGTCGCCGAGGTCGACGCGTTCTACGAGGACTACCAGTTCGCGAAGCTCTCCGACGCCCTCTTCCACTTCGCGTGGGACGAGGTCTTCGACTGGTACGTGGAGCTGTCCAAGACCACGTTCATGGCGGGCGGCCCGGCCGCCGAGGTCAGCAAGCGCGTCCTCGGCGAGGTCCTCGACGTCACGCTGCGCCTGCTCCACCCGGTCGTGCCGTTCGTGACGGAGACCCTGTGGACCACGCTCACCGGCGGCGAGTCCGTGGTGATCGCCGACTGGCCGACCGACAGCGGCTTCCGGGACGCGGGCGCCGAGAAGGAGATCCTCTCCCTCCAGGACCTGGTCACCGAGGTCCGCCGGTTCCGCGCCGACCAGGGACTCCAGCCCGGCCAGAAGGTCCCGGCCCGACTCACCCTGGACGGCACGCCGTTCGCGCCGCACGAGGCCGCCGTCCGCCAGCTCCTGCGCCTCCAGCCGGAGGGCGAGAGCTTCGCGGCGACGGCGACGCTGCCGGTCGCGGGCGCCACGGTCGCGCTCGACCTGTCGGGCACGATCGACGTGGCGGCCGAGCGCAAGCGCCTCGCCAAGGACCTGGCCGCCGCGGAGAAGGAGCGCCAGCAGGCCACCGCCAAGCTCGGCAACGAGGCGTTCCTCGCGAAGGCCCCGGACCAGGTGGTCGACAAGATCCGCGGCCGCCTCGCCAAGGCCGACGAGGACATCGCCCGCCTCCGGGCCCAGCTGGACAGCCTCCCGGCGGCGTAAGGCGGTTCGCCTCGTACGTATGCGAAAGGCGCCCGGAACTCACTGGAGTTCCGGGCGCCTTTCGCATGCCCCCCGCGGCCGTTACGCCTCCGTGGCGACGGGTCCCGTACCGACCGCCTCCGCGTTGCGCCGCGTCTTCGCCCAGCCGTTGCGGCCGCGCAGGAGCCGCAGGAAGCCGCGCGCCGCCACGATGAACACGTGGTACGCGTACACCCACAGCGCGAGACCCCACAGCAGGCCCGTGAGCCGGGAGCGGTCGGGCGCGAAGTCACGGCGGTAGAGCGGGCCCCAGGCCACGAACGGAAGGACCGAGAACGCGGACAGGACCAGGATCAGCGGCCAGGCGCTGAGGAAGGCGTCGCTGAGCGAGCCGCCGACCACGACAAGACCGAGCAGCAGCAGGCTGAGCACCAGCGTCGCGACGTGCGCGAGCGGCTGCATGAACGTGTACAGGGTCTCCAGGACGCCGCGGCCCGAGTAGTGCCGGGACGAGACGATGCGCGGCGCGTACCGCACGCACTGGAGGTTGCCCTGCGCCCAGCGGGTGCGCTGGGTGAGGAAGCGGCGAAGGCGCGGCAGGCCCTCCTGGGAGACGTACGTGTCGGCGATGTGCGCCACCCGGTAGCCGCCGAGGATCATGTGCAGGCCCAGCTCGTAGTCCTCCAGGAGCGCGTCGCGCTGCCAGGGGCGGCGCTCGGCGGCGGCGATGTGGTCGAGCGCGGTCAGACGGGTGAACTGGCCGTTGCCGCCGAGGCCCACGGAGCCGGTGCGGCCGCGCAGGAGCTGCATGCCCGCGTTGGACACGGCGAACTCCATGTCCTGCATGCGCACCAGGAGCCGCGCCACGGCGTTGGCGAGACGGCCGCGCTCGGGCAGCGGAAGGCGCTCGTCGTCGACGTTCCGCATCCGCACGCTGACCTGCACGCCGCCCACCTCGGGGTCGCCGAACCCGGCCGTGCCGCTGACACGGGCGAGCGCGTCGGGCGCGAGCCGCCCGTCGGCGTCCACGACGCAGACGACGACCTGGGCGCGGTCGGTGTCCTTGGGCAGGAACGCGTTCAGGGCCGCGTACGCGGAGTTGAGGGCGGCGCCCTTGCCGATACGGGCGTCGGGGCGGCGGCGCGAGACCAGGTGCACCCGGCTGTCGCGGTCGGCGATCGCGGTCACGACGGCCGCCGTCGCGTCCTCGCTGTCGTCGTCGACGACCCACACGTGCGCGGCGGGGAAGTCGGCCCGCAGCTGGCTGACGGTGGTGCCGATGACGGTCTCCTCGTCCCGGCACGGCACGAAGAAGTGCCAGCCGAACGGCGCGGAGTCGCCCTCGGGCGTCTCGGGGCGCCGGACGTAGGCGTGCCGGGCGCCCGCCCAGTACAGCAGGAAGCAGGCGAGGAGGAAGAAGGGCAGGACGTAGAGCAGGACGGTGGGGGTGAGCATGCGGGCCTCGTACGCGTGGGGGGACGGGGGAGGAGCGGAGCGGGGTCAGGCGGCGGGGATGAGCTCGCGCTCGGTGCGGCCCGCGGCGAGCGCGCCGAGCAGGACGGCGATGCGCTGGGAGGCCAGGCCGTCGCCGAACGGCGAGGGCAGCGCGGCCAGGTGGTCGAGGCCCGCCCGGCCTTCGGCGAGGCGGCGGCGCACCGCGCGGCCGATCTCCCGGCCCGGGGCGACCAGGTCGGCGAAACCGGCGTCCATCGCCTCGGGCCGCTCCGTGGAGCGCCGCACGACGACCAGGGGGCGGCCGAGGACGGTGGTCTCCTCCTGGATGCCGCCGGAGTCGGACACGATGACGGCGGCGTGCCGGGCCAGGGCCAGGAACGCGCCGTAGCCGAGCGGCGCCAGCTCGGTGAGCGGGGCGAGCAGCGGGGTGAGCCCGGCGGCCTCGATGCGGGCGCGGGTGCGCGGGTGCACGGCGAAGAGGACCGGAAGGTCGGCGGCGAGCGCGGAGAGCTCGGTCAGGATGGCGCGCAGCGCGTCCGGGTCGTCGGTGTTCTCGGGCCGGTGCGCGGTGGCGAGGACGTACTGGTCGGCACTCACGCCGTGGGCGGCGAGCAGCGCGGCGCGCTCGTCGGCGGCGGGCAGGTGCTCCTGGACGGCCTCGACGACGGTGTTGCCGGTGACGGTGATCCGCCCGGCCGGGACGGACTCGGCGCGCAGCAGGTCGCGGTTGTCCTCGGTGGCCGCGCACAGCACGTCCGCGAGCTGGTCGATGACGATCCGGTTGTGCTCCTCGGGCATCGCCCGGTCGTGGCTGCGCAGGCCCGCCTCGACGTGCACGAGGGGGAGGGAGCGGGCGTTGGCGGCCAGGGCCCCCGCGAGGGCCGCGTTGGTGTCGCCCTGGACGACCACGGCCAGCGGCGGCTCCTCGGCGAACAGGGCGTCGAGCTGCGCCAGGGCCGAGGAGATCTGGACGGCGCGGGGCTTGCCGCCGACGCCCTCAAGCAGCGTCGGCTCCGGCAGGCCGAGCTCGGTGAGGAACTGGCCGGACAGGGCGGCGTCGTAGTGCTGGCCGGTGTGGACGAGGTGCGCGGCGGGGCCGAGGAGGCGGACCAGGTGGGCGATCTTGACCAGTTCGGGGCGGGTGCCGATGACGACCGCGACGGAGCGGGGCGGGAGGGTGGGGGCGGCGTGCAACGGGGCTCCTGGCGGGGCGGGGGTGGCTGGGCGGAACCAGGAGCTTGTGGGGTGTGGGTTGCGGGGGCGGCTCGTGTTCGGTTGCCCAACGGTTGCGGCGCCCGCGGCCGCGCCTTTTCGGGCCGAAGGCCCTGGCCCACAGGTCCCCCGCCGCCGGGACCAAGGTCCCTCGCGGGGCGCCCCAGGCCCGCCCCTTCCCGATCCGGGTGCGGCTGCCCCCGTTCCCCCGCTCAAAGCCTTTCGGCGCTCCGCGCCTCGTCCTCAAACGCCGGACGGGCTAGAACTGTCGCCGCAACCGGCACGATTCAGCCCGTCCGGCGTTTGAGGACGAGGCCGAAGGCCGATGCTTTTCGGGGGTGACAGGGGGCGGAGCCCCATGGTTCGGGAAGGGGCGGGCCTGGGGCGCCCCGCGAGGGTCAGCCCTCGCCGCGGTAGCGGTAGCCGAGGCCCCGCACCGACTCCAAGGGGTCGGCCCCCTCACCGACGGCCAGCTTGCGCCGCAGGCGGAGCACCGCGAACTTCACCCGCTCCCGCCCGCCCCCACCGGGATCGTCCCAGACGAGGTCGAGCAGCTGCTCGGTGGTGACGACCCGCCCCCGGTTGCGGACGAGGACCTCGAGCAGCCGGTACTCGATGGCACTCAGCCGAGTCTCGTGGCCCTGCCACACGGCCGACCGCCGCTCCGGCACGAGCCGAAGCCCCGCCTCCACGTAGTCGCCGCGCCACTGCTCGGGGTTGGAGCGCCGCAGGAGCGCCTCGACGCGGGCGAGGAGCTCCACGTGGTCGAAGGGCTTGCAGAGGTAGTCATCGGCGCCGGAGCGCAGGCCGCGGACGCGCTCGGCGGGGCTGGTGCGGCCGGACAGGATGAGCACGGGCAGGTCGGTGAGGTCCCGGGTGCGGTCAAGGACGTCCCAGCCGTCCAGGCCGGGCAGGACCAGGTCGAGCACCATCAGGGCGGGCCGCCGGGCGAACAGCAGCCGCAGGGCCTCCTGGCCGTCGTCGGCGGCCACCACCTCGTACCCGGCGCGGGTGAAGAGCACTCGCAGGGCGAGCCCCAGGTCGGGGTCGTCCTCGACGAGCAGCAGCCGGGTCATGCCGCGCCGGTCCCGGGCGGCCCGGACAGGGGCAGCCACACCTCGACGCCGGTGCCGTGCCCCTCGGCGCTGTGCACGGCGGTGGTCCCGGAGTGCAGCCGCACGGCGTCCCGTACGACGCTCAGGCCGAGCCCGGTGCCCGGGTAGCCGCCGCGGCGGGCGTTCGGGGCGCGTACGAACTCGGTGAAGACCTCCTCGTGGAACTCCTTGGGGATGCCGATGCCGCTGTCGGCCACGGTGATCCGCCAGCCCTCGGCGCCGTCGGGTCCGGGGTGCGGCCGGGCGGTGACGGTGACGGTGCCGCCCGCGGGGGTGAACTTCACGGCGTTGTCGAGCAGCGCGGTCAGCGCCCGCTCCAGCTGCCCGGCGTCGGCGACCAGCCCGGGCCGCTCGCCGCCGGGCAGGTCGAGGGCGACGAAGACGCCGTCACGGGTGGCCCACGGGGTGATGTCGTGCACGAGGCGGGTGAGCAGCGGGCCGGGGTCGAGCGGCGCGAAGGACGGCGGGGCGCCGCCCGCGGCCTGCGCGTACCGGTGCAGCAGGCCGTCGGCCATGTCCCGCATCCGGGTGGCCGCGCGCCGGATCGTGTCCAGGTACTCGCGCCGCGCCTCGTCGAGGGCGCCCAGGCCGGGGTCGGTGAGCAGCTCGCAGAAGGTGAGCATCGTCGACAGGGGGGTGCGCAGCTCGTGCGAGGTGCGGGCGGCGAACTCGGCGCGCTCGCGGGCCAGCTCGTTCAGGGTGTCGATGTGCCGGTGCAGATCGGCCTCGTACCGGAGCTGCTCGGTGACGTCCTCGACGAGCCACAGCACGCCGAGGCGGAGCTCGCCCGCGTCGATGGGCTGCCTGCTGCGGCGCAGCGTACGGCCGTCCCTCAGGCGTACCTCGGCCTTGCGGACGAACTGGCTGCGCAGTGTCCGCGGGGAGGGGGCGGAGTCGTCGGGCAGCAGCCGCGCCACGGCGTCCGCGACGGGGTCGGCGGGCGCCCCGGTGGAGGTGTCGACGTCGTGCAGCCCGCAGATCTCCGCGAACTGCGGGTTGGACGCCACGATCCGGCCGTCGTCCCCGACGAGCAGCGCCCCCAGCGGGATCGCCCGAAGGACGGCCTCGGAGAAGGGGGCGTGCAGCCCCCGGGGCTCCGCCGTCATGCGGGCGACCGGCCCGCGGGCGAGGCGAGGAGCGGGCCGGGCGGCTCCAGGCCGGGTGCGGGGTCGAGGCCGAGCCGTTCCAGTTCGGCGTCGGCGAGCGCGTCGAGGGTGCGTGGGTCGGCGTGGCGCCAGCCCTCGGCGAGGCTGCCGGGGGTGGCGTCGCCGAGGGCGGCGGCGGTCGCGGCCACCTCGTCCAGGGGGCGCAGGAGCGAGCGCAGGGCGAGCAGCTCGCGCCCGTTGGCGAAGGCGGCGAGCTCACGGGCGGCGGCCGCCTGCCGCACCCAGCGCGCGCGGCGCGGCAGCCAGGCGACGAGGACGAGGGCGATGGGCAGCAGGAACAGGCTCGCGGCGGTCACCGCGAGCCCGGCGCGCAGCGTCATCGGGTCGACGGCGTCGGCGAAGCCCACCACCGAGCGCAGGGCGGCGCCCACGTCGTCGCCGACGACGGGCAGGCGCGCGGCGGGCGACCCGGAGGAGGCGACGCCCGAGTCGGGGCCGGGGCGGGTGAGCAGCACGGCAAGCCGGTAGGCGACGAGCGCGGCGGCGGTCCACAGCGCGGTCCACAGCAGGGCGGCCGCGTCACCGGCGAGCTGACGGGTCCGGCGACCCGGATTCTGGGCATACCACATGGTCCGATTGGAACGCCGGGGCGCGCGGTGGCGGGGCAGCCGCGCCGGGGAGTACACCCGTTGTCGTACGGGCGGGGCGCCACGGGCAGGAGGGCCGAAAGTCTGATGTGCCGAGGCAAAGACCTCAGCGATGATGGAGAGGATATGCAGGACCGGCCCGCCGCTGCTACGGCGCTCAGTCAGGCGGTGGCCAGGTGTCGCCGCCTCGCTCGGCGTTGCGCACGCGAACCCCGGGTCCTCGATGGTCTCACCGCGCTCGCCTGTCTGTCCCTGATGGCCCTGGACGTGCCGGGCCTGGCCGCCGACGACAACTCGCTGAACGGCCTGACGGCCGCGCTCGTCCTCACGGCGGGCGCGGCGACGCTGCTCGTGCGGCGGCGCGCCCCCTGGGTGCCGTACCTGGTCGCACTCGGCCTGCTCGGCTGGCTGCACGAGCTGACGCTCGCGCAGTTCGCCCTGTACTCCCTGGCCCGCTACCGGGGGCGGCTCGCCGGGGCGGTGGGCGTCGTCGGCTATGTCTCCTTCGCGTACGTGATGTTCAGCCAGCCCGGCTGGCCGACGCACCGCGGGGACACCCTCAGCGAGTTCCTCAGCCTCGTCGTGCCGATCGGCGCGCTCGCCGCGGGCGTCGGCGTCGCCGCGAACCGCCAGGACCTCGTGCGCGCGCTCCAGGCGCAGCGCGCCCAGACCGAGGCGCTGCGGGCCGTGCAGCGGGAGCGGGCCCGCATCGCCCGCGACGTGCACGACTTCGTCGGCCGCGAGCTGACGCTGCTCAGCGTGCGCTCCCAGGTCCTGGCCCGGCGCGCCGGGGAAGGGCCGGGCGCCGACGGCTTCGAGGAGCTCTCGGAGACCGCCCGCTCCGCCCACCGCATGCTCAACGAGATCATCGTGCAACGGGGCGTCGACGGGCACCCCACGCCCGGCCTGGAGGCGCTCCCCGGCCTGGTCGAGCACAGCGTCCGCGCGGGCAGCCCCGTCACCCTGCACGTCGACGCCGCCGCCCGCGACCTCTCGCCCCTGCGGCAGGCCGCCGTGCACCGGGTGGTCCAGGAGTGCCTCACCAACGCCGCGAAGCACGCGCCCGGGGAGCGCGTGGACGTCGAGGTGCGGGTACGGGACGGCCGCCTCCGGGTCCGCGTCCGCAACGCGCTGCCGGCCGCGGGCCCCGCCGGGGCGCCACCCGTGTCCGCGGGGACGGGGACGGCGGGGATGGGGGAGCGGGTGCGCTCCCTTGGCGGCACGTTCGTTGCGACGGCGCGAGCTGGGACGTACGAGGTCGTGGCCGACCTCCCCACCTGACCCGCGCGGTGTCCTCAAGCGCCGGACGGGCTATCTCCCACCCGCCCGCCCTTACACCTGCGGCTGCCACCGCACCCCCCGACCTAGCGGCTCGCGGCTGGGTGGGTGGGAAAACCAGCCGCGCCAGCGAAGATCCAGCCCGTCCGGCGTTTGAGGACAAGCGCGCCAGCGCGAAGATTCAGCCCGTCCGGCGTTTGAGGACGAGGCGCGCAAGCGCCGATCTCGGTGAGCGGGGGAACGGGGGCAGCCGCACCCGGAGCGGGAAGGGGCGGGCCTGGGGCGCACCCGCGAGGGCTCACGCCGCCGACATCACCCGCTCCAACCCGTCGAAGTCCTCCACACACTTCCCGCACCCCATGGCCACGCTGTCCAGCGGCTCGTCGGCGACGAAGACGGGAATCCCGGTGGCGGAGGAGAGCCGCAGATCGAGCCCGGGCAGCAGCGCCCCACCCCCGGTGAGCACGATCCCGTGCTCCATGACGTCCCCCGAAAGCTCCGGCGGACACTCCTCAAGGGTGGCCCGCACCGCCGCGATGATGGCCTCCACCGGCTCGTCCAGAGCCCCCCGCACCTCGCCCACCGTGAGCTCCACCGTCTTCGGAAGCCCGCCCACCTTCTCGCGCCCGCGCACGGTGAACGTCCGCGACGCGAAGTCGTCGGCGCCCGGCACCGGCCCCGCCGAGCCGATCGCGACCTTCACGTCCTCGGCGGTGCGCTCGCCGATGAGCAGGGCGTGCTCCTTGCGCACGTAGTCGGTGATCGCCGTGTCCAGGCGGTCGCCGCCCACGCGCAGGGACCGCGCGGTGACGATGCCGCCCAGCGAGATCACGGCGACCTCCGTGGTGCCGCCGCCGATGTCGACGACCATGGAGCCGCGCGGCTCCGCCACGGGCAGCCCCGCGCCGATCGCGGCGGCCATCGGCTCCTCGATCAGGTGCACGGCCCGCGCCCCGGCCCGCTGCGCGGCGTGCACGATGGCCCGCCGCTCGACCTGGGTGACACCGCTGGGGACGCACACGACCATGCGGGTGCGGGGCCTGCGGCCGGAGACGGCCTTGCGCACGAAGTGCCGGATCATCTCCTCGGCCGCCTCGTAGTCGCTGATCACGCCGTCCTTGAGGGGACGGATCGCCGTGATGGAGCCGGGGGTGCGGCCGATGGTCTCCTTGGCCTCCGTGCCGACGGCGAGAGCCCCGCGCGCGCCCTCCTTGACGGCGACCACGGACGGCTCGTTGAGCACGATGCCCTGACCACGTACGTACAGAAGGGTGTTGGCGGTGCCGAGGTCGATGCCTATGTCCATGATCGCCAAGTTTGCCGGGCGCATCCCGGACGCGGAGGGACTTTGGTCCCGAATCGGGCGGGACCAAGGTCCCGAGCGCCTCGGGGCCGCCCGCACGGCCGCTGTCGGCGGGTCTCCGTAGACTGGCGTACGTGAGTGACCTCCCTCCGAACGACAGCCCGCACGACGACGAGAGCGGCCCGGCCGGCTCCTCGGCCCGTCCCGACCAGTTCGACGAGATCGTCGCCGCCGAAACCGGCCGCGACCCCGATCTCGCCGTCATCGAGGCGGGCAGCCGCACCCTGCGCGCCCAGGCGGGCCCGCCGCAGGCCGACGCCCCGGCCCGCCCCGCCGACCCGGAGGTGGACAAGGCGCTGCGCGAGGTCGAGGCCGAGCTCGCGGCCCGCTGGCCCGAGACCAAGCTGGACCCGTCCGTCCAGCGCATCAAGGCCCTGCTCGACGTCCTCGGCGACCCCCAGCGGTCCTACCCCTCGATCCACATCACGGGGACGAACGGCAAGACCTCCACGGCCCGCATGATCGAGGCCCTCCTCGGCGCCTTCGAGCTCCGCACCGGGAGGTACACCTCCCCCCACGTGCAGTCGATCACCGAGCGCATCAGCCTGGACGGCGCCCCGGTCACCGCCGAGCGCTTCATCGAGGCGTACGAGGACATCAAGCCGTACGTGGAGATGATCGACGCCAAGGAGGAGTTCCGGCTCTCCTTCTTCGAGGTGCTCACCGGCATGGCGTACGCCGCCTTCGCGGACGCCCCGGTGGACGTCGCCGTCGTCGAGGTCGGCATGGGCGGCACCTGGGACGCGACGAACGTGATCGACGGCACCGTCGCCGTCGTCACCCCCATCGACCTGGACCACACCGACCGCCTCGGCACCACGACCGCCGAGATCGCCACCGAGAAGTCCGGCATCATCAAGCAGGACGCCACGGTGATCATGGCCCAGCAGCCGGTGGACGCCGCGCAGGTGCTCCTGAAGAAGGCCGTCGAGGTGGACGCGACCGTGGCCCGCGAGGGCCTGGAGTTCGGCGTCGTCGCCCGGCACATCGCCGTCGGCGGGCAGCTGCTCACGCTGCGCGGCCTCGGCGGGGAGTACGAGGAGGTGTTCCTGCCGCTGCACGGCGAGCACCAGGCGCACAACGCGGCGGTGGCGCTCGCCGCCGTCGAGGCGTTCTTCGGCGTCGGCGCCCAGCGCGTGGAGCCCCTGGACATCGAGACGGTCCGCAAGGCCTTCGCCGCCGTCTCCTCGCCCGGCCGCCTGGAGATCGTGCGCCGCTCGCCCACCGTCGTCCTGGACGCCGCGCACAACCCGGCGGGCGCCCGCGCCGCCGCCGCGGCCATCGGCGAGGTCTTCGACTTCAGCCGTCTGATCGGCGTCGTCGGCGTGAGCGACGGCAAGAACGCGCGCGAGATGTTCGAGGCCTTCGAGCCGATCTTCGCCGAGGTCGTCATCACCCAGAACTCCAGCCACCGCGCGGCGGGCGTGGACGAGCTCGCGGGCGTCGCCGTCGAGGTCTTCGGCGAGGACCGCGTCCAGGTCGAACCGCGCCTGGACGACGCCCTGGAGGCCGCGATCACCCTCGCCGAGGAAGAGGGGGAGTACGCGGGCGGCGGCGTCCTCGTCACCGGCTCCGTCATCACCGTCGGCGAGGCCCGACTGCTCCTGGGGAAGGGCTGACCGCCGTGCGCACGCTCTGTTCTTCGACGCTGATCGGCGAATTCTTTGTGGTGGGATTCGCGGGGTTGGTCGCCATGAAGGATCCGGACTTGTCCATGGCCACGGTCTGGACGGTGTGCGGCGTCGCGATGCTGCTGTGCGTGCTGCTGTGTGGCGTGATCACCAGGCCAGGTGGAGTGCAGCTGGGGTGGGCACTGCAGATCGCGCTGGTCGCAAGCGGTTTCGTGGTCCCGATGATGTTTATCTTGGGAGCGATGTTCGCGGCGCTTTGGTGGGCGTCAGTGCACTTCGGGCGCCAGATCGACGAAGCGAGGGCACGGCACGCGGCTCAGACGGAGGCGTCTTAGGGCGCTGTCAGTAGCAGGTGATTAACTGAACGCGGTACCTGGGCCTCTCCGCCGACGCGGAGGTGATCCGCCGATCACGAAGAACTCGCCGATCAGCGTGGACTGCTCCCCACCTCTGTGGGGGTCCTCCGGTCCGGGTGCCGCCACCTCAGTGACACCCGGTAGCCTCAGGCCGACCAGACCCACCCCCTGGCCTGCAAGGAGCCGCACACCATGACTCAGCGCACTCTCGTCCTCCTCAAGCCGGACGCCGTCCGGCGTTCACTGGTCGGCGAGATCATCGGCCGTATCGAACGCAAGGCCGATTGGAAGATCGTCGCGCTGCAGCTCCGCACTCTCGACCGCCCCACCTTGGAGCAGCACTACGCCGAGCACGTCGGCCGACCCTTCTACGAGCCCCTGGTCGCCTTCATGTCCTCCGGCCCCGTCGTCGCGCTGGTCGCCGAGGGTGAGCGCGTGATCGAGGGCGTCCGTCAGCTCGCGGGCCCCACCGACCCGATCGCGGCCGCGCCCGGCTCCATCCGGGGCGACTTCGGCACCATCGTGCGGGAGAACCTGATCCACGCCTCGGACTCCGCCGAGTCCGCCGAGCGCGAGCTGAAGATCTTCTTTCCGGGTCTCAGCTGAGACCCCGGCGCGGCAGGGGGCCGAAAAGGCCGCCGAAAAGACCCCGCCAGAAACGCGTCAGAGTTTCCTGACGCGCTGACGAGGAGTCAGTACACCGCGCCCGCTGACCAGGGACGGCCGAAGAAATTCGGCCGTCCTTTTGGCATATGCGCCCCGATTGGGGGAACCCGTGCCTCGGATGGCACGTCTCCAAAGGCGGGGCCGCACATCATCTGCTGACAATGGCGCAGACCCTCGCGCCGTGCACGTGCGGGCGAGACTACGATGGAAGCCTCCACGCCACACAGCACCCACCTCGCCTACCTAACAAGCCATCACACGCTCCACTAGGGAAGGCCAGACGCATCCTCATGGGGAACAACATGTCGTTCATCGGCCGTGACATGGCTGTCGACCTCGGGACCGCCAACACGCTGGTGTACGTCAGGGGTCGGGGGATCGTACTCAACGAGCCGTCCGTCGTCGCGATCAACACCAACACCGGCGGCATCCTCGCGGTCGGCGCCGAAGCCAAGAAGATGATCGGGCGCACACCGGGCAACATCGTCGCGGTGCGTCCCCTGAAGGACGGCGTCATCGCCGACTTCGAGATCACCGAGCGGATGCTGCGCTACTTCATCCTGAAGATCCACAAGCGTCGCTATCTGGCCCGCCCGCGCGTCGTCGTCTGCGTGCCCTCCGGCATCACCGGCGTCGAGCGCCGCGCCGTCATCGAGGCGTCCTCGCAGGCCGGTGCCCGCCAGGTGCACATCATCGAGGAGCCCATGGCCGCGGCCATCGGCTCCGGCCTGCCGGTGCACGAGGCCACCGGCAACATGGTGGTGGACATCGGCGGCGGCACCACCGAGGTCGCCGTCATCTCCCTCGGCGGAATCGTCACGGCACAGTCCATCCGCGTCGCGGGCGACGAACTGGACAACGCGATCATCCAGCACATCAAGAAGGAGTACTCCCTCCTCCTCGGTGAGCGCACGGCCGAACAGATCAAGATCACCATCGGTTCCGCGTACGACATGGACGCCGACGAGCACACCGAGATCCGCGGCCGCGACCTGGTCTCCGGCCTGCCGAAGACCGTCGTGATCTCCGCCGCCGAGGTCCGCAAGGCCATCGAGGAGCCCGTCAACGCCATCGTCGACGCGGTCAAGACGACCCTCGACAAGTGCCCGCCGGAGCTGTCCGGCGACGTCATGGACCGCGGCATCGTCCTCACCGGCGGCGGCGCCCTGCTGCGCGGCCTGGACGAGCGCCTGCGCCGCGAGACGGGCATGCCGATCCACATCGCCGAGGACCCGCTGGACAGCGTGGCGCTCGGCTCGGGCAAGTGCGTCGAGGAGTTCGAGGCGCTCCAGCAGGTGCTGGACGCCCAGCCGCGCAGATGAGCTGACGTGAAAGGATCCGCCGTACGAGTGCCCGCGGCCTCGTGCGGCGGATCGTTGCTGTACCTCCCGGGGCGCCCCCGGGAGCCCGGCCCGACCAGCGGTCAGGCCAGTGGTCAGGCCGGGGACGGACGCGGACACCGCGTAGCAAACCCGCGTGGTATATAGGCAAGACCTAAAAATTGGGCAAGGCACCAGCATCCCGCGGACCTCGACGGCGCCGTGGATCCTGGGCCGCAGAATTCCGACTTGAGGAAGGCACGGCCGCCGCACGTGAGGGACACACGAGAGAGCCGGCTGCTCCTGGTGCTGCTGATCGCCATCGCGTTCGCACTGATCACGGTGGACATCCGCGGCGGCGAGGACTCACCGGTCGACGGTGCCCGACAGGCCGCCGCCACGGTCTTCGGCCCGGTCGAGGACGGCATGGCGACGGCCGTCGACCCGATCGGCAACGCCATCGGCGCGGTCCGTGACTCCGGCGACCGCCACGACCGCGTCGCGCGACTGGAGCGCGAGAACGCCGCCCTGAAGGCCAAGCTCGGCAGCGACGACCGCAACCGCAGCCGGGTCAAACAGCTCGACGCCCTGCTCAAGAAGGCGGGCGCGGGACAGTACGGCATCAAGGGCGCCGAGGTCATCGGCATAGGAGCGGCCCAGGGCTTCTCCTGGACGGTCACCATCGACGCCGGCGCGAACGACGGCATCAAACGCGACATGACGGTCCTCAACGGCGACGGCCTCGTCGGCCGCGTCACCACCGTGGGACCCACCACCGC
Organism: Streptomyces sp. NPDC043996; assembly: GCF_056435225.1. Taxonomy (NCBI): domain Bacteria; kingdom Bacillati; phylum Actinomycetota; class Actinomycetes; order Kitasatosporales; family Streptomycetaceae; genus Streptomyces; species Streptomyces sp. NPDC043996. The sequence continues at coordinate 288,941 of NZ_JBWKEY010000003.1, read as the reverse complement.
GACGGTCCTGCTCGCCAACGACCCCGACTTCACCGTGGGCACCCGCATGGAGAAGACCGACGAACTCGGCTTCGCCTCCGGGCAGGGCGACCGCCCGCTGCGCGTCCAGATGCTCAACGGCAAGGCGAAGGTCAAGAAGGGCGACCGCCTGGTCACCTTCGGCTCGCAGGCCGACAAGCCGTTCGTGCCGGGCGTCCCCGTCGGCGAGGTCGTCCGCGTCGACCCCTCCGGCGGCGACCTGACCCGCAACGTGTACGTACGGCCCTACGTCGGCTTCACCCGCCTCGACGTCGTCGGCGTCGTCGTCCAGGCCCCGCGCGAGGACCCCCGCGACAGCGTCCTGCCGGACAAGCCCGCCAAGCCCAAGCCCACCCCGACCGTGACGGTCACCGCGACGCCGCCCGGACAGGCGCCGGCCGACGGCGACGCCGGGCAGAACGAGCAGTAGGAGCACTGACACCATGCGCTTCAACCGGATCCTGCTCTCCAGCGCCCTCGTCGTGGTCGCCCTCGTCATCCAGGTCAGCGTCCTCGCCCGGCTCCAGCTGCCCGGCGCCGTCCCCGACCTGGTGCTGCTCACCGTCCTCGGCCTCGCCTTCGTCTACGGCCACGTCGGCGGCGCCCTGATCGGCTTCGGCGCGGGCCTGCTCACCGACCTCGCCCCGCCCGCCGACCACGCCGCCGGGCGCTACGCCCTCGTGCTGTGCGTCATCGGCTACCTCGCGGGCCTCGCCAAGCCCGACACCGGCCGCCTTCGCTCCGCCAGCGGCCCGCTCTTCGTCGTGGTCGGCGCCGCCATCGGCTCGACGCTCCTGTACGCGGGCGTCGGCGCCCTCGTCGGCGACGACGCCGCCCGCCACGTCGGCCTCGGCGGACTGCTGTTCACGGCCGCCCTGTACGACCTGCTGCTCGCGCCGTTCACCATCCCGCTGATCATCGCCCTGGCCCGGCGCGCCGAGAACGACCCGCTGGGCGAGAGCCCCGCCAACACCAAGGCGGCCGACGTCTCCTCCGGCTGGCTGTCCTCCGGCACCGGCCTGAGCATCGGCAACCAGCGCGGCGGCGGCCTGCGCACCAAGGCGGCCAAGGTCCGCGCGGCCCGCGCCGGACGCATCAAGGGGGTCAAGCGCCTGTGAGCGCACCGCAGTTGACGTACGGACCAGGGGAGGAGTGAGGCAGTGACCGCCCACCCGTCGCCCACCACCACCCTTCCAAGGAATGGGCTCCGCCCATGACCAACATCCCGGAGACCGGCCGCACGCCGCGCGTCCAGATCCGCCTCGTCGTCATCCAGATCCTCGTTGTCTCGCTGCTCCTCACCCTCGGCGGCCGCCTGTGGTATCTCCAGGTGCGCAACGGCGCCGAGTACGCCGAGGAGGCCTCCGGCAACCACGTCCAGCAGGTCGTCCAGCCCGCCGTGCGCGGCGAGATCCTCGACGCCCGCGGCGTGCCCATCGCCGACAACCAGACCCGCCTCGTCGTCTCCGCGTCCCGCACCGAGCTGATGAAGATGAAGGACGACGGCGAGGGCGTCCTCGCCAAGCTCGCCGACGTCCTCGGCATGAGCGCCAAGGACGTCTCCGACAAGGTCCGCCTCTGCGACTCCAAGACGCCGCAGCCCTGCTGGAACGGCTCGCCCTACCAGCCCATCCCGATCACCGACGAGGCCACGCCCAAGCAGGCCCTCCAGATCCGCGAGCGCTCCGAGGACTTCCCCGGCATCACCGCCGAGCCCACCGCCGTGCGCCGCTACGGCGCCCCCGGCAAGGCCAACACCGCCCAGGTCCTCGGCTACCTCTCGCCGGTCACCGACGACGAGATCAACAAGGCCAAGGACACCGACTCGCCGTTCCTGCGCTCCGACCAGGTCGGCCGCTCCGGCCTCGAGCGCACCTACGACAAGCAGCTGCGCGGCAAGGCGGGCGTCACCCGCTACGAGGTCGACAACCTCGGCCGGGTGATAGGGAAGGCCAAGTCCGACAAGGCCGAGCCCGGCTCGAACGTCGTGACCAGCATCGACGCCCGCGTCCAGGCCGTGTCCGAGTACTGGCTGAACGACGCGATGGAGAAAGCGCGCGACGTGTTCGACAAGAACACTGGCGAAAACTACAAGGCCGACGCGGGCGCTGTCGTCGTCATGGAGAACAAGACCGGGCGCATCGTCGCCATGGCCTCCAACCCGACGTACGACCCGAACGCCTGGGTCGGCGGCATCTCCGGCAAGGACTACGCCCGCCTCACCGGCAAGAAGTCCAACTACCCGCTGCTTAACCGCGCCATCCAGGGCCAGGCGGCGCCCGGCTCGATCTTCAAGGTCATCCCGACGACAGCGGCGGTCAACGCGGGCTACGAGTTCGACGGCCGCTACCCCTGCCCCAGCTCGTACTCGATCGGCGGCCAGACCTTCAAGAACTTCGAGTCCCAGGGCCACGGCTCCATCACGCTCGGCCAGGCCCTCGAGGTGTCCTGCGACACCGTCTACTACAAGCTCTCGCACGACGAGTGGCGCAAGGACGGCGGCAACAAGCCCACGAAGGACCCCAAGGACTGGTTCTACCGGACCGCCCACCAGTTCGGCCTCGGCAAGGAGACCGGCGTCGACCTGCCCAACGAGGTCAGCGGCCGCGTCCCCGACCGCCAGTGGAAGAAGGACTACTGGCAGGCCAACAAGAACGCCTGGTGCAAGCAGGGCAAGAAGAGCGGCGACTACGCCGAGCGCATCGCCTACGAGAACTGCCTCGAAGGCATGAAGATGCGCGCCGGTGACTCCGTGAACTACTCCATCGGCCAGGGCGACACGCTCGTCACGCCCATCCAGATGGCCACCATCTACTCCGCCATCGCCAACGGCGGCACCCTGTACGACCCCACCGTCGGCAAGGCGATCATCAGCCCCGACGGCAAGCACGTCCAGGAGATCAAGCCCAAGGCCCACGGCAAGCTGCCCATGGACGCGGCCCTGCGCAAGGACATAGACGGTGCCCTCGCGGACGTGGCCACCCAGGGCACCGCCGCCTGGCGCTTCGGCGGCTGGCCGCAGGACAAGATCCCGATGCACGCCAAGACCGGCACCGCCGAGGTCTACGGCAAGCAGACGACGTCGTGGTTCGCGACGTACACCAAGGACTACTCGATCGTGATGACGATCTCCCAGGGCGGCACCGGATCCGGCGCCTCGGGCCCTGCCGTGCGCCAGATCTACAACGCCATGTACGGCCTGGACGACAGCGGCAACCAGGACCTGAAGAAGGCCCTGCTGCCCGCGCCGCAGAAGTCCCTGCCGAAGATCCAGGCCGACGGCTCCATCGACGCCCCGAAGGTCAAGCCCTTCAAGCCCGGCAAGCCCAAGCCGCCGCAGGAGCAGCAACAGCAGGGCGATCCGCAAGATCCGCAAGATCCGCAGGACCCGCAGGACCCGCAGGGCGATCCGCAGGACGACCAGCAGGAGCTCGCGGGCGCGCCCGCGAACTGGAGGCGCGACTGATGGCCGGCACCAACGGGTTCTCCGTCTCGGGCTACGGCCCCGAGCGCTCCACCATGGCCCGCCTGTTCGCCCGCGACTCGATGCTGCGCAGGCTGGACTGGCCGATACTGCTCGCGGCCCTCGCGCTCTCCGTGATCGGCAGCGCGCTCGTCTACTCGGCGACCCGCAACCGCACGGAACTCGTCGGCGACGACCCGTACGCCTTCGTGTTCAAGCACGTCATCAACATCGGCATCGGCCTCGCCCTGATGGCGGGCACGATCTGGCTCGGCCACACCACCCTGCGCACCGCCGTGCCGATCCTCTACGGCCTCTCCGTCTTCCTGATCCTGCTGGTCCTGACCCCGCTCGGCGCGACCATCAACGGCGCCCACGCGTGGATCGTCATCGCGGGCCAGTCGCTCCAGCCCTCCGAGTTCTGCAAGATCACGATCATTCTGGGGATGGCGATGATGCTCGCCGCCCGCGTCGACGCGGGCGACAAGGAGCATCCCGACCACCGGACCGTCGTCCAGGCCCTCGGCCTCGCCGCGGTCCCGATCATGATCATCATGCTGATGCCCGACCTCGGCTCGGTCATGGTCATAGTGATGATCGTGCTCGGGGTGCTGCTCGCCTCCGGCGCCTCCAACCGCTGGATCTTCGGCCTGATCGGCGCCGGCGCGCTCGGCGGCGTCGCCATATGGCAGCTGCACGTCCTCGACGACTACCAGATCGCCCGCTTCGCCGCCTTCGCCAACCCCGCGCTCGACCCCGCGGGTGTCGGCTACAACACCAACCAGGCCCGCATCGCGATCGGCTCCGGCGGCCTCACCGGCACCGGCCTCACCAACGGCTCCCAGACCACCGGACAGTTCGTCCCCGAGCAGCAGACCGACTTCGTCTTCACCGTCGCGGGCGAGGAGCTCGGCTTCGTCGGCGCGGGCGGCATCCTGCTGCTGCTCGGCGTCCTGCTGTGGCGCGCCTGCCGCATCGCCCGCGAGACGACCGAGCTGTACGGCACCGTCGTCGCCGCCGGGATCATCGCCTGGTTCTCCTTCCAGGCCTTCGAGAACATCGGCATGACCCTCGGCATCATGCCGGTGGCGGGCCTCCCGCTGCCGTTCGTGTCGTACGGAGGGTCCTCCATGTTCGCCACCTGGGTGGCCGTCGGCCTCCTCCAGTCGATCAAGGTGCAGCGCCCGCTGTCCGCGTGATCCCGCTACCGGGGCGCTCGGGGACTGCCCAGCGCCCCGGATCGCGTCTAGATTCGGTGCATGGCGGAGACGAAGCGCGAGATCGAGCGGAAGTACGACGCCGGGGCCGACGGGAGCCTCCCCGACCTGCGGGGTGTCGCGGGCGTGGCCGACGTCGTCGACAAGGGCGTCGCCGACCTCGACGCCGTCTACTACGACACTCCTGACCAGCGGCTCGCCGCCGCCTCCACCACCCTGCGCCGCCGCACCGGCGGCGCCGACGCGGGCTGGCACCTGAAGCTGCCGGTCTCCTTGGCCGAGGGCGTGCGCGACGAGGTCCACGCGCCCCTTTCGGACGAGGTGCCGCGCGCCCTGGCGGGCCTGGTCCGCTCCCGGGTGCGGGGCGAGCGCCTCGCGCCGGTCGTACGCCTCAGGTCGGCGCGGGACGTACGGCACCTCGTGGACGCCTCGGGCGGCCTCCTCGCGGAGGTCTGCGTGGACCGGGTGCGCGCGGAGCGCCTGAGCGGCGGCCAGGGCAGCACGTCCTGGACGGAGGTCGAGGTCGAGCTGGGGGAGTCCGGCGACCCGGCACTCCTGGACAAGGTCGAGAAGAGGCTGCGGAAAGCAGGCGTACGGCGGGCGAAGACGGCGTCGAAACTGGCGCGGGCCCTGGCGGAGACCGGGGCCGGGGCCCCGCGGGACGGGTCAGCGCGGCCTTCGGCGCCGGGCACCGGTGACACGGCCGGTCACCACGTCCTCGCCTACCTCCGCGAGCAGCGCGACGCCCTCGTCGCGCTCGACCCCGCCGTCCGCCAGGACCTCCCCGACTCCGTCCACCAGATGCGCGTGGCCACCCGCCGCATGCGCAGCGCCTTCAAGTCGTACGGAAAGATCCTCGACCGCACGGTCACCGACCCGCTCGGCGAGGAGCTGAAGTGGCTCGCCGGGGAGCTCGGCGTGGACCGCGACCGCGAGGTCCTCACCGACCGCCTCACCACCGGCCTCGCCGAGGTCCCCCGCACCCTGCGCCTCGGCCCCGTCCGCGCCCGCCTGCGGATCTGGTCGGTCGCGGGCCGCACCGGCTCCCGGCGCCGCACCATCGCCGTGCTCGACGGCAAGCGCTACCTGGCCCTGCTCGACGCCCTGGACGCGCTGCTCGCCGACCCGCCGCTGCGCAAGGCCGCCGCGGCCCCCGCCACCGGGGCCTTGCCGCAGGCCGTGCTCAAGGACTTCGACCGCCTCGCCACCCGCGTGGACCACGCGCTCGCCCTCGCCCCCGGCGAGGAGCGCGACCTGGCCCTGCACGAGGCCCGCAAGGCGGCCAAGCGCGCCCGGTACGCGGGCGAGGCGGCGCGGCCTGCCCTCGGCAAGCCCGCAGGCCGCTTCGCCAAGCGGGTCAAGGCCGTGCAGACGGTGCTCGGCGACCACCAGGACAGCGTCGTCGCCCGCGAGACCCTGCGGAACCTCGCGATCCAGGCGCACGCGGCGGGCGAGTCCACGTTCACCTGGGGCCTGCTGTACGGCCGCGAGGAGGCGGCCGCGGCGGCCCGGGAGCGGGAGCTGCCCGAGGTGTGGGCGAAGGCGGCGCGGCCCAGGCTGCGGGCGGCGCTCGGCGGCTGACCCGGCTCGGGGCGCTGCGCCGATGGTGTGACGGGGACAGGGCCCCGGCCACGTTAGGCTTGAGGGTCACCCCTGTCAGCTCACGAAGGTCCAGCGATGTCTGTCGAGTCGGTTTTCCCGCAGCTCGAAGCCCTGCTCCCGCATGTGCAGAAGCCGATCCAGTACGTAGGCGGCGAGCTCAACTCCACCGTCAAGGACTGGGACTCCTGCGACGTCCGCTGGGCGCTCATGTACCCGGACGCGTACGAGGTCGGGCTCCCGAACCAGGGCGTCATGATCCTGTACGAGGTACTGAACGAACGGGACGGCGTCCTCGCCGAGCGCACGTACAGCGTGTGGCCGGACCTGGAGGAGCTGATGCGGGAGCACAAGGTCCCGCAGTTCACCGTGGACTCCCACCGCCCGGTGAAGGCCTTCGACGTCTTCGGCCTGTCCTTCTCCACGGAGCTGGGCTACACGAACATGCTCACGGCCCTGGACCTCGCGGGCATCCCGCTGGAGTCCAAGGACCGCGGTCTGGACGACCCGATCGTCCTCGCGGGCGGCCACGCGGCCTTCAACCCCGAGCCGATCGCGGACTTCATCGACGCGGCGGTCATCGGCGACGGCGAGCAGGCCGTGCTCGACATGACGGAGATCGTCCGCGCCTGGAAGGCGGAGGGCCGCCCCGGCGGCCGCGAGGAGGTCCTCTTCCGCCTCGCCAAGACGGGCAGCGTCTACATCCCGGCGTTCTACGACGTCGAGTACCTCCCCGACGGCCGCATCGGCCGCGTCGTGCCGAACAAGTCCGGCGTGCCGTGGCGCGTGTCCAAGCACACCGTCATGGACCTGGACGAGTGGCCCTACCCGAAGCAGCCCCTGGTCCCGCTCGCCGAGACGGTCCACGAGCGCATGTCGGTCGAGATCTTCCGCGGCTGCACGCGCGGCTGCCGCTTCTGCCAGGCGGGCATGATCACGCGCCCGGTGCGCGAGCGCTCGATCACGGGCATCGGCGAGATGGTCGACAAGGGCCTCAAAGCGACCGGCTTCGAAGAGGTCGGCCTGCTGTCCCTCTCCTCCGCCGACCACACCGAGATCGGCGACATCGCCAAGGGCCTCGCGGACCGCTACACGGAGGACAAGATCGGCCTGTCCCTCCCCTCCACCCGCGTGGACGCCTTCAACGTCGACCTGGCCAACGAGCTGACCCGCAACGGCCGCCGCTCCGGCCTCACCTTCGCCCCCGAGGGCGGCAGTGAGCGCATGCGCAAGGTCATCAACAAGATGGTCTCGGAAGAGGACCTGATCCGCACCGTCGCCACCGCCTACGGCAACGGCTGGCGCCAGGTGAAGCTGTACTTCATGTGCGGCCTGCCCACCGAGACCGACGACGACGTGCTCCAGATCGCCGACATGGCGATGAACGTCATCCAGAAGGGCCGCGAGGTCTCCGGCTCCAACGACATCCGCTGCACGGTCTCCATCGGCGGCTTCGTGCCCAAGCCCCACACCCCCTTCCAGTGGGCCCCGCAGCTCTCCTCCGAGGAGACCGACGCCCGCCTGGCCAAGCTCCGCGACAAGATCCGCGGCGACAAGAAGTACGGCCGCTCCATCGGCTTCCGCTACCACGACGGCAAGCCCGGCATCGTCGAGGGCCTCCTCTCCCGCGGCGACCGCCGCATCGGCGCCGTCATCCGCGCCGTCTACGAGGACGGCGGCCGCTTCGACGGCTGGCGCGAGCACTTCAGCTACGACCGCTGGATGGCCTGCGCCGACAAGGCCCTCGCCCCGTTCGGCGTGGACGTCGACTGGTACACCACGCGCGAGCGCACCTACGAAGAGGTCCTGCCCTGGGACCACCTGGACTCCGGCCTCGACAAGGACTGGCTCTGGGAGGACTGGCAGGACTCCCTCGACGAGACCGAGGTCGAGGACTGCCGCTGGACGCCGTGCTTCGACTGCGGTGTGTGTCCGCAGATGGATACGGCTATACAAATCGGCCCGACCGGCAAGAAGCTCTTGCCTCTGACGGTCAAGAAGACGCCTGTGACCAGCTGAAACGGCGGCTGAGGGGTGAGTGAGGCGCTGCGACGGATCGCTGGGGCTGTGGCAGAGGTCACAGAGGCTGAGGTCGTCGCGGCGCTGCGCGCGGCGGGCGCCTCGGGCAAGCGGGAGGCGCCGCCCGCCTCGGCGGCCCCGAGAACGCCTCTGCCGCCACCTGGCGGCTCGCCGGGCATCCCGTGCGAGGTGGAGTGGGTCTGAGGCCTGGGAGCGCCTGCGAGGCGCTCTGGGCTTGGGCCCCGCGTTGCTCGCCGCTAGTGGCCCTCGGCGGCTGCCGCCACTCGTTCCGGTTTCAGGGTCATGGCTGTGCCCCCGTACTTCTTTCGAGGTACGGGGGCACAGTGCGTTCCGCGTTGCCGGAGGTCGTCTACTTCTCGACCTTGCTGATCCGCCAGCCGACCATGCCGGTGGCGCCGGACAGCCCCTTGGTGTCCACCTCCAACTCGTCCCGCGACCCCACGGTTCGCTGGGTGGCCGGGACGCCGTCACAGTCCACGGTTCGTTGGGCGGGCTTCCCCCATGAGACCGAGAGGCTGATCTTCCCCGTGCCCGCGCAAGCGACCGCCAGCTCGTACGAGGTTCCCTCGGTCAGCTCCGGCCGGACATGAACCCCGTCGCTGACGCGCTCCAGGCCGGATTCGACGAACGATGGGTCGCTGTCGTCGATCGTCTCCGTGCCCAGCGCTTCCCGCACGCGCTTGCCCAGCTTCTGCTGGTCGTCGGACCATGCGTTCATGCTGGACGTCGGACGACTCTTCTCGGTCGGTTCGTCCGATCCGTCGGAGTCACTCGTGCATCCGGTCATCAGAGTGAAGGACAGCGCGGCGCCGACCAGCAGCGCGGGCCTCACGTGCTGCCGCGGGGTGCTCATGAGTTCGTGGTCCAGAAGCGCCAGCCTGTCGCCTTGGTGGGCAGCTTGGCGCTGCCCGAACCGAGCTTCACCTTGCCGCAGCGGTCGGCGCTCGTCTCGTACTTGGTCCACTTGGTCTTGTAGCCCCATGAACCGTACTGCAGGTGCCCGTACTTGCGGCCGGGAATGTCATGGCTGTACTCGTGACCGACGGTGATCCCCACCTCGGCGACGACCTTGATACCGAACGTGGCCTTGGACTTGGCGATGATGGCGTTGGCGCTGGCCTCGACGCTGCCGCTCACCTCGACACTGACCTTTCCGGCCTTCTCGACCTTGACCTTCATCGTGCCGCCGGGGCCGTCCTTGTACAGGGTGCCGTTCCACCACGACGGCACGTGGTAGTTCTTCTTGCTCGTGGTCTTGTACCATTTCTTGTACGGGTAGTCGCACCGAGGCGGCGCGGAGGCATCGTTGGTCACCTCCGGGAGGGCGTCGAGCTTGTCCTCAAGGGCTACTTCGGCGGGCGACATAGTGGAGCCTTCCACCGCGCTGTCGCTGGTCTCCTGGGTGGCCACCTGCTCGGAGCTGACCTCCTCGGGCGCGGAGTCCGCAGGTTCCTCGGCGTTGGCCGTGGCGGTCAGTGTCGCGGTGAGGGCAAGAGCTGCGGCCGGTATGAGCGCACGCCGCATCGACGAACTCCGCATGGGTTCCCCTCTTCTGTTATCGCCTGGTCAGGCGGGTCGGGAGAAACGTACAGCTACTCACCGGTCACAGTCGATCACTGAGTGGATCTTCTGAGCGAGATTTGAGCTGGAGTGGAGCGGCCGTGTGAGTCGAACCTTGACGGCAAGGAGTGACTCGTTGGGGTACTGGACGAATAGCGACGGTGGCTCCATGGTGCGACCCTGGACTCAGCACCTTCCGGCCGAAGCGCTTCGGCGTGTGGCCTGTGACGCTCCGACCGGTGTGACGGAAGAAGGTGGCGGAGATGGGTCAGACGGCACTGCCCCCACGCAGACCCCGCACGGTCGCGGAGCACAAGGACCTCTCCCGGATCGTTCTCTTCTACGCGCTGGCCCTGAGTGTTCTCTTGATCGCCATCGCCGCGCTGATCATGAGCATCGGATGGTCGGATCTGGTCGACAACTCTCGGCGCATCTGACACGCGGGTGGGGGCCCTTGGCGGGGGAGATCCCGCCGGATGCTGAGGTATGGAGGACTGCGCCAGATTAGAACGGAAGCTCTGGCCCGGCTGCGCCGCGTCTGATCGTTGTGATCTGCTCGTGGAAGTTTCGCGTGGCGGCTTCGCGCGGGTAACGGGAACGAAGTTCCCTGTCCAACTCGTCGGCGACCAAAAGCAGGGATGGCAGTGACTTCCGGCTGGCCTCAAGGGCTGCGGTGCCCATGTCGACTGCCCCTTCGATCTCCCCGGTGCGAGCGGAAGCGACACCGAGCGTGAGGCGAGCCTCTGCCGCGCGCATGGGTGAGATTTCGGTTCCGTCGGGGCCCGTGCTGATGCGGATGACTGAGCGGGCGTGGGTGGCGGCGCGTTCGTCGTCGCCGAGTAGGCGGTACGCGTCCATTTCGTAGAAGTCCCACTTGTCCGGGTCGATTATGAAGTGGTGCTCGGGGTGGTCCGGGCGGGGCAGGCGCTCCAGGCGGGCGCGGCCGGCGTCCAGGGAGTCGCGGACCAGGCGGGCATCTCCCATGCGGGCTGCGGCGCGGGCCTTGTGGGCGTACAACTGGACGCCGACGGAGTGGGTTTGATCGGCGGCGTGTCCGGCGTCCACTGCGGTGAGCATGTCGTCCCAGCGGCACTGGGTGAGGGCGAACCACGCCTCTATCTCCCACGCCCACGCCTTGATCTCGCCGTGCCCGGCCTCCTCGCCGATGCGGAGTGCTGCGGCCTTGCTGAGGTTGGCGGCCTCGCGCTGGCCCCGGTCGTACTGGACGCACGCGTTCAGGAGGAAGAGCCATCCGGCGTCGACGAGGAGCTCTCGGTGCTGCCGCAGGGTCATGCGGCTCTCAAGCTGCTTGGTGACGTACTGCAAGCCGTTGCGGGTGCGCTGGTGGAGGTAGTCGGCGTCCGCGTAGGGGTACGCGCGGGCCAACTGGTCGATGCCTTGCTCGATCGACTCCAGGGCCGCGCTGTTGATGCTGGACATCTCTGTTCGGCGGAGCAGTTCGGCGATGTCCCAGAGGCCTGCGCCGCCTTGGGCGAGGAGAGTGCTCGGGTCGTCTGCCTGAGATGTTTCCGGTGTCCGTTCCAGCTCCCACGGGCGTGGGGTGAGGCCTGCGAGGTGGCCCGGGATGCGGAGGCCGTCGACTACTTCGAGGATATTGAAGTGCTGGGTGATCCGGGGGCGTACGCCCGTGCCGTTGGTCTCGGAGCGGGCCATCTTGCCGATGTGCTCGCGCTTGTAGCCGACGGCTTCGGCGATCTTCGCGTAGCTGATGTTGCCGTGGAGCTTCGCGAGGCGGAAGACCTCGCCGAAGTCGTGGTGGGCGATGGCCGCGCGGACGTCGGCGCGTTCCAGGACGTGCGGCGGCAATGCTGCTGGTGTCGGAGCGACTCCGGCCATCTCACTTCCCCATCGTGATTGACCTGATCTTCTCGTGTACCCGTTTCGCGAGTGTACCCACGAGGGGGGTCCCCAAGAGGGGGGAGCGACAGCGGGGGTGGGAGGTGCACTCTCGCTGCACCCTGCCGGGAGCGGCCCGGCGGGAGTGGGCCCGGGACGGTGGCTGTGTCATGAACGCGAGGCGAGTCCGGCGGCATGAGAGCCCTTCGAAGGGTGCCGGGGGTGGCGGTCCGTATCCCGGTGCGGCGCCGGTGAACGCTGGGCACTACCGGGCGCTGACGCTCTTCGCCGAGTCGCCGGACGCCGCCCGGGTGGCCCGGGAAACGCTCCGTACGTGGCTTGAGGACTGGGGGCTCGGTGCCTGGTGCGATGACGTCCGGCTCGTGGTCTCGGAGCTGGTCGGCAATGTGATTCAGCACGCCGTTCCAGATGGGCATCTCGCGCGCCCCGGGGCCAGTCGGCGGGTGGACGTGTCCGTGGCCACGTGGCCCGGGCTGCTGTGCATTGGCGTAGGTGATGAGGACTCGACTCCGCCGGACCTGCCCGTGGGCGAGTGCGTCTCGCCTGCCCTGGCGAGCGACTTACCAGAGGCGCTGCTACCGGACCGGGGGCGCGGCCTGCTGATCGTTCAGCGGCTCGCTGACTCGGTGTGGTGGTCACCGGAGGGGCAGGGCGGCAAGACGGTGTGGGCCCGCTTCGATCTCGACAACGCCACGTAGAGACCCTCCGGTTCGCCGTTGCCCTGTGCGCCTTCTCGTGCGCCGGGGAGGTGACGACGGCGGGTCGGAGTACGGCCGGTTGTCCACCCAACTCCGGCCGCATGGGGGGTGCGGCCTCTGGGCCCCTATTCCTGGGGGCCGCACTCCACAACCTCATACCGAGACCGGGCCACCCCATCAGCCCTGGAAAAGCGAAGGGTGGCCCGGCTGGGGACTCTGCGGCCCCCGGTGCCCGATGGTACCGGGGTCGCAGTGCTGCATCTCGACCTTGGCGCAAGTGAGTTGACGATCCGTTATCTCGATCAAGGTAAAGGTGAGCGAAGTGACTGGCGCGGGTGAGGACTGGCTGAGTGACAGCCTGGGCGTCGCGGGCGGGGACTTCGGTTCGTGGGTTCCCGGCGTCGACTACCTGGCGGGCTGGCGCGAGGCGCGGGAGGCCGCCGACCGGTTGAACCGTGCGCTCCTCAGCGCGGGTTTCGAGCTGCGGGAGATGCGCTGTGTCGCCTCGACGGATGAGGGCGGGGGCGGTCTCGTGCGGCTGGCGGGTTCCCCGGGTGCGGTGGACCGGCTCGCCGGGCTCCTGGAGTTGACCGCGAGCGGCGGGGGCGGTGGTGCGGCATGAGGCGCCGTCCGCCCGGTGAGCGGCGCACGTGGGCACGTCGGTGGGCTGAGGCTTTGGGCTGGAGCTGCTTTGGCGCGAGTGATCATGGCCCCGTAAGCTTCCGGCGCGTCGGGCAGTCTGTGGACCTGCCCGCTAAGGCACGACGTTGGGGCCATGATCTTCGAGGCTCGCGCCAAAGTGGCTGCCTAAAGCCTCAGATCGCCGACCCCCGGCCACGACGGTCCCGGCCCTCAGCTACTGGTCGAGGCGCTCCGTCCGTAGGAGTGTTGCGGTGTGGGGCGCTGGGCGTCCGGCCGGGACCGGCGGGTACGCCGCACGCCCGGCCGGGGCGCCCGGGCGGCCCGGCGCGCCGCAGGCGCGCCCTTGAGGAAGTGAAGGAAGTTTCGACAGCTGCGCTGCCCTCAGGCGCGGGCGCGGCGTGCGGGCTGCTTGTCAGCAGTGATCCGGTAGGCGAGTTCGGCGCGGTCCGCGCCCACGCGGAGCTCTTCGAGCATCAGGGGCTGGCCGTCAGTGCCATGGGTGATGCGGGCCAGGTGCAGCAGAGGTGTGGCGTCCGGGAGCTTCAGGGCGCTGCGTTCGTCGGGCAGCGGCATACGGGCGCGGACGGTCTCGGACCACGTCAGCTTGTGCCCGGCCGCATCAAGAAGGCCGTAGAGCGCGACGGGCTGCTGATCCGGACTTTCGGCCAGGTGCGGGATGCCTTCGGCGGCCTCGAAGGGGATCGACGTCCGGTGCATCGCGCGGGTGCCGGTGGCGGGGTCGGTGAGCAGGCGGTCGCAGCAGAAGAGGGCTTCCTCTTCGCCGAGGTTGAGGGCATGGCCGGTCTCCTTCGTGGTGCGCGACCGGTACGTGCTCGGTGCCTCGGCCTCGTCCCACTCGGTGCCGTCGGGCAGTGTGAAGCGGCCTTCGCGAGTGCGGGTGATGCGGCGCTCCAGGGTCACCGCGGGTTGTCCGTCGGAGCGTACGAAGCTGCCTTTGCCGTGTCGGACGTCGATCAGGCCTTCGGCTCGCAGGGCGGCGATGGCGTTGCGGACGGTGGGGCGGGAGACCTGGTAGCGGGTCATGAGCTGTGCTTCGGACGGCAGCGGGCTGTCGGGCGTGAACTCGCCGGACAGGATCGCTTCGCGGATGGCGGCGGCGACCTGCTGGTAGAGCGCTCCGGGGCGTTGGATCTCCGTCATCTGGGCACCTTCGTCATCGGCGTCTAAGTCATCGTCACGTCGCACGCGTGACATCACTCGTCAGCATAAGTAGTTGCACCTCGACCGTGAAGAGCTCCATGCTCCTCACTCGTAAGGACAAGTGACGTCAGGAAGAGCTCCTGATGCCTCAAGTGGCCAAGGAGGCCAACAAAGTGCAGTCCATACCTGTGGACACGACGCGATTAGGCGTACTGCGGTGCGCCATCACGCCGGAAGTGAAGATCGGCAACAGCGAGACCGGAGAGGTGAAGAAGGACCGGGACGGCAACACCGTCTACACCGTGGCCGTGATGGTGCGGCAGGACGGGCGGCGGATCTCGGTGATCGAGATCGCGGTTGCCGGGGAGCCGAAGGGTCTGGAGGAAGGGCAGATCGTCAAGGTCACCGGGCTGACGGCGTTCGCCTGGGCGATGGGTGACCGTCATGGCGTGAGCTTCCGCGCGGAGGCCATCACGCCCATGCCGGGCACGACCGCGCCCCAGGTGGCCCGGTCCGGCAAGGCGGGCGGGGGCGCCTGATGGATGCCGTCCTGCTCGCCTTCGTGTTAGCCGTGCTGGCCTGGCTGCTGGTGATCGGGGACCAGTTACGGCGGCTGCGACCGGTCTGGCACTGGTACGTCACCGGCTACCCCATCGCGGCGTTGCGGGTGCTGTTCACCTGGCGCCGGGTCGCGGTCCTCAACGACCTGGCCGTCTCCAAGCGCCCGGCGCGGGGGCTGCTCGGGGATCTGGTGGTCAAGGGTGATCCGCTGCGGCCGGTGGCCCCGCGCGTCTCCTTCCCTCGCGCTCAGCGCATGGGCCTGCGGGTGGTGGTGCGGCTGCATGCGGGGCAGACCCCGGCGCCGTATCTTCAGGCGGCCGATGCCTTCGCGCACGCCTGGAAGATGCACGCCGTACGCGTCACGTCCCCTGAGCGGGGTGTGGTGGTGCTGGCGGCCACGGCCAGCGATCCGCTTCAGCGGCCTGGCCTGGTCTCCGCACCCACCTCGCACCTGGCCGCGCTCGTCGGGGTGCTGGAGAGCGGCGGGGCGTGGGTGATGGACCTGCGGCTGACCCCGCACTGGCTGATCGCCGGGGCCACCCGGTCGGGGAAGTCGACGCTGCTGGCCCGGTTGATCACTCAGCTTGCCCCGCAGGACGTCGCGCTGGTCGGGATCGACTGCAAGGGCGGCATGGAACTCGGTCTGGTGGCCCGCCGCTTGTCGGCGCTGACGACGTGCAGGCGTGAGGCGGTGGCCGTGCTCGGCGCGCTCGTCGAGGACATGCACGACCGGATGCGTGAGTGCCGTGCGGCGGGGGTGCGCTCGATCTGGGAACTGCCCGACAAGCTCCGACCCGTCCCCGTCGTGGTGATCGTCGACGAACTGGCCGAGCTGTACCTGTCCGACGGTACCCGTGAAAGCCGGGCCGAAGTCGAGCGCTGCTCCACCCTGCTGCTGCGCCTGGCCCAGCTTGGCGCCGCGCTGGGCATGCACCTGGTCGTCGCCGGGCAGCGCGTCGGCTCCGACCTTGGGTCCGGTGTCACCGCCCTGCGCGCGCAGCTTGGCGGCCGGGTCTGCCACCGCGTCCACGACCCCGGCACCGCCGAGATGGCCTTGGGAGACCTGAACAAGGACGCCGTGGCGGTCGCGCAGTCGATCACCGCACAGGAGAAGGGCGTGGCGGTGTGCACCGGCCCGGACGGCGGCTGGAGCCGCGCCCGCTCCCACCTGACCACCACCGAGGAAGCCCGGTCCACGGCTGACAAGCACGCCGGTCTGACCCCGCCCCTTCCGGCTGTCGCTCACGCGCTGGCCGCCCTCCAGGGAGGCACCCCGTGACTGTGATCAATGAAGGCGCCGCGCTCTCCCTCGCGCTGATCTTCGGCACCGTCACCGTCTTCCTCGTCCGCTCCCGGGACATGCGCGTGCACCACGCCATCTGCGCCGTCCTGCTCGGGATCTACCTCGGTCAGACCCCGGTGGCCCTGAACGTCCACGAACTCATCACCTGGCTCACCAACGGCTTCTCCCAGCACTGACCGCCGACCCCGAAAGGCATCCCCCGTCATGCCCATGAGCCGCGTGAAATGCCCCCACTGCAAGGGCGAAGGCGCCCGCTCCACCTGGACCGGCCACCGCCACCGCTGCCGCTACTGCCGGGGCACCGGAACCATCCGCTGACCTACCGCCCGCCAACCCGCTAACCCGCACAAGGAGTGAAGCCCATGGACCACACTGCGCCACCCACCCCCAACCGTGCCGCTGCGGCGGCCCACCCCGGAAGGTCCCCACCATCACCCCCGAGCCCACCCCGGCTGCCAGGCGCGCCGTCCTCGACCGCGCGGCGCGCCTGCGCCAACTCCCCGAAACAGACCGCGACGCCCTACGCATCGCCCAAGACCCCAAGTTCCCCCGCTGGCTGGCCCAGATCACCGCCACCGGCGGCTGCGCCCACCCCATCCACCTCTCCGGCTCCACCACCACCTACGAGACCGCGACCGGTGCGATCGTCCACCACTACGACACCCGCGACGAACCCGGCGAACGCCTCCTGGTCCGCTGCCGCAACCGACGCCACACCGTCTGCGCCCCCTGCTCCCGCCTCCACGCGGGCGACACCTACCACCTCGTCCGCGCGGGCCTGCTCGGCGGCAAGAACGTCCCCACCACCGTCCGCCACCGGCCCCGCCTCTTCGTCACCCTCACCGCCCCGTCCTTCGGCCCCGTGCACCGCGCCGGGGACCTCTGCCGCCCCCGCCGGGAACGCGGACGCTGCGAGCACGGTCGGCCCCTCGGCTGCGGAGCCGCCCACGCCCCGGAAGCCGCCCTCGTCGGCCAACCGCTGTGCCCGGCCTGCTACGACTACACCGCCCACGTCCTGTGGCACGCCCACGCCGCAAAGCTCTGGGACCGATTCGCCATCGACGTCCGGCGCCGCCTCGCCGCCGCCGTCGGCCTCGTATAGTCCCGCTTCCACGCGCACGCGCGCCTGTCCTTCGCCCGCATCGCCGAGTACCAGCAACGCGCCGCCATCCACCTCCACGCCGTCATCCGCCTCGACGGCCCCGCCGGACCCGACGACGAACCCCCGCCCTGGGCTACGGCGGAACTCCTCGCCCACGCCGTGCGCGCGGCCGCGAGCCGTGTCGTCGTCCGCACCCCCTACAGCGCCGCCGTCGGCGAACTCGTCCTGCACTGGGGCACTCAGCTCGATGCCCGCTCCGTCCACGCCGACGGGCACGGCCCCGATGACGACGCGGTGGCCGCCTACGTCGCCAAGTACGTCACCAAAGGCGCCAGCGAAACCGGAGCGGGCACCGACCACAGGCTCACCACCTGGGACGACATAGCCACCGCCCCCGTCACCGCCCACGTCCGCACCCTCATGCGTACCTGCTGGCGCCTCGGCGGCCTCCCCGAGTACGCGCCGCTGCGGCTCCGGGCCTGGACCCACACCCTCGGCTACCGGGGTCACATCCTGACCAAGTCGCGCGCCTACTCCACCACGTACGCCGCCTTGCGCGTCGAACGCGCTGAGCACCGGGGACGGACAACCGAGTCCGGAACCGTCACGGACGCTCGCTGGCGCTACATCGAGTCCGGCCACACCTGCGGTGCCGCACTCATCGCCGCCGGGGTTGCTGAGGACCTCGCGCAGTCCCGCGAGTGCTGCGCGGAGGAAAGGGCGGCGGACGGGTGGCGGCGCTGATGGCGGGTACTCCCGAGTGCACCTCTCCGGCAGCCGACTGGCTCCCGTCGAGTCGTTCCCCCGAGGTCGCGCTGGAGGGCAAGATCGAAAGTGAGATCGTGATCGTGGACGAAGACGGCACGGAGGAAGTGTTCGACCCCTCGTCCTGGTTCGAGGGAAGCCGGTGAGCCCACTCCCTATATATGAGGTGTGGCCACCGGCGCCTCCCTGGCTGCCGAAGCGTCAGAACGCTTCCGCGAAGTCGTCCGCCTTGATGACCAGCCGATCCCGGACGTCCTTCGGGATCATCAGCTTCATGCGGATGTGGGGCGCGCGGACCCCCTTGACCTTGGTCCGCTTGATACTGCACTTCACGCCGACCCTCAGCAGATCCGCACCCATGGCCTCCATCCCGCCCTCCTCCCAGCGGGCTCGGAAGGTCTTGCCGTCGTGTACGGCCTCCCACCGGTCCTTGGTGCTCTCGGGGTCGATGTTCTCCAACTGTTGGATGAGCTCGTCGAGCGTCTTCTCCGCACGCTCCCTCGTGAACAGGGTCTTCGTGAAGCGTCCGTCTGGCTCAAGGCCGGACATGTAGTAGCTGACGGAGTCCTCCAAGCGCTTCTTTTCCTTGCGGACCTCCGCGCCGTGGCGGTACTCACGCAGCATCACCGGCTCGTCGCCGAGCACCCGCAGGACGTCTGCGGCGAGCTGGCTGTAGATCTCGTACGGGTTCGGTGCCCCCTGGCCCCCGCCCTTGCACTTGCCGCATCGTAGATAGGTGTAGTGCCTGCCCTTGTTCTTGTTCCTCTGCACGGTCATGTTCGCTGTGCAGTCGTGGCACACCAGGACGCCGAGGAACTTCGTCGCACCGCCGGGGTGGCGGGCGGGTTGGTTCTTTCCCCGCAGGTCGAGCACCTTCTGGAGGCTGCAGAACTCGTCTTCAGTGAAGACGGGCGGCGCGACACGGATGGGCTTGCCGTCGTTGCCCAGCACGATCTTCGAGCGGCGCTTGCCTCCGCTCTTGTCCTCCTCGACCCGGTATCCCATGAGCGCCGGGTTTCTGAGCCGACGCAGAAGGGTCGACGGCGTGAGACCCGCGCCGCAGAGTCCGGAGCGCACGAGGACCCTCACCATGCGGCGCGCGGACGCTGGCGTTGCTCTCATGGCGGCGCTGCGGCACCAGTGCAGCGCCTTGTATGCCTCCACATCGTAGGCGAGGACAATCTTGTGGTTCTCGTCCCGCGCGGTCTTGTAGCCGTAGGCAGGCTTGCCCACCAGCCACTCGCTCTGCGTTTTCGTGTAGTCCCAGAGGCTGGCGACGCGTGTGCTGGTGTTCGCCGCCTCGATCTCGGCGATGCCACCGATGATCGTCACCATGATCTTCCCAGTCGTGGTGGTCAGATCGATGGGGTCGTGCTTCGAGACAAGGTTCTTTCCGTACTTCAAACACCAGTCGATCATGGTGCTCAGGTCTGAGAGGCGACGGACGAAGCGGTCCAGCTTCCAGAAGAGGAGGACATCGAACTCCGGCGCCCGGTTGTTGAGCCAGTTGCCCAGCTCCTTGCGCTTCCACGGTGGGACCTTCGTTGCCGAGACATTGAGGTCGCTGGCGACACCCACCACGCGAAAGCCGCGCTCCCGGGCCAGCAGGCGGAGATCCAGCTCCTGCCTGGCGGGCGACGTCGTGTCGTCGGTGAGGACGGAGAGCCGCACGGAGATCAACGCCTGTGGGGCGTCGTCCGGTAAGCGGGCCTCCACCCTCCGTAACTCCTCCAAGAGCGCGAGGTCGGCCTCCGACCACTCCGTCTCTGTCGTGTACCGCTTCTGATCGGCCGCTGCGCGCGACCGCCGCGTACGATTCCCCATGTCAGAGGACCGTAGGGCGGGTTTTAAGACCGTGTCTATATGGCCGCAGATGGACACGTCCATCCAGATCGGCCCGACCGGCAAGAAGCTGCTGCCGCTGACGGTCGTCAAGTAGTTCCAGCGGTATCAGTTCGGAAACAGGGGGAAACGAGACGCCGTTGACGGCGTCTTGATGCGGCATGGACCTGGAGAAGCGGCTCCCCGCGGAGCCTGACGCCGCACCCGTGCACCAGAGCGCCCCCGAGCCCGCGCCGCGGGCCGAGGGGTGTCTGGTGGTGGCGCTGCGGCTGCCGGTGCGGATCGTGGTCCTGGTGCTCGTGGTGCCGGTGCGGCTCGTGTGGGACGCGCTCGTGGTGTGCGGGCGGTTCCTGTACGACCGGGCGCTGCGGCCCGTGGGGCGCGCGCTCGCCTGGGTCGGGCGGGGCGTCGGGGCCGTGCTCGGCTTCGTCGGCAAGGCGCTGTTCGTCTGGCCCTGGGTGGCGCTGTGGCGGTATGTGCTCAAGCCGGTCGGGGCGGGGCTCGCCTGGCTGCTGCGGATGCTGCTCGTGGTGCCCGCCGTCTGGGTGTACCAGGCGCTGCTCACGCCCCTCGGGCACGGCGCCGCCTGGCTGGGCCGTGTGCTGGTGCTCGTGCCCGCGCGATGGCTCTACGCCCGCGTGCTCACCCCGGCAGGCCACGGCCTCGCCTGGCTCGCCGCCGGGATCTGGTGGCTGCTGCGGGGCGCCGGCCTCGGCGTCTGGTGGGTGGTGCGCGGCATCGGCCTCGTGGTCGGCACACTCTTGCGGTGGATCTTCGTGGTGCCCGTCGTCGCCCTGTGGCGGTGGGTGCTCGCCCCGGTCGGGCGGGGCATCGCCTTCGTCGCCCGGGAGGTCGCGGACGCCTTCGGGCACGCCTGGCGGGTCGCCGGGCACCTCTCGCGGACCGTCTGGGGCTTCCTCGCCCGGCTCTTCCGGTGGATCTTCGTGGATCCGCTGCGCTGGGTGTACCGGACGGTGTGCACACCGGTGGGCCATGCCGTACGGGACGCGCTGTGGCGCCCGGCCGCCCGCGCCGGACGGGCCGTCGGCCGGGCGACGCGGCAGGCGCTCGGATCGGTGCGCGACAGCGTCCGCGAGGCCCGCGCCGACGTCCGGCGCCTGCTGTTCGGGGCGCCCCGCGAGCGGGCGGCGGTGACCGGGGCCCGTGAGGACCGGCGGGAACCCGCTGGCCGGAAGCGCGTACTCTAGGGAGAAGGGTCCGGCGCGAGACGTCCTCGCCCACGCGGGGGTGGGCCGGACCACGACACCGGGCAAGCGCCCGCCCTGACGCGCTCCCCACCCCGGTGGGGACGGCGTCACGGACCGCGTACACGAGGAGAAGTTCCCCTGGGCAAGCGACAGCCCGAAGGCCCGCCGCCCGCGCCCGTGGCGCAGCGCATCCGACTGCGCTACACCAAGCGCGGCCGCCTCCGGTTCACCAGCCACCGTGACTTCCAGCGCGCCTTCGAGCGGGCGCTGCGCCGCGCCGAGGTGCCCATGGCGTACTCGGCGGGCTTCACCCCGCACCCGAAGGTGTCGTACGCCAATGCCGCACCCACCGGCACCGGCAGCGAGGCCGAGTACCTGGAGATCGCGCTCACCGCGCCCCGCGACCCGCACGAGCTGCGGGAGCTGCTCAACGAGTCGCTGCCCGCCGGGCTCGACATCACCGACGCCGTCGAGGCCCGCACCTCCGGGCTCGCGGAGCGTCTTACGGCTTCCGTGTGGGAGCTGCGCCTGGACGGCGTGGAGCCCGCCGACGCCGAGCGGGCCGCCGCCGCCTTCCGCACCGCGGAGACCGTCGAGGTCCAGCGGCGCACGAAGAACGGGATGCGCACGTTCGACGCCCGCGCCGCCGTCGTGAGCCTGGACGTCCTCGGCCCGGAGGCGCTCGCCTCCGCCGCCGAGAGGCCGGCTGATAGGCCGACGGACGGGCCCTGTGCGATACTGCGGCTGGTTGTACGGCACGTGACACCTGCCGTCCGACCCGACGACGTCCTGTCCGGTCTCCGAGCTGTGGCCGACCTGGCGCCGCCGGTCCCCGCAGCGGTGACCAGGCTGGCGCAGGGGCTTTTCGATGACGAGACCGGCACGGTGACCGACCCGCTCGCGCCCGACCGCGAGGCAGTCACGGCCGCCCCGGCCGATCGGCACCCCGATACAGGGGCCGCCGCAGCTGCCGCCGCGAAGGCGCCGGCGTAAGGAAGGTCCCGCGCAGGGGCGTTCGCCGAGAACACCGCAGCGCCGCCCTTGTACTCGGGAGCCACCTGGGTCGGGCAGCGCACTGACCAGAAGACTTTCGCCAGGCCGTCCGCCAGGAGCGTACGGAACCGGCGAGACAAGACACAGACAGCTCCCGTGCGGCGCCCACGCCCTCGGATGGCGGCCCCGCGCGACAAGCGAGGGCCGCGGGTACGTCCGGTACACGGCGCGGCGCCCGGGAGCGTGACGGGAGAACCGCCCGCATGCTTGAGCCGAACGACCCCACTGAGGGCTCGCAGAACAGCAGCACCCCCAGCGACACGCTGCCGCCGCGCCGTCGGCGCCGCGCCGCGTCGCGCCCCGCGGGACCGCCCGCGGGCACCACCACGAGCGCCGCGCCGGCCATACCGGCCGCCCCCGCCGCCGTGGACACGGATCTCGAGGACGCCGAGGTCGAGGTAGAAGCAGAAGAGACGGAAGAGACGGCCGTCGCTGAGTCGGTCGTGGAGGCCGCTCCGGCTGGTCGTACGCGTCGTCGTGCGACGCGTCGTGCTTCGGCTCCGGCCGGTGCGCCGAAGGGCGTCGATGAGGCCGCGCGGGAGGCGGAGCCCGCCGTCGAGCCGGTCGCCGTCGAGGCCGCTGAGTCGGTCGTGGAGGCCGCTCCGGCTGGTCGTACGCGTCGTCGTGCGACGCGTCGTGCTTCGGCTCCGGCCGGTGCGCCCAAGGGCGTCGATGAGGCCGCGCGGGAGGCGGAGCCTGCCGCTGAGCCGGTCGCCGCCGAAGCCGCTGAGCCGGTCGTGGAGGAGCAGCCGGAGGCCGCCGCGCCGCGTCGTTCGCGCCGCCGTGCGACCCGCGCCGCCTCGGCGCCCACCGACGCCGCCGTGGCCGCTGAGTCCACCGGGGCCGCTGAGTCCACCGTGGCCGCTGAGTCCACCGAGGCCCCTGCGGCCGCCGCCGTGGCCAAGCCCGCCGCCGAGCCGGTCGAGGAGCAGCCGGAGGCCGACGCCGCCGCGCCGCGCCGTTCGCGCCGCCGCGCCACCCGCGCCGTCTCCGCGCCCCCCGCCGACGCGCGGGCCGAGGAGGCCGCCGAGGCCCCTGAGCCCGCAGCTGAGCTGGCCGCCGCCGAGGCCGCCGCGCCCGTCGAGGCACCCGAGGCCGCCCCCGCCGCCGACAGCGAGGCGCCGCGTCGCGCCCGCCGCCGTGCCACCCGGGCCGCCGCCGAGGCCAAGCCGGTCGAGGACGCCAAGCCCGCCAAGAGCGCCGAGGCCGAGGACGACGCCCCGCGGGCCCGTGGCCGCCGCCGTGCGACCCGCAAGGCCGCCGCCGGGTTCAGCGCGCCCGCCGGGCACCGTACGCGGGGCGACGACGAGTCCGGGCAGCGCCCCGCGCGCCCCTCCGTCGCCGTGTTCCAGGCGCCGGTGTTCACCGAGCCGATGTTCCAGACCCCGGAGCGCGCCGCCGCCGCGGCCGCCGCCGAGGCCGCTGAGGCCGCCGCGCCCGAGCCCGAGCGCGCGCCCGTCGTCGAGGCCGTCGAGGAGGAGACGGGCCCGCGCCGCCGGCGCCGCCGCCGCGCCGCGGACGAGCAGCCCGCCGCCGTCGAGGCCCCGCAGGCGCCCGCCGAGGCCGCCGCGCCCGTCGAGGCGACCGCGTCCGAGGAGCCGCAGGACGCCGAGGCCGAGGCCGACGAGGCCATGGACGCCGAGGACTCCGGCGAGCGCCAGGGCCGTCGCCGTCGCCGTGGCGGCCGTCGCCGCCGCCGTGGCGATTCCGCCGACGCGGACGCCGCGCAGGACGCCGATGACGTCGCCGCCGAGCAGGCGGAGCAGGACGCTGAGGACACCGCCGAGCAGGACGCGGAAGACGCCGCGGACGCTGAGGACGCCATGGACGCCGAGGAGAGCGGCGCCGGGTCCAGCAGCAGCCGTCGCCGTCGCCGTCGCCGTCGTCGCGCCGGTGACGCCACCGAGGCCGAGCCGGGCGACGGCGACCCGGAGCGCACGGTCGTCAAGGTCCGCGAGCCGCGCAAGAAGAGTGACGACGCGCCGTCGGACGAGGTGCAGTCCATCAAGGGCTCGACCCGTCTCGAGGCGAAGAAGCAGCGCCGCCGCGAGGGCCGTGAGCAGGGCCGCCGCCGGGTGCCGATCATCACCGAGGCGGAGTTCCTGGCGCGCCGCGAGGCCGTCAACCGCGAGATGATCGTCCGCCAGAACGGCGACCGCACCCAGATCGGCGTCCTCGAGGACAACATCCTCGTCGAGCACTACGTCAACAAGGAGCAGTCGACCTCGTACGTCGGCAACGTCTACCTGGGCAAGGTGCAGAACGTCCTGCCGTCGATGGAGGCCGCCTTCATCGACATCGGCAAGGGCCGCAACGCCGTCCTGTACGCCGGTGAGGTCAACTTCGAGGCGCTCGGCATGGCCAACGGGCCGCGCCGCATCGAGTCCGCCCTGAAGTCGGGCCAGTCGGTCCTCGTACAGGTCACCAAGGACCCGATCGGCCACAAGGGCGCCCGCCTGACCAGCCAGGTCTCGCTGCCCGGCCGCTACCTGGTCTATGTGCCCGAGGGCTCGATGACCGGCATCAGCCGCAAGCTGCCCGACACCGAGCGCGCGCGTCTGAAGACCATCCTCAAGAAGATCGTCCCCGAGGACGCGGGCGTGATCGTGCGCACCGCCGCCGAGGGCGCGAGCGAGGACGAGCTGCGCCGCGACGTCGAGCGGCTCCAGGCGCAGTGGGAGGACATCCTCAAGAAGTCGAAGATGTCCACGACCAGCTCCCCGAGCCTGCTCTACGGCGAGCCGGACATGACCGTCCGTGTGGTCCGCGACATCTTCAACGAGGACTTCTCCAAGGTCATCATCAGCGGTGACGAGGCCTGGCAGACCATCCACGGGTACGTCTCGCACGTCGCGCCCGACCTCGCCGACCGGCTCCAGCGCTGGACGTCCGAGGTGGACGTCTTCGCGACGTACCGGATCGACGAGCAGCTCGCGAAGGCGCTCGACCGCAAGGTGTGGCTGCCCAGCGGCGGCTCGCTGGTGATCGACAAGACCGAAGCCATGGTCGTGATCGACGTCAACACCGGCAAGTTCACCGGTCAGGGCGGCAACCTCGAAGAGACCGTGACCAGGAACAACCTGGAGGCGGCCGAGGAGATCGTGCGCCAGCTGCGCCTGCGCGACCTGGGCGGCATCGTCGTCATCGACTTCATCGACATGGTCCTGGAGTCCAACCGGGACCTGGTCCTGCGGCGGATGCTGGAGTGCCTGGGCCGCGACCGTACGAAGCACCAGGTCGCCGAGGTGACCTCGCTCGGCCTGGTGCAGATGACCCGCAAGCGGGTGGGCCAGGGCCTTCTGGAGTCCTTCTCCGAGACCTGCGTCCACTGCAACGGCCGCGGTGTGATCGTGCACATGGACCAGGCGACGTCCGCCGGTGGCGGCGGCAAGCGCAAGAAGCGCGGCCGCGGCGGCGCGGGCGAGCACACGCACGAGGCCGTGGCGGGGACCGAGTCCGGCGAAGAGACGGCGGCCGAGGTCGCCGCCGAGGTCGCCGATCCGGTGGCGCTGCCCGAGCCCGACTTCGCCCCCGACGAGGAGCTGTACAGCAGCGCCGCGGAGGCAGAGGCGGCCGCGACCCGGGGCCGTTCGCGCCGCCGGGCCACGCGCCGGGCGTCGGCTCCGGCGGGCTCGCCGCAGCCGGAGCGGGAGCAGCGGGCCGAAGGGTCCGCACCGGTCGAGGAGACCGCCGCTGCCGCCGCCGAGACCGCTGAGGCCCCGGCCGCGGAGCGGGCGGAGTCCGGCAAGAAGGCGAAGAAGGCCAAGTCCCGTACGGCCAAGGCGGAGCCGGTCGCGGCCGAGCCCGTGGTGACCGAGCCGGTCGCGGCTGAGCCCGTCGTGGCCGAGCCCGTGGTGGCGGACGCCCCGGCGCCCGCCCCGGCGCCCGCCGCCGAGGAAGCCGCCGCTCCCCAGGGGCGTCCGCGGCGCCGCGCGACCCGCAAGGCGTCGGCCCCGGCCGGTGCGCCGAAGGCCGCGGGTGACGCCGAGGTGATCGTCACGGAGACGGCGAAGCCGGAGCCCGTGGCCCCGGCCGCGCCGGAGCCCGTGGCCGCCGCCGAGCCGGTCGCCGAGGCCGCCCCGGAGCCGGTCGCCGAGGCCCCGGCCCGGCCGCGCCGCCGCGCCGTGCGCAAGGCGACCGCGCCGACCGCGTCGGCGGAGACGGCCGTGACGGTCGTCCCGTCCGCGGAGAAGCCGGAGCCCGCCGAGGCCCCGTCTGAGGTCACCGAGGCCGCTGAGGCCGCCGACGCGGCCCCGGAGGCCGAGGCCAAGGCCGCCAAGAAGACGGCGCGCAAGACGGCCAAGAAGGCCACCGCCAAGAAGGCCGCCACGAAGAAGACGGCGGCCAAGAAGACGACGGCGAAGAAGACGGCCGCGAAGAAGACCACGGCCAAGAAGGCGGCGAAGAAGACCACCGCCAAGAAGGCCGCGGCCGCGGAGCAGCCGTCGCCGTCCGCCGTCCCGGCCGACGCGAGCTGACCCCGGAGGTCACCGCGCTCCACCACGTGCCCCCGTCCGGCGTTCGCGCCGGGCGGGGGCACGGCCGTCGCCGCGCTCCCTTATCACCTATCCGTCGTCGATCCCCTTGTTTCCCGGCGTACTTGGCCGCCTGAGCGGCTAGCTGTAAGACTCGACCGGTCCGTCGGGCAAGGGGAGGGGTGGACGTGACGGCTGCGCGCCCGCGAGGTACACGAGGCATACGCCTGAGGGGGACGGGACGGCACCGCGCGGTGCCGAGGGGCACGGGCGGGCGCCGGGCCGCCGCGCTTGCCACGGTCCTGTCCGCCGCCCTGCCTGCCGCGACCACCGCCACCGCGGTGCCCGCGGCGCCCGCGGGGACGCCCTCCTGGCCCGAGGGCCCGGTGTTCAACGACCCGCTGGGCACCGTCGACCAGCAGCACGCGATACGCACCCGCCTGATCGAGCTCACCGAGGCGGCCGTGCCGGGGTCGACCATCAAGGCCGCCGTGTACCACGTGTGGGAGGAGCCCGTCGTGGAGGCGCTCGTCGCCGCCCACCGGCGCGGGGTCAACGTACAGATCCTGCTCGACTCGACCAGCAAGACCGACCGCCCGGACAACACCGCGTACCGCACGCTCGTGGAGGCGCTCGGCGCCAACCGGTTCGATCCCTCCTTCGTCAGGATCTGCCCGGCGGGGAAGTCGTGCCTGGGCGACCCGAAGTACGGCAAGTCGATCATGCACAACAAGTTCTGGCTGTTCTCCGAGGTCAAGGGCGCCCGGGACGTCGTCGTACAGACCACGTCGAACGCGACCCCCTCCGCCCACACCAAGTTCTTCAACGACGCGCTGCTGCTGCCGGACAACCCGGCCATGTACGACGCGTTCGCCGCGTACTTCAGCGACATGGTCGGCAAGGACTGGGCGGCCTGGGACTACCGCACGGTCAGCGAGGGACCGTACAAGGCGTACTTCTTCCCGCGCGGCGGCACCATCAAGGAGACCGACACCATGTACTCGGTCCTGAACAACGTCTCCTGCCGGTACAGGGACGCGAGCGGCGTCCAGCGCGCCACCAGGGTCCGCGCCTCCATCTTCAAGATCACGCGCAAGCAGATCGCCGACAAGCTGGTCTCCCTGAAGAAGGCGGGCTGCTCCGTCGACCTCGTGTACGCGGAGACGGACAGCGCCCGCAGCCAGGACGGCACCCCCGGCACCTGGGAGGCGCTGCACAGCGGCGGCCCCGCGATGCGCTGCTTCAACGACGACCGGGACCCGCTCAGGCCGGGCCAGAGGCTCACCACGCCCTACCTCATCCACAGCAAGTACGTGCTGATCGACGGCGTGTACGACGGCAGGCGCGACAAGGTGTCCTTCACCGGCTCGCAGAACTACACCGCGCCCGCGCTGCGGGAGAACGACGAGGCGATCGTGAAGGTGGACGACGACGCCGTGCACGACACCTACCTCAAGCACTTCGGGCAGGTGTGGCGGGTGGCCTGGCCGGGGGCGAACGACGCGACGGACCTGTGCCGGGGCGTGAAGCCGCTGCCGCCGGACGGTGAGAGGCCCGTCCGCTAGGGCGCTGGTCAGAGGGGGGCCGGGGCCTGGTTTGACCCGTACGGGCGGGCCCCGTAACCTTGACCGTCGGCGTGTCCATAGGCGCGCCCACCCCCGTAAACCTCTTCCTCCCGGGATCTTCACCCTTCGGGAGAGGCCGACCGCGCTGTCGCGCCGGACGGCTGGACTGCGGGGGTACCGTTCCGAGCGAGAGAGAGATCCGCGTGTACGCCATCGTGCGCAGCGGTGGTCGCCAGCACAAGGTTGCTGTCGACGACATCGTTGAGGTTGACAAGATTTCCACTGCCAAGGTTGGCGACACGGTCGAGCTCTCGACCCTGCTCGTTGTCGACGGCGACGCTGTGACCAGCGACCCGTGGGTGCTGGCCGGCATCAAGGTCACGGCCGAGGTCGTGGACCACCACAAGGGCGCGAAGATCGACATCCTTCGCTACAAGAACAAGACCGGCTACCGCCGTCGTCAGGGTCACCGTCAGCAGTACACGGCGATCAAGATCACCGGCATCCCCACGGCTGCGAAGTAAGGGACTGAGACAAGATGGCACACAAGAAGGGCGCATCGTCCACTCGGAACGGGCGCGATTCCAATGCTCAGCGGCTCGGTGTGAAGCGCTTCGGCGGTCAGACCGTCAACGCCGGTGAGATCCTGGTCCGCCAGCGCGGTACCCACTTCCACCCGGGCTCGGGCGTCGGCCGCGGCAAGGACGACACGCTGTTCGCCCTGGACGCCGGTGCGGTGGAGTTCGGTACCCACCGCGGCCGCAAGGTCGTGAACATCGTCCCGGTCGCCTGAACGGCACTCTGACCGGAACCTTCGCGAGGCGGACCTCACTTCCCATTCGGGAAGCGGGTCCGCCTTTCGCGTGTTAATCAAGAGACATTCCCGTACGTTTCTGGAGGCACTGAACCATGACCACCTTCGTGGACCGCGTCGAGCTGCACGTCGCCGCGGGTAGCGGAGGCCACGGCTGTGCCTCCGTCCACCGTGAGAAGTTCAAGCCGCTCGGCGGCCCGGACGGCGGCAACGGCGGCCGTGGCGGCGATGTGATCCTGGTCGTCGACCAGTCGGTCACCACACTCCTCGAGTACCACCACAGCCCGCACCGCAAGGCCACCAACGGCAAGCCCGGCGAGGGCGGCAACCGCTCCGGCAAGGACGGCCAGGACCTGATCCTGGTGGTGCCGGACGGCACGGTCGTCCTGGACAAGGCGGGCAACGTCCTCGCCGACCTGGTCGGCCACGGCACCTCGTACGTCGCCGCCGGCGGCGGCCGCGGCGGGCTCGGCAACGCGGCCCTCGCCTCCGCCCGCCGCAAGGCGCCCGGCTTCGCGCTGCTCGGCGAGCCCGGCGACGCGGGCGACGTGGTCCTGGAGCTGAAGACGGTCGCGGACGTCGCGCTGGTGGGCTACCCGAGCGCGGGCAAGTCCTCGCTGATCTCGGTCCTGTCCGCCGCCAAGCCGAAGATCGCGGACTACCCGTTCACGACCCTGGTGCCCAACCTCGGCGTCGTCACCGCGGGCTCCACCGTCTACACCATCGCCGACGTGCCCGGCCTGATCCCCGGCGCCAGCCAGGGCAAGGGCCTCGGCCTTGAGTTCCTGCGCCACGTCGAGCGGTGCAGCGTCCTCGTGCACGTCCTGGACACCGCGACCCTGGAGTCCGACCGCGACCCCCTCTCCGACCTCGACGTCATCGAGGCCGAGCTGCGGGAGTACGGCGCGGGCCTGGAGAACCGGCCCCGCCTCGTCGTCCTGAACAAGGTCGACATCCCCGACGGCCAGGACCTCGCCGACCTGGTCCGCCCCGACCTGGAGGCCCGCGGCTACCGCGTCTTCGAGGTCTCCGCCGTCGCCCACAAGGGCCTCAAGGAGCTCTCGTTCGCCCTCGCCGAGCTGGTCGCGGGCGCGCGCGCCGCCAAGCCCAAGGAGGAGGCCACGCGCATCGTCATCCGGCCCAAGGCCGTGGACGACGCGGGCTTCACGGTCACGCGCGAGGACGACGAGGACGGGGAGCCGCTGTACCGCGTGCGCGGCGAGAAGCCGGAGCGCTGGGTCCGCCAGACCGACTTCAACAACGACGAGGCCGTCGGCTACCTGGCCGACCGCCTCAACCGCCTCGGCGTCGAGGACAAGCTGATGAAGGCGGGCGCCCGCGCGGGCGACGGCGTCGCCATCGGCCCCGAGGACAACGCCGTCGTCTTCGACTGGGAGCCGTCGATGTCCGCCGGTGCCGAGATGCTCGGCCGCCGTGGTGAGGACCACCGCCTGGAGGCGCCGCGCCCGGCCGCGCAGCGCCGCCGTGACCGCGACGCGGAGCGCGACGAGGCGGACCGCGCGTACGACGACTTCAACCCGTTCTAGAGTTTCCTGGGGGCGGTACCGTCCGCCCCCAGGAAACGCGAAGGGGC
The DNA here is from genome assembly GCF_056435225.1 of Streptomyces sp. NPDC043996. NCBI lineage: Bacteria > Bacillati > Actinomycetota > Actinomycetes > Kitasatosporales > Streptomycetaceae > Streptomyces > Streptomyces sp. NPDC043996. The sequence goes on along the minus strand of NZ_JBWKEY010000003.1, from coordinate 258,383 downwards.
CCGGAGCGAATCACTCGCTCCGGGCCCCTTCGGCGTTTCGGCGTCAACGGCTACGCGGACTCGAACTCCTCCGCGTCGGCGCTCTCGGCGCCCTCAGCGGTCTCCGCGGCTTCGGCGGCCGCCTCAGCGGCCTCCTCGCGCTGCGCGGGAATCTCCGCCGCGACCCGCGCGGCGACCCGCACCCGCCGCTCGTCGGACTTCGCGCACAGCGCGAGGGCCGCCGCGTTGAAGCGGACGAGCGAGGGTGGGTCCGAGGGGCCGAGCAGGTGCTCCTTCAGCCCGGCGCGCGCGTCGGCGTACACGTCCAGCTCCGGGTGGCGCACCGACTCCAGGAGCGATGGCACCTCCTCCGCCTCCGGGGAGAGGATCGTCGCGGCCCGCACGGTCGGGAAGCCGGAGCGGAACTCCGCCTCGGTCATGCCGGACGTGTTGGCGACGGCGTACGGCTTCTCGCTGCTCAGCCAGTCCGACACCACCGAGGAGACGTCGCTGATCAGCACGTCGGCCTGGTTGAAGCAGGAGAAGATCGCCGGGCGCGACGCGACGATGTGGTGCTCCCACTCCGGCAGGGCCGCCCAGTAGGCCGACTCCCAGGCCAGCGTCGCCTCGATGATCGCGGCGCGGATGTCGCCGTCCGGCTTGCCCTGGAGCATCATGCGCTCCTGTTCGTCCGCGCCCTTGCGGAACTTCTTCGAGGTGAGCAGGCTCAGCTGCTCGGTGCGCAGCTCGAGCTCCGCGGCGGCCTCGGGGCTGGGGCGGACGCCGTCGCGCCGCGTGTTGGCCTCGCGGATCATGGCCTTGATGCGCTCGTTGGCGGCGCCCGCGGCCGGGTTCTGCGAGCCGGTCATCGGGTGCGGCTTGTAGATCAGGCGCACGGCCGGGTCGGCGAGCAGGTGCCGGACGATGTTCTCGCCCGCGAGGACCACCGAGGTGTTGCCGGGGTTGCCGTCCCAGCCCTCCCAGGTGGGCGCGTACAGGACGGTCGTGAAGGCGCCGGTGGGCGCGCCCGCGTACGGGCGGATCGGCGACAGCTGCGGGCGGCCGACCTCGACGACGTCCCGGTCGTCGACGCCGATGTCGGCGAGCTGGTAGCGCTCGCGCGCGGCGGGGCCCGCGATCCACACCTCGTCGTACGCCTTCGCGTACGGGTTGCAGGAGGACAGCTTGTCGCTCTCGCCGTGGTTGATGAAGGCGTGCTTGATCGACGGGATGCGCAGGACCTGCGAGGTCTTCGCGGCGTTCGCCGGGTGGAGGAGCATCTTCAGCGTCGACTGCTCAAGCGAGAACATCGTGGCGACCTTCGGGAAGCAGATGATCGGCACGTCCGTGGAGTCGATCTTCTGCACCATGAAGCGCTCACGGAGCACGATCAGCGGGTTGCCGTCGAGCTGCGAGAGCGTGGAGAGCCACATGTTGGCCTGGTACGCGGACGTCGTGCCGCCGGAGAAGTACATGCCGACCGTCGGCTGGTAGTCCGCAAGCCACTGGTCGAGCCACTCCATGACGGCGTCGGCGTTCTTGGCGCGCCGCTTCGGCCGCAGCCAGGACGCCAGGTAGACGACGCCGCCGGCGGCGAGCGCCAGCGAGACGGCGAGGCCGACGCCGCCCCAGTACGCGCTGGTGGTGGCCGCCGTGAGCACCATGCCCAGGGTCGTCGGCACCGAGAACAGGAGCAGGCGGCGCGCGTGCTGGCGGGCGAGCAGCCGCGGCGGCGCGGCGCTCAGGCGCAGCGCGGACGTGTCGATGTTGCGCGTGAGGATCGGCAGCTGGCGGCTGCGGCGGACCATGACGGCGGCGGCCGTGCAGGTGAAGTGCAGGGCGTAGAAGACGAGCAGCGAGATGGTCAGCGGCGACTGCTCGGAGAAGGGGTCGATGCCCTCGATGCGCAGCAGGCCGACCAGGATCAGCATGTCCCGCAGCAGCTGCCGGACGATCACGTCGAAGCGGACCTTGCCGAGCAGGGAGAGCAGTCCGGGCTGCTTGTACTGCAGATAGATGTCGAGCGCGAGGTTCGCCGCGGAGGCGGCGATGAACACCGGGACGTACGGAATCAGCGCGGTCACGAGCTGCGCCGTGAAGAGTGCGAACATCGTCAGCAGCGCGGTGAGCTGCACGATGCGGCGGTTGGCGAGTCCGGCGGAGGGCACGGGCTTGGGCTCCTGGCGGGGGCGGTCGGACGGGAGGAAGGCGGTGCGGGGTGCGGTGCGGGGTGCGGTGCGAAGGGCGGCGCCGAGGGGCACCGCCGGGCTCCGGACGCCTGGACGGCACTCATCCGGAATAGTGGAAGACCCCTGACCGTATGACGCCCGGTGCCTCCGGAGCAATCTTCCGTGATGGCAATCACCAAATAAAGGGGCAAAAGTCATGGAAGTCCCGGGACGGAATCCCGGGCCCAGGCTCCTTCGGCCCGCCTCCTGCGGCCGCCCGCGGGCCCCGCGCCGTCCAGCGGCCGGAACGCGTGGGCGCCCGGCTGGGATCTTCGCGTAGATTGCAGGTCCAGGAGCACCGGGATCATTGGGGAAGCGCGTGACAAGGCAGGGCGTGACCGAGGCCTACCGGGTCGTCGTCAAGGTGGGATCGTCGTCCCTGACCACCGCTTCGGGCGGCCTGGACGCGGACCGCGTCGACGCGCTCGTCGACGTCCTCGCCAAACACCGCGACGGCGGCGAGCACGAGGTCGTCCTGGTGTCCTCCGGCGCCATCGCCGCCGGGCTCGCCCCGCTCGGCCTGCACCGCCGCCCCAAGGACCTGGCCCGCCAGCAGGCCGCCGCCAGCGTCGGCCAGGGCCTGCTCGTCGCCCGCTACACGGCCTCCTTCGCCCGCTACGGCATCCGCGTCGGCCAGGTCCTGCTCACCACCGACGACACCAGCCGCCGCTCCCACCACCGCAACGCCTCGCGCACCCTCGACAAGCTCCTGGCCATGGGCGCGCTGCCCATCGTCAACGAGAACGACACCGTCGCCACCCACGAGATCCGCTTCGGCGACAACGACCGCCTCGCCGCCCTCGTCGCCCATCTGATCCGCGCCGACCTGCTCGTCCTGCTCTCGGACGTCGATGGCCTGTACGACGGCGACCCCGCGGCCCCGGGCACCTCCCGGATCTCCGAGGTCACCGGACCCGCCGACATCGCCCACGTCAAGATCGGCAGCGCGGGCAAGGCGGGCGTCGGCACCGGCGGCATGGTCACCAAGGTCGAGGCCGCCCGCATCGCCGCGGCCGCGGGCATCCCCGTCGTCCTGACCTCCGCGAGCCACGCCGCCGCCGCGCTCGCGGGCCGCGACACCGGCACCTACTTCCACGCCACCGGGCGCCGCTCCTCGGACCGCCTCCTGTGGCTCCAGCACGCCTCCGAGCCCCGCGGCTCCCTCACCCTCGACGACGGGGCGGTGCGCGCGGTCGTCGAGGGCCGCAAGTCGCTCCTGCCCGCGGGCATCGCCGCCGTCGACGGCGAGTTCAGCGCCGGGGACCCGGTGGAGCTGCGGGACGCCTCGGGGCGCGCCGTCGCCCGCGGCCTGGTCAACTTCGACGCCAAGGAGCTGCCCCGGCTCTTCGGCCGCTCCACGCGCGAACTCGCCCGCGAGCTCGGGCCCGCCTACGAGCGGGAGGTCGTCCACCGGGACGACCTGGTGGTCCTGCACCCCTGACCGGCGCCGAACGGCCCGCGCGAGCCCCCTGAACGCCTGCCCCCGCGAACCCGTGTGCGGTCGTACCGCTATCCCCGGCCACCCCACCCGCACCAGCGGAAAACAGGCCGAAAACAGGCGCGAACGCGGTGCGAGGACCGGCCCCCCGGAGGGGAAACTCCGGAAAATCGCCCCGCGCGACCGCTTGTCCTGCTCAACTTTGTGGCAAGGCAGTTCCGAACGACCGTTGCGTAACGACCGTTGCGCATCCGCACCACCACGGGTTGAAGGAGGCCGTCGTGAGACGAGTGCGCCCAGGGGCGGCGTCCCGCGGGCCGGCTGAGCGCGCCCTGACGAGCGTCGCCGCGGGGGCGACGTACGCCGGGGACGCGGGCGAGGGCGACGACCGGCAGGCGCGTGCGCGCGAGACGGACGAGAGTGCCGGGGCCACCGGCGGCGAGCAGGCCGAGGCCCCGCGCCTGTGGCACGTCACGCTCAGCGTCTCCGGCGCCCGCACCCCGCTCCAGGAGATCCGGCGCGGCCTCGAACAGCTCGCCCACGACCACCCCTTTCTGCTGACCAGCCGCTACGCCCACGACCACGCGGAGATCCGCTACTGGGAAGAGGCCCGCGACCTGCACGACGCCGCCGCGGTCGCGCTGCGCCTGTGGGGCGAGCACCGGCAGACGGCGCGGCTGCCGCCGTGGGAGATCGTCGGCCTCGAGGTCATCGACCGGGACACCTACCACCAGCGGATCGCGGAGGGGTACGGGCCGCTGCCCGCGACTCCGGTGGGGGTCCACCCGTTCTAGCCCTGGTGGCGGTCCGCCCAGCCCTGGTGGCGGTCCGCACCGGGGCCCCGCCGCCGGGGCGGGCGGAGGGGCCGACGAGGGGCACCGGCGGGGGTTACGCACCACTGGTCATTACCGGCCATGTCTCGCGGAGCGGGATACCGGCTGGACGGCTCGGGACACGCGGTTACGCTGCCCCCATGACCGCGCCCTCCCCGCTCTCGCCCTACGACAACATGACCCCCGTCGCCCAGGCCGCCTACCGCGCCCGCGCCGCCGCCGCGGTGCTCGCGCCGCTGCCGCGCGCCGAGAAGGACGACGCGCTGCTCGCGATCGCCGACGCCCTCGAAGTGCGCACGGCGGAGATCGTCGCGGCCAACGCCGAGGACATCGAGCGCGCCCGCGCGGCCGGGACCAGCGAGGCCATCGTCGACCGCCTCACGCTCACCCCCGAGCGGGTGCGGGCCATCGCCGCCGACGTCCGCGACGTCGTCGCCCTGCCCGACCCCGTCGGCGAGGTCGTCCGCGGCTCCACCCTGCCCAACGGCATCGACCTGCGCCAGGTCCGCGTCCCGCTCGGCGTCGTCGGCATCATCTACGAGGCCCGCCCGAACGTCACCGTGGACGCCGCCGCCCTGTGCCTGAAGTCCGGCAACGCGGTCCTCCTGCGCGGCTCGTCCTCCGCGTACGCCTCGAACACCGCGCTCGTGCGCGTGCTGCGCGACGCCGTCCACGGCGCAGGGCTGCCCGCCGACGCCGTACAGCTCGTGCCCGGCGAGAGCCGCGACTCCGTCCGCGAGCTGATGCGGGCCCGCGGCCTGGTCGACGTGCTCATCCCGCGCGGCGGCGCCTCGCTGATCAAGACCGTCGTCCAGGAGTCCACCGTCCCCGTCATCGAGACCGGCACCGGCAACTGCCATGTGTACGTGGACGCGCACGCTGACCTCGCCATGGCCGTCGAGATCCTGATCAACTCCAAGGCGCAGCGCGTCAGCGTCTGCAACGCCGCCGAGACCCTGCTCGTGCACGCCGACATCGCCGACGCCTTCCTGCCCCGCGCCCTGGACGCGCTGGCCGAAGCGGGCGTCACCGTCCACGCCGACGAGCGCGTGCAGGCCTACGCCGACGCCTCCAAGGCCACCGTCGTGCCCGCGACCGCCGAGGACTGGGAGACCGAGTACCTCTCGTACGACATCGCGGCCGCCGTCGTCGACACCCTGGAGCAGGCCGTCGAGCACATCCGGCTGTGGACCTCCGGGCACACCGAGGCCATCGTCACCACCTCGCAGCAGGCCGCCCGCCGCTTCACGCAGCTCGTGGACTCCACCACGGTCGCCGTGAACGCCTCCACGCGGTTCACCGACGGCGGCCAGTTCGGCTTCGGCGCGGAGATCGGCATTTCCACGCAGAAGCTGCACGCGCGCGGACCGATGGGGCTGCCGGAACTGACCTCGACGAAGTACATCGTCACGGGCGACGGGCACGTGCGCTGACGCGGAGCGGGACACGTGCGCTGACGCGGAGCCGGGCACGTGCGCTGACGCGCGGGGGCGTTCGGGGTCACACCCGCTGAATTCCCTTTCCGTCTGCCCAAATCCACCCCGCCAGGTCTACGCTGGACGGGTGCCGGAGGACGTGGGGGGCATGCCGTCTCCGGACGGCAGAGAGCCCGACGACGACCGCGACCACGGGGATGCGGACGATGAGTTCGCCTCCGTGGTCTTCGACGAGGACTTCGTGCGGGCCGCGGAAATCCACGAGCCCACCGCCGTGGAGCGGCTCGTGGCCGCCGCGCAGGCCCGGGCGGAGGCAGAGGCCCGCCGCGGCCGCGCCCGCCGCCGGGGCCCGGACACCGACGACGACTTCGACGAGTACGGGCCCGAGGGGTACGGCCCGGACGACGGCGCCTTCGGCCCCGACGGCGAGTACGGCCCCGACGGCGACCTCGACGACGCCGACCTCCTCGAGGACGGCCGGGGGCGCTACGGCCGCCGCGCCGGAGCCGCCCGCTGGCACCGCCCCGTCGCCTGGATGCTCGCCCTCCTGATGGGCATCGGCATGGTCGCCTTCGCCTTCGCCGCGGTCTACCGCGGCGCGTCCGGCGGCCGCCAGGACCGCATACCCCCGCCCGCGACCACCGAGGTCGAACAGACCACGGGCGCGGGCGAAGCAGGAGGGCCCTCGGCGTCGGCGGAGTTCGGCCGGCCCGCCGTGTCCGCGGAGCCGCGCACGCCCTGACGGCCCTCGCGAGCACCCGCACAAGCCCGCCCCGCACCCGGCGACGGCGCGTGAGGAGTTGTCAGAAGTTGTCGTGTACCAGGGCGTTTACCTCACGTCCCGGAGACCTACCCTGAAGGTATGGGCGGGCCAGGAGAACCACCTGCGGGGACACCCGAGGGAGTTCCCGGAGGCGAGGACGAGTACCGATCCGTCGTCTTCGACGAGTCGTTCGTGCGCGCCGCGCGATTACAGGAGTTCTCGGCGCGCGAGCGGATGGGGGAGCACGCGCGCGCCGTACGCCGCAGGCCGACCGCGCACCGCAGGCTCTCCCGCCAAGTGGTGATCCTCGTCGTCCTCATCGCCGTCGCCTTCGGCACCGCGATCTACATGGGCGTACGGCACCCGTACGACACCCCCGTCGCCCAGCGCCCCGAGCCGCTGCGCATGACCGTCGTCCCGCTCGCCCCCCAGGGCGCCGTGCCCGGCACCGAGAAGGTCGCCGACCTGTTCGCGAAGAGCCAGGCCGCGCAGTTCCGCGTCGGCGCGGGCGGCATCACCCTGCCCGCGGCCCGCCGCACCGCGCACTTCAGCGAGGACCAGGTCGTCTCCGCCCTGTCCACCGCCAAGGACTACCTGGTCGAGTCCTCGCTCGACCCGGACGTGCTCACTGGCCGCGCCGTCCGCTCCGCCCGCGTCCTGCTCGACCCGGCCCAACTCGACCAGTTCGACCGGAGCTTCACCCACCCGGCCGCCGACGGACGGCACGCGCCCACCGGCTGGCTGGTGCGGTTCGACCCGAGGAGGACGGCGCTCGCCGACCCGGGCGTGCGCGTCAACGGCACCCTGCGGGCGGACGAGACCAACAAGGACACCCTCGAGGTCTCCTCCGACCACACCTTCGTCTACGCGCTGCGCCCGGCGAACGCCGACGACCGGGCGCGCGCCTCGCTGTTCACCGTCCGCCGCGAGCTGCACTTCCGCTTCGACCGCGACGACCTGCGCATGCACCAGGCCGAACTGCTCGTGTCGTACGTCCAGGCCGGACCGCTCGCCTGCGCCACCGACACCACCCGCAGGCTGCTGCCGCTGCTCGCGGGCCAGAAGGCGCCGACGGGCGGCCCCGCGGGCACCGACCCGTACGCGACGGGCGACGCGACCGCGCTGTGCGGAACGCTGGCACGGGCGGCCCAGCCGCGGCTGTAGCGCCGGGGCTAGCCGCCTGGGGGCCGGTGTGCGGGCCTGTGGGCTACTTGTCGTCGCCGTCGGAAGACCCCGAGCTGGACCCCGAGCCGGACCCTGATCCCGACCCTGAACCCGACCCCGACCCCGACCCGCCGCCCGGCCCCGTGAACCGGTCGCGCAGCTTGCCGCCGAGGTCGCCCGCGCCGCCCGCGATGTCGCTGACCAGCTTCATCAGCGGGTCCTTGCTGTTGCGGACGTTGTCCGCGTACGCCGACGCCGACTGCCGGAAGGAGTCGCTGACCGAGGCGTCCTTGTCCTCGCTGCGGCGCGGGTAGTGGCCGTCCATGACGCGCTGGTAGTCGCGGCTCTCGGCCCACTTCTTCAGCTCGGCGGCGCGCACGGTGGTGAAGGGGTGCGTGCGCGGCAGCACGTTCAGGATCTTCAGGACGGAGTCGCGCAGGTCGCCGCCCGCCTCGTACTCCTCGGCCTGCTCCAGGAACGCGTCCACGTTCATCTCGTGCAGGTGGTTGCCGCCCGCGATCTTCATCAGGCCGCGCATGGACGCCTGGAGGTCCTGGCCGACGAGCAGGCCCGCGCGGTCCGCGGACAGCTCGGACTTGCGGAACCACTCGCGCAGCGCGGTCACGATCGCCATGATCGCGACGGAACCGAGCGGAATCCACGCCACCTTCAGGGCGAGGTTCGTCAGGAACAGCAGGATCGTGCGGTACACGGAGTGGCCGGACAGGGCGTGTCCCACCTCGTGCCCGATGGTCGCGCGCATCTCCTCCTCGTCGAGCAGCTCGACCAGGCCGGTCGTGACGATGATGATCGGCTCGTCGAGCCCGATGCACATCGCGTTCGGCGTCGGGTCCTGCGTCACGTACATCGGCGGGACCTTCTCCAGGTCCAGGATGTAACAGGCGTCCCGCAGCATGTCGTTGAGGTGCGCGAACTGGGCGTCGGACACGCGCACGGAGTCCGACAGGTACAGCAGCCGCAGGCTCCGCTCGGGCAGCAGCCCGCTGAGCGCCTTGAAGACCGTGTCGAAGCCGCTGAGCTTGCGCAGGGCCACCAGGGCCGAGCGGTCCGCCGGGTGCTCGTACGTGCGTGACGAGATGCCGGGGAAGCGCCTGCGCTGCCGGCTCGGCACCTGCTCGTGCCCGTCCCCCGTGCCGCCGTGGTTGCTGCCGTTGGTCATGCCGCGTCCCCCATGTCGAGTCTCGATCGGGCCCCCGAGATGAGGTCAAGACTAGGCGGAGATACCGTGACGGGGCAGCACACAGAAGGAGCCACCCGCCATGGAGCACATCTCCGCAGCCGACGCCCTCACCCTGGCCGCCCAGGCGGCCGGCCGGCAGGGCCCGGGCAACCTGCTGCGCGTCGTCCTCATCGTGATGGTCATCGGCTGCGTGCTGGTGGGCTGGCTGCTGCTGCGCGGCTACCGCAAGTAGGTTTTCCAGCCCGTCCGGCGTTTGAGGACGAGGCGCGAAGCGCCGATGAACGGGGGCCCCGGGGGCGGAGCCCCCGGTTTCGGGAAGGGGCGGGCTTGGGGAGCCCCCGGCAGGGCGCCGTCGCCGCACGCACCCGCCCCGCATACGATGTGCCCAAGTCTTTACCCCGATCCCACACCGGATAGGTCCTGCTGACGATGAGCCTCCACGCCACCGCCGCCCAGTTGGTCACCCTCGCCTCCTCCGAAGGTGAGCACGTCGACGAGCACGCGAGCATCAGCCCCTACGTCACCGGCGGCGGCGCCCTCGTCGTGCTCCTCCTGCTCCTGTGGATCACCACGCGCTTCAACCGCGACCGCTGACCCGTAAGGCTGAAACCGGGGACGTCCACCGGGGCCGGTAGTGTCTGCACGCATGGGAGAGCAGGACATGCCTACCGGCCCGCGGGGCGGCCCGGGCACCGGCCCGGCGAGCGCCGCCAAGCGCCGTCTGGGCGTCATGGGTGGAACGTTTGACCCGATCCACCACGGACACCTGGTGGCGGCCAGTGAGGTCGCCGCCCAGTTCCACCTCGACGAGGTCGTGTTCGTACCGACCGGGCAGCCGTGGCAGAAGAGCCACAAGCAGGTCTCGGCCGCCGAAGACCGCTATCTGATGACGGTCATCGCGACCGCGGAGAACCCGCAGTTCTCCGTCAGCCGCATCGACATCGACCGCGGCGGCCCCACTTACACCACGGACACCCTGCGCGATCTGCGCCGCCTCAACCCCGACACGGATCTGTTCTTCATCACGGGCGCCGACGCGCTCGGCCAGATCCTCACCTGGCGGGACACCGAAGAGCTGTTCTCGCTGGCCCACTTCGTCGGCGTCACCCGTCCGGGCCACCCCCTGACCGACCCCGGCCTGCCCGAGGGCGGGGTCTCACTGGTGGAGGTCCCGGCCCTCGCCATCTCCTCGACGGACTGCCGCTCCCGGGTCTCCAAGGGCGAGCCCGTCTGGTATCTGGTGCCGGACGGCGTGGTGCGTTACATCGACAAGCGCGAGCTGTACCGCGGCGAGTGAGCCGAGAGGGGCACCGGTGAACGACCGACAGTACGACCCTTACGGGGGCGAGTACGAGGGTGACGCGGCGGCTCAGTACGAGGTCGTCGGGTACGACGAGTACGGGCGGCCGGTCTACCAGCTGGTGCCCCGGCAGGCGCCCGCTCCCTCGTACGACACGTACGCCGGGCAGCAGCAGGCACAGGCGCAGGCGCAGCAGTCGCAGCAGGCGTACGGGTATGACCCGTACGCCCAGGGGGCGGGGCAGCAGGCCGCCGCTTCGGCGTATCCGCAGGGGTACGACGCGTACGCCACCGGAACTTCGTACGACACCGGTACGTCCCACGACGGCGGCACGGCTTTCGGCACGGCTTACGGCACCGCTTACGACACGGCGGAACAGACCGGCTGGATTCCGCAGCAGCAGCAACAACAGCAGGCCCAGCCGCAGGTGCCGCAGCAGCAGGCCCACCCCGCGGCGGACGCGGCGCGGGACGAGCGCGACGGGCAGGCCGGGGCCGGGCCCCACGGCACCGGTGCCAGCGATGACACCGGTGAGCCCCGCGAGTACCGCACCGAGCAGTTCTCGTTCATCGAGGAGCCCGACGAGAACTCCGAAGACGTCATCGACTGGCTGAAGTTCACCGAGAGCCGCACCGAGCGGCGCGAGGAGGCCAAGCGGCGCGGCCGCTCGCGGGTCGTCATCCTGGTCGTGGCCCTCGCGCTCGCCCTCGTCGGCGGCGTCGGCTACTTGTGGGCCGCGGGCGATCTGCCCGGACAGTCGGAGGACAAGTCCGGCGGCCCGGCCGCCACGGGACCGCAGAAGCGCGACGTCGTCGTCCTGCATCTGCACAACACCAAGGGCGGCGGCACCTCCACGGCGCTGCTCGTGAACAACACCACCACCCAGCGCGGCACCACCGTCCTGCTGCCCAACTCCCTGGCCCTCACCGGCGACGACGGCACCACGACCACGCTCGGCAAGTCCGTCGACGACGACGGCTCCTCCGGCACCCGCGAGCAGTTGGACACGCTGCTCGGCACCAAGGTCGAGGGCACCTGGCGCCTCGACACCCCCTTCCTCAACAACCTCGTCGAACTCGTCGGCAACATCGACATCGACACCGACGCCGACGTGCCGGACCCCAAGGCCAAGCGCGAGGGCGAGGCGCCGCTCGTGAAGAAGGGCGAGGAGCAGACCCTCAGCGGCCCGATGGCCGTCGCGTACGCCACCTACCGCGCGCCCGGCGAGGACGAGAGCGCGCAGCTGGACCGGTTCGGGCAGGTCATGCGGGGTGTGCTGCGCAAGCTGTCGTCCGACCCGCAGGCCGCGACGGTCACCGTGCAGTCGCTCGCGCAGATCCTCGACCCGTCCCTGAAGGAGAAGGACCTCGGCGCCTTCCTCGCCAAGCTCGCCGAGCGCGCCAAGGGCGGCGACTACGCCACGTCCGTCCTTCCGGTGCGGCAGGACGGCACCCTGACCGAGAAAACCTCCGACAGCGTCGTCAAGAACGTCCTCGGCGGCGTGGTGAAGAGCCCCGACCACGGCGCGGCCGTACGGGTCGGCGTGAAGAACGCGACCGGCGGCGAGGACGCCTCGGAGGCCGCCCGCATCGCCCTGGTCAACGGCGGCTTCACCTTCGTCGACGGCGGCACCGGATCCGCGGCGACCGCCTCGCGGGTCACCTACGCCGACGCCGCGAAGAAGAAGGAGGCACAGGAGGTCGCCAAGACCCTCGGCCTCCCGGCGTCCGCCGTCACCAAGGGCAGGGCGGCGGCGAACGCGGACGTCTCGGTGGAACTCGGACGGGACTACAAGGCCCTGAAGCCCCAGTGAGCCCCAGTGAGCCCCCGCTCCGCCAGCGCGGCGGGGGCTGCCGGGCGACCGGCGGCGGGGCGGCCCCGGAGATCACTGGGGCCGCCCGGACGGCTGACCCGCGGCTCCCGGGGCTGCTCCGGAGCTTCTGCGGCTGCTCCGGAGCGTCCGCGGCGGGGCCTCCCGCACGGTGATCGAATAATCGTCTGGGGAGCGGTCGGCAGTCCGTGAGACCCTTGTCGAGTATTTGCCCGTCTGAAGGAAAGCTCTCTAGTGACCGCCACGGACCGCTCCACCGAGCTCATCACCGTCGCCGCCCAGGCGGCCGCCGACAAGCTCGCGCACGACATCATCGCGTACGACGTCAGCGACGTGCTGTCGATCACGGACGCCTTCCTGCTCGCCTCCGCCCCCAACGACCGCCAGGTCAAGTCGATCGTCGACGAGATCGAGGAACGCCTCAGCAAGGAGCTCGGCGCCAAGCCGGTCCGCCGCGAGGGCGACCGCGAGGCCCGCTGGGTCCTGCTCGACTACGTCGACATCGTGGTGCACGTCCAGCACAGCGAGGAGCGCGTCTTCTACGCGCTCGAGCGCCTGTGGAAGGACTGCCCCGAGATCGAGCTGCCCGCCGACGCCAAGGCCACCCGGGGCAAGGCCGCCGAGCACGCCAAGCTGCAGCAGGCGGCCGAGGAGGCCGACCTCGGCGGTGAGCTGCGGTGACGAGCCGCGGCTGCCGCATCATCCTGTGGCGGCACGGCCAGACGTCCTGGAACCTGGAGCGCCGCTTCCAGGGCTCCACGGACATCGAGCTGACCGAGGCGGGCCGGTCCCAGGCCCGGCGCGCCGCCCGGCTCCTCGCCTCCCTGAAGCCGGACGCGATCATCGCCTCCGACCTCAAGCGCGCCGCCGCCACGGCCGCCGAGCTCGCCGCCGTCACGGGCCTGGAGGTCACGCACGACGAGGGCCTGCGCGAGACGTACGCCGGTGACTGGCAGGGCCTCACGCACGAAGAGATCATCGAGCGCTACGGCGAGCAGTACGCCGCGTGGAAGCGCGGCGAGCCGGTGCGGCGCGGCGGCGGCGAACTGGAGACCGAGGTCGCCGACCGGGCCGCCCCCATCGTCCTGCGGCACGCCGAGAAGCTCCCGGACAACGGCACGCTGGTCGTCGCCAGCCACGGCGGCACGATCCGCACGACCATCGGCCGCCTCCTCGGCCTGGAGTCCCACCACTGGGAAAGCCTGGGCGGGCTCTCCAACTGCTGCTGGTCCGTCCTCGGCCAGGGCGCCCGCGGCTGGCGCCTCCTCGAGCACAACGCGGGCACGCTGCCGGAGCCGGTGCTCGGCGACGACGACTAGCCCTCCAGGCGGGCGAGGGGCGGTCGGCCTTCGCCCCGGGCCGCGGCCCGGGCCCGGATTTCGCATTCGGGCAGGTGGCAGGCTAAAGTTCTTCTTGTTCGGCCCGCGGAGCGGGAAGAACGGAAGAACACAAGGGGCTATAGCTCAGTTGGTAGAGCGCTTGCATGGCATGCAAGAGGTCAGGAGTTCAATTCTCCTTAGCTCCACAAGATTCATCAGATTCATCAGAGAGGTCCCGTCCCCGTCGAGGGGGCGGGGCTTTTTCGTTGCCCGCGTGAGCCGGGGCGGCCGGGACCAGGGCGCCGGAGCCCGGGCGGCCGAGCCGGTGGCGGCCGAGCCCGTGGCGGCCGAGCCCGTGGCGGCCGAGCCCGTAGCCCGCCGGGTCAGGCCAGGCCCCCGGCTTCCTTCGCCCCCTCCTCCGCGCGCCGCAGCTCCCGCAGCCGGGCCGCCCCCCGCAGCGTCTCCTCGTCGGCCGGTGTGTACGCCACGATCCGGCAGTCCGGCATGCCGTTGATGGACAGCGAGACCGACGTCATCCGCAGCTCGCCCACCGCGCCGTGCCGGAACGTCTTCACGCGCGGGCCCGGCGGCACCACGTCCCCGCTCGCCCAGAGCCGCGCGAAGTGCGGGCTGGCCGCCGACAGTTCCCGTACGAACTCCTCCCAGGCGGGCTCGCCCACGTGCCGTCCGTACGCCCCGCGCAGCGTCGCCACCATCACCGGGAGCTCCGACTCCCTGAAGACCAGCGGGCAGTACCGCTCGGGCACCACGAACAGCGACCACAGCACGTTCGGCACGCCTATCGCCTCGATCTCCGGGACGACGAAGAGATCGCGGTAGGCGGGGTTCGTGGCGAGGATGTCGTAGCGCGTGTTGTAGACCACCGCCGGGTGCGGGTCCATCGCGTCGATGAGGCCCTGGATCTCCGGGCCGACCGTGAGCACCGGAGCCTCGTGCCGCGCGGCGTACGGCACCTCGGCGAGGTGGTACAGGTGCTCGCGCTCGGTTCTGTCCAGGCGCAGCGTGCGGGCGACGGCGTCAAGGACCTGCGCGGACGCGTTGATGGGGCGGCCCTGCTCCAGCCAGGTGTACCAGGTCACGCCGACGCCGGAGAGCTGGGCGACTTCCTCGCGGCGCAGCCCCGGCGTGCGGCGGCGCGGGCCCGGCGGCATGCCCACGTCGGCCGGAGTGACCCGGGCCCTGCGGCCGCGCAGGAACGCGGCCAGCTCGTGGCGACGCCGGGCCCGCGCGGCCCCGGGAGCGCCCGAGGGCGCCGCCCGGCCGGTGACCGACCCCCGTGCGGCCCCGGCCGGGTGGCGCTCCACGCCCCGGATGCCGGGCGGCGCGGCGGCCCCGCCCACCCTGCTCGTCGTGTCCATCGTCGTCACGTCCCCCATCGTCGACGCCGGGCCCGGCCCGTGCCAGGTGCTGTCAGTACCAGCATCCGCGGGCTCTCACTACCTGTACCGGGCGCTCGGCACGCTCAGGGGCATGACGACCACCGCCCCATCGGCACCGAGTCCCGCCTCAACTCCCATATCCAGTAAAGCGCCCGGCACTGACATCCGGCCCGGACGCGTCCTCGCGGCCGTGCTCGCCGCCCAGTTCATGGCGCTGCTCGACGTGTTCATCGTCAACGTCGCGGCGCCCACGATCCGCGCCGACCTGGGTGCCTCCGGCGCCGGGCTGCAACTGGTGATCGCGGGCTACACCCTCACGTACGCGGTCCTGCTGATCACCGGCGCCCGGCTCGGCGAGCGGCTCGGGCACCGCCGCGTCTACCTCACCGGCCTCGCCCTCTTCACCGCCGCCTCCCTCGCCTGCGGGCTGAGCCAGAGCACCGGCCAGCTGATCGCCTTCCGGTTCGTGCAGGGCGCGGGCTCCGCGCTGCTGATCCCGCAGGTGCTCAGCCTCATCCAGCGCACCTTCACCGGCGAGGCCCGGGTGCGCGCGCTCGGCGCCTACTCGGCGGTCCTCGCGACCGGCGCCGCCGCCGGGCAGGTGCTGGGCGGGGTCCTGGTCAGCGCCGACCTGCTCGGCGCGGGCTGGCGCCCGGTGTTCCTGGTGAACGTGCCGGTGGGCGTGGTCCTGCTGGTCCTCGCCTCCCGCGTCCTGCCGCCCGACGGCGCGCACGCGCGCCGCGCGCGCGGCCTGGACCTGCCGGGTCTGGTGCTCCTCGGCGCCACCGTGTCCCTGTTCACCGTGCCGCTGGTGCTCGGCGAGCAGGAGGGGTGGCCGCTGTGGACCTGGCTGTCCCTGGCCGCCTGCGCGGCGCTCCTCGCCGTGTTCGTCGGGTACGAGTCGCGCCTGGCCCGGCGCGGCGGCGCGCCCCTGATCTCGCCGCGCCTGCTGCGCGCCCCGGGCATGGCGCTCGCCGTGTTCCGCGTCGGCGCGGTCATGGCCGTCAACGCGGGCTTCCTGTTCGCGCTCACCCTGCATGTGCAGGGCGGCCTCGGCTACAGCGCGCTGCGCGCCGGTCTGACGTTCGCGCCGTCCGCGGTGTGCTTCGGCGTGGTCGGCCTGACCTGGCGGCGCTGGCCCGCGGCCGTCCAACCGGCCCTTGTCCCCGGCGGGTTCGCGCTCACCGCGGCGTCGACCCTCGCCTTCGGCCTGCTGCTGCGGGACGGCGGCCCGTGGCTGTATCTGGCGCTCGTCGGCGCGGGCGCCGGGATGGCGATGGCCTTCAGCCCCGCGCTCACGCGCGCGCTGGCCACCGTCGGGCCGGAGGACGCCGCGGACGCCAGCGGCTTCCTCGCGACGGTCACCCAGCTCGGCCAGGTGTCCGGCGTCGCCGTCTTCGGCGCTGTTTTCCTCGGTCGGCTTGAGTCGCGGGGGGCTTCTGGGGCGTACTCATCGGCGGACGCGCTCCTGGTGTGCTCCTACGCGCTCGCCGCGCTGGCCGCCGTCGGTGCCGTGTCCGGACTGGTACGTATGCGTCGCTGACCGGCTCGCCGTGGTCGTGGCAGAATTCGGTGGGCCGGAAGGGGACTGCACCAGTGCGCCGACGGTGACCCGACGGGAGGGAGAGCGCGATGCCTGCGAGCAGCCTCGGGGAGGCCGGCCGCCTCCCCGAAGTGGCGGAGATACGGTCCGGCGACGCCACGCTCCTCAACTGCCCTTCCTGCGGTTCGTCCCACGTCGCCCAAGTCCTCGGTGACAACGGCGGAGTCAGTTACGTGTGCACGGCCTGCGGCCACAGCTGGAGCTGATCGATGGGTGCCCACAGGCGGAAGTGCGACTGGTGCGGCAGCGGTACGCCGATCGTCCGCGACATGGAACCGGTCAACCCGGACTACCAGTACTGGTGCGAGGAGTGCGCGCGGGCGCTGATCATAAAAGGCGACCCCATCGAGACGTACCGCGAGCTCGAAGGGGAGCCGATCTACGGCCGTCTGCTCGACGAGCACTGCACGCTCAAGCGCTTCTACTCCTTCGCTACGGCCTGATCCGCGCCCTTGCCGGGCGGCCGTGCCCCTGACGGTGCCACTGACGGTGCTTGTGGCCGCGTCCCTGAGGCTGCCTTCGACCGAGCCCCGCGCTTGGGACCGCGCCCCGCGCACACGCCGGCTGCCGCGGCGAGGAAGGCGACGGCGGTCAGCGGATAGAGCGCCGACAGTGTCATCTGGCCAAAGTTCTGGTCGAGTTCGGGCCGCCCGGGCCGATGCGGCACCCACCACAGGGCGTACGAGCAGAACACCAGGAAGAGGCCGCCCGCCCCCGCCCACCACGCCCGTCCGCCGCCCCGCGCCGCCCGGGCCCACAGCAGCAGCGCCATCGGCACGCACCACACCCAGTGATGGGACCACGACACCGGGCTGACGAGCAGCGCGGTCGCCGCGCAGGCCACCGCGCCCCAGGCGCGCTCCCCGCGCGCCGCCGCGGCCACGGCGACCGCGAGGCCGCCCGCGCACACCAGGACGGCGCCCACCGTCCACCACGGACCCGGCTCATCGGTGTGCAGCAGCCGGGCGAGCACCCCGCGCAGCGACTGGTTCGCGGTCTGTTCCGTGTGCCCGGCCCGGTTCGCCTCGAACACCACCCGGGTCCAGAAGCGCCGGGAGTTGTCTGGGAGCACGGCCGCCGCGAGCAGCGTCGCGCCCAGGAAGGCGCCGGCGGCCACGCACGCGTGCCGCACGGCGGGCCGCCAGACGCCCCGCCGCGCGGCCGCCGCGACGCCCACGAGGAGCAGGAACACGGCGAAGAGCGCGGGCGTGAGCTTGATCGCCGCGGCGACGCCGATGCCCACCCCCGCCCACCGGTGTCCGGGGCGCCGCGTCAGGTCCCAAAGGACCAGGACGGCGAGCAGCAGATTGACCTGCCCGTAGCGCAGCGTCGTCCACACCGGCTCCGCCCACACCGCGAGCGCGGACACCCACAAGGCGGCCTCCACGCGCGCGTGGCCCCACGGAGTGCCCCCGCGCGCGTGGCGCTGCTGCTCGAGCAGCCGCAGGCACAGGTACGCGAAGACCACCAGCAGGAGCAGGTTCCCGGCCGTGGCGAGCGTCTTCAGGTCGGCCGTGTCCGGCAGCGTCAGCGGCGTGAAGAGGATCCCGGCGAAGGGCGGGTACGTCATGGGCAGGTGCGCCTCGGTGGCCCGCAGGGCGTACAGATCACCGCCCGCGCGCACGGCCTCGCCCTCCGCGCGGTAGACCATCAGGTCGATCAGCGACACCTGTGCGGTGCGCTGGGCGGTCCAGAAGGCGGCGAAGGACAGCAGGCAGCCGACGGCGGCGAGGGGCAGACGGTGGCGGGCGGCAGGGGGCGCGAGCACGGTCACGCGGCGGGACGGTACCGGCCCCGGACGTCCCTCCCGGGAACGCTCACGCGTCCGGGACGGAAACGATTTGGTGGAGCACGGGGGTGACCGTGTAATGTTGGCGGAGCCGCCGGGGGAACCGGGCGGACACAGCAAGGGGCTATAGCTCAGTTGGTAGAGCGCTTGCATGGCATGCAAGAGGTCAGGAGTTCAATTCTCCTTAGCTCCACAGCAGATGAGAGCGGGCCACCCGGATCGGGTGGCCCGCTCTTTCGTCGTCCCTCACTGCCGTCCGCTGCCCAGGGCCCTGCGCCCGCGCCCGCGCGGCAGCACCGGCGCCGCGGGAACGGCGCCCCCACGCGTGGGGGCCTCCTCGATGCGCAGGGCCAGCGCGGGACAGCGGCGCACGGCGCGCTGGGCGCGCGCTTCGGAGTAGCGCGGCACCACCGCCTCCGCGACCGACGGGAAGCCGTCCGCGCCCAGCTGGATCAGCTCCGGGACGATGTCCGCGCACAGGCCGTGGCCCTGGCACAGGGTCCAGTCGACGGCGAGCGTGCGGCCGCTGGGGGCCTCGCCCTGCGGGGAGTCGTCCTGGAGGGGCAGCACGCCCTCGACGGGACGCCCGCAGCCGTCGCCCAGGACGTGCGCCGCCAGGTCGTCGGTGAAGGCCGCGATCGTGGACTCCAGGAAGGCCGCCGAGCCGTCGGGGTGCTTGCAGGCGCCGCGCCGCTTGACCGCCCGCGTCACCTCGCGCAGCGCCTCCAGGGCGGTGGGTCCGCCGCCGTCCAGGACGTCCGCGAGGCCGCGCGCGGCGGCGGGAAGGCCCAGGTAGCAGGGGCCGCACTGGCCCGAGCTCTCGCCGGCCAGCCAGTTCGCCACGCGCAGGGACTCGCCGAGCGGGCAGGTGCCGGGGCCGATCGGCAGGACCGCGCCCGCGCCGAGCGCGCCCCCGCAGGCCTCTAGGGCGGCCCGTGAGACGACCGCGTCGTGCGCGGTGGCCGCGTCCAGCCACTTGCCGTGATAGCCGCCCGTGAGGACGCCCTGTGGCAGCGGGGGAGCCCCCGCGAGCTGCAGAACGTACCGAAGGGGCACGCCCGTTGGCACCTCCACCACCATGGGGCGCGTGACCGCCCCGGAGAGGGTCAGGAGCACGGTGCCCGGCTCGTCGCGCAGCCCGGTGCGGCGATAGCGGTCCGCTCCGGTGCGGGCGGCGACGGCGAGCTGCGCGAACGTCTCCGCGTTCGACAGGAGCGTGGGCGCGCCGCCCACCCCGGAGTCGGCGGTGCGGACCTTGCGCCCCGGGGGCAGCGGCGGGCCGCCTTCGGCGGAGCGGACAAGGGCCGAGGACTCGCCGGTCACCATGCGCGCCGGATTGCGCTGCACGCGCGCGCGAAGCCGCGCTCCGCGCCGGTCGCCCAGGCCGCGCTCGGCGAGCGCCGAGCGCATCGAGGCCTCGGTGGAGTCGCGGGTCACGCCGATGACGAGGGTGCGCGCGCCAAGGGCCTCGGCGGCGAGCAGGGCGCCGTCGAGGATCAGGTGCGGGGCGCGGTTGATCAGGACGGTGTCCTTGCGGCAGGCGGGCTCGTCCTCGCTGCCGTTGACGACCACCACGGGGCGCACGCCGCGGCGGATCGCGGACTCGGCGACGGCCCGCAGCTTCGTGGCGAAGGGGAAGCCCGCGCCGCCCCGGCCGCGCAGCCCGATCGCGTCGGCGAGGGCGGCGAGGTGTTCGCCCGCGAGGGGCTCCACGGGGCCGTGCACCTTCAGGTGCATGCCCAGGTCGAGCCGCTCGACCAGATCGAATCCCGAGGTCAGCAGCGGAAGCCCGACGACGCGGACTTCGGGGACGTCGGGCAAGGACGCGTTCACTTGCTTCCTCCGGCGGACGCGTTCCAGGGTTCGCCGGTCGTGGGCGCCTGGAAGGGGCGGGGCAGGGGCTGGGTGGCGGCGCCGTCGCCACCGGAGGCGGGCTCGCGCAGGGGCTCGTGGGCGGGCGGGTGACAGGCGGTCCTGCCACCGGTGTCGTAGCCATAGGGGTCGTCGGCGTACGGATCGGTGGCCGTGGAGGCGAACGAGGTGTCTCCGTAGTCGTGCCGGGTGTCCTCGGGGTCGTAGGGGCCGTCTCCGGGGCCGTACCGGCTGTCTAAGGGGTCGAACCCGCTGCCCCCGGAGTCGTATCGGCTGCCTTCGGAGTCGTGTCGGCTGTCTCCAGGGGAGTACCGGCTGTCTTCAGAGGAGTACCGGCTGTCTCCGGAGTCGTACGACAACGGGATCTCGGGGGCCTCGGCGGGCGGTGGGGGTGACGGGGTGGGCCAGCGGGGTGTCACGGTGGGCAGCGCCTCGGTGGTCTTGAGGTCGGGGGGCAGGTCGGGGGATTCCTGGTCCGGCGGCACGGCCAGCGCGCGGTAGGCGGCGGCGATCCCGGCCACGGGGGACATGTCGGACGCGGCGGCGCCGAGGCCGGACGCCGTTCCCGGCAGCGGAGCGGAGGCGGTGTCCCGGCTTGGCGCGGCGTTGCGGCGGCCGGGGCGGCGTCCCGGGGTGCCCCGGCCGTCCGGTTCGAGGACGGCCAGGACGCGGGCGGCGACCTTGCGCTTGAGGGGGCGCGGGGCGGCGCGCAACGCCACCGCCGCGGCGACGGCGAGGAGGCACAGGCAGTACAGGGCGGTCACCCACGCCTTCGGCGGGCGTCCCGCGTACAGGCCGTGGATCAGGGCCGCGCACCAGGCGGGGTAGGCGAGCATGTGCAGCGCCCGCCACCGCGAGGCGACCTGGACCGGAGAGGCGAAGGCGCTGCGCAGCGCGCCGGTGACGCTGGTGGTCACCATCAGGAGGCCGGCGAGCGAGCCGAGGCCGATGAGGCCGTCGCCGCCGGTGACGCCGAGGCCGAAGGGGATGAGGGCGCCCACCAGGGACACGTGGTCGAGGGCGAGCTTGACGGTGCCGTGCAGCAGCAGGAAGCCCACGGAGGCCACCGCGGTGGCCCGGTGCACGGCCTGGGCGAGCAGGCGCTGCCGTGAGCGCAGGAAGAGCCGGTCGGAGGCCACCAGGCCCCAGGCGACGGACGCGGTCAGCGCGACGAGCGACAGCACTCCGGTGGTGAAGTCCAGGGCGGCACGGAAGTCATCGCCTCCGGCGACCACGAGCAGGGGTATGAGCAGCAGCGCGGCCGCGGCCAGCAGGCCTCGGGCGGCTCTGCCGGGGCCGGGGAACGGGCGGAGGGCGGGGGAGCCGGGGGGAACGAGGCTCTGGGGGCGCTTGTGGTGCGGGTGCAGAGGGTTCATGGGGGCGACTCCGAAATGGTCCGGTCGCCGCATGCTAAGTCGCCCCATACCGGCGGGTACGTGGTTTGAGTTATTGCGTTGTTATCAAAGCGCTACTCGATCTTGGTGTTGCCCCGATAGTGGGCGGTACGCGGAGTAATCTTTGGCCAAGGGTGAGCTTCCGCTTCCGGTGGCGCGCGCTCCCTCCGGATCCGGCCGTGAGGGGACAAAGCGCGTCGCTCGGCGCCAGGGCCCTGCGGTACCCTGACGCCATGCGTGCCGTACGCCTTCTGCTTAGCGGGCCGCGCTGATCAGTCCCGACCGCCAGTGAGCGCGGTCGGCATCGGCGCGGCGTCCCCTCCTGTGCGAGGGGCATTTTTATTTGGCCGCACGGCCGTTTCCGCAGGCAGAGACGATCGATGGAGCTTTGAGGACCATGAGCGAGACGAATTCCTCCGCCACCGCCGCAGGCGCGGGGGGCACCCCCTCGGCCGCCGAGGCGGCCGCGCCGCACCGCTACACGGCCGCCCTGGCGGCCGAGATCGAGGCGCGCTGGCAGGACTTCTGGGACGCCGACGGCACGTACGAAGCGCCCAACCCCAGCGGCGAGCTGGCCGGTGACCCGGAGCTGGCGGCCCGCCCCAAGAAGTTCATCCTGGACATGTTCCCGTACCCCTCCGGTGCGGGCCTGCACGTCGGCCACCCCCTGGGGTACATCGCCACGGACGTCTTCGCCCGCTTCCAGCGCATGACGGGCCACAACGTCCTGCACTCCCTGGGCTTCGACGCCTTCGGCCTGCCCGCCGAGCAGTACGCGGTGCAGACGGGCACGCACCCGCGCGTCTCCACCGAGGCCAACATGGTCAACATGAAGGCGCAGCTGCGCCGCCTGGGCCTGGGCCACGACAAGCGCCGCTCGTTCGCGACGATCGACCCGGAGTACTACAAGTGGACCCAGTGGATCTTCCTGCAGGTCTTCAACTCCTGGTACGACGACGAGCTGCGCAAGGCCCGTCCGATCGCCGACCTGGTCGCCCAGTTCGAGACCGGTGAGCGCCCCGTACCGGACTCCACGCGCGCGTGGAGCGAGCTGTCCGCCGCCGAGCGCGCCGACGTCCTGAGCGGCTTCCGCCTGGCCTACGCCTCCGATTCGCCCGTCAACTGGTGCCCCGGCCTGGGCACCGTCCTGGCCAACGAGGAAGTCACCGCCGACGGCCGCTCCGAGCGCGGCAATTTCCCCGTCTTCAAGTCCAAGCTGCGCCAGTGGAACATGCGCATCACGGCCTACGCCGACCGCCTGCTGGACGACCTGGACGCGCTGGACTGGCCCGAGGCCATCAAGCTGCAGCAGCGCAACTGGATCGGCCGCTCCGAAGGCGCCCGCGTCGACTTCCCCGTCGGCTCCGGCGACGCGGCGATCACCGTCTTCACCACCCGTCAGGACACCCTGTTCGGCGCCACCTACATGGTCCTGGCGCCCGAGCACGAGCTGGTCGACTCCCTGGTTCCGGCCGCCTGGCCCGAGGGCACCCACGAGGTGTGGACGGGCGGTCACGCGACCCCCGCCGAGGCCGTCGCGAAGTACCGCGCCACCGCCGCCGCCAAGTCCGACGTGGAGCGCCAGGCCGACGCCAAGGAGAAGACCGGTGTCTTCACGGGCGCGTACGCGACGAACCCGGTCAGCGGCGAGCGCGTCCCGGTCTTCATCGCCGACTACGTACTGATGGGCTACGGCACGGGCGCCATCATGGCCGTCCCGGCCCACGACACCCGTGACTTCGCCTTCGCCCGCGCCTTCGAGCTGCCGATGCGCTGCGTCGTCGAGCCCGCCGACGACCGGGGCACGGACCCCTCGACGTGGGACGACGCGTTCGCCTCGTACGACGCGAAGATCGTGAACTCCGCCAACGCGGAGATCCAGCTGGACGGCCTGGGCGTCGTCGACGCCAAGGCGCGCATCACCGAGTGGCTGGAGCGCAAGGGCATCGGCCACGGCACCGTCAACTTCCGGCTGCGCGACTGGCTGTTCAGCCGCCAGCGCTACTGGGGCGAGCCCTTCCCGATCGTCTACGACGAGGACGGCGTCGCGCACTCGCTGCCCGAGTCGATGCTGCCCCTGGAGCTGCCGGAGGTCGACGACTACTCCCCGCGCACCTTCGACCCGGACGACGCCGACACCCGGCCCGAGACCCCGCTGTCCCGCAACGAGGACTGGGTCAACGTGGAGCTGGACCTGGGCGACGGCGCCGGTCCGCGACGCTACCGCCGCGAGACCAACACCATGCCCAACTGGGCGGGCTCCTGCTGGTACGAGCTGCGCTACCTGGACCCGCACAACGACCAGCAGCTGGTCGCCCCCGACGTCGAGCGCTACTGGATGGGCCCGCGCGCGGGACAGCCGACGGGCGGCGCCGACCTGTACGTCGGCGGCGCCGAGCACGCCGTGCTGCACCTGCTGTACGCGCGCTTCTGGTCGAAGGTCCTGTTCGACCTGGGCCACATCTCGTCGGCCGAGCCGTTCCACAAGCTGTACAACCAGGGCATGATCCAGGCGTACGTCTACCGCGACAGCCGTGGCTTCCCCGTCCCGGCCGCCGAGGTCGAGGAGCGCGACGGGGCGTTCTTCTACGAGGGCGAGCCCGTCAAGCGCGAGCTGGGCAAGATGGGCAAGTCCCTGAAGAACGCCGTCACCCCGGACGAGATCTGCGAGGAGTACGGCGCGGACACCCTGCGCCTGTACGAGATGGCGATGGGCCCGCTGGACGTCTCCCGCCCCTGGGACACGCGCGCGGTCGTCGGCCAGTACCGCCTGCTGCAGCGCCTGTGGCGCCTGGTCGTCGACGAGGCCACCGGCGAGGCGACCGTCGTGGACGCCGAACCCGCTGAGGACACGCTGCGCGCGCTGCACAAGGCGATCGACGGCGTCCGCCAGGACCTGGAGGGCATGCGGTTCAACACCGCCATCGCCAAGGTCACCGAGCTGAACAACCACCTGACCAAGGCGGGCGGCGCGGTGCCGCGCTCCGTGGCCGAGAGCCTGGTGCTGATGGTCGCGCCGCTGGCCCCGCACGTCGCCGAGGAGCTGTGGCGCCGTCTGGGCCACACCGACTCGGTCGTCCACCAGGACTTCCCGGTCGCCGACCCCGCGTACGTCGTGGACGAGGCCGTGACCTGCGTCGTGCAGATCAAGGGCAAGGTCAAGGCCCGCCTGGAGGTCCCGCCGACCATCTCCGACGAGGAGCTGGAGAAGGCGGCCCTGGCCGACGAGCGGGTCGTGGCGGCGCTGGGCGGCGCGGGCATCCGCAAGGTCATCGTGCGGGCGCCGAAGCTGGTGAACATCGTTCCCGCCTGACCCTCCCTGACAGTGCGCGAGCGGCCGGACCCCACGCGGGGTCCGGCCGCTCAACTGTTCGCAGGGCCGGGCGTGTTGACCAGGCGCGTGGGCCGTCGGCGGCGGGCCCCGGGCGGCGGGGTTCCAGGCCCCCGGGCGGCGGGGTGCCGGGCCCTCGGGCGGCGGGGCGTATCGGGGGAGTCCCCTACGGGCAGGATGGGGGTTCCGCTGGAACCCTCGACGGGCTTGCTGCGTTTACCGTGGAGAGGCGGACCGCCCGTCTGCCTCGCCCCTTGCCGCCCCCCGTTCCGCCCGGCCGAAGGAGAAGCATCGTGGAAGCCGTGATCGCAGTGGTCGCGCTGCTCTTCGTGCTGTTCCTGGCGGTGGGGGCCTATGCGGCGGTGAAGGCCGTGCGCGCCGCCAAGCGAGGCGTGGACCGCACGATCACGCAGGCCCGCCGCACGGTCGAGGACACGACGCTGCGCGCGCGGACGATCGCTCAGCCCGGCGCCGTCGGCGAGCTGGCCCAGCTCCGGCTCAAGCTGCGCACCTCGATGCGGGCCACCCAGGACGCGCTCCGCGCGGGCGTCGCCGAGGACGCGTCGCTGCACGAGTCCCTCGCCCTCTTCGAGCGCCTGAGCGCCCACGGCCACGAGCTGGACGACGAGCTGAGGCGCCTTGAGAGGGAGCCGGACCGCATCACCCTGAGCCAGCGACTGCCCGGCCTGAAGGAGCGCACGGAGCAGATCACCACGGCGGCGGACTCCCTGCGCTGGGCGGCGCGCGACCGCGCCCACAAGTTCGCCGACGACGACCTCGATGTGCTGATGACGCAGATCGACATGGAAGCGGGCGCCCTGCGGCACTGGGCGACGGAGCCCACCCCGGGCGAGCCGGGCGGGTCCACCGCGTCCTGGTCCGCGCCCGCACCGGCGGCCGAGCCCGCCCCACGGCCCGCGGCCGCCGCCCCGCCCGCCGCGGAGAGCCCCGACCGCACGGCCCAGGAGGCGACGCGGCCCGCGATCAGCCCGCCGAAGCCGCCCGTCGCGTATCCCTGGGAGAAGCAGGCCAAGCCCGAGAGCACCACCTGAGCCCACGTGTTCCCACGTCAACGCGCGAGAGCCGGCACGGCTGGCGAGAGGCACGCGCTCACGCACGGGGACCGTCGTCCGGGTGCGGGGGCCGGGCTGCCGCACCGGGGTTCCTGCGGGTAATCTCCAGCTCATGTCCCGCCATGTCGCGATCGTCACCGATTCAACGGCCTACCTGCCGCAGCGGACGATGGAGCGGCACGACATCACCGCGGTGCCGCTGACCGTCGTGATCGGCAACCAGGCCCTCGAAGAGGGCACCGAGATCTCCGCCCGCTCCCTCGCGCTCGCCCTGCAGAAGCGCCGCCCCGTGACCACGTCGCGGCCCAGCCCGGAGGACTTCGCGCGCACCTACCGCAAGGTCGCCGAGGCGGGAGCGACGGGCATCGTCTCGCTCCACCTGTCGTCCGAGTTCTCAGGGACGTACGACGCGGCCGTCCTCGCGGCGCGCGAGGCGCCGGTGCCGGTGCGCGTCGTCGACACCGGCATGGTCGCCATGGCCCTCGGGTTCTGCGCCCTCGCGGCGGCCGAGACCGCCGGGGCGGGCGGCACCGTGGACGAGGCGGTCTCGGCCGCCGAGAAGCGCGCCGCGGGCACGTCCGCGTACTTCTACGTCGACACCCTCGACTATCTGCGCCGCGGTGGCCGGATCGGCGCGGCACAAGCCCTCCTCGGCTCCGCGCTCGCCGTGAAGCCCCTGCTCGAACTGGACGGCGGACGCATCGAGCTCCTGGAGAAGGTGCGCACGGCGTCGAAGGCGATCGCCCGGCTCGAAGAGATCGTGATCGAGCGGGCGGGAGCACAGCCCGTGGACATCGCGGTCCACCACCTGGCGGCCCCCGAGCGGGCCACCGCACTCGCCGACCGCCTCGCGGAACGCGTCCCGTCCCTCACGGAACTCCACGTCAGCGAGGTCGGCGCGGTGATCGGGGCGCATACGGGGCCGGGGCTGCTGGGAGCTGTGATCTCGCCGAAGTGAGGCGAGGGGTGGGGTCGGATCTTGCTGGTGCTGGTGCTGGTGCTGGTGCTGGTGCTGGTGCTGGTGCGGGCCGGTGGTGCGGGCCGGTGGCGTTGTGCTGGGTGATCTGGGTGGGCACCCGGCCCTCGTGTGGGTGACGGAGTTATCCACAACTGCCGGGTAGTCCCCGGGAATTGAGCAAGATCAACATGTGGCTCGCATGGCGCCTAGCGTCGTTGTCATGGCACTTCGATCAACTTCAACGCGGGCAGAGTCGGGTCGGGCGAGCGGTGGGCCGGGGAGCGGTGAGCCGCAGGGAACCGGTGAGCTGCCGGGCGGCGGCGAGCCGGGGAGCGGGACGGGGCCTCGCGGGCGTGCGCTGGCGCATGAGCAGATGACGCACCGCCGCATCCGGCGGAGGATGCGGCGCAGGCGTGCGGCGGAGGAAGCGGTGCGCTTGCGGGCGGAGGCGCTCTTCGTGGGGCCAGCCGGGGCGGCGGCTGGCCGGACGGCTTTTGGCCGGGCGGGGCCTGGGCGGGCGGCGCCTCACCGGGTGGCGCCTGAGCGGGCGGGGCCATACCGGGTGGCATCTGACCGGGCGGGGCCGGACCGGGCGGGGCTTGGCGCGGTGCCCGCGCGGGGCGCTCCGCTCGCGGGCGGCGTGGTGTCCGCATCGGGCGCCGCGCGTGGGTCGGATGCCCCACCCGGGGCGGGCTTCGCGAAGGGGGCGGGCGCGGCGCGGGGTTCGAGGGCTGCGGAGGAACTGGGAGCGGCGCGAGCTTCCGACGCGGCGCGGGCACGAGGCGCGGCGCGTGTGCGAGATGCGGCGCGTGGGGTGGACGCGGCGGATGGGCAGAGCATGGTGCCCCTGCTGGACCTGGAGCGTGAGCCGGAGACCGCGCAAGGGCGGGACAGGGCGTGCGAGCCGGACGTGGCGCACGGGCCAGACACCGCACCTGAGCCGGACGCGGCGTACGGGTGGGACCTGGTGCGTGAGCCGGACCCGGTGTTGGGGCTGGACAAGGCGCGTCAGCCGGGCGCGGCGTGGGACCTGGGCAGGATGCGTGAGCTGGACGCGGTGTGTGAGCCGGGCATGGCGCGTGAGCTGGACACGGGGCATGAGCTGGGCATGGCGCGTGGGCCGGATGCGGCGTACGAGCTGGGCACAGCGCGTGGGCCGGGCGTGGCCCGTGAGCCGCACTCGGCGTACGGCCTGGGCAAAGAGCGTCAGCCGAGCACGGTGCATGGCCCGAGCGCGGTGCATGGTCTGAGCGCGGTGCATGGCCCGAGCACGGCGCATGGTCTGAGCACGGCGCATGGCCTGAGCGCGGCGCATGACCCGAGCACGGCGCATCACCCGGACAAGGCGCATGCGCCCGACACCGCGCAGGGGTCGGGCGTCGACCCCTCGGTGGGTGGCGGCACGCAGGATCACCCCGCCCCTGCGAAGCCCTCGCGGCAGGCGCGGTTCGCGCTCGCGGTGCGGGAGCGGCTGCCGGTCTGGCTGCAGGTGAGGTGCGGCCTTGAACGGCGGAGCGTGGTCGCGCTCGGTGTGGTCCTCGCCGTCGCGGCCGTGTTCGCGGCCCAGCACTTCTGGAGCGGCCGTGCCCAGCCGGTGCGGGCACCGGACGTCGTGGACGAGGCGGCGGGGCCCGACCGGCAGGGGTCAGCCGCTTCCGCCGGGCCGCCCGACACGGCACTGCCGCCGGGGGCTGACGGAGCCGCCGTCGGGGACGAGGGGAGCGGCGCGGGAGGCACCGGCGCGGCGGGTGGTCGCCTCGTGGTGGACGTCAGCGGCAAGGTCCGCCGCCCCGGCGTCCACCGGCTGCCGGTCGGAGCCCGGGTGGCGGACGCGTTGCGGGCCGCGGGCGGAGTCCGCCCCGGGGCGGATACGGACGGCCTCAACCGCGCCAGACTCCTCGTGGACGGCGAGCAACTGGTGGTGGGCGGCCCCGCACCGGGAGAGCCGGGCGCGCCCGCTGCACCAGCGGCACCCGCGGGCGGCGCGGCGGCCGGACCGACCGGCGGCACCGCCACCGCCCCCGTCACGCTGAACACCGCCACGGCCGAGCAACTCGACACGCTGCCGGGCGTGGGCCCCGTCCTCGCGCAGCACATCATCGACTACCGCACCGAGCACGGCGGATTCCGCTCGGTGGACGAACTCCGCGAGGTCACCGGCATCGGCGACCGGCGCTTCGCCGACCTGCGACCTCTCGTACGGCCATGAGGCGCGCGGACAGCCACGCCGAGGCACCCCGCCGTCCCGGCACAGCAGAACCACGCAAGGAGGGCCCGGTCGACCTGCGCCTGGTGCCGCCCGCCCTGGCGGTCTGGGCCGCGGCGGCCCTCGCGCTGGACGCGGCGCCCCGCCTGGTCATGGGCGCGGTGGCGGGCTGCGTCCTGGCGGCCGCGGTGCTCTTGGTCTCCTGGACCGGGTCGAGGCGAAGGCGGCCCCCAGGGCACCCGCGGGGACGGGGCGGAGGCAGGGGCTGGAGACGTGTGAGCGCGGCCGCCGTGCTGCTGTGCGCCGGGGCGTCGGCGGCCTCGGCGGGGCTGCACGGGGCGGATCTGCGGCGTGGCCCGGTGCCCGCGCTGGCCCGGCAGTACGCCACGGTGACGGCCGAAGTGGAGGTGACCTCGGACCCGCGCCGCACCAAACCCCGGGTGGGCGGCGACCACCCCTTGCCCCCGTCCGTGGTGCTGAACGCCGAGGTGCTGCGGGTCAGACAGGGGGACGGCACGACGACGAAGACCCGGACGCCAGTGCTGCTCATCGTGCGGGAGGAGGGCAAGCGGGAGGAGGAGCGCCGAGGCGCTGGAACCGAGGCGCCAGGCGCCGCGCCTGCCTCGCAAGGAGGGGAGCCCTCGCGCCCAGCGGAGGTCGCTCGCCCAGCGGAGCCCTCGCGCGCGACTGGTCCCCCTCGCTCGGCGGACCCTGGGACCGGCACGGCACGCGCCCCGAGCGGCGGCGGCCGGCAGTCGCCCTGGCTCGGCCTGCTCCCGTCCACGCGGCTGTGGGTGCGCGCGGACCTGGTGCCGCCGCTGCCGGACGGCGGACGGATCGCGGCGGTGCTGCGCGTGACGGGGGACCGGCCGCCGCAGGTGACCAGGGACCCCACGAAGGTCCAGCGGTTCGCCGGGGAGCTGCGCGGCGGGCTGCGGGAGGCGACGGACGGCCTGTCGGCTGACGCGCGTGCCCTGGTGCCGGGCCTGGTGATCGGGGACACCTCCCGGGTGCCACCGGAGCTGGAGCAGGCCTTCCGGGCGACGGACCTCACGCACCTCTTGGCTGTCAGCGGCGCCAACCTCACCATCGTCCTGGCGCTGCTCATCGGCCCGCCGGGCACGGCGCACCGGGTCGAACGGCGCGGTCTCGCACCCCGCCTCGGCATCCCGCTGCGGACGACGGCGCTGCTCGGCGGCGCGCTGACGCTCGGCTTCGTCGTGGTGTGCAGGCCCGAGCCGAGCGTGGTGCGGGCGGCGGCCTGCGGTCTCGTCGTGCTCCTCGCCATCGCCACCGGAAGACGCAGATCGCTGATCCCCGCGCTGGCGGCGGTGGTGCTCGTGCTCGTCCTGTACGACCCGTGGCTGGCGCGGAGTTACGGCTTCCTGCTGTCCGTCCTCGCCACCGGCGCGCTGCTGACGCTCGCGCCGCGGTGGAGCGCCGCGCTCCAGCGGCGCCGGGTCCCGGGGCGGCTCGCCGAAGCGCTGGCGGCCGCGGCGGCGGCGCAGGCGGTGTGCGCGCCGGTGGTCGCCGTCCTGGCGGCGCGGGTGAGCCTGGTCGCGGTGCCGTGCAACCTGCTCGCGGAGTTCGCGGTCGCGCCCGCCACCGTGCTCGGGTTCGCCGCGCTCGCGGCGGCGCCGGTGGCGATGCCGGTCGCCAAGGTCCTGGCATGGGGAGCGAGTTGGCCCACCGAGTGGATCGCGGGGATCGCCCGGTCGGGGGCGGCGCTGCCCGGGAACGGGATCGACTGGCCGGGGAGTTGGGGCGGCGCGCTGCTGCTGGCGGCCGTCACGGTGGTGGTCGTCCTCATCGGGCGGCGGCTCGTGCGGCATCCCTGGCTGTGCGTGGCGTGCGCGTTGCTGCTGCTCGTGGCCGTCGTCCAACCCCCGCCGCTCACCCGGGTGATCGCGGGCTGGCCGCCGCCCAAGTGGCGGATGGTGATGTGTGACGTGGGGCAAGGGGACGCGGCGGTGCTCGCGGCCGGGCCCGGCACCGGGGTGGTCGTCGACGCGGGCCCGGACCCCGTGCTGGTCGACCGCTGTCTGCGAGGGCTGGGGATCACGCGGGTGCCGTTGGTGGTGCTCTCGCACTTTCATGCCGATCATGTGGCGGGGCTGCCCGGGGTGTTGAGGGGGCGCTCGGTAGGGGAGATTCAGACGACGGGCTTGCGGGAGCCGCCGGGCCAGGCCGCGTTCGTCCGGGAGCAGGCGGCGGCGCGGGGTGTGCCGGTGACGCGGGCGGTGGCGGGGGAGAGGCGGCGCACAGGGGCGCTCGACTGGCGAGTGCTCTGGCCGGTGCCGCGTCCGGCGCCGGAGCCCGAGGGGCCGAACGACGCCAGCGTCACGCTCCTGGTGCGCACCGAAGGCCTCACCCTGCTGCTGATGGGTGACCTCGAACCGCCCGCGCAGCGTGCCCTGTTGCGCACGCCCGAGGGCTCGGCGCTGCCGCGTGTCGACGTCCTCAAGGTCGCGCATCACGGGTCGGCGTATCAGGACCCGGTGTTCCTGCGCCGTGCCGGACCGCGGCTGGCGCTGATCTCGTGCGGTGCGGACAACTCGTACGGACATCCTTCGCCCCGCACGGTCACCGCGCTGCGTGCGGCGGGGGCGATGGTGCGGAGGACGGACAGGAGCGGTGCGATCGCGGTGGTCGGCGGGCGGGGCTGGCAGGGCGGCGGGCCGGGGGCGGACGCGGCGGGGGCCGGGCGGAGGGGCGAGATGGGGGTGGTGGAGATGAATTCGGGTTACTTCGGGTTACTCGGACAGTCCTAGCGGTTCCGCTGCTTTCGCAATGTTCTTGCTGAAGTGGCCTGTGTTGCATCGAATGCCGCAACGGTGGTCGAATGCCTATTCGCTAGTTGTTGTCAAGGCCCGCGGGGGTGCGTCGCAGTGTTCGGCCGTTGGCTGGGAAACCGTTCGTTCCGAGGAGGGCGGTCCGGTCCGCTGTCGGCGGTGACGGTCCCACCCAGCGCGGGGGCGCTCAGCTGCCGGGTGCTGGACCCCGTGAACGAGCCGGTGCGGCATGCGGAGCTGTCTGTCACGGACGCCATGGGGCGCAAGGTCGTGAACGGGGGGACGGATCCGTTCGGGTCGTTCGTCACGACGCTCCCGGCGGGGGAGTACCGGCTCGCGGTCTCGGCGGAGGGCTTCACCCCGTACCGGGCGAACGTCACGGTCGGTGAGGACGCGCATGCCTCCGTGGGCGATGTGACGCTTCAGGTGGCGCAGCTTCCGCAGCTGCCGGATCCGGGTGACTGGGACATCGACCCCCTGCACTCGTCCATCGGGTTCACGGCGCGGCACATCGGGCTCGCGCGCATCCACGGCCGGTTCAACACGTTCGCGGGGGCGATCCGGCTGGCCGAGCGGATGGAAGAGTCCGCGATGCACGTGGTGATCGACGCCGCGTCCATCGACACGGCCGTGAAGATGCGCGACGACCACCTGCGGTCCGGCGACTTCCTGGACGTGGCGCGGTTCCCGACGATGGAGTTCTACAGCGACCGCTTCGTGCACAAGGGCGGTAACCGCTGGGCGATCACGGGCGCGCTGTCGCTGCACGGTGTGACGCGGACGGTCACGCTTGACACGGAGTACCTGGGCGTCGGGCACGGCCTGGAGGGCGAGACCCGCGTGGCCTGCCGCGCGACGACCGAGCTGCACCGGGACGACTTCACGATCACCTGGCAGACCCTGCTCGCGCGCGGGATCGCGGCGGTCGGCGCCAGCATCACCATCGAGCTCGACATCCAGGTCATACCGAAGAAGGCCTGACCGGCCGGCCTCCGGGACCCGGCCTCCGGGACCCGGCCCCGGTCGGTGGGCCCCGGCCGCCCCGGCCCCGCCTGCGGGGCCCGGGCTCCGCCCGCGCGGCCCCGGCTCCGCCCGGGTCAGGGGGCTTCCAGCCAGCCCTCGTACTCGGCTGCCAGCTCGTCGAGGGCCGTGGGGTCGAGGCGGTGGTCCGGGTCCTCGACGACGACCAGCCACTGGGCGTCCTCGGCGTCGTCCTCACCGGCGAGGGCGTCGCGCACGAGCTGGGGGGCGTTGGCCACGCCGAAGCGGTCGGGGAGCTCCTCGGCGACTTCTTCCGCCGCGTCGCGGTCGGGCAGCACCAGGACATGTCGTACATCGGTCACGTGGGCATTCTCGCGTACGCGGCCGGGGCGGGGCCGGGGCGGCGCCCGAGCGGGTGTGGGCCGGGTGCGGGCCCGGGCGTGGGCGGTGGGGGCCGGGTGTCAGTGGCGCGTGGGATGCTGGTCCGCGATGGCCAGGAAGAACGCACACGACAATCCGCTCGCTCCCGTCACGGTCGCCGTGGGTCTTGAGGACCTGCTGCTCGACCGCGCCGTGCAGGAGGTCGTCGCGGCCGCGCGCGCGGCGGACGCCGACACGGACGTCCGGGACCTCACCCCCGACCAGCTGGCGCCCGGCACGCTCGCGGAGCTGACCAGCCCTTCGCTGTTCGCGGAGCGCAAGGTGGTGGTGGTGCGGAACGCGCAGGACCTGTCGGCGGACACGATCAAGGACGTGAAGGCGTATCTGGGCGCTCCCGTGGAGGAGATCACCCTGGTGCTGCTGCACGCGGGTGCCGCCAAGGGCAAGGGGCTCCTCGACGCGGCCCGCAAGGCCGGGGCGCGGGAGGTCGCGTGCCCCAAGATGACGAAGCCCGCGGACCGTCTCGCGTTCGTGCGGAGCGAGTTCCGGGCGCTGGGGCGCTCGGCGACGCCGGAGGCCTGCCAGACGCTGGTGGACGCGATCGGCAGTGATCTGCGGGAGCTGGCTTCGGCGGTGTCGCAGCTGGTGGCGGACGTCGAGGGCACGATCGACGAGGCCGTCGTCGGGCGGTACTACACGGGGCGGGCGGAGGCCTCCAGCTTCACCGTGGCCGACCGGGCCGTGGAGGGGCGCGCGGCGGAGGCCCTGGAGGCCCTGCGGTGGTCCCTGGCGACGGGCGTCGCGCCCGTGATGATCACGAGTGCCCTCGCGCAGGGGGTGCGGGCGATCGGGAAGCTGTCCTCGGCGCGGGGCGGGCGCCCCGCCGATCTGGCGCGGGAGCTGGGGATGCCGCCGTGGAAGATCGATCGGGTGCGGCAGCAGATGCGGGGGTGGTCTCCCGACGGGGTGGCGGTGGCGCTTGCCGCTGTCGCGGAGGCGGACGCGGGGGTCAAGGGGGGCGGGGACGATCCGGCGTACGCCCTGGAGAAGGCCGTGGTGGCGGTGGCTCGGGCGGCTCGGGTGCGGCGGGGGTAGGGGGTGGGGGTTTTCTTCCCCAAGCCCGCCCCTTCCCGAAACTGGGGGCTCCGCCCCCAGCCCCCCACTCGGGGGCTTCGCCCCCTGGACCCCCTCCGGGGCTTCGCCCCCAGCCACCCACTCGGGGGCTCCGCCCCCTGGACCCCCTCCGGGGCTTCGCCCCCAGCCCCCCCCCGCCGAGGGCTTCGCCCCCTGGACCCCCACCGGGGCTCCGCCCCACCCCCCACCCGGGGGCTCCGCCCCCTGGCCCCCCCACCGCGGCTCCGCCCCTGGCCCCGCCCATACGGGCCGCGCCCCCCAGCCTCCGCGAAACCAAAAACCCCGCCCCCCATCCCAAAGGGACAGAGGCCGGGGTTCTCGGTTACGCAAAGACTTGAGCCCGTACCCGCGTGGCGAACGCAGATCGCGTACGGACTCGGGGTGCCGGTCGGGAGCGGATGAGAGAGGGCCCGCTCTGGGTCCTTCCGGCGGTTACATCAGCAGGTCAGCCCTGGAGGGTCGCGGCCTTCGAAGCAAGCGCCGACTTCTTGTTGGCGGCCTGGTTCTTGTGGATGACGCCCTTGGAGACGGCCTTGTCGAGCTGACGCGCGGCCTCGCGGGTCAGCGCGGTGGCCTTCTCGACGTCACCGGCAGCGGTGGCCTCGCGGGCCTTGCGGATCGCGGTCTTGAGCGACGACTTGACGGCCTTGTTGCGCAGGCGCGCCTTCTCGTTGGTCTTGTTCCGCTTGATCTGAGACTTGATGTTCGCCACGAAAGAGCCTTTTCAGGTTCAGGTACTACTGGGTTCTCTGACAGGTGTCTCACGGCTGAGAGGGCTGAGAGACACAGCTGCCCACGATATCAGCCGACCTCCGACCGGCCCAAACCGATGGGCGCGGCCCGCCCATGGGACCATGGAGGCTACGTATCGATCCGACCCGAGGCATAAGGCGCCTCAAGAGACAGGACCCTGCGTGCCCGCGACCCCTATGAATGTGCCCGAGCCGAGCCGTACCGCCCCGGCTCTGATCCGCAATTTCTGCATCATCGCGCACATCGACCACGGCAAGTCCACGCTCGCCGACCGCATGCTGCAGCTGACCGGTGTGGTCGAGCAGCGGCAGATGCGCGCCCAGTATCTCGACCGCATGGACATCGAGCGTGAGCGCGGCATCACGATCAAGTCCCAGGCGGTGCGTCTGCCCTGGGCCCCGACCGAGGGGCCGAACCAGGGCGAGACCCACATCCTCAACATGATCGACACCCCGGGCCACGTGGACTTCACATACGAGGTCTCGCGGTCGCTCGCCGCGTGCGAGGGGACGGTCCTGCTGGTCGACGCCGCCCAGGGCATCGAGGCGCAGACCCTCGCCAACCTGTATCTGGCGATGGAGAACGACCTCAAGATCGTCCCGGTGCTCAACAAGATCGACCTGCCGGCCGCCCAGCCCGAGAAGTTCTCCGAGGAGCTCGCGAACCTCATCGGCTGCGACCCGGACGACGTCCTCAAGGTCTCCGCGAAGACCGGGCTCGGCGTCGAGGCGCTGCTCGACCGGGTCGTGGCCGAGGTCCCGGCGCCCGTCGGCGTCGCGGACGCGCCCGCCCGCGCGATGATCTTCGACTCGGTGTACGACTCGTACCGCGGCGTCGTGACGTACGTACGTGTCGTCGACGGCCAGCTCAACAAGCGTGAGCGCATCCGGATGATGTCGACGGGTGCCACGCACGAGCTCCTGGAGATCGGGACGAACTCGCCCGAGATGCTCGCCGCCGACGGGCTCGGCGTGGGTGAGGTGGGTTACCTCATCACCGGCGTGAAGGATGTGCGGCAGTCGAAGGTCGGTGACACGATCACCTCGCTGCACAAGGGCGCCACGGAGGCCCTCGGGGGCTACAAGGACCCGAAGCCGATGGTCTTCTCGGGCCTGTATCCGCTGGACGGCTCGGACTACCCGGAGCTGCGCGACGCGCTCGACAAGCTCCAGCTCAACGACGCCGCGCTGGTCTACGAGCCGGAGACGTCCGCCGCGCTCGGCTTCGGCTTCCGCGTGGGCTTCCTCGGCCTGCTGCACCTGGACGTGATCCGCGAGCGCCTGGAGCGCGAGTTCGGTCTCGACCTGATCGCGACCGCGCCGAACGTGGTCTACCGCGTGATCATGGAGGACGGGGCCGAGCACACGGTCACCAATCCGAGTGAGTTCCCCGAGGGGAAGATCGACCAGGTCTTCGAGCCGGTCGTGCGGGCCACCATCCTCGCGCCTTCGGAGTTCATCGGCTCGATCATGGAGCTGTGCCAGAACCGGCGCGGCACCCTGCTCGGCATGGACTACCTCTCCGAGGACCGGGTCGAGATCCGGTACACGCTGCCGCTCGCGGAGATCGTCTTCGACTTCTTCGACCAGCTGAAGTCCAAGACGCGCGGCTACGCCTCGCTGGACTACGAGCCCACCGGCGAGCAGTCCTCCAGCCTGGTCAAGGTCGACATCCTGCTGCACGGCGACAAGGTCGACGCGTTCTCGGCGATCACGCACAAGGACGCGGCGTACGCGTACGGCGTGCGGCTCGTCGCGAAGCTGCGCGAGCTCATCCCGCGGCAGGCCTTCGAGGTGCCCATCCAGGCGGCCATCGGCTCGCGGGTCATCGCCCGCGAGACCATCCGCGCCATCCGCAAGGACGTCCTCGCCAAGTGCTACGGCGGTGACATCTCGCGTAAGCGGAAGCTGCTCGAGAAGCAGAAGGAAGGCAAGAAGCGGATGAAGATGGTGGGCTCCGTGGAGGTCCCGCAGGAGGCCTTCATCGCGGTGCTCTCCAGCGACGAGGGCGCCAAGAAGAAGTAGTCGCCCGCCCGGCCCCAGCCGGGTTCCCCCGCCGTGCGCGAAGCGCCCGTCCGATGCCAGGACGGGCGCTTTTCGCATGCGGGTGAGCGCCCGGCCGCGTCCCCGCGGAGCGCGGGCCGCGCGTGACGCTACCGCCCCGTTCTGTAGAAAGTGACAGGCAGTAGCCCCTTACGCGGCGGGCGTCCGGCCTCTACCCTGATCACTGCTCGGAGGTTACTCGCAAGTTAAACAACGTGCCTGGAGTGGCATCGGAGCGCAGCAGCCACACGTAGTCAGCAGTAGGCGCCACACTCAGTCAGCCAGTAGGCAGCGAGCGAGTAGACAGCCAGTAGGCAGACAGCCAGTAGGACGCACCGTCGCGGGCCCGGAGGATGTCGTGAGCGACACACAGACCTTGATCGAGAACCGACCGCCCTCGGTGGCGCACCTCCTGCTGGAGCGTGTCGCGGCAACGCCGGACGCGGAGGCCTACCGGTATCCCGTCCCCGCCGCCTCCGGGCAGGGCCCGGACGAGTGGAAGACGCTGAGCTGGGCGGGGGCCGCCGAGCGGGTCTACGCCCTCGCGGCCGGTCTCATCGACCTCGGCCTGCGGCCCGAGGACCGGGTCGCCCTCGCCTCCAGCACCCGCATCGAGTGGATCCTCGCCGACCTCGGCATCATGTGCGCGGGAGCCGCCACCACGACGGTCTACCCGCAGACCAACGCCGAGGAATCCGCGTACCTCCTCGCCGACTCCGGCAGCCGGGTCCTGATCGCCGAGAACGCCGAGCAGCTCGCCAAGGCGCGCGAACAGCGGGCCAGCCTGCCCGACCTCAAGCACGTCGTCGTGTTCGACGCCGAGGGCACCGAGCCCGCCGCCGACGACCCCGAGGGCTGGGTGCTCACCCTCGCCGACCTGGAGGCCAGGGGCGCGGCGCACCTGGAGAAGAACCCGGAGGCCGTCAAGGAGCGGATCGGCGCGATCAGGGCCGACCACCTCGCGACGATCATCTACACCTCGGGCACGACGGGCCGCCCCAAGGGCGTGCGCCTGCCGCACGACAACTGGTCGTACATGGCGAAGGCCATCGCGGCGACCGGGCTGCTCTCGGCCGAGGACGTGCAGTACCTGTGGCTGCCGCTCGCGCACGTCTTCGGCAAGGTGCTGACCAGCGGACAGATCGAGCTCGGGCACGTCACGGCCGTCGACGGCCGCGTCGAGAAGATCATCGAGAATCTGCCGGTGGTGCAGCCGACGTACATGGCCGCCGTGCCGCGCATCTTCGAGAAGGTCTACAACGGCGTCGCCGCCAAGGCCCGCGCCGGGGGCGCCGCCAAGTACAAGATCTTCATGTGGGCCGCCGAGATCGCCCGCGAGTACGCCAAGACCAGCCAGGACAACTTCCGCCGCACGGGCGTGGCGTCGGTGCCGTTCGGGCTCGGCGCCAAGCACAAGGTGGCCGACAAGCTCGTCTACGCCAAGCTGCGCGAGGCCTTCGGCGGGCGGCTGCGGGCGGCGGTGTCCGGCTCGGTGGCCCTCGCGCCGGAGATCGGCTACTTCTTCTCCGGGGCCGGAATCCACATCCTGGAGGGGTACGGGCTCACCGAGTCCTCCGCCGCCTCCTTCGTCAACCCCGGCGAGGCCTACCGCACCGGCACCGTCGGCAAGCCGCTGCCCGGCACCGAGGTGCGGATCGCGGACGACGGCGAGATCATGCTGCGCGGCCCCGGCGTCATGGAGGGCTACCACGGGCTGCCGGAGAAGACCGCCGAGGTCCTGGAGTCCGACGGCTGGTTCCACACCGGAGACATCGGGGAGCTGTCCCCCGACGGCTACCTGCGGATCACCGACCGCAAGAAGGACCTGTTCAAGACGTCCGGCGGCAAGTACGTGGCGCCCACGGAGGTCGAGGGCCAGTTCAAGGGCGTGTGCCCGTACGTCTCCAACATCCTGGTGCTCGGCGCCGACCGGAACTTCTGCTCCGCCCTCATCGCCCTGGACGAGCCGGCCATCCTCGGCTGGGCGAAGGAGAACGGCCTGGACGGCAAGAGCTACGCCGAGGTCGTCGCCGCGCCCGCCACGGTCGCCCTCATCGAGGGCTATGTGAAGCAGCTCAACGAGGGCCTCCAGCGCTGGCAGACCATCAAGCGCTTCAAGCTGCTCCCGCGCGACCTGGACGTCGAGCACGGCGAGCTGACCCCCAGCCTGAAGCTGAAGCGCCCGGTGGTGGAGCGGGAGTACAAGAACCTGATCGAGGAGATGTACGAGGGCGCCCGCGAGGCCTGAGGGCCCGCCCGCGCACGGCGACAGGGCCGCTCCCGCGGGAGCGGCCCCGCACGCACGGGGAACGGGCGGTCGCTCCGCCCGTCAGCCGGTCGCGCTCCGCTCGCTGGCGGTCACGCGCTGCGCTCGCGTCGCATCTCGCGGAGTATCTCCTCCACGTGTGTGAGCTGCGGGCGCAGGTCGGCCGCGTCGGCGTGGCCGCTCGACGCGAGCTGCTCCTGGATCGCCGCGAGGCGCTGGGACAGCTCGTCGAAGTGCTCCTGCTCGCGCGCGAGGACGCGCTCCAGCTGCTGGTTCTTGCGGTGCAGCTCAAGGAAGACGGTGACCTTCGCGCGCAGCACCCAGGGGTCGAAGGGCTTGGTGAGGTAGTCCGCCGCGCCGGTCGCGTAGCCGCGGAAGGCATAGCCCGCGTCGTTGTCGGTGCCCGTCAGGAAGATGATCGGCACGTCCTTGGTCTGGTCGAGGCGCTTGATGTTGGAGGCGGTCTCGAAGCCGTCCATGCCGGGCATCCGCACATCCAGGAGGATCACGGCGAACCGCTGGCGCAGCAGGGCCTTCATGGCCTCCTCGCCCGAACGGGCCCGCACCAGCGGCTCGTTCAGGGACCCCAGGACGGCCTCCAGCGCCACCAAGTTGTCCTCCATGTCATCGACCAGGAGGATGCTCGCGCGTTCGCTGACGGTGGCCTCAGTGCTCATGGTGACGGTGCCTCACTCGGTCGTCGGCGGAGGCACGGACCCTCCCTGAGAGCCGCGCACCTCCGGATCAACGGATTCCGTGTCGTTGGTGTCGGGCGGTGTGGACTCCTTCCGCTCCGTCCGCTGGCCCTCGGGGTCCAGGAGGGCACAGACGGAGGTGAGCAGCTGGTCCACGTCCACGGGTTTGGGTACGTAGTCGGTGGCGCCCTGCGAGATGGCCTTCTCGCGGTCGCCGGGCATGGCCTTGGCGGTCAGGGCGACGATGGGCAGCCCCGTCCAGCGGGGGGAGCTGCGGATGGCGGCGATGGTCTCGTAACCGTCCATCTCCGGCATCATGATGTCCATCAGGATCAGGTCGGTGTCGGGGTTGCGCTCCAGGGTCTCGATGCCCTCGCGGCCGTTCTCCGCGTAGAGCACGACCAGGCCGACGCGGCTGAGGACGTGGGTGAGGGCGAAGACGTTGCGGATGTCGTCGTCGACGATGAGTACGCGCCGTCCCGGCAGGACCCTGCCCGCCCGCCCCTCCTTCCATGCCTCGAGCTTCGTCGGCGCGGGCCAGTTGTCGTCGGTGTCGGGCAGGGTGTGCGCGGACAGCGCCATCTGCTCCTGCGGCTCGGGCGGCTCGGCCGCCGGGAGCGCGCGCGTCGACGCGAACGCCACCGCGGCCGCGCCGTGACCGGGGTGCACCACCGGCACGTACAGCGTGAACGTGGAGCCCTCGCCGGGGCGGGACTCGGCGGTGATGCGGCCGCCGAGCAGGCCCGCGATCTCCCGGCTGATGGACAGGCCGAGCCCGGTGCCGCCGTACTTGCGGTTGGTGGTGCCGTCGACCTGCTGGAACGCCTCGAAGATCACGGGCAGTTGCTCGGGCGGGATGCCGATGCCGGTGTCCCTGACGGTGAAGCTGATCAGGTCGCCGCGGTCGCTGAGCAGCGGGTCGAGGGTCTGCTTGACGTGCTGCACGCTCAGCTCGACGCGGCCGTTCGCGGTGAACTTGACCGCGTTCGACAGGAGGTTGCGCAGGATCTGCTGGAGGCGCTGCTCGTCGGAGAACATCTCCCGCGGCACGTCGTGGCCGACGGTGACGTCGAAGGCGAGGCCGCGGTCGAGGGTGAGCGGGCGGAACGTGGCGTGCACATAGTCCAGGACCTTGATCAGCGGCAGCTTCTTCGGGCGCACGTCCATGCGGCCCGCCTCGATCTTGGACAGGTCGAGGATGTCGTTGATCAGCTGGAGCAGGTCCGAGCCCGAGCGGTGGATCGTGGTGGCGAACTGCACCTCCTGGTCTGAGAGATGGCCGTCGGGGTTGTCGGAGAGCAGCCGGGCGAGGATGAGCAGCGAGTTCAGCGGCGTGCGCAGCTCGTGCGACATGTTCGCGAGGAACTCCGACTTGTACTGCGAGGACGTGGCCAGCAGCGCCGCCTTCTCCTCCAGCTCGGCGTTGGAGCGGCGCAGCTCCGCCTGCTGGCGCTGGAGTTCGTCGGAGCGCTCCTGGAGCTGGATGGCCAGGCGCTGGGACTCGCCGAGCAGTGACTCCGTGCGGGAGTTGGCGATGATGGTGTTGATGGCGACGCCGATGGTGTTCACGAACTGGTCGAAGAACGCCAGGTGGACGTCGGAGAAGCGGGAGAACGTGGCCAGCTCGATGACGCCGAGCAGCTTGTCCTCGAAGAGGATCGGGATGATGACGACGCTGGCGGGCGAGGCGTCCCCGAGCCCCGAGTGGATCTTGATGTAGTCGGGCGGCACCTCGTCGAGCAGGATGCGCTTCTTCTCCAGGGCCGCCTGGCGCACCAGGCCGTGCGCGGGCATGCCGCCGGTGTCGACGAGGAAGCCCTCCTCCTCGGTGGCGCTGCCCTGCGCGGAGCCGTACCCGGCGATGAAGGCGAGGCCCTTGGCGGGGGAGGCCTGCAGCGGGGCGGTGCCGTCGGCGTCCGGGTCGGCGAGGAAGAACGCGCCGTATCCGGCGTTCACCAGCGGCGTCAGCTCGCGCAGGATCAGGTCGGCGACCTCCATCAGGTCCCGGTGGCCCTGCATCAGGCCCGCGAGGCGGGCCAGGTTGGACTCCAGCCAGTCCTTGGCGCGGGTGGTCTCGCGCAGGTTGGACACCATC
This sequence comes from Streptomyces sp. NPDC043996, assembly GCF_056435225.1. Lineage (NCBI taxonomy): Bacteria > Bacillati > Actinomycetota > Actinomycetes > Kitasatosporales > Streptomycetaceae > Streptomyces > Streptomyces sp. NPDC043996. The sequence goes on along the minus strand of NZ_JBWKEY010000003.1, from coordinate 216,126 downwards.
AGGTTGATGTTGTCCTTGAGCTCGGCGACCTCGCCCCGGGTCTCCACGGTGATCGAGCGGGACATGTCGCCCTGCGCCACGGCCGAGGCGACCTCGGCGATGGCGCGCACCTGCGTGGTCAGGTTCAGGGCGAGCTCGTTCACGTTGGTGGTGAGGCGCTTCCACGTGCCGTACACGCCCTCGACCCGGGCCTGACCGCCGAGCTGGCCCTCCGAACCCACCTCGCGGGCCACGCGGGTGACCTCCGAGGAGAACGACGACAGCGTGTCCACCATGGTGTTGATGGTGGTCTTCAGCTCCAGGATCTCGCCGCGCGCGTCCACGTCGATCTTCTTCGACAGGTCGCCCTGCGCCACGGCGGTCGCGACCTGCGCGATGTTGCGGACCTGCCCGGTGAGGTTGTCCGCCATGTAGTTGACGTTGTCGGTGAGGTCCTTCCACACGCCCGATACGCCGAGGACCTGGGCGCGGCCGCCGAGCCTGCCGTCGGTGCCGACCTCGCGGGCCACGCGCGTGACCTCGTCGGCGAAGGCGCGCAGCTGCTCCACCATCGTGTTGACGGTGTCCTTGAGCTCCAGGATCTCGCCGCGCGCCGTCACCGTGATCATCTTGGACAGGTCGCCGTTGGCGACGGCGGTGGTCACCTGCGCGATGTTGCGGACCTGGGAGGTGAGGTTGGACGCCATGAAGTTGACGTTGTCCGTCAGCTCCTCCCAGACGCCGGACACGCCGCGCACCTGCGCCTGACCGCCGAGGTTGCCCTCGGTGCCGACCTCGCGGGCCACGCGCGTGACCTCGTCGGCGAACGCGGACAGCTGGTCGACCATCGTGTTGATCGTCGACTTCAGCTCCAGGATCTCGCCCTTCGCCTCCACGGTGATCTTCTTCGACAGGTCGCCCTGGGCGACGGCCGTCGACACCAGGGCGATGTTGCGGACCTGCGAAGTGAGGTTGTCCGCCATGAAGTTGACGTTGTCGGTGAGGTCCTTCCAGACGCCCGATACGCCGCGCACGTGGGCGCGGCCGCCGAGGTTGCCCTCGGTGCCGACCTCGCGGGCCACGCGGGTGACCTCGTCGGCGAACGCGGACAGCTGGTCGACCATCGTGTTGACGGTGTCCTTGAGCTCCAGGATCTCGCCGCGGGCGTCCACGGTGATCTTCTGACTCAGGTCGCCGTTGGCGACGGCGGTGGTCACCTGCGCGATGTTGCGGACCTGGGAGGTGAGGTTGGACGCCATGAAGTTGACGTTGTCGGTGAGGTCCTTCCACACCCCGGACACGCCGCGCGCCTGGGCGCGGCCGCCGAGCCTGCCCTCGGTGCCGACCTCGCGGGCGACACGCGTCACCTCCGCCGCGAACGCGGACAGCTGCTCGACCATCGTGTTCACGGTGAGCTTCAGTTCGAGGAGCTCACCGGTGGCCTCGACGGTGACCGTACGGGTCAGGTCGCCCTGCGCCACGGCCGTGGTGACCAGGGCGATGTCGCGGACCTGCGCGGTCAGGCGCGAGGCCATCGTGTTCACGGCCTCCGTCACGTCGCGCCAGCTGCCGGAGAGCCCGCGCACCTTGGCGCGGCCGCCGAGCCTGCCCTCGGTGCCGACCTCGCGGGCCACGCGCGTGACCTCGCCCGTGAAGAGTGACAGCTGGTCGACCATCGTGTTGACGGCGCGCCCCAGGCGGCGCAGGTCGCCGCGCAGCTCCCGGGAGCCGTCGTGCAGGTCGACGCGCTGGGTGAGGTCGCCGCCCGCGACCGCGTTGAGCACCCGGGTGGCGTTCGTGGCGGGCGCGACCAGGGAGTCGACCAGCGAGTTCGCCTCGATGATGCGGGTGGCCCAGCTGCCCTGCCCGGGGCTCGCCGTGAACCGCTCGTCGAGCCGCCCGTGCCGCACCATCTCCCGGCGTACGCGGATGAGCTCGCTGTCGAAGTGCGTGGAGCGGTCCACCAGTTCGTTGAAGACGGTGATCAGCTCGGCGGTGAGGCCGGTGCCGTGCTGGGGCGCCTTGGTGAAGTTCCCGTCCCGGGCGGCCCGCATCGCGGCGAGCAGCACCCGCAGATCGGCGGCGGACTCGGCGGTGAGCTCCGCGCCCGCCGCCGCGGCGGACCCGCCGGGCGGCTCGGCGGGGGCGGGCACCCGGGCGCGCGCGGAGGCGGTGCGCCGGGGCGCGGCGGCACGGCGGCCGGGACGCGCGGCGCGGCCGGGCGGGGGAGCGGCGGGGTGCGCGGGCTCGCTGGGGTGCGCGGGCTCGGCGGGCTCGCCGGAAGCGGGCTGGGCGGAAGCGCTGGGCTGGGCGGAAGCGCTGGGCTGGGCGGAAGCGCCGGGCTGGGCGGAAGCGCCGGGCGCGGCGGGAGCACCAGGCACACCAGGCGCACTAGGCACACCAGGCACGTCACGCGCGCCGGATGCCATGTCGCCCGGGGACGTTGGGGGCCGCGTGGGCGGCGGTGACGCGGGGGCTTCCGTGGCGCGTGGGGGCGCAATCCGGCCAGCGGACCGCGCGGGGGTCTCCGCGGGCGCGGCGGGCGCGGCGGGGGTGGGGCGGGGAAGCGGCCCGGGGTGCGCCGATGAGGCGGCCGCCGAGGTCCGGGCCGGACCTGGCGTGTCTGCCGATGCCGGAATCTGACCGTGTCCAGGCGCGGGCTTAGCAGGGTTCTCACTCATGATGGCCCACTTCGGTAACTCGGCGCTTATGGGCACAGTCAGTCTGTCACTCTGTCCGTGTCGCCTGAGGCGTAATCGTCCGAACTGCTCAGGAGCCGCACTGTGGGGGCCATTCCGATGCAACGGGAGACCGCATTCCGCGCCTCCGTCGAGTCCGCGGCACGCCCTGGGACTTCGACGGTAGTGCGTACGTCCCTGCCCGGAAACCCGCTTGCGCCCGCCGCCGCGCGCCGGTTCGTCCGCGCGGCGCTCACCGACTGGACGGACCTCGCGGTCCCCGCCGCCGCCGGGCTCACCGACCGGCTCGCGGCGGACGCGGTGCTGCTGGTCAGCGAGTTGGTGACGAACGCCGTGGTGCACGCGGGCACCTCAGTGGAGGTGCTGTGCCGCCTAGACGGCGCGGGCGGCGCGGTCGACGCGATGGGCGGCGAGGGCGGGGACGCGGTCGTCGTCGAGGTCTCCGACCACCACCCGGCGCGCGCCGTGCGCAGCGAGCCGCGCGCCGCGCAGCCCGGCACCCCCGAGTACGGCCGGGGCCTGCAACTCGTCGCCACCCTCGCCGAGTCCTGGGGCGTCACCTACCGCTCGGGCACCAAGACGGTGTGGGCGCGGCTTCTCGTCGACGACGTCCACGCGGTGTCCGACATCGAGGCGTACGCCGGTGACCTGGCCCTCCAGCGCGGGCCGCGCCCGGCGGACCTCCTCGCCCCCGTCCCCAAGAAGGCCCCGTACGACACGGACTGGATCAACCGCGGCGCGCTCACCTTCCTCGCCGAGGCCTCCGACATGCTCGCCGGGCAGTTCGACGAGAACCTGGTCGCCGCCCTCGCCGGACAGCTCCTCGTGCCGCGGCTCGCCGACTGGTGCGCGGTGTGGCTGGACGACGAGACCCCGAGCGCGGGCCGCACGCCGGGCGCGCGCGAGCACGGCTCCCGCCTGGCCCGGGTGTGGCACACCAGCGAGCAGCGGATAGAGGAGCTGCGCCAGGCCCTGGAGAAGGAGCCGCTCTGCCTGAACGAGGCCGCCGACGCGACCGGAGGCGGCGCGGTCCCTGTGCCCTGGCCGGGCGACAGCGGCGGCGACCCAGGCGACCCGGGCGGCGCGGCGGTCGCCTACCGCCTGGTGGCGGGCGGCAGACAGCTGGGCACGCTGGTGATCGGGCGGGCCGGACTGCTGCGCTTCCCGGACGAGGCCACCGGACTCGTCGAGGACTTCAGCCGCCGCGTCGCGCTCGCCATCAGCGCCGCCCGCCGCTACCAGCGCCAGGCCACGATCAGCCAGGTCCTCCAGCGCGGCCTGCTGCCGAGCGCCGTCGCCGAGATCCCCGGCGTGGAGAGCGGCATCGTCTACGAACCACAGGAGCAGGGCGGCCCCGGCGGCGACTTCTACGACGTGTTCCCCGCGGGCAGCGGCCGCTGGTGCTTCGCCCTCGGCGACGTCCAGGGCAAAGGCCCGGAGGCGGCCGTCGTCATCGGCCTGGCCCGCCCCTGGCTGCGGCTGCTCGCCCGCGAGGGCTACCAGGTCGCCGAGGTCCTCGACCGCCTCAACCAGCTCCTCCTCGACGACGCCACCGAGGCCGCCGACGCGGCGGCCGCCGTGATGGCCGTCGCGGGCGGCCAGGGCGTGCCGCCCGAGGGCACCACCACACGCTTCCTGTCCCTGCTGTACGGGGAGCTCGTCCCGCACGAGGGCGGGGTGCGCTGCACGGTGGCCTGCGCCGGACACCCGCTGCCGCTGCTCCTGGACGCCGAGGGCCGGGTGCGGCCCGCCACCGGGCCGCAGACGCTCCTCGGGGTCGTCGACGACGAGACGTACACGAGCCGGACCTTCGACCTGCGGCCCGGCGACACCCTGCTGTGCGTCACGGACGGGGTGACGGAGCGGCGCGCGGGCGGCCGCCTCTTCGACGACGAGGACGGCCTGGCCGCCGCCCTCGCCGACTGCGCCGGTCTCGACGCGGGGCTCGTGGCCGAGCGCATCCGCCGCAAGGTCCACGAGTTCTCCACCAGGCCGCCGGACGACGACCTGGCCCTGCTCGTCTTGCGGGCGTGCTGACCCGGCCCCTCAGCGCCGCCGCGCCCCCTCCCTGAGCGCCGGGCGGGCTTCCTCCCGGGCGGTGGGACAATGGAGCACATGCCTTCCGCCCTGCCCGATGGAGAACCCGTGCCCCAGGACGGGGCACTCCCCGCGACCGCCCTCGGCGGCACGGCTCCGCTCGGGTTCTACCTGCACGTCCCGTACTGCGCCACGCGCTGCGGCTACTGCGACTTCAACACCTACACCGCCACCGAACTGCGCGGCTCCGGCGGCGTGCTCGCCTCCCGCGACAACTACGCCGACACCCTCGCCGACGAGGTCCGCCTGGCCCGCAAGGTGCTCGGCGACGACCCGCGCCCCGTCCGGACGGTCTTCGTCGGCGGCGGCACGCCCACGCTGCTCGCCGCCGGGGACCTGGTCCGGATGCTGAGCGCCGTCCGCGACGAGTTCGGCCTCGCCGACGACGCGGAGATCACCACGGAGGCGAACCCGGAGTCCGTCGACCCGGCGTACCTGAGCGCGCTGCGCGAGGGCGGCTTCAACCGGATCTCCTTCGGCATGCAGAGCGCCCGCAAGCACGTCCTGAAGATCCTCGACCGCACGCACACCCCCGGCCGCCCCGAGGCCTGCGTCGCCGAGGCCCGCGCGGCGGGCTTCGAGCACGTCAACCTCGACCTGATCTACGGCACCCCCGGCGAGAGCGACGACGACTGGCGCGCCTCCCTCGACGCGGCCATCGGCGCCGGGCCCGACCACGTGTCGGCGTACGCGCTGATCGTCGAGGAGGGCACCCAGCTCGCCCGGCGCATCCGGCGCGGCGAGGTCCCCATGACGGACGACGACGTGCACGCCGACCGCTATCTGATCGCCGACGAGCGCTTCGCCGCCGCCGGGTACGAGTGGTACGAGGTGTCGAACTGGGCCACTTCGGAGGCGGGCCGCTGCCTGCACAACGAGCTGTACTGGCGGGGCGCGGACTGGTGGGGCGCCGGGCCCGGCGCGCACAGCCACGTGGGGGGTGTGCGCTGGTGGAACGTGAAGCACCCGGGCGCGTACGCGGCCGCGCTCGCGGAAGGGCGGTCGCCCGGCGCCGGACGCGAGGTCCTGCCGGACGAGGACCGGCGCGTGGAACGGATCCTCCTGGAGCTGCGGCTGCGCGAGGGCTGCCCGCTTGACCTCCTCAAGGAGCAGGGCCTCGCCGCCTCGCGGCGGGCGCTGGCGGACGGACTCCTTGAGCCCGGGCCTTACGAGGCGGGGCGGGCCGTGCTCACCCTGCGGGGGCGGCTGCTCGCCGACGCGGTCGTGCGGGACCTCGTCGACTGAGGCCGCCAGGCCTTGGCCGCCCCTGATCGGCGCTGGCGCGCCTCGTCCTCAAACGCCGGACGGGCTGTTCCTCCCGCGCGCGGCGCCTACGGAGCCGTCACGAAATCGATCAGCTCCTCGACGCGGCCCAAAAGCGCCGGCTCCAGGTCCTTGTAGCTGCGCACCGAGCCCAAGATCCGCTGCCAGGCGGCCCCCGTGTTCGGGGGCCAGCCCAGGGCCTGGCACACGCCGGTCTTCCAGTCCTGGCCGCGCGGCACCCGCGGCCAGGCCGCGATGCCCACCGAGGCGGGCTTCACGGCCTCCCACACGTCGATGTAGGGGTGGCCCACCACCAGCGCGTGCTCGCTGCTGACGGCCGCCGTGATACGGGACTCCTTGGAGCCGGGGACCAGGTGGTCCACCAGGACGCCCAGGCGCGCGTCGGGGCCGGGGGCGAACTCGGCGACGATCGCGGGGAGGTCGTCGATGCCCTCCAGGTACTCCACGACGACGCCCTCGACACGCAGGTCGTCCCCCCACACCCGCTCGACCAGCTCCGCGTCGTGACGCCCCTCCACATAGATGCGCCCCGCGCGCGCCACCCGGGCCCGCGCGCCGGGCACGGCGATCGATCCCGACGCGGTGCGGGCGGGCCGCGCGGGCGCCGCCGCCGTGGGGCGGACCAGGGTGACGACCCTGCCCTCAAGCAGGAAGCCGCGCGGCGCCAGCGGGAAGACCCGGTGCTTGCCGAAGCGGTCCTCCAGGGTCACCGTCGGGCCCTCGGCCGACTTCTCGCAGCGGATCACGGCGCCGCAGAAGCCCGTCCCCGCCTCCTCCACCACCAGGTCCACCTCGGCGGGGACTTCGGGAACGGGGGCCGACTTCTTCCACGGCGGCGTGAGGTCCGGGTCGTAGCTGCGCATTCGACAGACGTTATGACATCGCGTCACGTCACGCCGAACCGGCGGGCCAGCTCCTTTCGTTGGGCGCGCACGAACGCCGCGTCCACTACCGCCCCGTGCCCCGGCACGTAAAGCGCGTCCTCGCCGCCGAGGTCGAGCAGCCGGTCGAGCGCGGCGGGCCAGCGCCGCGGCAGCGCGTCGGGCCCCGCCTGCGGCTCGCCCGACTCCTCCACCAGATCGCCGCAGAAGACCACCTCGGGGCCCTCGGGCCCGGACACCAGGACCGCCAGGTCGTGCCCGGTGTGGCCGGGGCCGACGTTCGCGAGCAGCACCTGGACCCCGCCGCCCAGGTCGAGCGTCCACTCGCCGCACACCAGGTGGCGCGGGAGCACGAGCAGGTCGGCGGCCTCCGCGGCGGCCCGCGGGTCGAGGCCGTGCCGGACGGCGTCCCCGCACAGCTCCTCGCCGCCCGCGGCGAGCACGGCGTCCACGCCGACGGCCCCGAACACCTCCACGCCCGCGAACGCCGCCGCGCCGAGGACGTGGTCGAAGTGCGGGTGGGTCAGCGCGAGGTGGGTCACGCGGCGGCCCGCGCCGAGCAGCCGCCGGGCGTCGGCCCGCAGCCGCGCGCCCTCCTTGAGGCTCGACCCGGCCTCGACCATCAGGGCGGCCCCGTCGCCGACCACGAGCCCGGCGGTGCAGTCCCAGACCGGAAGGCGCACCCGTCCCACACGCTCGGTGAGCCGCTCCCAGCCCGCTGACTCCCAGGCGGGCGGGGCGGCGAGGTTGTCGTTCATACGGTGACGCTAACGCCCGCGGGGGTAAGAGGCCCCCGGGAGACGGCCGCCACACGTCGGCATGACAAAGCGGTCGGCCCTTGCCGGGGCCGTACCCACCGGCCGTACACTGACTCGATGAAGGTTGGCACTCGCGGCTCGTGAGTGCCAAGGGAGTGGGGCCGCCGCGGCGGGGGCTCACGGTGCGGGACGACCGGTGGAGGTGCGCGCGATGCTCAGTGAACGCAGGCTCGAGGTGCTGCGCGCCATCGTCCACGACTATGTGGGCACCCAGGAGCCGGTGGGCTCCAAGGCGCTCACCGAGCGCCACCGCCTGGGCGTCTCCCCGGCCACGGTCCGCAACGACATGGCCGCGCTCGAGGAGGAAGGGTTCATCGCCCAGCCGCACACCAGCGCCGGGCGCATCCCCACCGACAAGGGCTACCGCCTCTTCGTGGACAAGCTGGCGGGCGTCAAGCCGATGACCCCGCCCGAGCGCCGCGCGATCCAGCACTTCCTGGACGGCGCGGTCGACCTGGACGACGTCGTGGGCCGCACGGTGCGGCTGCTCGCGCAGCTGACCCGCCAGGTCGCGGTGGTGCAGTATCCCTCGCTGACGCGCTCCACGGTGCGCCACGTGGAGCTGCTGTCCCTCGCGCCCGCCCGGCTGATGCTCGTACTGATCACGGACACGGGCCGGGTCGAGCAGCGCATGATCGACTGCCCGGCGCCGTTCGGTGAAACGTCACTCGCGGACCTGCGGGCGCGGCTGAACAGCCGGGTCGCGGGCCGCCGCTTCTCGGACGTGCCGCAGCTGGTCCAGGACCTCTCCGAGTCCTTCGACAAGGAGGACCAGGCGACGGTCGCCACCGTCCTTTCCACGCTCCTCGAAACCCTCGTCGAGGAGAACGAGGAACGGATGATGATCGGCGGAACCGCCAATCTCACCCGTTTCGGACATGACTTCCCTCTCACGATCCGACCGGTCCTCGAGGCCCTGGAGGAGCAGGTCGTGCTCCTCAAGTTGCTTGGTGAGGCTACGGATTCGGGCATGACGGTGAAGATCGGTCATGAGAACGCCCACGAGGGACTCAGCTCCACGTCCGTCGTCTCGGTCGGCTACGGTTCGGGGGGCGAGGCAGTAGCCAAGCTCGGCGTGGTCGGACCGACCCGCATGGACTATCCGGGAACGATGGGAGCAGTACGCGCAGTGGCACGTTACGTCGGACAGATCCTGGCGGAGTCGTAAGTGGCCACGGACTACTACGCCGTACTCGGCGTGCGCCGCGACGCTTCCCAGGACGAGATCAAGAAGGCCTTCCGGAGGCTCGCGCGCGAGCTGCACCCGGACGTCAACCCCGATCCGAAGACGCAAGAGCGCTTCAAAGAGATCAACGCCGCCTACGAGGTGCTTTCGGACCCGCAGAAGAAGCAGGTCTACGACCTCGGCGGGGACCCGCTGTCCCAGTCGGGCGGCGGTGGCGCGGGCGGTTTCGGAGCCGGTGGCTTCGGCAACTTCTCGGACATCATGGACGCGTTCTTCGGCACGGCCTCGCAGCGCGGACCGCGCTCGCGCACCCGCCGCGGCCAGGACGCCATGATCCGCCTGGAGATCAGCCTCGAAGAGGCCGCCTTCGGCACCACCAAGGACCTCCAGGTCGACACGGCCGTGGTGTGCACCTCGTGCTCGGGCGAGGGCGCCGCCCCCGGCACCTCCGCGCAGACCTGTGACATGTGCCGCGGCCGCGGCGAGGTGTCGCAGGTGACGCGGTCCTTCCTCGGCCAGGTCATGACCTCGCGCCCCTGCCCGCAGTGCCAGGGCTTCGGCACCGTGGTGCCCACGCCGTGCCCGGAGTGCGCGGGCGACGGCCGCATCCGCTCCCGGCGCACCCTGACGGTGAAGATCCCCGCCGGTGTCGACAACGGCACCCGCATCCAGCTCGCGGGCGAAGGCGAGGTCGGCCCCGGCGGCGGCCCCGCCGGTGACCTGTACGTCGAGATCCACGAGCTGCCCCACGCCGTCTTCCAGCGGCGCGGCGACGATCTGCACTGCACCGTCACCCTGCCGATGACGGCGGCGGCCCTCGGCACGAAGGTGCCGCTTGAGACGCTCGACGGCATGGAGGAGGTCGACATCCGCCCCGGCACGCAGTCCGGGCAGTCGATCCCGCTGCACGGGCGCGGCGTCACGCATCTGCGGGGCGGCGGGCGCGGTGACCTCATCGTGCACGTCGAGGTCCTCACGCCCAGCAAGCTCGACCCGGAGCAGGAGCGGCTGCTGCGGGAGCTGGCCAAGGCCCGTGGCGAGGAGCGGCCCACCGGCCAGTTCCAGCCGGGCCAGCAGGGCCTGTTCTCCCGCCTGAAGGACGCGTTCAACGGGCGCTAGCGCCCCGGCCCGGCGCCCTGGGTGACCCCGGGGCGCCGGAGCACCCGTGCCGCCCCGCGGCACGGTGGACCACATCGGTGGACCCTGGGCGAGACGCCCCCGCCGGACGTGGCACGATGCCGGTATGTCCTCCCCTCTCCACGCCCTCTGTCGTTTCCCGATCGTGCAGGCGCCCATGGCGGGCGGCGGCTCGACGCCGCAGCTCGCGGCGGCCGTGTCCGAGGCCGGGGGGCTCGGATCTCTCGCGGCCGGGTACAAGACCGCCGACGGGATGTACCAGGAGGTCAAACAGCTCAGAGGGCTGACGGCGCGCCCCTTCGGGGTGAACCTCTTCATGCCGCAGCCCGAGTACGCGGACCCGGCGGCCGTCGAGGTGTACCGCAACCAGCTCGCGGGCGAGGCCACCTGGTACGAGACGGAGCTCGGGGACACCGACGTCAAGCGCGACGACGGCTACGAGGCGAAGCTCGCGATCCTGCGCGACGACCCGGTGCCGCTGGTGTCGTTCACCTTCGGCTGCCCCGCGAAGCGGGACCTCCAGGCGCTGGCCCGCGTCGGCACGACCACCGTCGTCACCGTCACCACGGCGGAGGAGGCGCTCGCCGCGCAGACGGCCGGGGCGGACGCCGTGTGCGTGCAGGGCGTCGAGGCGGGCGGCCACCAGGGCACCCACCGGGACAACCCGGAGACCGACGGCTCCGGCATCGGCCTGCTGAGCCTGATCACCCAGGTCAGGGAGGCCGTGCGGCTGCCCGTGATCGCCGCGGGCGGGCTGATGCGCGGCGCGCAGATCGCCGCGGTGCTCGCCGCGGGCGCCGACCTCGCGCAGCTCGGCACCGCCTTCCTGGTGACGCCCGAGTCGGGCGCGCAGCCGCTGCACAAGCAGGCCATGACCGACCCCAGGTTCGTGCGCACGGAGCTGACCCGGGCGTTCTCGGGGCGCCCCGCGCGCGGCCTCGTCAACCGCTTCATGCGCGAGCACGGGCCCTACGCGCCCGCCGCCTACCCGCAGATCCACTATCTGACCGCGGGGCTGCGCAAGGCGGCGGCCAAGACCGGGGACCCGCAGGCCATGGCCCTGTGGGCGGGCCAGGGGCACCGCCTGGCGCGGCAGCTGCCCGCCGCGGACCTGATGGAGGTGCTCGTCGCCGAACTCGACGAGGCCAGGGCCGGGTTCGCCGCGGACGGCGTGGGCGGTGCGCGATGACGGCGCCGGTGTTCGTGGTCGAGGACTTCACGGGTGCCGCGCCGGGACGTACGTACGTACTGGAGGGCCCCGAGGGGCGGCACGCGGTGTCCGTGAAGCGGCTGCGCGCCGGTGAGGACGTCGTGCTCACCGACGGAGCCGGGCGGTGGGCGCACGGCGTCGTCGCGGACACCGAGGGCAAGGACCGGCTGCTCGTCGCCGTCGACGGCGAGGGCGTGCGCGAGGAGCCCGGGGAGAGTCCCCGCATCACCGTCGTGCAGGCGCTGCCCAAGGGCGACCGCGGCGAGCTCGCCGTGGAGACCATGACCGAGACCGGTGTGGACGCCGTCGTGCCGTGGGCGGCCGCCCGCTGCATCACGCAGTGGAAGGGCGAGCGGGGCGTCAAGGCGCTCGGCAAGTGGCGGGCGACGGCGCGCGAGGCGGGCAAGCAGTCGCGACGGGTGCGTTTCCCCGAGATCGCTGGCCTCGCGTCCACCAAACAGGTCGCCGCGCTGCTCGCGGACGCCGACTTCGCGGGCGTCCTGCACGAGGAGGGCAGCGAGCCGCTGGCCACCGCGGAGCTGCCCGCGGCCGGGCACGTCGTGCTCGTGGTGGGGCCCGAGGGCGGGGTGTCCCCGGAGGAGCTCGCGGTGTTCGCGCAGGCGGGCGCCAAGCCGTACCGCCTGGGACGCAGCGTGCTGCGCACGTCGACCGCGGGCACCGCGGCGACGGCCCTGCTCCTCGGCCGGACCGGCCGCTGGTCCTGACCTGACCTGACTTACCGGACCTGACTTACCGGACCGGGCCTACTGGACCGGGCCTGCCGGGCCGGGCCTCGCTGACGAGTGGCCGGTACTGGACACATGGCCGCATGCGGTCTACCGCGCGGCGCCCCGCGGTGGCACGCTGCCGCTCATGGGGGCTGCGAGGCGACTTGCGAGGCGCTGGCCGCGACCGGCGCGCACACCGCGTCCGGCGGGAGCCGGGCGGCTGCGGCGCGCGGGCGGCCGGTCGCGGCGGGGGCGCGCGTTCGCCGCGGTCGCGGTGGCCGGGGCCGCCGGGCTCGGCCTCGCCGCGTGCGACCCCGTCGAGGGCGACATGAGCACGGCCGCGATCGCGCTCACCACCGACAAGATGGGCACGCGCGAGCTACAGCGTCAGCACCTCGACGTCGCCTGGCTCAACTGCACCGCCTCGTTCATCGACAACGACGACGACAACGGCGACGACGACAACGGCGACGACAACGACGGCGACGACAACGGCCGTGACCGGCGGCGCGAGGCCCGGGTCGACTGCCGGGGCAAGTCCGAGGACGACAAGGACATCACCCTCAAGGGCCGGGTCACCGACGTGCGCAACGGCTTCTGCGTCCGCGGCAGCCTGACCGCGAAGGTCGAGCAGAAGCAGTGGTTCCGCGTCGACGTGCTCGGCAACTGCCAGGGCGGCGGGGACGACCACGACGACAGCGACGACGACGGAGGCAACGGCGGCAACGGCGGCAACGGGGACCAGGACGACCCGCCCGCCACCCACGACCCCGGAGACCGGCCGCTTCCCACCGCCACCGTGACCGTGACCGAGCGGCCGGATCCGACGTGCTGCTACCCGGGCAAGTGATCAAAAACGGTCACCCGCGGCCTGACGCCTGCTTAGGCTGACGGTGTGACACAGCCTGCCTACCTCCGGTTTCCGCATCCGCACGGCGAGTTGATCGCCTTCACCGCCGAGGACGACGTGTGGCTCGCGCCCCTCGACGGCGGCCGAGCCTGGCGGGTCAGCGCCGACAACACGCCCGTGACCCACCCGCGCGTCTCCCCGGACGGCACCACCATCGCCTGGACGTCCACCCGCGACGGCGCGCCCGAGGCACACCTCGCGCCCGTCGACGGCGGCCCCTCGAAACGCCTCACGTACTGGGGGAACACCAAGACGTCCGTACGCGGTTGGACGCCCGACGGCCGGGTCCTGGTGCTCGGCGCGCACGGGCAGGCCTCCTTCCGCCGCACCTGGGCACACGCCGTGCCGCTCGACGGCGGCCCCGCCGAGCGGCTGCCGTACGGCATCGTCGGCGACGTCGCCCACGGCCTCGACGACCCCGCCCGCCAGGTCCTGCTGCTGTCGGCGCCGATGGGCCGCGAGGCCGCCTGGTGGAAGCGGTACCGGGGCGGCACGGCGGGCAAGCTGTGGATCCGCGGGGGCGGGGGCGGGGACGAGCAGGACGGCGACGCGGAGGCGGCGGGCTTCGCGCGCGTCCACGCGGACCTCGACGGCAACATCGAGTACCCGCTGTGGGTCGGCGGCCGCATCGCCTTCCTCAGCGACCACGAGGGCGTCGGCGCCCTGTACTCCTCCCTGCCCGACGGCACCGACCTGCGCCGCCACACCCCCGTCGACGGCTTCTATGCCCGCCACGCCGCCACCGACGGCACCCGCGTGACCTACGCGTCGGCGGGTGAACTCTGGGTCCTCGACGACCTGGTGGACGCCGAGCCGCGCCGCCTGGACATCCGCCTCGGCGGCCAGCGCGCCGACCTCCAGCCGCACCCGGTGAGCGCCGCCCGCTGGTTCGGCGCCGCCGCGCCCGACCACACCGGGCGCGGCAGCGCCGTCTCGGTGCGCGGCGCCGTGCACTGGGTCACCCACCGCGAGGGCCCCGCCCGCTCGCTCGCCGCGACGCAGGGCGTGCGGGCCCGGCTGCCGCGCACCTTCCGCGTGGAGGGCGAGGAACACGTGGTGTGGGTGACGGACGCGGCGGGCGACGACGCCCTGGAGTTCGCGCCCGCCACCGGCCTGACCCCCGGCGCGACGCCGCGCCGCCTCGCGGCCGGACAGCTCGGCCGGGTCCTCGCGCTCGCCATGGCGCCCGACGGCAGCCGTGCCGCCGTCGCCGCGCACGACGGCCGGGTCCTGATCGTGGAGCGCGAGAGCGGCGAGGTGCGCGAGGTCGACCGCGCCGAGCACGGCGAGGCCACCGGCCTTGTCTTCTCGCCGGACTCCGCCTGGCTCGCCTGGTCGCACCCCGGGCCGCGCCCGCTGCGCCAGCTCAAGCTCGCCAACACCGCCGACCTGTCCGTCTCGGAGGCCACCCAGCTGCGCTTCCGCGACTACAGCCCGGCGTTCACGCTCGACGGCAAGCACCTGGCGTTCCTGTCCGCGCGCGCCTTCGACCCGGTCTACGACGACCACGTCTTCGACCTCGCCTTCGTCGGCGGCTCCCGGCCGCACCTCATCACCCTGGCCGCGACGACGCCCTCGCCGTTCGGGCCGCAGCGCCACGGCCGCGCCTTCGACAGCGCGGAGGGGCCGCACGCCGAGACCCCCGACAGCGAGGGCTCCCCGGTCACCCGCGTCGACCTCGACGGGCTCACCGACCGCGTGGTGCCCTTCCCCGTCGAGGCCGCCCGCTACAGCACGCTGCGCGCCGCGAAGGACGGCCTGCTGTGGCTGCGCCACCCGGTCCGTGGCGTCCTCGGCGCCTCCCGCGCCACCCCCGCCGACCCCGACCCGAGCTCCTCCCTGGAGCGCTACGACTTCGCGCAGCGCCGCGTCGAGGAACTCAAGGGCGACGCCGACCACTTCGCGGTCACCGGCGACGGCAAGCGGGTGCTGCTGTGGGCCGACGGCAAGCTCAAGGTGGTGCCGAGCGACCGCCGCGCCTCCGGCGACGAGGACAGCGACAGCAACATCACCGTCGACCTCGGCCGGGTGCGCCAGGACGTCGACCCGGCCGCCGAGTGGCGGCAGATGTACGACGAGGCGGGCCGCCTCATGCGGGACAACTTCTGGCGGCCCGACATGGGCGGCGTCGACTGGGACGGCGTCCTGGCCCGCTACCGCCCCGTCCTGGAGCGCGTCGCCACCCACGACGACCTCGTCGACCTGCTCTGGGAGGTCCAGGGCGAACTCGGCACCTCCCACGCCTACGTGGTGCCCCGCGGCGGCTACGGCGGCGCCCGCCAGGGCCTGCTCGGCGCCGACCTCTCCCGGGGCGAGGACGGCCTGTGGCGGGTGGACCGCGTGCTGCCGTCGGAGACCTCCGACCCGGCCGCGCGCTCGCCGCTCGCCGCGCCCGGCGTCGCGGTGCGCGCGGGCGACGCGATCCTCGCCGTGGCCGGACGCCCGGTCGACCCGGTGACAGGGCCAGGGCCGCTGCTCGTAGGCACCGCCGACAAGCCCGTCGAGCTGACCGTGTCCCCGGCCGGGGGCGGCGACCCCCGGCACGCCGTGGTGGTCCCCGTCGACGACGAGGAGCCGCTGCGCTACCACGCGTGGGTCGCCGACCGGCGCGCCTACGTCCACGAGCGCTCCGGCGGCCGCCTCGGCTATCTGCACGTCCCCGACATGCAGGCGCCCGGCTGGGCGCAGATCCACCGGGACCTGCGGGTTGAGGTCGCCCGCGAGGGCCTGGTGGTGGACGTCCGCGAGAACCGCGGCGGGCACACCTCGCAGCTGGTCGTGGAGAAGCTGGCCCGGCGCATCGTCGGCTGGGACCTGCCGCGCGGCTCCGGGGCGCTAAGCTACCCCGGGGACGCGCCCCGCGGCCCCGTCGTCGCCGTCGCCAACGAGTTCTCCGGGTCCGACGGGGACATCGTGAACGCCGCGATCAAGGCCCTCGGCATCGGGCCCGTGGTGGGCACCCGCACCTGGGGCGGCGTCGTCGGCATCGACAGCCGCTACCACCTCGTCGACGGCACTCTCGTCACCCAGCCCAAGTACGCGTTCTGGCTGGAGGGCCCCGGCTGGGGCGTGGAGAACCACGGCGTCGACCCCGACGTCGAGGTCGTCACCACGCCCGAGGACTACGCGGCCGGACGCGACCCGCAGTTGGACGAGGCGGTCCGCGTCGCGCTCGCCGCCCTGGCCGAGAACCCCGCGAGGACGGCTCCGCCGCTGCCCGGCTGAGCGCCCCGGATAGCATGCCGACGTACGCAAACATGATCAGGAGGCTGGACCATGGCGGGCGAACCACAGGATGACTGCTTGTTCTGCAAGATCGTCGCGAAGGAGGTGCCCGCGACGATCGTGCGCGAGACCGGCACCACTCTCGCCTTCCGCGACATCAACCCCCAGGCGCCGACGCACGTCCTGGTGATTCCGAAGGCGCACTACCCGGACGCCGCGTCGCTCGCGGCCGCGGAGCCGGACGTCGCGGCCGACATACTGCGCGAGGCGGGCGAGGTCGCCGCCCAGGAGGGGGCGGAGAGCTACCGCATCGTCGCCAACACCGGCGCCGGTGCCGGGCAGACCGTCTTCCACGCCCACGCCCACGTCCTCGGCGGCCGCGGCTTGCAGTGGCCCCCCGGATAATCCCCTGTGTCCGTACGTGAACTGGTGGTGCTCGGCACCGCGAGCCAGGTACCTACCCGGCACCGCAACCACAACGGGTACGTCCTGCTCTGGGACGGCGAGGGCATCCTCTTCGACCCCGGCGAGGGCACGCAGCGGCAGTTGCTGCGTGCCTCCGTCGCCGCCCACGACCTGAACCGCGTCTGCGTCACGCACTTCCACGGGGACCACAGCCTCGGCCTCGCGGGCGTCATCCAGCGCATCAACCTGGACCGCGTGCCGCACCCCGTCACCGCCCACTACCCGGCGTCCGGCCAGCGCTTCTTCGACCGCCTCCGGTACGCGACCGCGTACCGCGAGACCGTCGGGATCACCGAGGCGCCCGTCGCCGCCGACGGCGTCCTCGCCACCACGCCGTCGTACCGCCTGGAGGCCGCGAAGCTCTCCCACCCCGTCGAGTCCTACGGCTACCGCGTGGTCGAGCCCGACGGGCGGCGCATGCTGCCGGGGCTGCTCGCCGAGCGCGGCATCACCGGGCCCGACGTCGGCGTCCTGCAGCGCGAGGGCAGCCTGCGCGGGATCAGCGTCGACGAGGTCAGCGAGGTGCGCCGCGGACAGCGGTTCGCCTTCGTCATGGACACCCGCCTGTGCGAGGGCGTGCACGCCCTCGCCGACGGCTGCGACATGCTCGTCATCGAGTCGACCTTCCTCGACGAGGACCACAAGCTGGCCTCCGACCACGGCCACCTGACGGCGGGCCAGGCCGCCGCGGTGGCCAGAGACGCGGGCGTCAGGCACCTCGTCCTGACCCACTTCAGCCAGCGCTACCCGGACCCCGCGCTCTTCGAACAGCAGGCGCGGGCCGCCGGCTTCGAGGGCGAGCTGACCGTGGCGCGGGACCTGATGCGGGTGCCGCTGCCCAAGCGCGGCGCCTGAACCAACGTCGCGCGATTCCTGAAACCAGCACCGAGCCAGCACCGAGCCAGCACCGAGAGAAAAGCGCCACCCACCATGCCCCTGCCCAAGGCCGAACTCCACCTGCACATCGAAGGCACCCTCGAACCCGAACTCGCCTTCGCGCTCGCCGCGCGCAACGGCGTGACCCTGCCGTACGCCGACACCGAAGCGCTCCGCGAGGCCTACCGCTTCGAGGACCTCCAGTCCTTCCTCGACCTGTACTACGGCCTCATGGCCGTCCTGCGCACGGAAGCCGACTTCGAGGAACTGGCCGACGCCTACCTCGCCCGCGCCGCAGCACAGGGCGTGCGGCACGCCGAGATCTTCTTCGACCCCCAGGCGCACACCGCGCGCGGCGTCGACTTCGCGACCGTCGTCGAAGGCCTCGGCCGCGCGCTCGACCGCGCCGAGGAGCGGCACGGCGTCACCACCCGGCTCATCATGTGCTTCCTGCGCGACCAGTCCGCCGAGTCCGCCATGGAGACCCTCCAGGCCGCGCGGCCGCATCTGCACCGGATCACCGGCGTCGGCCTCGACTCGGCCGAGGTCGGCCACCCGCCGAGCAAGTTCGCCGCCGTGTACGAGGCGGCGGGCGCGCTCGGCCTTCGCAAGGTCGCCCACGCCGGGGAGGAGGGGCCCGCCTCCTACGTACGCGAGGCCCTCGACATCCTCGGCGTCGAGCGCGTCGACCACGGGCTGCGGTGCATGGAGGACCCGGAGCTCGTGGAGCGCCTGGTGCGCGAGCGGGTGCCGCTGACGCTGTGTCCCCTGTCCAACGTGCGGCTGCGGGCGGTGGACGTGCTGGCGGCGCATCCGCTGCCGCGCATGATGGCGGCGGGGCTTGTGTGCACCCTGAACTCCGATGATCCCGCGTACTTCGGGGGGTATGCGGGGGATGTGTTCCTCGCTGTGCGGGAGGCGTTGGGGGTGGGGGAGGAAGAGCTGCGGGAGCTGGCGCGGAATTCCTTCGAGGCGGCGTTCCTGGACGACGGCCTGCGGGCGGCGTATCTGGCTGAGGTGGACGCCTACACGTTCCCCTGACGGTCCCTCGCGGCGCGCCCCAGGCCCACCCCTTCCCGATCCGGGTGCGGCTGCCCCCGTTCCCCCGCTCCAAGCCAATCGGCGCTGGCGCGCCTCGTCCTCAAACGCCGGACGGGCTGGATCTTTTCCCACCCACCCACCCGAGAGCCGCTAGGTCGGGGGGTGCCGTTGCCGCCGCAGGTGTAAGGGTGGGCGGGTGGGAGACATAGCCCGTCCGGCGTTTGAGGACAAAGGGGAGCGTTGACTGGGGAGCGTTCGGGTATGTAGGGGGCGTTCGCACCCTTGGACAGGAGGCACCGCATGCCCGGGCTCACCGTCACCGCCGTACGGCTCACCCCCGTACTCGTCGCAGACCCCCCGCTCCTGAACGCCCAAGGCCTGCACCAGCCCTACACACCACGTCTGATCATCGAGGTGGAGACGGAGGGCGGCGCGACGGGCGTGGGGGAGACCTACGGGGACGGCGCATACCTGGAGCTGGCCAGGCCGCTGGCCG
Organism: Streptomyces sp. NPDC043996; assembly: GCF_056435225.1. Lineage (NCBI taxonomy): Bacteria > Bacillati > Actinomycetota > Actinomycetes > Kitasatosporales > Streptomycetaceae > Streptomyces > Streptomyces sp. NPDC043996. The sequence continues at coordinate 197,094 of NZ_JBWKEY010000003.1, read as the reverse complement.
CCGCGCTGGTGGGGCGGGCGGTGGGAGACCTCAACGCCCTGTTCACACTCGTGGACGAGATCGCGGTGGACGCGACCCGCGTGGACCCGGCCGTCGACGGCGGCGGCCTGCGCGGCGCCCGCACCGCCGACAAACTGCGCCTGTCCGTCGCGTCGGGCTTCGAGGTGGCCTGCCTGGACGCGCTCGGCAAGGCGCTCGGGCTGCCCGTGCACGCCCTGCTCGGGGGCAAGGTCCGCGACGCCGTGGAGTACAGCGCGTATCTGTTCTACAAGCTCGCCGCCCATCCCCGGGGCGGCGAGAGCGATGACTGGGGCGCCGCGCTCGACCCGGCCGGAGTCGTCGCCCAGGCCCGCCTCTTCACCGAGCGGCACGGCTTCACCTCGTACAAGCTCAAGGGCGGCGTCTTCCCGCCCGACCAGGAGATCGCCGCCGTCCGCGCGCTCGCCGAGGCCTTCCCCGGGCGGCCGCTGCGCCTCGACCCCAACGGGGCCTGGTCGGTGGAGACTTCCCTGAAGGTCGCAGCCGAGCTCGGCGACGTCCTGGAGTACCTGGAGGACCCGGTGCTCGGCACCGCCGCGATGGCCGAGGTCGCCGCCCGCACCCCCGTGCCGCTCGCCACCAACATGTGCGTGACCACTTTCGAGGAGATACCCGAGGCGTTCGCGAAGAACGCCGTGCGCGTGGTGCTCAGCGACCACCACTACTGGGGCGGGCCGCGGCGGACGCGCGAACTGGCCGCCGTCTGCCGCACGTTCGGCGTGGGCGTCTCCATGCACTCCAACACGCACCTGGGGATCAGCCTCGCCGCCATGACGCACGTCGCCGCCACCGTGCCGGACCTCGGGTACGCCTGCGACACGCACTACCCCTGGCAGACCGAGGACGTGCTGACCGAGCGGCTCCGCTTCACCGGCGGGCGGGTCGCGGTCAGTGACGCTCCGGGGCTCGGCGTGACGCTCGACCGGGCGAAGCTCGACGCGCTGCACCGGCGCTGGCTCGACGAGGACTTCGCCGCGCTGCGGGAGCGGGACGACGCGGCGGCCATGCGGCTCGCCGACCCGCGATGGGTGACTCCGCCCGTGCCGCGCTGGTAGCGCGGGCCACTTGTCGGCGCCGTCGGTTACGTTGCCTCCATGGTCGTACCACCCGCCGTACCACCCGAGGCAGCAGCCGTACCACCCGAGCGCGCCGCCGCCGCGCCGGGGCCCGACCCCGTCGTGGACCCGCTCAAGTCGGCGCGGCGCGCCGGTGATCCGCCCTGTGACGTGTATCTGACCGGCACCGTCTTCCTCGACATCATCTTCACGGGCCTCGCATCGGCGCCCGTGCGGGGCACCGAGTCCTGGGCGCGGGGCATGGGGTCGAGCCCGGGCGGCATCGCCAACATGGCGACCGCGCTCGCCCGGCTCGGCCTGCGCACCTCGCTGGCCGCCGCCTTCGGCGACGACCACTACGGGGAGTACTGCTGGGACGCCCTCGAACAGGGCGAGGGCATCGACCTGTCCTCGTCACGGACCGTGCCCGGCTGGCACTCGCCGGTCACGGTCTCCATGGCGTACGAGGGCGAGCGGACCATGGTCAGCCACGGCCACGAGCCGCCCTCCGACGTCCACGCGCCGGACGCGGGCGCCCCCCACTGCCCGCCCCGCGCGCGGGCCGCCGTCGCCGCCCTCGTCCCCGGCACGAGCGCCCCCTGGATCGCGGCGGCCGCCCGGCGCGGCACGCGGATCTTCGCCGACGTCGGCTGGGACGACACCGGCGGCTGGGACCTGGCCAGCCTGCCCGACCTGCGCCACTGCGAGGCGTTCCTGCCCAACGCGCAGGAGGCGATGCGCTACACCGGCACCAGCTGCCCCCGCGCCGCCGCCCACGCCCTCACCGAGCACGTGCCCCTCGCCGTCGTCACCCTCGGCGCCGAGGGCGCGTACGCGGTGGACGGGCGCACCGGCGAGACCGCCTCCGTGCCCGCCATCGAGGTCGAGGCCCTGGACCCGACGGGCGCGGGCGACGTGTTCGTCGCGGGCTTCGTCACCGGCACCCTCGCGGGCTGGCCGCTCGCCGACAGGCTCGCCTTCGCCGGCCTCACGGCCGCCCTGTCCGTGCAGGAGTTCGGCGGCTCCCTCTCGGCGCCCGGCTGGGAGGAGATCGCCGGGTGGTGGCGGCGCGTGCGCGAGCTCGACCGGCAGGACCCCCTCGCCCTGGAGCGCTACGGCTTCCTGCAGGCCCTGCTCCCGGAGGCCGCCCGGCCCTGGCCGCTGCGGCGCGCCGTCCCCACCATCGGCTTCCGGCGCTCCGCCTGACGCCACGGCCACGGCGCCGGGACGCCCCCGGCTCCCGGCCCATGTCCCGCACCGGAGACGGAACCGTAGACGGAAAAGGCCTACGGCGTTGTCCGTGCCTGGTCGTACTCTTGGCAGTACGAGGGCGCCGAGCGGGCGAGCCCCCGCGACGAGGAGGACGTGCAGGCCTTAAGCGCCGGCCCATGACTCAGACACCGACAGCTCACACCCCTGCGCAGGCACAGGCGCGAGCCCACTTCACGGTCCCGGCCAAGCACCCGATGGTGACCGTCCTTGGCTCCGGAGACGCACTGCTGCGCGTGATCGAGCAGGCCTTCCCGGCGGCCGACATCCATGTCCGGGGCAATGAGATCAGCGCCGTGGGGGATCCGCGTGAAGTCGCCCTCGTACAGCGCCTTTTCGACGAGATGATGCTGGTGCTCCGCACCGGACAGCCGATGACGGAGGACGCAGTGGAACGCTCGATCGCCATGCTCAGAGCGGGCGAGAACGGGGACGGTCCCGACGAGACCCCGGCCGAGGTGCTCACCCAGAACATCCTCTCCTCGCGCGGGCGCACCATCCGCCCCAAGACCCTCAACCAGAAGCGGTACGTCGACGCGATCGACAAGCACACGATCGTCTTCGGCATCGGCCCCGCCGGTACGGGCAAGACCTATCTCGCCATGGCCAAGGCCGTCCAGGCCCTCCAGTCCAAGCAGGTCAACCGCATCATCCTGACCCGCCCCGCCGTCGAGGCGGGCGAGCGCCTCGGCTTCCTGCCGGGCACGCTCTACGAGAAGATCGACCCGTATCTGCGCCCGCTGTACGACGCCCTGCACGACATGCTCGACCCGGACTCCATCCCCCGCCTGATGGCGGCGGGCACGATCGAGGTGGCGCCGCTGGCGTATATGCGTGGTCGCACGTTGAATGACGCGTTCATCATCCTGGACGAGGCGCAGAACACCAGCCCCGAGCAGATGAAGATGTTCCTCACCCGGCTCGGCTTCGAGTCGAAGATCGTGATCACGGGCGATGTCACCCAGGTCGACCTGCCCAACGGCACGAAGTCGGGTCTGCGCCAGGTCCAGGACATCCTGGACGGCGTCGAGGACGTGCACTTCTCGCGGCTCACGTCCCACGACGTCGTCCGTCACAAGCTCGTCGGCCGTATCGTCGACGCGTACGAGAAGTACGACAGCGAGAACGGTACGGAGAACGGCTCCCACAAGAGCCGGTCCAGAGGGAAGTAGAAGAACCAGCGCCATGGCGATCGACGTCAACAACGAATCCGGCACCGAGGTCGACGAGCAGGCGATCCTCGACATCGCCCGCTACGCACTCGCGCGGATGCGGATCCACCCGCTCTCCGAGCTCTCCGTGATCGTGGTGGACGCCGACGCCATGGAGCAGCTGCACATCCAGTGGATGGACCTGCCCGGGCCCACGGACGTGATGTCCTTCCCGATGGACGAGCTGCGCCCGCCCATGAAGGACGACGAAGAGCCCCCGCAGGGGCTCCTCGGCGACATCGTGCTCTGCCCCGAGGTGGCCCTCAAGCAGGGCCAGGAGGCGCCCACGCAGCACTCCATGGACGAGGAGCTCCAGCTCCTGACCGTCCACGGCGTGCTGCACCTGCTCGGCTACGACCACGAGGAGCCCGACGAGAAGGCCGAGATGTTCGGCCTGCAGGCCGCGATCGTCGACGGCTGGCGCGACGAGCGGGGCCACACCGGCCCCTCCCCGGCCCCCACCGTCTCGTAGTCCCATGTCCGTCCAGCTCATCGCCGGGGCCGTCGCGCTGATCGTGGTGGCCTGGCTGGCCGCCTGCGCCGAGGCGGGCATCGCCCGCGTCTCCAGCTTCCGCGCCGAGGAGGCCGTGCGCTCCGGGCGGCGCGGCAGCGCCCGGCTCGCACAGGTCGCCGCCGACCCGACCCGCTATCTGAACGTGGCGCTCCTGGTGCGCGTCGCCTGCGAGATGGCCGCCGCCGCCCTGGTGACGTACGCCTGCCTCCAGGCCATCGACACCACCTGGGAGGCCCTCGCGGTCGCCATCGGCGTGATGGTGCTCGTCAGCTATGTCGCCGTGGGCGTCTCCCCGCGCACCATCGGCCGCCAGCACCCCCTGAACACGGCCACGGCCGCGGCGTACGTGCTGCTTCCGCTGGCCCGCATCATGGGCCCGATCCCGCCGCTGCTCATCCTCATCGGCAACGCGCTCACGCCCGGCAAGGGCTTCAGGCGCGGCCCGTTCGCCTCCGAGGCCGAGCTGCGCGCGATGGTCGACCTCGCCGAGAAGGAGTCCCTGATCGAGGACGACGAGCGCCGCATGGTGCACTCCGTCTTCGAGCTCGGCGACACGCTCGTACGCGAGGTCATGGTCCCGCGCACCGACCTCGTCTCCATCGAGCGCTACAAGACCGTCCGCCAGGCCCTGACCCTCGCGCTGCGGTCCGGCTTCTCGCGCATCCCGGTGACGGGCGAGAGCGAGGACGACGTCGTCGGCGTGGTGTATCTGAAGGACCTGGTCCGCAAGACGCACATCAACCGCGACGCCGAGAACGACCTGGTGTCCACGGCCATGCGGCCCGCGACGTTCGTACCGGACACGAAGAACGCGGGCGACCTGCTGCGCGAGATGCAGCGCGAGCGCAACCACGTCGCCGTCGTCATCGACGAGTACGGCGGCACCGCCGGGATCGTCACCATCGAGGACATCCTGGAGGAGATCGTCGGCGAGATCACCGACGAGTACGACCGTGAGCTGCCGCCCGTCGAGGACCTCGGCGGCGGCACCTACCGCGTCACCGCCCGCCTGGACATCGGCGACCTCGGCGAGCTGTACGGCCTGGAGGCCTACGACGACGAGGACGTGGAGACCGTCGGCGGACTGCTCGCCAAGCAGCTCGGCCGGGTGCCCATCGCGGGCGCCGAGGCCGTGGTCACGCTGCCCGACGAGCGGGAGCTCAGGCTGACCGCGGAGGCCGCCGCCGGGCGGCGCAACAAGATCGTGACCGTGCTCGTGGAGCCGGTCGGCGCGCCCAAGGGCGCGGGCGCCGGTTCCGGGGAGGAGGCCGCGGGATGACTCCGCGGGAGCTGCGCACGTTCTGCCTGTCCTTCAACGACGTCGTCGAGGACTTTCCGTTCGGCCCCGAGACGTCGGTGTTCAAGGTCGCGGGCAAGCTGTTCGCGCTGAGCGCGCTGGACGGCAGGCCGCTGACGGTGAACCTGAAGTGCGACCCGGAGATCGCCCTCCAGCTGCGCGCCCAGTACCCGGAGATCATCCCGGGCTGGCACATGAACAAGCGCCACTGGAACACCGTGACGATCGACGGAGAGCTCCCGGACCAGCTGGTCCGGGAGCTCGTCGAGGACTCGTACGACCTGGTGGTGGCGGGTCTGCCGCGCGCCGAGCGGCTGCGGCTCGACCGGCCCTGACCCGCCGTGCCCGGCGGGGCGCCCGGCGGGGCCCTCAGCGGCGGCGCAGGCCGATGGCCACCAGGGCGGCCGCCACGAGGACGATCGCCGCGTCCAGGGCGAGGACGGTCCGGGTGCCCGCGAGGACGTCGTCCGTGGTGGTGGCGAGGACGCCGAGCAGCGGGATGCCGACGGTGAGGCCCACCTGTTGGGTCGAGGTGACCAGGCCGGTGGCCAGGCCCTGCTCCTCGTTGGGGACGCCGGAGGTGACGGTCACGCCGTACGAGACGATCGCGCCGAGGTGGAACATGCTGCCCACGGACACGGCGGCCGTCGCGAGCCACACCGACCAGGCGCCCTCGCTGACGGCGACGAGCGTCGCCACGAACGCGCCCTGGCCGACTAGCGAGCCGACGAGGGTGCGGTGCGGCCCGAAGCGGCCGATGACCTTCGGTGCGGCCATGCCCGCGAACACCGACACCACGCCCTGCACACCGAAGACCAGGCCGGTCTGGAACGCGGACAGGTCGAGGACGGCCTGGAAGTAGAGGGTCAGGACGAAGATGACCACCGACATCATCGAGAACGTGACGAGCCCGCCGAGGTTGCCCCACGCCACCGTGCGCCGCCGCAGCATCGGCAGGGAGACCAGCGGCGCCTCGGCCCGCGCCTCGACATAGCCGAACGCCACCAGGAGGGCGATGCCCGCGACCAGCGTGACCAGCACGTCGGCGCCGCCGAAGCCGCGCTCGGCGGCCGTGGACAGGGCGTAGATCAGGGAGAACAGGCCGCCGGTGACGGTCACCGCGCCGGGCACGTCAAGGCGCGGGCGCTCCGGGGTGCGGGACTCGGGAAGGAGCCGGGGCGCCAGCGGCAGCACGATCAGGGCGAAGAGGGTGAGCAGGCCCATCGTGGAGCGCCAGCCCAGGGTGTCGGTGAGGACGCCGCCGAGGACCATGCCGACGGTGAAGCCGAGCGACAGCAGGGTGCCGGAGATGCCGAGCGCGCGATCGCGCTGCGGGCCCTCGGGGAACGTCGTGGTCAGCAGCGACATGCCGGTCGGCACGATCGCGGCGGCGCCCACGCCCTGGAGCGCGCGCCCCGCGAGGAACGACGCCGGGTCCCAGGCGAGCGTGGCGAGCAGCGAGGCCGCGCCGAAGAGCGCGAGCCCGCCGAGGAACAGCCTGCGCCGCCCGAACAGGTCGCCGACGCGGCCGAAGAGCAGCAGGAAGCCGCCGGACGGCAGCGCGAACGCGGTCACGGCCCACTGGAGCGCCGTGTGGCTCATGCCGAGGTCCGCGCCGAGCACGGGCAGCGCCACGTTCAGGACGGAGAAGTCGAGCGCCACCATGAACTGCGCCGCGCACAGCACGAACAGGATGAGCTTGTCGCGGGAGGAGAGCCGCGGCGCCACGGCGGTGGCGGCGCGGTCGAGCGGGGCGGGGGAGTCGAGCGGGGCGGGGGAGCCCGTCGTGGTCGGGGAGGGAGCGGTGGTGTCTGTCGCCATGGTCACGAGCTTGTGGCCGCCGGAATAGCCGTGGGGAGCGGGAACTTATGCTGGTGGTACGACCACCAGGCAGTACGGCGGGCGGATGACAGGGGGAGCGGTGGCCATGCAGGCCGGGGAACGGGCCGACGGGGCGAAGGCACGGCGCCGGACGGAGCTGCGCGACTTCCTGATGAGCAGACGCGCCCGGGTGAGCCCGGCGGAGGCCGGTCTTCCCGAGGGCGGGCGGCGGCGCACGCCGGGCCTCAGGCGCGAGGAGGTCGCCGTGCTCGCGGGCGTCGGCGCGTCCTGGTACCAGTGGCTGGAGCAGGGCCGGGACATCTCCGTGTCGCCGCAGGTCCTGGACGCCGTGGCGCGGGTCCTGAAGCTGTCCGGCACCGAGCGCCGCCACCTGTACGTGCTCGCGGGCCTCAACCCGCCGGTGCCGCAGGTCGAGAAGGAGTACGAGGACATGTGCGAGGGCCTGCGGCGGCTCATCGACACCTGGATGCCGTATCCGGCGCACATCATGGACCGCTACTACAACTGCGTCATCTACAACGACGCCGCCGCCATGGTCCTCGGCATGCGCCCCGAGACCACGCAGAACTGCGTTCTCGACTTCTTCACGGACCCCATGTACCGCTCGCGCAGCGTGAGCTGGGCGGAGAACGCCGAGACGCTCGTGGCCCAGGTCCGCGCCGCCTGCTCCGAGCACCCCGACGACGAGGGCTTCCAGGAGCTCCTCGCCCAGCTGCACGCCACGGGCGAGGAGTTCACGGAGCTCTGGGAGCGCCAGGACATCCGGCCCGCGGGCCAGGTCCACAAGGAGATCGACCATCCCCTCGCGGGCATCCTGCACGTGGAGTCGACCGCCCTGAAGGTGCCCGCGCGGCCGGACCTGACGATCGTCCTGCACACGCCGCTGCCGCTGGCCGACACGGCGGCCAAGCTGGAGTGGCTGGCCTCCCCGCTCGCGCGGCGCGGGGCGATGTACCAGGTGGCCGGGTGAGTTCCGCGCGGGCCCGGGTCCTTATGCTCGTGCCATGACTGAGCGCGCCGACCTCGGCCCCGAGGACCAGAAGATCGTCACCCTCGCCCGTTCCGCGCGGGCCCGCAACGGGGTTCCCGAGGGGGCCGCGGTACGGGACGAGACGGGGCGTACGTATGTGGCGGGGACGGTGGCTCTCGCCTCCCTGGAGCTCTCCGCGCTGCGGACGGCGGTCGCCATGGCCGTGGCGTCCGGGGCGGAGTCCCTGGAGGCGGCCGCCGTGGTGTCCGGGGCGGAGGTCCTCGCGGGGGCCGATCTCGACGCCGTGCGGGACCTTGGCGGGGCCGGGACGCCGGTGTTCCTGGCGGGGCCGGACGGGGCGGTGCGGGCGGCCGAGACGGCCTGAGCCCTCGCGGGGCGCCCCAGGCCCGCCCCTTCCCGATCCGGGTGCGGCTGCCCCCGTTCCCCCGCGCAAAGCCTTTCGGCGCTGGCGCGCCTCGTCCTCAAACGCCGGACGGGCTGGATCCTCCGCACCCGGGAGACCGGGCCTAGGCGCCCCCGTCAGAAAAGATCAGGGACAATGGGCGGTATGAGCGTGCGTACCCAGTCACCCCAGTCGTCCGAGCAGGCCGCCCACCGAGCCGGTTTCGCCTGCTTCGTCGGCCGCCCCAACGCGGGCAAGTCCACCCTGACGAACGCTCTGGTCGGCAAGAAGGTGGCCATCACCTCGAACCGGCCGCAGACCACCCGGCACACCGTGCGCGGCATCGTGCACCGGCCGGACGCCCAGCTGATCCTCGTGGACACCCCGGGGCTGCACAAGCCGCGCACGCTGCTCGGCGAGCGGCTCAACGACGTCGTGCGCGCCACCTGGGCCGAGGTCGACGTGATCGGCTTCTGTCTGCCCGCGGACCAGAAGCTCGGCCCCGGCGACCGGTTCATCGCCAAGGAGCTGTCGTCGATCAAGAAGACGCCGAAGGTCGCGATCGTCACCAAGACCGACCTCGTCGACAGCAAGGCCCTCGCCGAGCAGCTCATCGCCGTCGACCAGCTCGCCAAGGAGCTCGGCTTCGAGTGGGCGGAGATCGTGCCGGTCTCGGCGGTCGGCGAGCAGCAGGTCGGCCTGCTCGCGGACCTCCTGGTGCCGCTCCTGCCGGAGGGGCCCACGCTGTATCCGGAGGGCGACCTCACCGACGAGCCCGAGCAGGTCATGGTCGCGGAGCTGATCCGCGAGGCCGCGCTCGAAGGCGTACGGGACGAGCTGCCGCACTCCATCGCCGTGGTGGTGGAGGAGATGCTGCCCCGCGAGGACCGGCCCGCGGACAAGCCGCTCCTCGACATCCACGCCTTCGTCTACATCGAGCGGCCCAGCCAGAAGGGCATCATCATCGGCCCCAAGGGCAAGCGGCTCAAGGACGTGGGGATCAAGTCGCGCAAGCAGATCGAGGCGCTCCTCGGCACGCCCGTCTTCCTCGACCTGCACGTGAAGGTCGCCAAGGACTGGCAGCGGGACCCCAAGCAGCTGCGCAAGCTCGGCTTCTAGCGGGCCTGCTGGCGCAGCACCTCGCGCAGCCACCGGTACGACGCCTTCGGCGTGCGCCGCTGGGTGGCGAAGTCCACGTGCACGAGCCCGAACCGCTGCCGGTAGCCCTCCGCCCACTCGAAGTTGTCCAGCAGCGACCACACGAAGTAGCCCCGCACGTCGACGCCGCCCGCCATGGCCCGGTGCAGCGCCCGCAGGTGCCCGTCGAGGAACGCGATCCGCTCCTGGTCGTCGAGGCCCTCGTAACTGCACCCGTTCTCCGTGATGACCAGCGGCGGAACCCGGTCCCCGTACCGCTCGCGGAAGGTCAGGAGCAGCTCCGTCAGCGCCTCGGGGACCACGGGCCAGCCGAAGTCCGTCACCGGGCGGCCGGTGATCTCCTGGGGCGCGAAGGGCAGCTGGGGCGGCAGGGTCACCCCGGCGAACTCGGTGGGCTGCGCGGTGGGGGCGCCCACCTTGGTCGGCTGGTAGAAGTTGATCCCGTACCAGTCGAGCGGCTCGGAGATCACCTTCAGGTCCGCCGCCAGGTCGGGGACGTCGGCCGCGAGCAGCTCCATGACGACCTCGGGGTAGCGGCCGAGGAGCAGCGGGTCGGAGAAGAGCCGGTTGAGCAGGACGTCGTAGAAGTCGGCGGCCTCGCGGTCGTCGTCGGCGTCGGAGGCGGGCCAGGTCGGGCCGTGCGAGTTGGCGATGCCGACGTCGCGGGCGCCCGCCGCGCGCAGGGCGGCGAGGGCCAGGCCGTGGCCGAGGAGCTGGTGGTGGGCCACCGGCAGCGCGTCGAACAGGAGGTGCTTGCCCGGTGCGTGCCGCCCGACCGCGTGGCCGAGCAGGGTGTGCTCGGCGGGCTCGTTCAGGGTGATCCACTTCGCTACGCGGTCCCCGATGCGGTCCGCGACCACGGCCGCGTACGCCGCGAACCGCTCGGCCGTCGCGCGCTCCAGCCAGCCGCCCGCCTCCTCGACGGCCAGCGGGGTGTCCCAGTGGAACAGCGTCGGCACGGGCCGTACGTCCGCCGCGCACAGCTCGTCCACGAGCCGGTCGTAGAAGTCCAGGCCCTTCTCGCTGACGGCGCCCGAGCCCGTGGGCAGCACCCGCGGCCAGGACACCGAGAAGCGGTAGGCGTCCACGCCGAGCTCGCGGATCAGGGCCACGTCCTCGCGGTAGCGGCGCACGTGGTCGCAGGCGACGGCGGCCGTCGTGCCGTCCTTCACGTTCCCCGGCAGGGACGTGAACGCGTCCCACACCGAGGGGCCGCGCTCCTGTGCGGCGCCCTCGATCTGGTGCGCCGATGTGGACACGCCCCACAGGAAGCCGCGGGGGAACGGGGGAAGAGGGCTCGCTGCCATGGGCCGGATCTTCCGCACCGCCGGACGCGGAAGTCAACGCCCGTGCGGATAAAGGTCGTTAAGGCCGTTACGGAACGCTCTTGGCGCGCTCTCGCTACGCGCCCTCCTTGAGCACCCGTGTGATCAGCTGCCGCTGGTCGTCGGTCAGGCGCGGGTCCGCGCAGTACACGGTGCGCCCGTCGACGGTGATCTGGTAGCTGAAGCCGTCGGGCACGCCGATCGGCGGTGTGCCCCGCCCTTCGGCCATGGCCCGCTCGGCCAGGGCGTGCCACTCCGCCGCGTCCGGGCGCGCGGCCGTGTCCAGCGCCGCGTGCCGTTCGATGCCGCCGAAACCTCCGGTGCGCTTCACCTGGATACGCATGGGTCCTGTCTACTCCAGGCACCGGCGGCCCGCCAGACGGGGCCGCCGGTACCGGCCGGATCAGGTGGCGACCACCTTGACCTGCGACCAGGCGTTCAGCACGGCCTTGAGCTCCTCGCCGTCGCCGTACTTGGCGCGGGCCGCCGCGACCGTCAGCTTCGCGAAGTCCGTGAAGCTGGCGTCCTGGGCCAGCTCGCCGCCGCTCAGGACGGCGTACCAGATCTGCCCTGCCCGCTCCCAGGCGTGCCCGCCGAGCTCCGTGGCCAGCAGGTAGAAGGCGTGGTTCGGGATGCCCGAGTTGATGTGCACGCCGCCGTTGTCGCGGCCGGTGCGGACGTAGTCGTCCATGGTCGCGGGCTGCGGGTCCTTGCCGAGCACGTCGTCGTCGTACGCGGTGCCGGGGGCCTTCATGGAGCGCAGGGCCGTGCCGGTGACGCGCTCGGCGAGCAGGCCCGCGCCGATCAGCCAGTCGGCCTGGTCGGCGGTCTGGCCGAGCGTGTACTGCTTGATCAGCGAGCCGAAGACGTCCGCCATCGACTCATTCAGGGCGCCGGGCTGGCCGAAGTAGGTGAGGTTCGCGGTGTACTGCACGACGCCGTGGGTCAGCTCGTGGCCGATGACGTCCACGGGGATGGTGAAGTCGAGGAAGATCTCCCTGTCCCCGTCGCCGAACACCATCTGCTCGCCGTTCCAGAAGGCGTTCCCGTAGTCCTCGCCGTAGTGGACGGTCGCGTTCAGCGGCAGGCCGCCGCCGTCGATGGAGTCGCGCGCGAAGTGCTTGGAGAACACCTCGAAGGTCGCGCCGAGGCCGTCGTACGCCCGGTTGACGGTGGCGTCCTTGCCGGCCTTGTCGCCCTCGCCGCGCACCTTGCGCCCCGGCAGGTCCGTGCGGTGCTTGGCGTCGTGGATGGTGCGGTGCGGCTTGCCCTCCACGGCGCCCTTCGGCGCGGTGACCGACGGTGCGCCGATCACCGTGGTCAGGCGGCGCTGGGTGCGCTCGAAGGCGTCCCGCTGGAGCGTGCGGCGGGCGGGGCCCGCGAGGGCGGGGTCCTGGCTCTGGGCGAGGGTGTCCAGGACGAACGGCGGCACGATGGTGCAGAAAACGGGCTCGAACCCTGTGGGGTTCTCCGTTGGGTTGGCGGTCATGCGTGGCAATGTGGCACTGGGTCATGCCGCTGTCACTACCTGCCACCATGATTAGTGAAATACCGGGATACGGGGGCTGGGTGCCTGCGACGCCTGCTACCGCCGGGCCCTCGCGGGTGCGCCCCAGGCCCGCCCCTTCCCGCTCCGGGTGCTGGCCGCCCCCGTCCCCCCGCTCAAAGCCTTTCGGCGCTCCGCGCCTCGTCCTCAAACGCCGGACGGGCTGGATCGTCGCCTGCTCCGGGTGTTTTTCCCACCCACCCAGCCGCGAGCCGCTAGGTCGGGGAGTGCGGAGGCAGCTGGGGCTGTAAGGGCGGGCGGGTGGGGAAAAAAGCCCGTCCGGCGTTTGAGGACGAGCGCGTCAGCGCGATGGGGAGGGCGGGTGGGCGGGGGAAAGCCGGTGTGGGGTTCCGCATGGTGATACGGGGCCCCGTATGCGCCGTGGCTCGGTTAGGCTGCGGAGCATCATGCGTTACGGGCTGCTTCTCCTTAGCCGCCGCGGCGAGGGCCTGTAGTCGAGGCCGACCCCCTCCCCGCGGAGTTCGGTGCTGAGCAAGACCGTCGGCCGTCCTGAAGGACTCACCGAGGAGCCCGCACACACCATGCCGAACTTCCAACGTCCCTCCGCGATGCCGATCCACAAGTACGGCCAGTACGAGCAGGTGGACCTGGCCGACCGCCGCTGGCCCGAGCAGCGCATCACCGTGGCGCCCCGGTGGCTCTCCACGGACCTGCGCGACGGCAACCAGGCGCTGATCGACCCGATGTCCCCGATCCGCAAGCGCGCGATGTTCGACCTGCTGGTCAAGATGGGCTACAAGGAGATCGAGGTCGGCTTCCCGTCGTCCGGGCAGACCGACTTCGAGTTCGTACGGTCGATCATCGAGGACGAGGGCGCGATCCCCGACGACGTGACGATCTCCGTGCTCACCCAGGCCCGCGAGGAGCTGATCGAGCGGACCGTCGAGTCGCTGCGGGGCGCCAAGCGCGCCACCGTCCACCTGTACAACGCGACCGCGCCGGTGTGGCGCGAGGTCGTCTTCCGCGGCTCGCGCGAGCAGGTCAAGCAGATCGCCGTCGACGGCACGCGCCTGGTCATGGAGTACGGCGAGAAGCTGCTCGGCCCGGAGACGGTCTTCGGGTACCAGTACAGCCCGGAGATCTTCACCGACACCGAGCTGGACTTCGCCCTGGAGGTCTGCGAGGGCGTCATGGACGTCTGGCAGCCCGACGCCGACCGCGAGATCATCCTGAACCTGCCCGCCACCGTGGAGCGCTCGACGCCCTCCACCCACGCGGACCGCTTCGAGTGGATGAGCCGGAACCTGTCCCGGCGCCAGTACGTATGCCTGTCCATCCACCCGCACAACGACCGCGGCACCGCCATCGCCGCCGCCGAGCTCGCCGTGATGGCGGGCGGCGACCGCGTCGAGGGCTGCCTGTTCGGCCAGGGCGAGCGCACCGGCAACGTGGACCTGGTGGCCCTGGGCATGAACCTGTTCAGCCAGGGCATCGACCCGCAGATCGACTTCTCGGACATCGACGAGATCCGCCGGGTGTACGAGTACTGCACGCAGATGGAGGTCCACCCCCGCCACCCCTACGCGGGCGACCTCGTCTACACCGCCTTCTCCGGCTCCCACCAGGACGCGATCAAGAAGGGCTTCGACTCCATGGAGGCCCGCGCGGCCGCCGCGGGCAAGACGGTCGACGACATCGAGTGGGCCGTGCCGTACCTGCCCATCGACCCCAAGGACGTCGGCCGCTCGTACGAGGCCGTGATCCGCGTCAACTCGCAGTCCGGCAAGGGCGGCATCGCGTACGTCCTGAAGAACGACCACAAGCTGGACCTGCCCCGCCGGATGCAGATCGAGTTCTCGAAGATCATCCAGGCGAAAACCGACGCCGAGGGCGGCGAGGTCTCGCCCGACGCGATCTGGAGCGTCTTCCAGGACGAGTACCTGCCGGACCCGGACCGTTCCTGGGGCCGCATCCAGCTCAGGAGCGGCCAGACGATCACGGACGTCGACGGCAGGGACACCCTCACCGCCGAGGCCACCGTCGACGGCGTCGACACCGTCCTGACCGGCTCCGGCAACGGCCCGATCTCCGCGTTCTTCAACGCCCTGCAGTCCGTCGTCGGCATCGACGTGCGCCTGCTCGACTACCAGGAGCACACGATGAGCGAGGGCGCCTCCGCGCAGGCCGCCTCGTACATCGAGTGCGCCATCGGCGACCGCGTCCTGTGGGGCGTCGGCATCGACGCGAATACGACACGCGCGTCCATGAAGGCCGTGGTCTCCGCCGTCAACCGCGCGGCCCGCTGAATCTGTTCGGCCCCCAGTTCGACCGGTGCTTTCGTGGCCCCGCCCGCCCTCGCGGCGAGCGGGGCCACGGCCGCTTCGGCGGGCGGAAACTGCGCCAGCTACCGGCCATCTCCGGTCGGGGGTACTGACGTGGCATCATCGATGTGGCTAACATCACGCCAACGCGGCAGGGCGGCCGCGGAGTCGTGGAGGTGCGTGGTGCTGCCAGACCGGGAACGAGACGGCCGGAACTCACGCGTCCACCAGCACCGGCCACCCGGCCGCCTGGCACGCCTTCGCCCCCTGTACCGCATCGCGGGCACCCGCACCGTGTGGACCACCGTCTGTGACGGCGAGTTCTTCTGCCCCGGCTGCGGCGGCGACCGCAACTACCGGCGGCGCACCGGACGCCGCCGCTTCGTCCTCCTCGGCGTGCCGCTGCTCTCCCGCGGCCAGGCGGGCCCCGTCGTCGAATGCGCCGCCTGCCAGGACCACTTCGGGCTCGACGCGCTCGACCACCCCACCACCGTCCGCCTCGCCGCGATGCTCCGCGACGCCGTGCACACCGTCGTCCTCGCCGTGCTCACCACCGGCGGCGCCGCCTCCCGCACCACCCTGGACGCCGCCGTCGCCACCCTGCGCGACGCCGGGTTCGACGACTGCACCGAGGAACGGGTGGTCGCCCTGGTCGAGGCGCTCGCCGCCGACACCGGCCGCCCCGGCGCCCCCGACTGCGCGCCAGGACTCGCCATCGAACTCCACGAGGCGCTCGGCCCCCTCGCCCCGCACCTGGCGCCCGCGGGCCGCGCCGCCCTGCTCCTGAAGGGCGCCCGCATCGCCCTCGCCGACGGCCCCTACACCCCCGCCGAACGCGATGTCCTCGCCACCGCGGGCTGCGCCCTGACCATCGACACGGACGACGTGGCCCAGCTGATGGCCGCCGCCCAGCGCACCCCCTCCTGACCCTGCCCCCCCCGCAAGGTCACCGCCCCCGCACGGCCGCCGCTACTCCCGGCCCGTACTCCCCGCGCGTACTCCCCAGGGAGTAATCCACCCCCCGGGCCGCCCCCGGGCGTAAGGCCCAACTCGCCCCCGCGTCCGACGAATCGGCCCCCGCGTGACGGAAGTCTGGAAGCCGACAGACACCGTCACGGAGGGAGGCCCACCCATGGGGGCCGCGACAACCACCAAGCGCCGACGACCACGCGGCGTGCCCTGGGTGCTGCTCGGCATCTGGATCGCCGTCATGGCGATCGCGTTCCCGTTCGCGGGCAAGCTCGCCGACGTGCAGAAGGACCGGGCCGTGGACTACCTGCCCGCGAGCGCCGACTCCACGCAGGTCGCCAAGATCCAGGAGGAGCTGCCCGGCGGCGAGACCACCGAGCTCGTCCTCGTCTACCACCGCGACGGCGGCCTCAAGCCCGCCGACCGGGAACTGGCGGACCGTCAGGTCAAGGAGATTGGACGGCAGTCGAAGCTCGTCGCGGCGCCCACGGGGGTGGCGTCGAAGGACGGCACGACACTGATGTACCCGGTCGCCAGCAACGCGCCCGGCACGGACGAGGAGAAGCGGGACGCCTTCGTCAACGACGTCCGCGACGTCGTGAAGGGCGGGGGCGGCCTCACCGCCGACGTCGGCGGGTCCGGCGCCCTCGGCACCGACGCCAGCGAGGTCTACGAGTCCCTGGACGGGCCGCTGCTCTACACGACCGTCGCCGTCGTCGCGATCCTGCTCATCCTCATCTACCGCAGCCCCTTCCTGTGGCTCGTCCCGCTCGTCGTCGCCGGTGTCGCCGACTTCCTCGCCATGGGCATCGCCTACGGCCTCAACCAGGGCTTCGGCACCTCCGTCAGCGGCCAGAGCTCCGGCATCATGACGATCCTCGTCTTCGGCGCGGGCACCGACTACGCGCTCCTGATCGCCTCCCGCTACCGCGAGGAACTGCGCCGCGTCGAGCGGCCCTACGACGCCATGGTCACCGCCCTGCGCGGCTGCGGACCCGCCGTGCTCGCCTCCTCCGGCACCGTCGCCGCGGGCCTGTTCTGCCTGCTCGCCGCCGACCTCACCTCAAGCCGCGGCATGGGCCCCCTCGGCGCCCTCGGCGTACTGTGCGCCCTGGTCGCGATGCTGACGCTGCTGCCCGCGCTGCTCGTGCTCCTCGGCCGGCGCGTGTTCTGGCCGCTGGTGCCCGCCTTCGGCAGCGAGCCCAAGAAACGCCGCTCGCTGTTCGCGTCCATGGGCAACTCCGCCGGACGCAGGCCCGTGGTCGTCCTCGCCTCCGGCGCCGTGCTGCTCGGCGCGCTCGCCCTCGGCGCGTTCAACCTGCCGGGCACCCTCAAGCAGGAGGACTCCTTCACCAGCGAGCCCGAGTCCATCGTCGCGATGGAGACGCTCGCCAAGGCCTACCCCGAGCGCGGCACCCAGCCCATCAACGTCATCGTGCCGAACGCCAAGGCCGGCGAACTCCTCAGCCGGGCCAAGGCCGTGGCGGGCGTCGACAGCGCCGAGCGCGGCCGCTCCGGCGAGAAGTGGACGGAGCTCTCGGTGGTCGCCAAGGCCCCGCCGCAGACGTCCGCGGAGACCGCGACCATCGAGGCCCTGCGCGACGCCCTCGACCCGCACGGCGCCTACGTCGGCGGCCCAAGCGCCGAGCAGATCGACCTGAAGGACACCAACGCGCGCGACCGCCTGGTCGTCGTGCCGATCGTCCTCGCCGCCGTGTTCCTCATCCTCGTCGCACTGCTGCGCAGCCTGGTCGCGCCGCTGCTGCTGCTCCTCGCGGTCGTCGCGGTGTGGGGCGCGTCCCTCGGCATCGGAGGGCTCGTCTTCGGCCCCGTCTTCGGCTTCGAGGGCACCGACCCGGGCCTCGGCCTCCTCTCCTTCGTCTTCCTCGTCGCCCTAGGGGTCGACTACGGCATCTTCCTCATGCACCGCATGCGCGAGGAGTGCCTGGCCGGGGCGGAGACCGGCGCGGCGGCGCTCACCGCGCTGCGCACCACCGGCGGAGTGATCGCCTCCGCGGGGCTCGTCCTCGCCGCCACCTTCGCGGTCCTGACCAACATGCCGCTGGTCCAGCTCGTCGAGCTCGGCTTCGTCATCGCGGTCGGCGTGCTCCTGGACACCTTCCTGGTACGGACGTACCTGGTGACGTCCGCGAGCCTCGCCCTCGGCCGCAAGGTGTGGTGGCCGGGACCCCTGTCGAAGGCGGGGCCGGACCCCAAGGCCCCGGAAGGCCACGCTCCGGAGCTGGTCCGCTCACCCTGAGCGGAACCTGAACCACATGCGCGCGGCGCCCCTCCCTTGCCGGAGGGGCGCCGCCGTACGGGAAGATGAGGGCCACGCATGTCCGCAGCCGCACGAGAAGGGGCAGTCGACGACGTGTCCCACCCGCCCTCCGTCTCGCGCCCGTGGTGGCCGTTCTCCGGCGCCGCGCCTGGGACCCCGCGCGCCCTGCGCGAGGACGCGCTCCTCGCGACGGCGCTCGCCGCGTTCGCCGTGCTGCTCGCCTTCCTGATCAAGGACGGCCGCGATCCGGACGCGCTCGGCTGGACGCTCCTGCTGTGCGGCCACATCCCGCTGGTCTGGCGCCGCAGCAGGCCCATGACGGCGCTGCTCGCCACCACGGCCCTCATCGGGCCCTACCACGCCCTGGACTACACGCACGCGGCCGCCACCCACGTCGGCATGGTCGCCCTGTACTCCGTCGCCGTCGCCGGGCGCCCCCGCCGCACCCTGCTGCTCGGCCTGCACGTCATCGGCTTCTTCCTCATCCTCAACGTCACCGTCGGCGGCGACCCGGCCTCCGAGATCGTGCGGATCACCGGCTGGATCGTCGCCGTACTGATCTTCGGTACGTACGTCAGCGTCCACCGGCAGTACGTGGCCTCCGTCGTCGAACGCGCCGAGCGGGCCGAGCGCACGCGCGAGGAGGAGGCGCGCCGCCGCGTCGCCGAGGAGCGCCTGCGGGTCGCCCGTGACCTGCACGACCTGCTCGCGCACAGCATCACCCTCGTCGGCGTGCAGACGTCGGTGGCCGCGCACGTCCTGGCCGCCGACCCCGAACGCCTGGACCGGGCGGCCATCGCCGCCGCCCTCGACGACATCGCCGAGACCTGCCGCACCGCGCGCGGCGAACTGCGCGCCACCCTCGAAGTGCTGCGCTCGGGCACCGAGGCCGGGGGCGGCGCCGACGAGTCCCGCGGGCCGCTGCCCGGACTCGACGGCATCGCCGACCTCGCCGACGCCGCCCGCACCTCCGGTGCCAAGGTGGACCTCGCGGCGGTGGAGGTGACGGTGCCGCCCGCCGTCGGCGCGGCGGCCTACCGCATCGTGCAGGAGGCGCTCACCAACGCCGTGCGCCACGGCGGCCCAGGCCTGAGCGTGGCCGTGGCCATACGGGAGGAGAGCGGCGATTTGAAGGTGACCGTGACGGACGACGGCGCGGGGGCGGGGGCCGCCCCCGGCTCCGGCGAGCCCGGCGGCTTCGGCATCCTCGGGATGCGCGAGCGGGCCCGCAGCGTGGGCGGCTCCCTGGAGGCGGGGCCGCGCACGCCCGGCCAGGGCTTCGAGGTGGCGGCGGCCCTTCCGCTCGGGGGCGGCCGGTGAGCGGGGGCGTGATCAGGGTGCTGCTCGCCGACGACCAGGCCCTCGTGCGGGCCGCGTTCACGATGCTCATCGAGTCCGCGCCCGACATGGAGGTGGTCGGGCAGGCGTGCTCCGGGCGCGAGGCCGTCGACCTCGCCCGCTCCGAGCGGGCCGACCTCGTCGTCATGGACATCCGCATGCCCGACCTCGACGGCATCGAGGCCACCCGGCTCATCGCCGCCGACGGCGACCTCGCCGGGGTGCGGGTGCTCATGCTCACCACGTACGACACCGACGAGCACGTCGTCGACGCGCTGCGGGCGGGGGCGTCGGGCTTCCTGGTGAAGGACACCAGGCCCGCCGAACTCCTGGACGCGATACGGACGGTGGCCGCCGGGGAGTCCCTGCTGTCGCCGGGGCCGACCGCGCGGCTCATCGAGCGGGTGCTGCGGCTGCCCCGGGGGCCGCGGGGGCCCGTCGCCGGGGGCGGTGGGGATCTGCTGCCGCTGTCCGGGCGGGAGCGGGAGGTGCTCGCGTTGGTGGCTCGGGGGCTGAACAACACGGAGGTGGCGGCGGAGTTGGGGCTTTCTCCCCTCACGGCCAAGACGCATGTCAGCCGGATCATGGGGAAGTTGGGGGCGCGGGATCGGGCGCAGCTGGTGATGGCGGCCTATGAGTCGGGCCTGGTGACCCCGGGCTCCTGACGGCCCTCGCGGGGCGCCCCAGACCCGCCCCTTCCCACTCCGGGTGCGGCTGCCCCCGTTCCCCCGCTCAAAGCCTTTCGGCGCTCCGCGCCTCGTCCTCAAACGCCGGACGGGCTGAATCATCGCGCTTCGCGCTTGTCCTCAAGCGCCGGACGGGCTGAATCACCGCGCTTCGCGCTTGTCCTCAAACGCCGGACGGGCTGGATCGTCGCCTGCTCCGGCTGTTTTTCCCACCCACCCACCCACCCACCCACCCGAGAGCCGCTAGGTCGGGGAGTGCGGAGGCAGCCGCAGGTGTAAGGGTGGGCGGGTGGGAGATAGCCCGTCCGGCGATTGAGGACACGCGGTCAGAGGAGCCCGGCGGTGGCCAGGTGTTTGGCGACGCGTTCCGTTTCGTCTCGGGAGAGGGGGACCTGGGGGGCAGCCGTCGCCGGGCAGGCGATGACGCCCCGGAGGTGCAGCGCGGCCTTGTACGCCCCGAGCCCGGCGGAACTGGCCCCCATCCGCGCCGGATCACCGACCCCGGTCATGCGGAACAGCGCGCACAGCCGCTCCTGCTCGGCCCGGGCCCGGTCCAGGTCCCCGGCGCGGGCGGCGCGGTAGAGCCGTACGTACCCGTCGGGGTCGACGTTGCCGAGCCCGGGGACGACCCCGTCCGCCCCCATCGCGAGGGCGGAGTCGACCGTGAGCTCGGACCCCGTGAGCACGCTGAGCGAGGGCCCGTCGGCGCGCTCGCGCGCGCCGATGACCACCCGCCGCAGCGCCCCGTCGTCACCGCTGGAGTCCTTGAAGCCGGTGATCACGCCGTCGGCGGCGAGGTCCAGGACGAGTGCGGGGTCGAGCTTGGTGTGCACGGACGCGGGGATGTCGTACGCCATGACGGGCAGGCCCCCGCGCTCGGCGACGAGCCGGTAGTGGCGGGCGATCTCGGCGGGGTGGGTGCGGGTGTAGAAGGGGGCGGTGACGACGACCCCGTCGGCCCCGTCGGCGGCCGCGTGCCGCACGTGGTCGAGGACGCGGAGCGTGGCCATGTCGATGGCCCCGGCGAGCACGGGCAGCTGACCGCCGACGTGGCGGACGACGGTCGACACCACGGTCCTGCGGTGAGCGTCGGGCAGGTACGCCGCCTCCGAGGACGAGCCGAGCACGAACAGCGCGTCCACGCCCGCGCCGACCAGATGGTCGACGAGGCGCTCCAGTGAGGCGACGTCCACCTCGTTGTCCGGGGTCAAAGGGGTGCAGACGGGCGGTACGACACCGGTCAACAGGGTGGGGAGAAGCGTCATGGAGCCTCCTTGGACGTGGCCGTGGCGGCGGCCGTCGCGGTGGACGCCGGCGCGGTCGCCCGCGCCGACTGGCCGACGAGGTCACGTGTGGTCTCGCCCGCCGGTACGGGGTGGTGGCACCGGAAGCGGTGCGCGGCCCCCGCGTCTGTCATGTCCGGCATGGCGTCCGCGCACACGTCGTCCGCCTTCCAGCACCGCGTCCGGAAGGGGCAGCCGCTCGGCGGCCGGGTGGCCGAGGGGACGGGGCCGACGAGCGGGATGGGGTCGATGGGGTCGAGGAGGCCGGGCGTGGCGGAGAACAGGGCCCGGGTGTAGGGGTGGCGGGCCTGGTCGAGGATGTCGGCGGCGGGTGCCTCCTCCACGACGCGCCCCAGGTACATGGTGATGACGCGGTCGCTCATCCGGCGCACGGTCTGGATGTCGTGGGAGACGAAGACCAGGGCCAGGCCCAGGCGTTCCTTCAGGTCCAGGAGGAGGTTGAGGATCTGGGCGCGGACGGAGACGTCGAGCGCGCTGGTGGGTTCGTCGGCCACGACGAGTTCGGGTTCGAGCGCGAGGGCCCGCGCGATCGCGACGCGCTGGCGCTGCCCGCCGGACAGCTGCCCCGGCAGCCCGTCCGCGAGCGCGGTGGGCAGGCCGACCAGGCTCATCAGCTCCCGTACCCGGGCGTCGCGCTGGGCGGAGGTGCCGCGCCGGTGGACGTCCAGGGGGTCGCGCAGGATCTGGCGGACGGGCAGCCGCCGGTTCAGGGCCGTCGACGGGTCCTGGAAGATCATGGCGGTGTGGCTGCCGATGGTGGCGCGGCGCTCCGGCGGCTTCATCTCCCACAGGTCCCGGCACCGGTAGGCGACGGTCCCCGCCGTGGGGCGCTGGATGCCGACGAGGACCTTGGCGAGCGTCGACTTGCCGCAGCCGGACTCCCCGACGACGCCGACGGTCTCACCGGGCGCGATGGTCAGGTCGGCGGCGGTCAGGGCGTACACCCGGTCGCGGGTGAACACCCCGCCGGTGCGGGCCTTGTGGACGACGTGGGCGTCGCGCAGGGTCACCAGCGGGGTATCGGCGGGCGGCGCCTGCCCGGCGGGCGGCGGCTCAGCTGCGGTCATGGACGGTCTCGCCTTCCCGGGGGTCCTCGATGGCGGCGGGCGGCCGGACCGTCACCTCGCGTTCGCGCGGGGCCAGGGCCGGGTGGTGGCAGGCGGTCAGGTGCAGCGCGTCGCCGACGAGGTCCGGGGCCGTGTCGCGGCAGGTGGCGTCGGCCAGGGGGCAGCGGTCGGCGAAGCGGCACCCGGCGGGGAAGTCGGCGGGCGAGGGCACGACGCCCTTGATCTGGGTGAGGCGTTCGGCGGCGGACTCCAGGGAGAGCACGGAGCCGAGCAGGCCCCGGGTGTAGTGGTGGGTGGGGGCCTCCACAAGATCGGCGGTGACGCCGGTCTCGACGATCTGGCCGCCGTACATCACCGCGACGCGGTCGGTGACGTCGGCGATGAGGGCCAGGTCGTGCGAGACGAGGATCAGGGCGAAGCCGAGCTCCGCGCGCAGCCGCAGCAGGAGCTGGATGACCTGGGCCTGCACGGTGACGTCCAGGGCGGTGGTGGGCTCGTCGGCGACGATCAGCTTCGGGTCGCGGGAGAGGGCCATCGCGATGAGGACGCGCTGGCGCTGGCCGCCGGACAGTTCGTGCGGATAGCTGCGCAGGGTGCGGTCCGGGTCGAGGCCGACCAGGGAGAGGAGTGCGGCGGGGGTGCGGCGGCCGCCGCGCCGGACGACCTGCTTGAGCTGGGCGCGTACGGTCATCGCGGGGTTCAGGGACGACAGGGCGTCCTGGTAGATCATCGCCATGTCGTGGCCGAGGAGCTTGCGCCGGGCCCGCATGGGCAGGCCGGTCAGCTCGCGGCCGTCGAACGTGACGTGCCCGCGCACCCGGGCGCCCTTGGGCTCCAGGCCCATGACGGTCAGCGCGGTCAGGGACTTGCCGCAGCCGGACTCGCCGACGAGGCCGAGGACTTCGCCGGGCCGCACCTGGAAGCTGATGCCGTCGACGATGTCCACGCCGTCGTGCCGGGCGTCGAAGCCGATCGCCAGGTCCCGTACGTCGAGGATGGGTTCGCCCTCGGGCAGCGGGCGGGCGCGGGCGCGCAGGCGGGCGGCGGCCTCGCCGAGGCCCGGCAGTTCGAGGACCTCGCCGCTGCCGGGCTCGGGGGCCTCGACGCGGTCCTCGGCGCGGGCCGGGTCGAGGTCGACGGCGCGGCCCGACGGCGCGGCCCACGCGTCGGACACGCCCTCGGACAGGACGTTGAGGGACAGGACGGTCAGGAGCATCAGGAGGCCGGGGAAGACCGTCGCCCACCAGCCGCCGATGAGCACCATGTTCTTGCCGTCGGCGATGACGCTGCCCCAGGACGGGTCGGGCGGCCTGACGCCCGCGCCGATGAAGGACAGCGACGCCTCGAAGACGACGGCCTCGGCGACCTGCACGGTGCAGAACACCAGGACGGGAGCGGCGCAGTTGATGGCGACGTGCTTGATGAGGATGTGCGGGGTGCGGGCGCCGACGACGCGCTCGGCGGTGACGTAGTCCTCGCCGTACTGGTCCAGGACGTTGGCGCGCACGACGCGGGCGATGGGCGGGGTGAACAGGAACGCGATCGCGCAGATGAGGACGGTGAGGCTGCCGCCGAAGACGGCGACGAGGACGGCGGCGAGCGCGATGCCGGGGAACGCCATGACGACGTCCAGGATCCGCATCAGCGTCTCGTCGGTGGCCTTGCGCGAGGTCGCGGCGACCGCGCCGATCACGGCCCCGACGGTGAGCGCGAGCAGCGTCGCCCCCAGCCCGATGGCGAGCGACCAGCGCGCCCCGTACATCAGCCGGCTGAGGATGTCCCGGCCGAGGCTGTCCTGGCCCATCCAGTGCTCGGCGGAGGGCCGCCCGGTGCCGTCGACGAGGGACTGCTGGTCGAGCGGGTCGTGCGGGGCGAGCAGCGGGGCGAACAGGGCGACGAGGACGACGACGGCCAGCACGGCGACGGCGACGCGGGACAGGACCGGCAGCCTGCGCAGTGAGCGCAGCCGAAGCCCCGGCCGGGCGAGCCGCTCGGTGAGCGCCTTGCGTGAGGAGAACAGCATCAGGAGGTCCCCCTCAGACGCGGGTTGACCAGCAGGTACAGGATGTCGATGACGAGGTTGACCACGACGAAGCCGACGGCGGTGGTGATGACGACGCCCTGGACGACGGCGGGGTCGCCGTTCTTCACGGCGTCGATCATGAGCTTGCCCATGCCGGGCAGGGAGAAGATCGTCTCGATGACGACGGCGCCGCCGAGGAGATAGCCGACGCGCAGGCCGAGCACGGTCAGCGGGTTGATCAGGGCGTTGCGCAGGACGTTGCGGCCGACGACCACGACGGGCGGCAGGCCGCTGCCGATGGCGGTGCGTACGTAGTCCTTGTCGAGCTCCTCCACGACGGCGGTGCGGATGATGCGGGTCATCTGCGCGGCCACCGGCAGGGACAGCGCGAGCGCGGGCAGCGTCATCGTCTTGAGCCAGCCGGTGAAGGAGTCGGCGGGGTTGATGTAGCCGCCGGTGGGGAACCAGCCGAGGTCGACGGCCAGGTACTGGATCATCAGCAGGGCCAGCCAGAAGCCGGGCGCGGCCACGCCGGTCAGGGACACCACGCGGATGATCTGGTCGGGCAGGCGGTCGCGGTAGATCGCGGCGGTCACGCCGAGCAGCAGCGACACGACGACGGCGATGCCGAGGCCGAGGAACGTGAGCTGCATGGTCAGCGGCAGGGCGGTGGTGACCTGGTCGATGACGGGGGAGCGGGTCAGGACGCTGACGCCCATGTCGCCGCCGACCAGATCACCGACGAAGTCGGCGTACCGCACGGGCAGCGGGTCGAGCAGGCCGTTGTCCTCGCGGAACTGGTGCAGCTGCTCGGGGGTCGGGTTCGCGCCCTGGAAGAACGCGGACGCCGGGTCGACGTCCGAGAACCGCATGACCAGGAACACGAACAGGACGATGCCCAGCAGCAGCGGGACGAGCAGGGCGATGCGGCGGAGCAGGATGCGCAGGATCGCGGTCACGTGGTACGGCTCCTCATTCCGGAGTGGTGCGGCCCCTTGAGGCCGGCTCGCGGCGGGCGTCCGTCAGACCCACCGGGCTTGTCAGACCCACCGGGCCTGTCAGACCCACGAGGCCTGTCAGACCCACCGGGCCTGGAGGAGGTTGACGCCGGGGTAGGGCTGGGGCCTTATGCCGCTGAGCCGCTTGGGGTTCCACGCCGTCATCAGCTCGTTGTGGACGACGGGGTAGAGCACGGCCTCCTCGGCGACGAGGTCGATGTAGTCCTGGACCATCGCCTTCTTGCGGGTGGCGTCGGACTCGCGGGTCGCCTTGTCCATGCGCCGGAACAGCTCCTTGGCGCGGGCGTTCTTCGCCCAGCGGGCGTAGCCCATCCAGATGTTCTCGGGCCCGTAGTTGTAGTGCATGATCAGGTCGGCCTCGATGCCGAACTGGTTGGGGTTGGAGGCGGCCGCGACGACCTGGTAGTCCTTCTTCTGGTCCAGCTTGGTGAAGACGGCCGTGGTCTCCTGCGGGTCGAGGGTGGTCTTGACGCCGATGGCGTCCCACGAGGCCTTGATGGTGGGCAGGCAGTCGGAGATCCAGCTGACGTTGACGGCCATGAGGTTGATCTTCAGACCGGAGACCCCGGCCTCCTTCAGGAGCGCCTTTGCCTTCTTGGGGTCGTATCCGTAGACGGTCTTGGCGGGCCGGTAGCTGGGGTTGCCCTCGTTGAGGAACGAGGTGGCGGCCTTGCCGTGTCCCTTCAGGGCGACCTCGATCATTTTCGCCCGGTCGATGGCGTAGTGCAGGGCCTGGCGCACGCGCACGTCGTCGAACGGCTTGTGGGCGGTGTTGAACATCAGGAACAGGTTGTTCATCCCGGCGCCGCCCTCGACGGTCATGCCGCCGCCCTTGAGCTGCTCGATGTTGGCGTACGGGATGTTGTCGGCGAGCTGGGCGTCGGCGCTGGCGCCGGAGATCTTGGCGACGCGGGGGGCGGCGTCCACGATCGTCAGCCAGTTCATCTTCTTGAAGGCGGCCTTGCGGGGCCCGTTGTAGTCGTCGAAGGCCTCGAAGGTCGTGTTGGACTTCGGGTGGTGGGCGGTCTGCCGGTACGGGCCCGAGCCCACCGCCTTGCCCTTGGTCGCGTCCTCCCAGGCGCCCGCCTTGGAGTACACGTGCTTCGGCATGATCTTCGCGAGCGTCAGCCGGGCCGCGCCGTCGGGGAAGGGGAACTTCAGCACCAGTTCGACGTTGCGCGCGTCGACCTTCCTGACCTCCTTGAGCCAGCTGGCGAAGAACCCCTTGGCGAGGGTCTGCGTGCCGGGGTCGAGGATGCGCGCGAAGACGAAGACGACGTCGTCGGCCGTCACGGGCTTGCCGTCGTGCCACTTGGCGCCCGCGCGCAGCTCGAACTTCCACGTCGTCGCCTTGAGGTCGCTGGGCACGGCGGTGGCGAGCTGGGGGTAGGGCTCGCGGGTGATCGGGTCGGTGCCGAGCAGCGCTTCGTAGATGTGTTCGTTACCCGCCATGGCGAACGCGGACGCCGTCTGGGTGGGGTCCCAACTGCCGTCGTTGCCGTATCCGATGACCGTCGTGAGCGTCCCCGAGCCGCCCCCGGTCTCATTGGTGGACTCGGGCCCGCCGCACCCCACGAGCCCGGCCCCGAGGCCGGTGGTGAGGCCGAGGGCGCCGGTGTACTTGAGGACGGACCGCCGTCCGGGGCCTTCGCCGTCACGTGTCACGGGGTTCAGATCGCTCACAGGTGCCTCCCTGAAGGAGTCGTGTGGAGGGTGCGGGTCACGGGCCCTGCGCGGGCCCGGCGGGAGTACGCTGCGTCGCAGAGGTCCGACGTCCTACGTCGTGCTGGCGGAGCGACCATAGGAGCGGGGCAGGGCGTGGTCAAGGTGTCGGGCCGGGGTGTTTCGGGGGAGGTTGACGGGGCTTCGTCCACCGGCCGGCGGGGGAAGCTTTCCCTGGTGGCGAGCGGCTGAGGAAGGTCGGATGACGTGACGGCGGACGCGGCGCGGCCCGGCGGCCGGGGGCCTGAGGGACGGCTCGCGGGGATGTACGGACGGCTGGGGGCGATCGCCTTCGGCGGGGACTACAACCCCGAGCAGTGGGGGCCCGAGACGCACGCCGAGGACGTCGAGCTGATGCGCGAGGCCGGGGTCAGCCTCGTCACGCTCGGCATCTTCGCCTGGGCGCGCACCGAACCGGTGCCGGGGACGTACGAGTTCACCTGGCTGGACGACCACATGGACCGCCTGGCCGCGGCGGGCGTGCACGTGTCCCTGGCCACCATGACCGCCTCGCCGCCCCCGTGGCTGGCCCGCCTGCACCCCGAGACGCTGCCCGTCCTGGAGGACGGCACCCGCCTCTACCCGGGCTCGCGCCAGCACTGGTGCCCCTCAAGCCCGGTCTTCCGGCGGTACGCGGTGCGCCTCGTGGAGCGCCTCGCCACGCGGTACGCCGACCACCCGGCGCTCGCGCTGTGGCACATCGGCAACGAGTACGGCTGCCACGTCTCCCGGCACTGCCACTGCGAGGTGTCCACGGCCTCCTTCCGGGCCTGGCTGCGCGAGCGCTACGGCACCCTCGACACGCTCAACGACGCCTGGTCCACGGCCTTCTGGTCGCAGTCCTACGCCGCCTGGGACGAGATCCACACCCCGCGTACGGCCCCCTCCTTCCGCAACCCCGCCCAGCGCGCCGACTACTGGCGGTTCTCCTCGGACGAACTGCTCGCCTGCTACCTGGCGGAGAAGGAGGTCCTCGGCCGGGTGACGCCGCACATCGCCGTCACCACGAACTTCGTGCCGGTCGCCAAGACCTTGGACCTCTTCCGGTGGGCCCCGCACCTGGACGTGATCGCGTACGACTCCTATCCGGACCCGCACGACCCTCACGCCGCGCAGCGCGCCGCGTTCGGCTACGACGTGATGCGCGGCCTGAAGGCGGGACAGCCCTGGCTGCTCCTGGAGCAGGCGCCGTCGGCGGTCAACTGGCGCGCGCACAACGGCCGCAAGGAACCGGGGCGGATGCGCCTGGACAGCTGGCAGGCGGTGGCGCACGGCGCGGACGCGGTGCTGTTCTTCCAGTGGCGCCAGTCGCGCGGTGGCGCCGAGAAGTTCCACTCGGCGATGGTGCCGCACGCGGGCCGCGACACGCGGATCTTCCGCGAGGTGACGGAGCTGGGCGCCGAGCTCGCCGGACAGCCCGCTCTGCTCGGGGCGCGCCCGGAGCGGGCGGACGCCGCGCTGGTCGTGGACTGGCCCGCCTGGTGGGCCCTGGAGACGGACGCGCACCCCAGCCAGGTGGACTACCTGTCCGGGGCGCTCGCCTGGCACAAGGCGCTCTACGACGCGTCCGTGGCGTGTGACGTGCTGCCGCTCGACGGGGACCTGGGCGCCTACGGGCTGCTGCTCGTGCCGCACCTCTACTCCGTGTCGGAGGACGCGGCCGCGCGCCTGGTGGCGTACGTACGCGACGGCGGGACGCTCGTGATGACGTACTTCTCCGGGATCACCGACGAGCACGACCGGGTGTATCTGGGCGGCTATCCGGGCCCCTTCCGCGAGGTCCTCGGCCTGACGGTGGAGGAGTTCGCCCCGCGCCCCGACGGCGGCTGGGCGGAGGTCATCCGCCTGGAGGGCGCCGAGGCCATGCCCGGCTGGCCCGCCGTGACCCGGCACGCGTTCGGCCGTGGCACCGCCTGGTACGCGGGCTGCGACCTCGCCCCCGATGCGCTGCGCGCGCTCCTTGACGAGGTGCGCGCGGAGTGCGGGGTGCGGCCGGTGGCGGCGGGGCTCGCGGAGGGCGTCCAGGTGCGGGCGCGGGTCACGGCGGCGGGGGAGAGGCTGCGGGTGCGCCTGGACTACCGGGACGGTTCCGTGGCCGTGGAGCGCGACGAGGCGTAGGACGCTGCGTACATCTCCGCGAAGGCCCGGGGCGCCCGCCCCGTGACCCGCGCGACGGTGTCCGTGACCCGGTCCTCGGCGCCCCGGCCGATCGCCGCGTCGAGCCCGGCGAGGAAGTCGGCGAACGCGGCGGGCATGCCGGAAGCGCCGAGCCGGGCGGCGAATTCGGCGGGCGGCACGGGCCGGTGGCTGACGGCGCGGCCCGTGACGCGGGTGATGACGTCCGCGATGTCCCCGTAGCTGAGCGCCTCGGGTCCGGTGAGGACCAGGTCGCCGTCCGGTACGCGCGGGTCGGTGAGGGCGCGGGCGGCGACGGCGGCGATGTCGTCGGCGTCGACGAAGGCGACGCGGCCCGTGCCGGTCGCGGTCGTGAGCACGCCGTCGTCCCGGATGGCGTGGGCGTGGACGTGGTCGCCGGTGAAGTTCTGCATGAACCAGGAGGGCCGAAGGACGGACCACTCCTCGAACAGGCCGCCCTCGGCGAGGAGTTGGTGTACGCGCCCGACGCCGGGCCCGCCCTGCGGGATGGCCGACGAGCTGAGCAGCGCCACACGAGTCACGCCCGCCGCACGGGCCCGCTCCAGGAAGGGGGCCATGACGGCGGCCGGGTCGGGTTCGGCGAGCGGTGGCACCAGGTAGGCGCGGTCGGCGCCGCGCAGGGCGGGGGCGTGTGTGTCCGGGTCGTACCAGTCGAAGCGGACGTGGCCGGGGCGGGCGCTTCGGCTCGTGGGGCGCGCGGTGTGGCCGAGCGCGGTGAGCTGGGCGGCGACGCGGCTGCCGGTGGTGCCGGTCGCCCCGGTCACCAGGACGGTGTGGCGCTCAGGCATGGACGGCCTCCGTCAGGGAGTCGGGTGCGGCCAGCGGGTTCCAGTAGTCGCGGTAGCGCACGAAGCGGCCGCCGGTGACGGTGACGACGGCGACGTACGCCATCCGGAAGGGCCCGCCGGTGGCGGTCACGCGGCCCTCGGCGCTCATCTCCACGACGAGGGTGTCCGGTTCGCGGGTCTCGTGGATCTCCACGCTCGGGAACGCGTCGTACGCGACGTGGTCGCCGATGCCGCGCAGATAGGCGGCGATGGCGGCGCGGCCGTCGAGCCGCTTCGGGTAGCCGTCGGGCGCGAACGGGAACTCCATGGTGCCGTCCTCGGCGAACAGGGCGGCCCAGTCCTCCAGGTCGCCGCGCAGCAGGAGCGCGAGGCCGTGGCGGAAGACGTCGGCCGGGGTGGCGGGCGGGGATGCGGGCATGCGGGGACACCGTCCTCTACGATGCGGAACAGATGCGGACTGCTGGTCCGCTTCCGCTCTGACGATACGGACCGCTGGTCCGCTTTGTAAAGGTGAGCCCATGCCGGAGAAGCCCGAGCAGCCCGAGAAGCCCGAGCGCAAGGCCCGTGCCGACGCGGCCCGCAACCGCGAGGCCGTCCTCGCCGCCGCCGACGCGCTCTTCGCCCGCGCCGAGAGTCCGCACGGCGTGTCCATGGAGCAGGTCGCGGCGGCGGCCGGGGTCGGCAAGGGCACGCTGTTCCGCCGCTTCGGGGACCGGGACGGGCTGATCCGCGCGGTGTTCGAGGCCCGCAGCGAGGCGCTGCGCGCGGCTGTGTCGTCGGGCCCGGCGCCGCTCGGCCCCGCCGAGCCCCCGCGCTCGCGCGTGCCCGCGCTGCTTGACGCGCTGCTCGTCTTCAAGCTGGACCATCGCCATCTGGTGCTCGCCCTGGAGGAGTCGGGTAGCTCCAGCCCTTACCTGTCGGCGTACTACGGCTGGTGGCACGGCATCCTGCGCGACGCCCTCGCGGGGGTTGGGGGCGTCCCTGATGCGGACTTCGTGGCGCATGCGCTGCTTGCGGCGGTGCGGGCGGATCTGGTGCAGCACCTTTCGGAGGGGGCGCCGCCGGGTGAGTTGCGGGCGCGGCTCGCGGAGTACGTGGCGTACGTGCTGCGTTAGCCGTGCGGCGCGTTTTTGGGACTCTCCCACCCGCCCGCCCGAGCACCCGGCGGTGTCCACTGCGTGCGGGGCGCGGAGCGCTCGCGGGTTCGTTGTTGGCTCGTCAGGCTTCGTAGAGTTCGGCGAGTCTTCGTCGGGCGGGCGCCGCATCCCGGTGGGGGACAGCCGCAGGACCGCCTCCCGCTGGTGGCGGCGCGCGTCGAACTCGGCGAGGTGCGCCTGCCAGGACGCGGGAACGTCTCCGGCAGGACGTCGAGGGCGAGGGCGCGGGAGACCCGGTACGTGCGGGGTTCGGCGTCCGCGCGGTGCGCCACCAGGTACCACTGGCCTGCCTTGAGTACTAGTCCCAGTGGATAGAGCGTTCGTTCTACTTGGTGGGGTTCGAGGGCGGTCAGGTGCGGGGTCGGCTCCGCGTCGCCGTACCAGCGGGGTGTGTCCAGGTGGAACCGTTCGGCGACGCGCTCCGCCTGGTCCCGCAGCCCGGTCAGGAACAGCGCATCCGCCTCGCCGCGCGTCAGCCCGGTCCGGAACCCGTCGACCAGGCGGTAGCCACCGCCCTGCCCGGCTTCGCCGTACACCGGCACCCCGGTAACCCGCCCCCGAGCCTGCAACAGCATGAGGGCGGCGAGCAGTCGGCTAGCTCGCAAGGCTGCGGATGAACCGCCGCCAGGCGGGCGCGCCTATGACCAGGGCGGGCCCGTCCGGGACCTTGCTGTCCCGGACGGGCACGACCCCGTCGACCTCGGCGGCGACCTCAAGGCAGTCGCCGCCTTCGCCGTTGCTATAGCTGCTCTTGCGCCAGCGAGCAGCGCCGGTGAAGCCCTCGGCGACCTCAAGGCAGTTGCCGCCTTCGCCGTTGCTGTGACTGCTCTTGCGCCAGCGGGCAGCGCCCGTGAAGTCGTAGGCGACCTCGACGCAGCTACCGCCTTCGCCGTTGCTGTAGCTGCTCTTGCGCCAGCAGGCGTCGCTCAGGTCGTACTCGCGCATCGTCTGAAATCCTCAGCCGCCGATTCGATCCGGGCGAGGGACACCCCCGGCGACAGCGCGGCGCCCCTGAGCAGATCGTATGCGCGCTGCGCACGCTTCACCACGGCTGGTTCGTCCAACAGTTCGCCCCAAAACGAGGTCTCTGTATAGACCGTTGGCGGCGCTTCGTCGAACTCCATCAGTGTCAGCATTCCGCCCATGGAGGCGCATGCTCCCTCTGCACGCGGCAGCAACAGCACCAGTACCTTGCGCTTGCGCGCCAGCGCGGCGATGTGCTCCAGCTGTGCCGCCATGGCGGCGGGGCCGCCGACCGGCACGGTCAGCACGTTCTCGTGCAGGATCACCCAGTACACGGGCCTCGTCGCGTCCGCGAGGATGCGCTGTCGGTCCAGCCGGGCGGACACCATGTCGTCGACGTACTCGTCGGCCGCGAACGGATTGGCCGCCAGCGTGACCGCCTTCGCGTACGGCGCGGTCTGGAGCAGGCCCGGAATCACCGAGGGGGCGAACTCGCAGATCTTGGTGGCCAGGGCCTCCAGGTCCGCGACGGCGGCGAAATAGTCCGCGTAGCGCTTGTCGTCGATCAGCTTGCGCCAGGTGCGCTCGAAAAAACCCTCGGATTGCAGCACCTCATCGATCCGATGAGCCACGTCCAACTGCGGCTTACGAATCGCCTGTTCGAATTGGCCGATGTATCCGCCGGACACAAAAACGCGGGCCCCCAACTGCACTTGGGTGAGGCCCGCGTTCTCGCGCCGCCGCTTTAACTCCGTACCGAAGAACTCCCAGGCCGCCTGGCGTGACCCATGGGCACCTTTGGCCATGGATAACTCCCTTCCTCTGCCCCGCCGTTGTAGGGCACAGACTCCTGCCAACTGTAGAGGCGATGCGTCACCGTAGGGATACGAAGAGTGAAATCAGATGGCTAAGGGGAGCCACGTGACGGCGAAAAGAGCCGCAGGCGAGTCGCGCCCGGCGGCAGGCACGGAAGAGGCGGAGGACACCGTGAAAGAAATGCACGCTGCCCTGGAGAGGGCGGGAATTCTTCTGCCGTCGTTGAAGAGGGAACCGACGGCGCGTCCGGCCGTCCGTCTGCCAGGTACGGGGGCGCACCCATGAGGCTGCCCATCGGAACGTACGCGGTCGACACCCGGAACGGCAGGGTGGGCAGGGTGATGGGCCACGAGGGCCCGTACGTACAGCTGCGCCCGTACGGCGGCGGACGGGAGTGGGACTGCGCCCCGGACGTGCTGCGCACGGCGACGACGGCGGAGCGCCTGCGCGCGGCAACGGCGTACGCCAACGCACGCAGCCGGGGGGAAGTGCCCTGACGCCGGGGGCGGCGCGAGGGGGGAACCCCGGACCGGCGCCCCCGCGGCATGCGCGAGAATGGCCCCATGAGCCTGTTCCGTGACGACGGTGTCGTGCTGCGCACCCAGAAGCTGGGTGAAGCGGACCGCATCATCACGCTGCTCACGCGCGGGCACGGACGGGTGCGGGCCGTGGCGCGCGGGGTGCGCAGGACCAAGTCGAAGTTCGGGGCCCGCCTCGAACCGTTCTCGCACGTGGACGTGCAGTTCTTCGCGCGGGGCAGCGAGCTGGTCGGGCGCGGGCTCCCGCTGTGCACGCAGAGCGAGACGATCGCTCCGTACGGTGGCGGGATCGTGACGGACTACGCCAGGTACACGGCGGGGACGGCCATGCTGGAGACGGCGGAGCGGTTCACCGACCACGAGGGCGAGCCCGCGGTGCAGCAGTATCTGCTGCTGGTCGGCGGGCTGCGCACGCTCGCCCGCGGCGAGCACGAGCCGCACCTCATCCTCGACGCGTTCCTGCTGCGCTCGCTCGCCGTGAACGGCTACGCGCCCAGCTTCGACGCGTGCGCCAAGTGCGGCATGCCGGGACCCAACCGCTTCTTCTCGGTCGCCGCGGGCGGCACGATTTGCGCGGACTGCCGGGTGCCCGGCAGCGTCGTACCGTCGGCGGAGGCGCTGACGCACCTCGGGGCGCTGCTCACCGGCGACTGGGGCACGGCGGACGCCTGCGAGGCGCGGCACGCACGGGAGGGCAGCGGGCTCGTATCGGCCTATCTGCACTGGCACTTGGAGCGCGGACTGCGCTCGCTTCGGTACGTAGAGAAGTAGGAGAAGTAGAGAAGTAGAGAAGTGCAGAAGTACAGAAGTAGCGCGCGTGGTGCGCGGACAACGCGGAAGAACTGGGAGTAGTTCCTTATGGCACGACGCGGCATCCTCGGACGGTCCCGCCGTGAGTACACGTCGCCCGAGCCCCACCCCTCGGGCGCGCGGCCGCCGAAGATCCCCGGCGAGCTGGTCCCGCAGCACGTCGCCGTCGTGATGGACGGCAACGGCCGGTGGGCCAAGGAGCGCGGCCTGCCGCGCACCGAAGGGCACAAGGTCGGCGCCG
The DNA here is from genome assembly GCF_056435225.1 of Streptomyces sp. NPDC043996. Lineage (NCBI taxonomy): Bacteria > Bacillati > Actinomycetota > Actinomycetes > Kitasatosporales > Streptomycetaceae > Streptomyces > Streptomyces sp. NPDC043996. The sequence continues at coordinate 162,303 of NZ_JBWKEY010000003.1, read as the reverse complement.
AGCGCGTCCTGGACGTCCTCCAGGGCGCCATCGAGATGGGCGTCGGGAACATCTCCCTGTACGCGTTCTCGACGGAGAACTGGAAGCGGTCGCCCGACGAGGTGCGCTTCCTGATGAACTTCAACCGCGACTTCATCCGCAAGACCCGCGACCAGCTGGACGACCTTGGCGTGCGGGTGCGCTGGGTGGGCCGCATGCCCAAGCTGTGGAAGTCCGTGGCCAAGGAGCTCCTGGTCGCCCAGGAGCAGACCAAGGACAACGACAAGCTCACGCTGTACTTCTGCATGAACTACGGCGGCCGCGCCGAGATCGCCGACGCGGCCAAGGCCCTCGCGGAGGACGTGCGCTCCGGCCGCCTGGACCCGTCGAAGGTGAATGAGAAGACCCTGGCGAAGTATCTGTATTACCCCGATATGCCGGATGTTGATTTGTTCCTGCGGCCCAGTGGTGAGCAGCGCACCTCCAACTACCTGATCTGGCAGAGCGCGTACGCCGAGATGGTCTTCCAGGACGTCCTGTGGCCGGACTTCGACCGGCGCGACCTGTGGCGCGCCTGCCTGGAGTACGCCTCGCGCGACCGCCGCTTCGGCGGCGCCATCCCGAACGAGGACCAGCTCAAGAAGTAGCGGGCGGGTACGAGAAGGGGCCCGCACCGTCAGCGCGACGGTGCGGGCCCCGAGTCGTACGTACCGCTACTTCTTGGCGCAGTCCGAGCAGGTGCCGAAGATCTCGACCGTGTGCGCCACGTTCACATAGCCGTGCTCCGCGGCGATGGCCTCCGCCCACTTCTCCACGGCCGGGCCCTCGACCTCCACGGCCTTGCCGCACATGCGGCACACCAGGTGATGGTGGTGGTCGCCCGTCGAGCAGCGGCGGTAGACCGACTCGCCGTCGTTGGTGCGCAGCACGTCGACCTCGCCCGCTTCGGCGAGGGACTGGAGCGTGCGGTAGACCGTGGTCAGACCGACGGAGTCGCCGCGGTGCTTGAGCATGTCGTGCAGCTCCTGCGCGCTGCGGAACTCGTCCACCTCGTCGAGAGCCGCCGCCACCGCGGCTCGCTGCCGTGTGGCCCGGCCTCGCACGGGGGGTCCCGCCGTCGTCACAGATGCCTCCTCAGCCTTCGTCCGCACACGTGTCACAGTCCTCATCTCGCCCGGCCATTGTGCCAGGTCGCTATAGGAACGTGACCAGAGTGCTCTCGGACAGTGATCGGGCGTGGTCCAGACCGCGCCCTTTCGATCACTGCCCCGGCCGCGGCCTCCTCAGACCTTGATCCCGTCCGTCGTGCCTCGGGCGCCCGGCACGTCCGCCGTGCACGCCGCCCCGCCCCGTGCCTGCGCCCGCGCCCTTCTGCGGGCCAGCGGTGTGGCCAGAATCGTCAGGGCGATGAACCCGGCGATCGTCAGGAGCACGATCGTCGCGCCGGGCGGCACGTCCTGGTAGTACGAGGTGACGGTGCCGCCGAGCGTCGCGCTGACGCCGATCGCCACCGCGATCGCGAAGGTCGCCGCGAAGCTCCGGGTCAGCTGCTGGGCCGCCGCCACTGGCACCACCATCAGCGCCGACACCAGGAGCAGGCCCACGACGCGCATCGCGACGGTGACGGTGACCGCCGCGGTGACGGCCGTCAGCAGGTTCAGGGCGCGCACCGGCAGGCCCGTGACCCGTGCGAACTCCTCGTCCTGGCTCACCGCGAACAGCTGGCGGCGCAGGCCGACCGTCACCGCGACCACGAACGCCGCCAGCAGGCAGACCGCCGTCACGTCGTCCTCGGAGACCGTGGACAGGGAGCCGAAGAGATACGAGCTGAGGTTCGCGTTCGAGCCGCCCGGCGCCAGGTTGATGAGCATGACGCCGCCCGCCATGCCGCCGTAGAACAGCATCGCGAGGGCGATGTCGCCGCGCGTGCGGCCGTACCAGCGGATCAGCTCCATGGCCACCGCGCCGACGATCGCGACCGCCGTCGCCATCCACACCGGCGACGTGGACAGCAGGAAGCCGAGGCCGACGCCCGTCATCGCCACGTGCCCGATGCCGTCGCCCATCAGGGCCTGGCGGCGCTGCACCAGATAGATGCCGACCGCGGGGGCCGTGATGCCGACGAGGACGGCGGCGAGCAGCGCGCGCTGCATGAACGCGTAGTTCAGGATTTCCATCGCGTGTCGTCCTCAGGTGAGCAGGCCGGTGCGGACCGGCGTCGCGTCGGCTTCGTGCGGGTGTACGTGGTCGTGGCCGGGCAGCGCGTGCTGGCCCACGGCCTTCGGCGGCGTCCCGTCGTGCAGGACACAGCCGTCGCGCAGCACCACCGCGCGGTCGATCAGCGGCTCCAGGGGGCCCAGCTCGTGCAGCACGAGCAGGACGGACGTGCCGCGCTCCACCTGGCGGCGCAGGGTGGCCGCGAGGACCTCCTGGCTGGCCAGGTCCACGCCCGCCATCGGCTCGTCCATGATCAGCAGATCGGGCTCGGAGACCAGGGCGCGGGCGATGAGCACCCGCTGGTGCTGGCCGCCGGAGAGGGCGTTCACGGAGTCCTTGGCCCGGTCCGCCATGCCGACCTGCTCCAGGGCGTCGCGCACCGCGTCCCTGTCGGCCTTGCGCAGCACGCCGAAGCGGGCGCGCGAGAGCCTGCCCGAGGCCACGACCTCGGTGATCGTCGCGGGTACGCCACCCGCGGCCGTCGTGCGCTGCGGGACGTAGCCGACGCGGGACCAGTCGCGGAAGCGGCGGCGCGGGGTGCCGAAGAGCTCGATCTCGCCGCTCGTCACCGGGACCTGGCCGATGACCGCGCGCACGGCCGTCGACTTGCCCGAGCCGTTCGCGCCGAGCAGCGCGACCACCTCGCCCGCGCCCACGGTCAGGTCGATGCCGCGCAGCACCGGCCGCGCGCCGAGCTCGGCGCGCACCTGGCGCAGGGATATGACGGGTTCGCCCGTGCCCTTGCCCTCACCCATGACTCGCCCCTTTCCGGACGGGGTCGCCCCGCCGCCGTCGGTCACTTGGCGCCCAGCGCCGTGCGCAGCGCCTTGAGGTTGGCCCGCATCACCTCGACGTAGTCGTCGCCGCGGGACTTGTCGGTGATCCCCTCGACGGGGTCGAGGACGTCCGTCTTCAGGTTCGCGTCGTTCGCCAGGGTTTTGGCGGTTTTGTCGCTGACGAGCGTCTCGTAGAACACCGTCGTCACGCCGTCGTCCTTGGCCGTCTTCTGGAGCTGCTTGACGCGGTGCGCGCTCGGCTCGCCCTCCGGGTCCAGGCCCGTGATGGCCTCCTCGGTGAGGCCGTAGCGCTCGGCGAGGTAGCCGAAGGCGGCGTGCGTGGTGATGAAGACCTTGGACTTGGTGTCCTTCAGGCCGTTCTTGAACTCCGTGTCGAGGGCGTTCAGCTTCTTCACCAGGGCCGCGGTGTTCTTCTCGTACGCGGCCTTGTTGTCCGGGTCGGCCTTCGCGAAGGCCTTGCCGACGCCCTCGGCGACCTCGGCGTAGCGGACCGGATCCAGCCAGATGTGGGGGTCCTGGCCGCCGTGGTCGTGGTCGTGACCGTGGCCTTCGTGGTCGCCTTCGCCCTCTTCGTCGTGGCCCTCTTCGTGGCCCTCTTCGTGGCCTTCTTCGTGGCCTTCGACCTCGTTGCCGTGCTTCTCCAGGCTGGTGAGGGAGGCCGCGTCGATCTTCGTCTTGATGCCGGACTGGCCGATCGCTTCGTCCACGTTCGGCTGGAGGCCCTTCAGGTACAGGGCCGCGTCGGACTCCTCGAGCTGGGCGCGCTGCTTGGCGCTGATCTCCAGGTCGTGCGGTTCCTGGCCGGGCTCGGTGAGGCTGCTGACCTCGACGTGCTCCTTGCCGATCTGCTCCGCGAGGTAGGCCATGGGGTAGAACGACGCCGCCACGTCGAGCTTGCCCTCGTTGTTCTTGGCCGCAGCGTCGTCGGTGGAGCAGGCCGTCAGGGTGGTGAGGGCCAGGACGGTGGCGGTGGCGAGGGTGGCGGTGGGTATGAGGCGTCGTACGTTCATGACAGTCATTTTCATCTAATGTGGAAACGATTGTCAACAAAGTGTCGATGCCCGCGCGGGGCGCCCCAGGCCCACCCCTCCCCGCTCCGGGTGCGGCTGCCCCCGTTCCCCCGCTCAAAGCCTTTCGGCGCTGGCGCGCCTCGTCCTCAAACGCCGGACGGGCTGGATGTCCGCCTGCTCCGGCTGTTTTCCCACCCACCCACCCGCGAGCCGCTAGGTCGGGGGGTGCGGGGGCAGCCGCAGGTGTAAGGGTGGGCGGGTGGGAGATAGCCCGTCCGGCGCTTGAGGACACGGCGCCGAAGGCGAAGATCCGGCCGTGGGGGGAACCGATTTGATCCGGGGGGTGCGGGCGCCGGTAACCTGAAGCATTCGCTCCTGGAGCCGCCGCCCACAGGGCGGCCGCTTCGTCGTCGTCGTAATGAAGAGAGCACCGTGGCCGCCGACAAGATCGACACCATCGTCAGCCTGAGCAAGCGCCGAGGCTTCGTCTTCCCCTGCAGCGAGATCTACGGCGGCCAGCGAGCCGCCTGGGACTACGGACCGCTGGGCGTCGAGCTGAAGGAGAACATCAAGCGCCAGTGGTGGCGCTACATGGTCACCTCGCGGGAAGACGTCGTCGGTATCGACTCGTCCGTGATCCTGGCCACCGAGGTCTGGCAGGCCTCCGGCCACGTCGCCACCTTCACGGACCCGCTGACCGAGTGCACGTCCTGCCACAAGCGGTACCGCGCCGACCACCTGGAAGAGGCGTACGAGGAGAAGAAGGGCCGCGCGCCCGAGAGCCTCGCGGACATCAACTGCCCCAACTGCGGCACCAAGGGCCAGTTCACCGAGCCCAAGCAGTTCTCGGGGCTGCTCTCCACGCACCTCGGCCCGACGCAGGACAGCGGCTCGGTCGCCTATCTGCGCCCGGAGACCGCGCAGGGCATCTTCACCAACTTCTCCCAGGTGCAGACCACCTCGCGCCGCAAGCCGCCGTTCGGCATCGCCCAGATGGGCAAGAGCTTCCGGAACGAGATCACCCCGGGCAACTTCATCTTCCGCACCCGTGAGTTCGAGCAGATGGAGATGGAGTTCTTCGTCAAGCCGGGTGAGGACGAGAAGTGGCAGGAGTTCTGGATGGAGCAGCGCTGGAACTGGTACACCGGTCTCGGCCTGCGCGAGGAGAACATGCGGTGGTTCGAGCACCCGAAGGAGAAGCTCTCCCACTACTCCAAGCGCACCGCTGACATCGAGTACCGCTTCCAGTTCGGCGGCAGCGAGTGGGGCGAGCTGGAAGGCGTCGCCAACCGCACCGACTACGACCTGTCCGCGCACGCCAAGGCCTCCGGCCAGGACCTCTCGTACTTCGACCAGGAGGCCGGCGAGCGGTACACGCCGTACGTCATCGAGCCCGCGGCCGGTGTCGGCCGCACCATGCTCGCCTTCCTGCTCGACTCGTACTTCGAGGACGAGGCGCCCAACGCCAAGGGCAAGCTGGAGAAGCGCACGGTCATGCGCTTCGACCACCGCATCGCCCCGGTGAAGGCCGCGGTCCTGCCGCTGTCCCGCAACCCGGAGCTGTCGCCGAAGGCCAAGGGCCTCGCCGCCGCGCTCCGGCAGAACTGGAACATCGAGTTCGATGACGCGGGCGCCATCGGCCGCCGCTACCGCCGCCAGGACGAGATCGGCACGCCGTACTGCGTGACGGTCGACTTCGACACCCTCGAGGACAACGCGGTGACCGTGCGCGAGCGCGACACGATGAAGCAGGAGCGGGTCTCCCTCGACCAGATCGAGGGCTACCTGGCGACGCGCCTCGTCGGCTGCTGACGTCTCCCCGGCTGCTGACGTCTCCCCGGCCGCTGACGTCTCCCCGGCCGCTGATGTTCTTCGGCCGCTGACGTTCACGCCCTCTTCGCACGAAAGCCCCCGGTTCCAGGAGCGGAACCGGGGGCTTCGGTGCACACTGTGGGCCATGCTTCCGACGGCCATGAGCAAGGTCAGCAGATGGGACCAGCACGGGCGCGAGCACGTCGTGCGGGTCCAGCGGACGGGCGTACAGCGGCAGTTGGCCTGCGATACCTGCGGCTGGCGCAAGAAGGCGCAGTTCCTGCCGTGGCTCAAGGCCGAGGAACACCTGGAGCGGGCCCACCAGGCGACGGTGGACCCCTCGTCACGCACCCCTTGAGCCGCCCGCGCGCCCCTCACGCCCCGGCGCGCACCAGGTCCGCCGCCTTCTCGCCGATCACCAGGGCGGCCGCGTTCGTGTTCACGGACACCACCGTCGGCATCACCGACGCGTCCGCGACCCGCAGCCCGCGCAGTCCGCGCACTCTGAGCTCCGGGTCCACCACCGCGTCCGCGCCCGTGCCCATCGCGCAGCTGCCCGCGAGGTGGAAGTAGGGGCCCGTCGCCGCCGTCAGGAACGCCCGCGGCTCCGCGTCGCCCGGCAGCGCCTCCCGCGCGCCCCACGCCGCGAACGGGCCCGAGCCCGCCACATCCCGCGCCACCTCGATGCCGTGCAGCATGCGCCGTACGTCGTCCTCGTCGCGCAGATAGCCCGGGTCGATCAGCGGCGGCGTGTCCGGGTCGGCGTCCGCGAGCCGGATCGTGCCCCGGGCGCGCGGCACCGTCGCCACGCCCAGCGTGAAGCAGTTCTCGGGCGCCGTCAGCGTCGGCGGGTGGTACGGGATGTGGATGAACAGGAGCTGCATGTCGGGGCCGGGGAGTGCCGGGTCGCTGCGCCAGTGCAACGACGCCTCCGAGAAGTTGGTGCGGGCCGCGGGGATCGGCCGGTCCACCTCGAACACCACCCCGCACAGCGGATGGTCCTGGAGGGCGCGGCCCACCCCCGGCAGGTCGTGCCGGACGCCGACACCGGCCGCGCGCAGCTCGTCGGCGGGGCCGACGCCCGAGAGCAGCAGCAGCCGGGGCGTGTCGACGGCGCCCGCGCACACGATCACCTCACCGCGCGCGTACGCCGTTCCCTGCGCGCTCCGGCGTACGAACTCCACGCCCGCGCACCGGTCGCCGTCGAGGAGCAGGCGGCGGGCGCGGGCCTCCGACGCCACCGTGAGGTTCGGGCGGGTGCCGTCCAGGGGGCGCAGATACGCGTCGGCCGCGCTCTGCCGGGCGCCGTCCGCGATCGTCTGGTCCGGCCAGCCCGCGCCTTCCTGGACCGCGCCGTTGAAGTCGCCGGTGCGCGGATGCCCGGCCGCGACGGCGGCGTCCACGAACACCTGGGACAGCGGGTTGGCCTCCTCGGGGCGCACGGGCGCGACCCGCAGCGGGCCCGCGTCGCCGCGGAACGCGCGGTCGCCGCCCGGCGCCGACTCCATCCGCCGGAAGTACGGCAGCAGGTCGTCGAACCCCCACCCGGCGCAGCCTGCCGCCGCCCAGTGGTCGTAGTCCGCGCGGTGCCCGCGCAGGAACACCATGCCGTTGATGGCGCTCGACCCGCCGAGCGTCCGCCCGCGCGGGCACGGCAGCGCGAGCCCGCCCACCCCGGGCTGCGGCACCGTCGTATAGCCGTAGTCGACCTCGCTGCCCCATAGCGACGGCCACGCGGAGGGCGTCGCGAGATCCGCCTTGGTGGCGCGGGGTCCGGCCTCGAGCAGCAGGACCGTACGGTCCGCGTCCTCGCTGAGGCGGGCCGCCACCACGCACCCGGCGGACCCGGCGCCCACCACCACGTAGTCGTACTCCGCCGCCAACTCCCGTGTCCCTAAACCCACTTCACGCCTCCCGCGTCCCTGGTGCGACTGGTGGGGCCAGGCAATCAGGAGGGGTGGACGCGAGGGGGCGGAACGAGGAAAGTCAGCGGTCCTTCAGGGGCGCAGGCCCGCCAGGGTCAGCTCCACGGCCGCCGTGAAGGCCTCGTCGATGCCCGGGCGGGACCAGTGGCTCGCGTACTGCGGGTCGTGGAAGCGGCCCGTCGCGTCGAAGACGGCCCGCGCGGTGAGCGGCACCCCGGAGTCCAGCGGCCGCAACCGGCCCGCCGCCGCGCCCTCTTCGATGATCAGGCGCAGCTGCCCCACGAGGTCGTCGATGTGCTCCTCGACCACGCGGCTGTTCTCGCCGAGCAGGACCTCGTACGTGGCGAACAGCTCCGGATCGTCGCCCGCCTTGCGGCGCTTGGCCGCGAACAGCGTCCCGAACCAGCGGCGCAGCCGCTCGTCCGCGGGCGCCGCCCCGTCCTCGACGACCAGCCGCAGCTCGGCCGTCGTCCGGTCCAGCCAGCGCTTGGTGACCGCCTCGCGCAGCGCCGCCTTCGTACGGAAGTGGCGGTACACGGCGGCGTGGCTGACGCCGAGCGCGCGGGCCACGTCCACCACCGTCGCCTTCGCGGCTCCGTGGCGGCGCAGCACCTCCTCGGTCGTGACGAGGATGCGCTCGGCGGTCAGGGTCTCGGTCGGGGCCATGGTCAAGACGGTACCTGCCGCCGCCTGGGCCCTGGTCAGTGCTCGCTGTCGAGGTGTGCCATCTGCGCCTCGGGGTAGCGGGCGCCCGCGGCCGCGCCCGCGGGGACGGCCTCCTCGATGGCGGCGAGGTCGGCGGCGTCCAGGCGGACGTCCAGGGCGCCGAGGGCCTCGCTCAGGCGGTCCCGGCGGCGGGCGCCGACCAGCGGCACGATGTCCGCGCCGAACGCCGGGCCCTGGGCGAGCACCCAGGCGATCGCGGTCTGCGCGACGCTCACGCCCTTGGCGTCGGCGATCTTGCGCAGGGCCTCCACCAGGTCGAGGTTGCGCTGGAGGTTCTCGCCCTGGAAGCGGGGGCTGACGCCGCGGAAGTCGTTCGCGGCGAGCTTGCGGTCGCGGGTGAAGTGCCCGGAGATCAGGCCGCGCGAGAGCACGCCGTACGCGGTGACGCCGATGCCGAGCTCGACGGCCGTCGGCAGGATCTCGGCCTCGATGCCGCGCGAGATCAGCGAGTACTCGATCTGGAGGTCCGAGATCGGCGCGACGGCGGCGGCCCGGCGCAGCGTGTCCGCGCCCACTTCCGACAGCCCGATGTGCCGCACGTGCCCCTTCTCCACCAGCTCGGCGATGGCGCCGACGGTCTCCTCGATCGGCACGGTGTCGTCGACGCGGGCGATGCGGTAGACGTCGATGTGGTCGACGCCGAGGCGCTGGAGCGAGTACGCGGCGAAGTTCTTCACCGCGGCCGGGCGGCCGTCGTACCCGGCCCAGCCGCCGTCCGGGTCGCGAAGCGCCCCGAACTTCACGCTGGTGAGCGCCTGCTCGCGGTGGGCGGCGGGCGCGGTCCGCAGCGCCTCGCCGATGAGCAGCTCGTTGTGCCCCATCGCGTAGAAGTCGCCGGTGTCGAGCAGGGTGACGCCCGCGTCGAGGGCGGCGTGGATGGTGGCGATCGACTCGGCCCGGTCCGCCTCGCCGTACAGCGCGGACATGCCCATGCAGCCGAGGCCGAGAGCGGAGGAGACGGGACCGGTCTTGCCGAGCTTCGAGGTGCGCATGAGGGCTCCTGGGGGTGTGCTGGAGAGAGGCGGCGCGACCGCCTCCCGGGGAGGGACGGGCGAGCGCCGTGCCTCCACCATGCACCCTGCGCTGACAGATTTCAAGTTTTGTTATCTGTAACCTCGGGCTGGGGTGGGGCGGCGGCGGTAGGCTCCGGAGCCGGAGAGCCACGGGCCGAGGGAGGACACGACATGAGCACCGCCGCCACCGACTCGCCCGGCGTCCCGCCTATGCCGGAGAGAACCCCCAAGGCCCTGCGCGAAGCCATCGCCCAGCACGCGCCGCGGCTGCTCGCCGACTTCGACGCGCACTGGAAGCGGGCGATCGCCGACACGTACGACCTCGCGCCCGTGCCCGCGTTCATGGCCCGCTGGTGGGGCGAGTACGCCATCGCCCGCGACCCGCGCCTCGACGCCCACGTCACCGACCTGGAAGCCCGCGCCACCGAAGCCACGGACGCCACCGAGGCCGGGACCCTCCTGGAAAAGGCATCCAACATCCGCCACCTCGCCGCCCGCACGGAGCCCGGCCAGTGAGCGACGAGGCGTTCTTCGGGCCTCCCTGGCAGATGGACTGAACCTCACGCGGCTGGCTCCGGTACGTCTTCACGCACCGCGTGGACGGCCCTGGCAGGGGTTTAGTGGCGGTTGGCTATCTTCGGTGGCTCGGTCGGTTCCGTGGACAGGCGTTCCGCCGTTCGGCGGGCCGTGTCGCGGGCCCACTTTCCGCTGGTCAGGGCCCCTACGGCGAGTACCGCCGCGCCGCAGCCCGTGATGATCCACCAGGCGGGGCGGCTCGCTGTCGTGAAGTCGGTGGCGTGGGAGGACGTCACGCCGGAGGCGAGGACCGCGCCGATCACCGCGACGCCCAGGGTCTGGCCGGTCTGGCGGCTGGTGGAGGCCACGGCGGCGGCGACGCCCGCCTGGGTGCGGGGCATTCCGGCGACGGCGGTGTTGGTGATGGGGGCGTTCACGAAGCCGAAGCCCAGGCCGAAGAGGACGTACGCGAGGAGGCGGGAGACCGTCGCGTTCTCCGCTTCGAAGGCGGCGAAGAGCACCCCGGACGCCGTCATCGCGACGCCCGCGATCAGCAGGGAAAGGCGCGGGCCCCGGCTGCCGACCAGGCGGCCGGACAGCGGCGCGCACACCAGGGTCATGGCCGCCATGGGCAGCATCCACAGGCCCGCGTGGAGCGCGTCCAGGCCGCGTACGTCCTGGAGGTAGAGGGTGGAGAGGAACAGGAAGCCGCCTAGCGCGGCGAACGCGCTGATCGCGATGACCGTGGCGCCGCTGAACGGGGCTGAACGGAAGAACCGCAGGTCGATGAGGGGTTCGGTGCGGCGCGGCTCGTAGAGGAGGAGGCCCGCGAGCGCCGCGACGGCGGCCGCCGCGAACAGCGTGATCAGCGGCGAGGTCCAGCCCGCCGTGGGCGCCTCGATGATCGCGTACGTCAGCGCGCCAAGGAGCACGATCACCAGGAGCTGGCCGACCGGGTCGGGGCGGCGCGGCTTCGGCGCGCGGGACTCCGGGACGTAGCGCGCCGTCAGGAACAGCGCCACGAGGCCCACCGGCAGGTTCACCCAGAAGATCGCCCGCCAGCCGACGGCGTCCACGAGGAGCCCGCCGACCAGCGGGCCCGCCGCCATGGAGATGCCGACGACCCCGCCCCAGACCCCGATGGCGCGGGCCCGCTCGCGCGGGTCGGTGAACGTGTTCGTGATGATCGACATGGCGACGGGGTTGAGCATGGAGCCGCCGACGGCCTGGATCATGCGGAAGGCGACCAGGCACTCCAGGTTCGGGGCCAGCGAGCAAAGGACCGAGCCCAGGGTGAACACCACCAGGCCCGCCTGGAAGACCCGGCGGCGGCCGACGCGGTCCCCGGTCGAGCCCGCCAGCATCAGCAGCGACGCGAGGACCAGGGTGTAGGCGTCGATTGTCCACTGCATGCCCGAGATGCTGGTGTCGAAATCGCGCGCCATGGTGGGCAGCGCCACGTTCAGGATCGTGTTGTCCAGGCTGACGATCAGCAGGCTCATACAGCAGATGGCGAGCACCAGTTGGCGGCGCCGGGGGCTCAGGCTCAGTTCGGACTCGGGCATACAGCCGACGGTAACCCCGGGGCGCGTGGGGTGCCTCAGCCGAGGTCGCGCGGCAGCCGCAGGGTCAGCGCCGCCAGGCCGAGGAGCCCGGCCAACTGCACGGCGAGGACCGTCGCGAACGCGCCCCGCGTCCCCATGCCGGTGTCCAGCGTCAGGAACAGCGAGCCGAGGGTCGCCACGCCGACGGCCAGGCAGGACTGCTGGGCCGTCGCGGCGAGCCCGCTGCCCGCCCCGGCCCGCGCGGCGGGCACCGCGGACAGCAGGATGCGGAAGTACAGCGGCAGTTGGATGCCCTGCCCGAACCCGCACAGCGCGAGGCCCGGCGCGAGCGCCAGCGGTGAGAGCGCCGACCACGGGGTCCACAGCACGGTCAGGGCGAGGACGACGAGGCCCGCGCCGTGCACCAGCGCGCACAGGGTCAGGACGCGGGTGCCGAGCCGGTCGGTCAGGCGCGGCGCAAGCATCGACGCCGTGAACTGGGCGACGCCCATGGGGATCAGCGTCAGCCCCGCCTTGAGCGCGCTGAACTCCAGGCCCTCCTGGAGCACGACGGCGCTCACGAACATGAACCCGCTGAAGCCGATGAAGATCGGTACGCCGATGACCAGGCCCCGGCGCACACCGGGCTCGCGCATCAGGGACGGCGGCAGGAGCGGGCTGCCGCCGGTGCGCTCGGCCCGCCGCTCCACCGCGGCGAACGCCCAGATCAGCAGCGGCGAGGCGAGCAGCGTGAGCACGGACCACAGGGGCCAGCCCGCGGCCCTGCCCTCCGTCAGCGGAAGGAGCAGCGCCGTCAGGGCGACGGCAAGCAGGACGGGCCCGCCGACGTCACCGCGGGCGGGCCGCTCGGCGCGGCTGTCCGGCACGGAACGCACCGCGAACACCAGCGCGAGCGCGGCGACTGGCACGTTCACCAGGAACGTCATGCGCCATCCGGTGCCCGCGACGTCGGCGGCCACCAGGACGCCGCCGAGGATCTGCCCCAGCACCATGGAGACCCCGCCGACGGACCCGTACAGCGACACGGCCTTCGCCCGCCGCGCGCCGCTCGTGGTCGCGTGGATGGTGGCGAGCACCTGCGGCAGCATCAGCGCGGACGCGGCGCCCTGGGCCACCCGCGCGGCCACGAGCCACCAGGCGGTCGGCGCGAGTCCGCAGGCCAGCGAGGTGATCCCGAAGGCGGCCACGCCCCACAGGAAGAGCCGGCGGCGGCCGTAGCTGTCGCCGAGGCGGCCACCGAGGACGAGCAGCACGGCGTACGCGACGGCGTACCCCGCGACGATCATCTCCAGGGTGGCGGGCGAGGCCCGCAGGTCCGCCTCGATGCTCGGCAGGGCCACGTTGACGATGAAGAAGTCGACCATCGGCAGCGCGGCGCCGAGCAGGATGGTGACGAGGCCGAGGGGGGTGAGGGCCGTCGGGGCGGCGGCAGGCGAGGAGCTGGTACGGGATGCGGAGGGGGCGGTCGAGAGAGTCACGGACACGACGATGGGCGGCCGCCAAGACGGGTACCAGAGTCTCCTTATCCTGGTAGTAGACGCACCTGGCAACCGGGTGCGGGCTCGGGCAGCCTGGGAGCGTGACCATGACCGCAGAGCAGACGGCGGCACCGTACGCCACCACGTTCCCCGTGCCCGCCCGTGACGACGCCCCCGCCCGTCACGACGCCCCTGCCCGCCACGACGCCCCCGCCAGCGACGCGGACTCCCGGCGCCAGGCGCTCGCCGCCTTCCTGCGCAGCCGCCGCGAGCGGATCACCCCCGAGCAGGCGGGCCTGCCGCGCGGCGCCCGGCGGCGCACCCCGGGGCTGCGGCGCGAGGAGGTCGCGCAGCTGTCGGCCGTCGGCGTCACCTGGTACACGTGGCTGGAGCAGGGGCGGCCCATCCGCGTGTCCACGCAGGTCCTGGACGCGATCGCCCGCGCGCTGCTCATGGACCAGACCGAGCGCGGCCACCTCTTCGCCCTCGCGGGCGCCGTCGACCCGCGCCCGGACACGGACTGCCCCCTGGTGTCCGGCACCGCCCTGCGCCTGATGCACCGCATCGCGCCCTACCCGGCCACGCTGCAGAACGCCCGGTACGACGTCCTCGCCCACAACCGCCCCTTCGCGCAGGTCTTCGGCGAGCTGACCGAGCTGCCGCCGCGCGAGCGCAACTGCCTGTGGCTGCTGACCACGAGCAAGCGCTGGCGCGAGACGTTCCTCGACCGGGACGAGATGCTGCGGGACCTGATCGCGAAGTTCCGCGCGGGCATGGCCGAGCACGTCGCCGAGCCCGCCTGGAAGGAGCGCCTGCGGGGCCTCCTGGAGGAGTCGGCCGAGTTCCGCGCGCTGTGGGAGCGGCACGAGGTCGCCACGATGTCCCCGCACGTCAAGCGCTATCAGCACCCCGAGGTGGGGCTGCTCAACCTGGAGCACCGCAACATGTGGCTCGCCCCGGAGTCGCGGGCCTACCGCCTGGTCGCGTACGTGCCCGCCGACGACGCGACGGAGGCCCGCCTGGAGCGGCTCGCGGAGCTCGGGGACGGGGCGGGCGCGGGAGGCGGGAACGGGCCGGGCGGGGGCTGAGGGGACGGGCCGGGCGCGGGCTGAGGGACAATGGAGGCTTGCCCCCTTCTCGTACGCCACCGGAGTGCCGCCCGATGTCCCAGTCGCAGCCGTCGCCGTCGCAGCCGTCGCAGCCGTCGTCGTCGGTCCAGCCGTCCGCCGCGCCCGCGGCCCTCGCGATCGGCCCGCACGCCGTAGAGCCGCCCGTCGTGCTCGCGCCCATGGCGGGCATCACGAACGCGCCGTTCCGGACGCTGTGCCGGGAGTTCTCCGGCGGCAAGGGCCTCTTCGTCAGCGAGATGATCACGACGCGGGCCCTGGTCGAGCGCAACGAGAAGACCATGCAGCTGATCCACTTCGACGCGAGCGAGAAGCCGCGCTCGATCCAGCTGTACGGGGTCGACCCCGCCACCGTCGGCAAGGCCGTCCGCATGATCGCGGAGGAGGACCTCGCCGACCACATCGACCTGAACTTCGGCTGCCCCGTCCCCAAGGTGACCCGCAAGGGCGGCGGCTCCGCGCTTCCGTACAAGCGGAACCTGCTGCGCGCGATCCTGCGCGAGGCGGTGTCCGGCGCCGGTGACCTGCCCGTCACCATGAAGATGCGCAAGGGCATCGACGACGACCACATCACGTACCTGGACGCGGGCCGCATCGCCGTCGAGGAGGGCGTCACCGCGATCGCCCTGCACGGGCGGACGGCCGCGCAGCACTACGGCGGCACGGCGGACTGGTCGGCCATCGCCCGCCTCAAGGAGCACGTCCCGGAGATCCCCGTGCTCGGCAACGGCGACATCTGGTCGGCGGACGACGCGCTGCGGATGATGCGCGAGACCGGGTGCGACGGAGTGGTCGTGGGGCGCGGCTGCCTGGGGCGGCCGTGGCTCTTCGGCGACCTGGTGGCGGCGTTCGAGGGGCGCGCCGGTGACGTGGCGCGGCCGGACCTCGGCACGGTCGCGGACGTGATGATCCGGCACGCGACGCTCCTCGGCGAGTGGATCGGGGACGAGGCACGCGGAGTGATCGACTTCCGCAAGCACGTGGCCTGGTACTTGAAGGGGTTCGCCGTCGGCTCCGAGATGCGCAAGCGCCTCGCGATCACCTCGTCCCTCGCCGAGCTGCGCGCCGGCCTCGACGAGCTGGACCTGGCGCAGGGCTGGCCCGACGGGGCGGACGGCCCGCGCGGCCGGACCTCCGGCAACAACCGCGTGGTCCTGCCGGACGGCTGGCTGCGGGACCCCTACGACTGCGCTGGCGTCTCCGCCGAGGCGGAACTGGACACCTCCGGCGGCTGAGCGGCCCCTCGGGTCACCCTCCCGTCACCGCCGTGAGCAGCGCCAGTGGCGCCGCCGCCGAGCGGGATTCGCGGGGGCAGGCGTGCGGGTGGGGGACCGGGGTGGGGTAGGCGCCGCGGTCGTAGCCCGCCAGGGCCTCCGGGAGGCGGCCGGAGGCGGCCGTGGCGGCGTCGACGAGGCCGCGGGCCACCGTCCGTGCCTCGTCGTGGAGGCCGTAGCGGGACAGGCCGAGCGCGATGAGGGCGTTGTCGTGCGGCCACACCGAGCCCCGGTGGTAGGACAGCGGATGGTAGGCGCCCTGGCCGGAGGCGAGCGTGCGCACGCCCCAGCCGGAGAAGAAGTCCGGCTCCAGGAGCCTGCGCCCGACCGTCTCGCCGTACTCCTTGTCCAGGAGACCGGACCACAGCAGATGCCCCGCGTCGGAGGCGAGCGCGTCGACCTGGCGGCCCTCGCCGTCCAGGGCGAGCGCGGGGAAGCCGTGCGCGGCCATCCAGAAGTCCCGCTGGAAGCGGTCCCGCAAGTCCGCCGCGGCCTGCGCGAGCAGGTCCGCGTACACCGCGTCGTCCCACACCGTCCGCGCCAGCCACGCCGTGCGCCGCAGCGCGTCGTACGCGTACCCCTGCGCGCCCGCCGCCATCACTGGGCCCGTCGGCCGGGTGCCGTCGGCGCCGCAGATCGCGCCGGGGGAGTCCTTCCAGTTCTGGTTGGCGAGCCCGCCCTCGTCGGCGCGGTAGACGAGGTAGCCGCGCGAGGTGAGCCCGCCGTGGTCCAGCATCCAGCCGACGGCGGCGCGCGCCTGCGGCGCGAGACGGCGGGCGAGCGCGGTGTCGCCGGTCCGCTCGGTGTACGCGCCGAGCAGCACCAGGAACAGCGGCGTGGCGTCGACGGAGCCGTAGTACCGGCCGTAGGGGACCTGCCCGAAGTGGGCGAGCTCGCCGTGCCGCACCTCGTGCACGATCTTGCCGGGCTGGGCGACGCGCCCCTCGGTGTCCGGCGCGGCCTGCGTCGCGGCGAGCGCGGGCAGCGTCGCGGCGGCCAGGCGCGGCAGCTGCGGCAGGGCGAACAGGGAGGTCAGGAGGGCGTCGCGGCCGAGCAGGGTGAGGAACCAGGGCGCACCGGCCCCGGGCACCCGCAGGTCCTCGCCGTCCGGGCCGCGCGCGGGCACCTGGAGCGCGGCGAGGTCGGCGAGGCCGCGGCCGCACGCGGCGGCCAGCTCGGGCCAGTCCGGGGGCAGCGTCACCGCGGCCGTGAACTCCCGCTGGGCGGCGGCGAGCTGGCGCACGGCCGCGCCGGGTGAGGCGGGCGGCGGCGGGGGCGGGGGCGCCCCGTGCGGCGCGGCGACCACGGTGAGGGCCAGCTCGGCGCAGGCGTGCGCCTGGAGCTCGAAGGACCACACCAGGCGCCGGGCGCCGGTGCCGGTCTCCTCGACGGCGTCCGGCGCGGGCTCGGACGTCACGGTGGTACGGGCCAGCCAGTCGCCGCGCCGGTAGGCGAACTCGACGCCGCCCGGCCCCTGTTCGCCGTCGCCGTCCGCCGTCCGCAGGACCCGCCGGGAGCGGACGGCGCCCGGCTTGGCGTACGTACGGTGGTCCGAGCGCAGCTCGAACTGGTCGGTGAAGTCGGCGTCGGCGGTCAACGCGAGCCGCAGCGTCGTCGGCACCGGGCGGTTGCTGGTGATCCGCACCGCCTCCACCAACGTGCCGTCGGTGACGGCCTGTTCGCGGAAGACCGTGTACGCGGGCGGCTCCTGGCGGCCGCCGCGCGGCACGAGCACACAGCGCGCCACGTCCGCGCCCGCGCCCGCCGCGGCGCCGGTGGCCCCGGTGGCCCCGGTGGCGTCGACGCCGTCGTCCGCCGCGAGCACCTCCGGCACCGCGCCGTCCACGGTCAGCTGCCAGCGGCTCAGGTGCCGCGCGTCGCGTACGAACAGGCCGTCCGGGGCACCGCCGCCCGGGACGCCGCGGACGTCGCCGCCCACGCCCAGCGCCGCGAAGGTCGTGCCGCGCACGAGCAGCCGGTGCTGCTGCCGGTCAGTCATGCTCCCTCTCCTCGTCCCTGTCCTCGTCCCGCTGGCCGTTGCGTTCGTCGTGTTCGTCGTCGCGTGCGCCGTCGTGTCCGTCGTGTCCGACGTGTTCGTCGTTGTGCGTGCTCACGCCGGGCCCCACCGTGGCGTGCCCGCCGTGGCCGGTGTCCAGGTGCAGATCGAGCGCGAGGGCGGCGCTCCAGCTGAAGCCGCGGGCGCCGCAGCCCTGTCCCGTGTACGGATCCACGTACTCCGAGAAGTCGGACGCGGCCGCGACCTCAAGCAGCGCGGCGCGCAGGGCGTCGGCCCGCTGCCGCTCGCCGTGGCGTCTCAGGCCGCGTTCAAGGAGCCAGTTGGTGTTGATCCAGGCGGGCCCGCGCCAGTACCGCCGGGCGTCGAACGCCGGGCTGAGCAGGTCGTGGCTCGGCACCAGGCGGGCCCGGCCGCCGAGTTCGAAGTGCGGCCCGCACGCGGTGCGCACCAGGGCCGCGACGACCTCGCCCGGCAGCCCGGGCAGCAGCAGCGGGACGAGCCCGCTGACGCCGCGCTCGGCCACCAGCGCCCCGTGTGCCGCCCCGGCCCGCAGGTCACGGCAGCGGAAGATCCCAGCCGCTGGGTCCCACAGCCGCTCCACCAGGGTCCGCGTCAGGCGCTGTGCCCGCTCGTGCCGGGCCGTCGCGGGCACGCCGAGCTCGCCGGTGATCCGGGCGAGCGCGTACTCCGAGGCGATGAGCAGGGCGTTGAAGGAGGGGTCCTCGACGGCGAAGTCCCCGGTGCGGATGGCGCGCGGGTGGTCCGCGGCGCCGTAGGCCCGGTCGCGGTAGTCCGCCGCCAGGCGCACGTACCTGCCGTAGTCGAGGTCCGTCGGCCGGTCGCGCGGGCTGCCGTGGTCGAGGTCGGCGCGCCGGAACGTGCGGGGCCGCGCGGGCGCGACGCGGCTCAGCGGCGCGTCCCAGCAGGGGCTGTTGTCCATGCCCTGCTCCCAGGGGTGGACGACCGCCGCGAGCCCGGCGCCGCCCAGGTCGCGGCGGTGCAGCAGGAAGCGGTGCCAGGCGGCGAGCCGGGGGTGGACCCGGGCCAGGAAGGAGCGGGCCCGGGACAGGCCGGGGTCGGCGAGGTGCACCAGCCAGGCGGCGAGCGCGTGCACCGGCGGCTGCACGATGCCGGAGGTCTGGGCCGCCGCGGGCGCCCCCGCCGCGCGGCCCGCGGTGCTTGAGCGCCAGAAGTCGGGGCTCGGGAAGTAGGCGTCGTGGGGCACGGCCGGGTTGAACACGATGTGCGGCACGCGGCCGTCGGCCCACTGCGCGCGCAGCAGCGTCTCCAGCTCCAGCTGGGCCCGCAGGGGCGACAGATGGCGGAGGCCGATCGCGATGAACGCCGAGTCCCAGGACCACTGGTGGGGGTAGAGCGCGCGGGAGGGGACGGTGGAGGTGCCGGTCCAGTTGCCGTGCAGCACGCGGGCGGCGCGCTCGCGCAGGGCGTCGGGGCGGTGCGGCCGCGCCGGGGCGCGGGGAGCCGCGGCGGAGGTCACGGCCGGGGCGGCCGGTGGCGGTGGCGCCGTCGCGGTGTGGTCTAAGGGCGCCGCCGCGCCCGTGGAGGAGGTGCGGTCCACGCGTCACTCCCTCAGCCCGACGGCATCTCGCCGACGGTCTGTCAGTTTGGCTTCGACCAGCCTAGGGTTACGCATACTCAACACGCAAAACCCAATATGTAACGTGGAGTTGACCTGCACAAGGGGAGAATCGGGTACAACGGGGGAGTGAGCGTGGGCATGGGGAGCGGAACGCCGGTGCGCGGGGGCGCGCAGGCCAGCGCGGGCGATCTGCTCGACCTCGTGCGCAGCGGCCGCGCCACCACGCGCGGCGCCCTCCAGCAGGCCACGGGCCTGTCCCGGGCCACCGTGGGCCAGCGCCTGGACCGGCTTTTCCGCGCGGGCTGGCTGCGCGAGGGCGCGGGCGCGCCCGTGGAGTCCCCGCTGGGCGGCCGCCCCGCCGTGCTCCTGGAGTTCGACGACGCGCACGCCGTCGTCCTCGCCGCCGACCTGGAGACCCGGCACGCCCGCACCGCCCTGCTCACCCTGGCGGGCGAGGTGATCGCCGAGCACACCGGGGCGCTGCGCGTCGACGAGGGCCCCGAGCGGGTCCTGGACGAGCTCGGCGCCAGGTTCGCGGCGCTGCTGCGCGAGGGCGCCCGCCCCGCGCGGGCCGTGTGCGGCATCGGGCTCGCGGTGCCGGGCCCGGTCGACAGCGAGACGGGCCGCGTGGTGCAGCCGCCGATCATGCCGGGCTGGGACGGCTACGACATAAGAGCGCGCCTGCGCCGGGCCTTCGCCGCGCGGACGGACGGGTCCGCCCGCGTCCCGGTGCTCGTCGACAACGACGCGAACCTGATGGCGTACGGCGAACAGCGCGCCTCCTACCCCGACTGCACGGCCTTCGCCCTGGTCAAGGTCTCCACCGGCATCGGCGCGGGCATGGTCGTCGACGGCTTCGTCTACCGGGGCGTGGACGGCGGCGCGGGCGACATCGGGCACGTCCGGGTGCCCGGGGTCCCCGGCAGCGAGAGCGCCCTGTGCAAGTGCGGCTCGTACGGCTGTCTGGCGGCCGTGGCCAGCGGCCGTGCGCTCGCCGGGCGGCTCGCGGCGGCGGGCGTCCCGGCGGCCAGCGGCTGGGACGTGGCCCGCCTGATCGCGGCCGGGCACCCGGAGGCGGTGCGGCTCGCCCGCGAGGCGGGCCGCCAGGTCGGCGAGGTGCTCGCCACGGTCGTGACGCTGCTCAACCCCGGCGTTCTCATGATCGCCGGAGATCTGGCCGGAACTCCCTTCCTCACGGGCGTGCGGGAGCTGCTCTACCAGCGGGCGCTGCCGCGCTCCACGGCCCACCTGGAGATCGTCACCTCGCGGCTCGGCGAGCGGGCGGGCCTGATCGGGGCGGGAGCGCTGGTGGTGGAGCACCTCTACGCGCCGCAGCGGGCGGAGGAGCGGCTCGCCGCGCTCGGCCTCTGAGCGGACTGCGGACCCCCGAGCGGAACCAGGCGGTCCGGGGAGGCTCCGGCGGGTCGGGCGCACGCGGCTCGCCGGGTGCCCGGATGCCGGTATTTCGCCTCCGGAAACGGCGTGATTCTCGCCACCCCTGATAGGCCTTGCGCTCAGATGAGCGACAAAAGCGTGGCTGCACTTCTCCAAGTGGTGGCACTGAGTGCCATCGCTCGATCATTTACGACCTGAACTCACAACTGGGGACTTCGGTGCTCATCTGAGCGAAACGCGGGGTCTACGGGGATAGCGCATTCAAGACTTGAACACGTGACCCCCACTCCCCCTACCCATGAGTCACTTTCGATCTAGCGGCGGACGGGTGGTTACAGCCGTGTGACGCACAAGTGGACGTACCCATGAGCCTTCGATCTGGGTATGTTCCTCGCCGTCAGGGCAGCCACCGCGTCCTCGAGGAGTCGAGACCCGTGTCGGAAAACAAAGATCCCCACGTAGCTCAGGACGTGAAGTTCGTTTACGACTTCACCGAGGGCAACAAGGACCTCAAGGACCTCCTCGGCGGGAAGGGCGCGAACCTCGCCGAGATGACCAACCTGGGTCTTCCGGTGCCTCCGGGCTTCACCATCACCACCGAGGCCTGCAAGGTCTACCTCGACAGCGGCGAGGAGCCCGCGGCACTGCGTGACGAGGTGAGTGCGCACCTCGACGCCCTTGAGCGGTCGATGGGCAAGAAGCTCGGCCAGGCCGACGACCCGCTGCTCGTCTCCGTCCGCTCGGGCGCCAAGTTCTCCATGCCCGGCATGATGGACACCGTCCTGAACATCGGGCTCTCCGACAAGTCCGTCCAGGGTCTGGCCCAGCAGGCCGGCGACGACCGGTTCGCGTGGGACTCCTACCGCCGCCTCATCCAGATGTTCGGCAAGACCGTCCTCGGCGTCGACGGCGAGCTCTTCGAGGACGCCCTGGAGGCGGCCAAGGCCGCCAAGAAGGTCACCGTCGACACCGACCTGGAGGCGGGCGACCTCAAGAAGCTCGTCACCAAGTTCAAGAAGATCGTCAAGACCGAGGCGGGCCGCGACTTCCCGCAGGACGCGCGCGAACAGATGGACCTCGCCATCAAGGCGGTCTTCGACTCGTGGAACGGCGACCGCGCCAAGCTCTACCGCCGCCAGGAGCGCATCCCCCACGACCTCGGCACGGCCGTCAACGTCTGCTCCATGGTCTTCGGCAACCTCGGCCCCGACTCCGGCACCGGCGTCGCCTTCACCCGCGACCCGGCCTCCGGCCACCAGGGCGTGTACGGCGACTACTTGCAGAACGCGCAGGGCGAGGACGTCGTCGCGGGCATCCGCAACACCGTCCCCCTCGCGGAGCTCGAGCGGATCGACAAGAAGTCGTACGACCAGCTCATGCAGATCATGGAGACCCTTGAGACCCACTACAAGGACCTCTGCGACATCGAGTTCACCATCGAGCGCGGCCAGCTGTGGATGCTCCAGACCCGCGTCGGCAAGCGCACCGCGGGCGCGGCCTTCCGCATCGCCACCCAGCTCGTCGACCAGGGCCTGATCAGCGAGGCCGAGGCGCTCCAGCGCGTCACAGGGGCGCAGCTCGCGCAGCTGATGTTCCCGCGCTTCGACGACGAGGCGAAGGTCGAGCAGCTGGGCCGCGGCATCGCCGCGTCGCCGGGCGCCGCCGTCGGCAAGGCCGTCTTCGACTCGTACACCGCGATCAAGTGGTCCCGCTCCGGCGAGAAGGTCATCCTGATCCGCCGCGAGACCAACCCCGACGACCTCGACGGCATGATCGCCGCCGAGGGCATCCTGACCTCGCGCGGCGGCAAGACCTCCCACGCCGCCGTCGTCGCCCGCGGCATGGGCAAGACCTGTGTCTGCGGCGCCGAGGACCTGGAGGTCGACACCAAGCGCCGCCGCCTCACCGTGAACGGCACCGTCGTCGAGGAGGGCGACGTCGTCTCCATCGACGGCTCGACGGGCAAGGTCTACCTGGGCGAGGTGCCCGTGGTCCCCTCCCCGGTCGTCGAGTACTTCGAGGGCCGCATGCACGCGGGCGCCGACGACGCCGACGAACTCGTCCAGGCCGTGCACCGCATCATGGCGTTCGCCGACGGCAAGCGGCGCCTGCGGGTGCGCGCCAACGCCGACAACGCCGAGGACGCGCTGCGCGCCCGCCGCTTCGGCGCCCAGGGCATCGGCCTGTGCCGCACCGAGCACATGTTCCTCGGCGAGCGCCGCGAGATGGTCGAGCGCCTGATCCTCGCCGACACGGACGAGGAGCGCGAGGACGCCCTCAAGGAGCTCCTGCCGCTCCAGAAGAAGGACTTCGTCGAGCTCTTCGAGGCGATGGACGGCCTGCCGGTCACCGTCCGCCTCCTCGACCCGCCGCTGCACGAGTTCCTGCCCGACATCACCGAGCTCTCGGTCCGCGTCGCGCTCGCCGAGTCCCGCAAGGACCACAACGAGAACGACCTCCGTCTCCTCCAGGCCGTGCACCGCCTGCACGAGCAGAACCCGATGCTCGGCCTGCGCGGCGTGCGCCTCGGCCTGGTCATCCCCGGCCTGTTCACCATGCAGGTGCGCGCCATCGCGGAGGCCGCCGCCGAGCGCAAGAACGCCAAGGGCGACCCGCGCGCCGAGATCATGATCCCGCTCGTGGGCACCGTCCAGGAGCTGGAGATCGTCCGCGAGGAGGCCGACCAGGTCATCGCCGAGGTCCAGGCCGCCACCGGCACCGACCTCAAGCTCGCCATCGGCACCATGATCGAGCTGCCGCGCGCCGCCGTGACCGCCGGTCAGATCGCCGAGGCCGCCCAGTTCTTCTCCTTCGGCACCAACGACCTGACCCAGACGGTCTGGGGCTTCTCCCGCGACGACGTCGAAGCCTCCTTCTTCACCGCGTACCTGGAGAAGGGCATCTTCGGCGTCAGCCCCTTCGAGACCATCGACAAGGACGGCGTCGGCGCCCTCGTCCGCAGCGCCGTCGAGGCCGGCCGGGCCACTCGCCCCGACATCAAGCTCGGCGTCTGCGGCGAGCACGGCGGCGACCCCGAGTCCGTCCACTTCTTCCACGAGGTGGGCCTGGACTACGTCTCCTGCTCCCCGTTCCGCATCCCGGTCGCCCGCCTGGAGGCGGGCCGCGCGGCCTCCCAGGCCCAGGGCAGCGACCACCGCTGACCCACCGGGGAATGAACCCCGGGACCGCCGCCGTGTCCCCGACCCTCAACCGATGCGGCGGCGGTCCCGGTCCACGAGGAAGGGGCGGCACCCTGTGCGGGGGTGCCGCCCCTTCGCCCTGCGGTCACGCACGGGTGTGGAGGTAGCCGGGTACGGGGCCGTTCTGTCCTTGCCAGAGGTGGGGGCGGAGGGGTTCGCCGGGTGTGATGGGGGCTTGGCATTGCGCGCATGCTGGCTGGGGTCTACCGGCCTGCTTGTGGGCGTTGAGGTGCGCTTCGCGCAGGTCGTGGGCTCGCGCGCAGGGCCCGTGCGGGCAGCGTTGGCAGGTGATGCCGTGGTCGTGCCAGTCCAGGTAGGTGGCGATGACGTGGTTTTCGATTTCGCAGCAGGGGACGCAGCCGTGGGGGCGCCAGCCGCCGGTGCCGCCGAGGTCGATGCCTTCGCCGGGGCGGAGTTCGTACTGGCACCAGACGCAGACGGCGCCCGAGCATTGGGGCGGCGGAAGGGTGCCGGGGTCCGCCGGTAGGGCGTACAGGGCCAGGAGCGGGGTCTGGTCAGGCATGGGTGCGCTCTCCCGTGGTCCAGGCGGCGCGCAGCCGGGTGCCCTCGACGCAGTCGGTGAGGAGGCCGAGGTGTCTGCGGGGGCAGGTGGCGAGGTGGGCGCGGTAGGCCGCGTACCGCTGGTCCGGGAGTTCGTAGCCGTCGTCGGTGTCGTCGTGCGTGTTCATTGGCCCACCGTCCGCAGCGGGCTGGCCAGTGTGAGCAGCGTGCGCAGGTGTACGGGGTCGCACAGGTTGCCGGGAGTGTGCGGTGGGACGACCCAGCAGGCGAGGAGCGAGAGGTGGCCGGGGCGCGGCACGCCGAGGAGGGTGTGGGTGCTCAGCCGTTCCTGCGGGCCGTCCCAGTGGGCATCCGGTGGGATGAGGGCGTAGTACGGGCCGAGGGGGCTGCGGAGGTCGCGGATCACCGGTCCTTCGAGCCAGGCGGCCAGGGTCTCGGCTACGGCCTCCGGCCGGTCGCTGCCGACGGCGGCGTGGACGCGCTCGGCGGGGACACGGATCGCGTCGAAACGGCGGCCGAGGGGGAGCAGGGCGACGCCGCGCTCGCCCCACTCCTTCCAGACCCGGCCGGGGTCGGGGTCGGCCCCCGCCAGCCAGTCGGCGATCGCTCTCCTGGCCGCTGGTTCGGTCGTCATCGGGCTGCCCTCACGGTCGCGGTGATGTGGCTCACGTCCGCGACCGTAGGCGTAGGGGGAACGAGGCAGGGACCGGAATCCGGTCCCTTCGTCACGCCGCCAGGATGCCGATCTCCGCCGCCAGTTCACTCGCGCGACGGCGGCGTCCCGGCTGCCACGACTCGACCTCTTCGAGGATGATCCGGCGCGCGTAGCCGTTGTACGCGATCGTCTCCGGCGCCGCGCGGTGAGCCTTCTCCAGCGTGGCGATGGCGACATCGGGCTGCCCGTCGAGCTGGAAGCCGCGTGCCTCTTCGATCCTGTGCCGGGCCCGGCGGGGACGGGACTTGATGACGGCCTCGTCCGCCTTCGCGGCCTGCCGCACGGACTCCCCGCCCTGGTGCAGCTCGACAGCGACCGTCACGGCGTGCGCGCCCATGATGGCGCGGCTGAAGGACGTGACCGGGTGGTAGTAGTCCCGCGGCAGACGCGCGGCCATCGCGTTCGCGTTGTCCCAGTGCCGCCACGCGGTCCCGGTGTCCCGCCGCCGGGCCGCGGTGTACCCGAGCTCGAACTGGAGGGCCCCCGCGATGGCCAGGACGTCGTCCGAGGCGTCCGGCAGCAGCGGCTCCAGGTAGCGGACCGCTTCGAGGTTGACGGCGTCGGCGGCATCGAAGTGGCGCGGGCCGGTATCGCGGTGCGCCTGCGCCAGCAGCCACGCCGCCACGCCGATCGCGTGCGCGTCCTCCGATTCCCGCGCCGCGGTCATCCCGCGTTCGGCGACGCGCCACAGCAGGCTGGAGTCGGGCTGGTAGGCCACGAAGAACTGGCAGAGGCTGTACGCCTCCGCGAGCAGGGCCTGAGCTGCTCGCCGGTCAGCCGCTCTGTCGGCGTGGCGGACGAGGGCCGTCCCGTCGCGAATGAGGTCCGGCAGCAGGCGACCGACGACCTCGCGGTGGTTGGGCGCCTGGTGGCGTGCCTTCCACGCGGCGTGGAGACGGGCCTCCAGGTGGGCCACGGGAGGTGGTTCGACGTCGGAGGCCAGGGCGAAGGAGTCGACAGCGGCCTTCACGGAGGCGAGCCGAGGGTGCCCGGGGCCGATGAAGAGATCAATGCGCGTGTCTGGGTGCCCGGTCAGATCGGACAGTTGGCGCACGCGCAGCGCTTCGGCGATGCGCAACACCATGACCAGGCCGGGAGCTTGCTGCTGGCCATTCTCGATCTTCTTGAGGGTGTACGGCGAGACGCCCACCAAGTCGGCCAACTGGGGCCGCGTCATACCGCGACGCTCGCGGAGGACCTGTACGCGTTGCCCGAACCGCAGCGGGTCGGCGTAGGGGTCCGGAGTAGCGTCTGGAGACATCGCGGCCTTGCCTCTCTCGGAACAGCTCGTCACTGTCAGGGTAGGGGGCGGGGCCGTTCTCATGTGAGGCGTCCGCGAGGCCGAGGAAGCGGCTCGCGCCCGTCCTGGCGGAGCTGTCGGCAGCCAGGTACCGGACCCTGCCTGTGGTCGTCGAGGTGCTGGAGCAGGCCCGCCGCTAGTCGGCGGGGGTGGTGGACGAACGGATCCACTGAAGGTATGGCTCGGCGCCCGATGTGATCGCCGTGGCGCACACCTCCGGGCTCTTCCAAGGGTGGTTGCCGACGAGGTGCTCCTCCAGCTTTGGATACCGGTCGGTGGTGGTCTTGAGGAGGAGCTGCCATTCCTCCCCGGTGCCGAATTCACCGGCGTGCCAGAACACGGACACGACGGGGCCGATGACTTGCGCGCCCGCGGCGAGCCTCTCGCGGACCGCCGTCCGCGCCAACTCGATGGCCTGGTCACGGGTTTCGGTAGCGGTCGATACCTGCACGTAGTCAGCCATGGCAGTGAGCGTAGCCCCGGCCGACGGCTCCCCGGTACACGCCCCAGACCCGCGCGGAGCGGACGGGCGCGGGGCCGCCACGAGTACGCGGCATCGCCTAACGCGCCGCGCCCCCTCCCGCCCATCACCACGCCACCCCCAGAAACACACGGCCGCAATACGCCTGTCGTAATCCCCCCGCATGGTTGATCGTTGGGCCCGACACGTACCCGTCGATCCACACAGGGGGAAACGTCATGACCATCAGGCGCAGGACACTGCTCGGCACGGCGGCCGCCGCCGGTCTGCTGACCGCGTGCGGGTCCAACACCGGCCGCGACGGCGGCGGTTCGGGTGGGAAGGGGCCGAAGCTCTCGCACTGGTACCACCAGTACGGCGAGGCGGGCACCGAGCAGGCCGTCAAGCGGTACGCGGCCGCGTACCGGAAGGCGGACGTCGAGGTCCAGTGGCGGCCGGGGAACTACGACGAGCAGACCGCCGCCGCGCTGCTCACCACGTCGGGCCCGGATGTCTTCGAGGTCAACGGGCCGAGCCTGGACCAGATCAGGGGCGGTCAGGTCGTCGACCTGACGGACCTGTTCGACGGGGTGAAGGACGACTTCAACCCGGTGGCGCTCGCGCCGAAGACGTACGACGGCAGGATCTGGGCGGTCCCGCAGGTCATCGACATGCAGCTGCTGTACTACCGCAAGAGCCTCCTCGACGACGCGGGCGTCGAGCCGCCGCGCACGCTGGACGCGCTCGTCGACGCGGCGAAGGAGCTGACCGACAAGAAGGTCAAAGGGCTCTTCCTTGGTAACGACGGTGGCGCGGGTGTCCTCGGCGGCACGCCCCTGTACGCGGCGGGCCTCAGCCTCGTCACCGACGACGGGAAGGTCGGCTTCGACGACCCGGCCGCCGCCCGCGCGCTCGCCAAGGTGCGCGAGCTGTACGCGGCGAAGACGCTGCTGCTGGGGGCGCCGTCCGACTGGTCCGATCCGTCGGCGTTCGTCCAGGGGCTCACGGCCATGCAGTGGTCGGGCCTATGGGCGCTGCCCGCCGTGCGCAAGGCGCTCGGGGACGACTTCGGGGTGCTCGCGTTCCCGGCGGACGGCCCCGAAGGGAAGCCCGCCGTGCCGGTGGGCGCATACGGCGCGGCCGTGAGCGCCCGCAGCAAGCACAAGGACGCCGCCAAGGACTATCTGAAGTGGCTGTGGATCGACGAGACCGCGTACCAGCGGGACTTCGCGCTGAGTTACGGCTTCCACATTCCCGCCCGGCTCTCCCTCGCGAAGAAGGCCGACGCGCTCGCCAAGGGCCCCGCCGCCGACGCCGTGCGCTTCTCCACCGAGAACGGCCACGCCGAGCCGCTGCTGTGGACGCCCGCCAGCCGCGTCGCCTACCAGGACGCGCTCAGCCGGATCATCAAGTCCGGGGCGAATCCGGAGAGCGAGCTGCGGTCGGTGGTCAGGAAGGTGTCGGCTGAGCTGGACCGCGTGCGGAAGAAGTCCGCGTGAGCGGCGGCGGCCGCCCAGGCCTGGCGCGGCGGCTCGCCGGGCCGCAGAACCGCAACCTGTGGTTCTGGGTGTTCGTCGGCCCCTTCGCGCTCGGCCTGCTCGTCTTCACCTACGTACCGCTCGGCTGGAGCGTCTACCTCAGCTTCTTCGACGCGCACAACACCGTCTCGCCCACCGAGTTCGTCGGCTTCGACAACTACACGTCGATGCTGAAGAACGACGCGTTCACCGACAGCCTGTGGACGTTCGCGGTCTTCACGGCGTTCATCGTGCCGACGACGTTCGTGCTGTCGCTGTCGCTCGCGCTCATGGTGAACCGGCTGCGGCGCGCGCAGGCGTTCTTCCGGTCGGTGTTCTTCCTGCCCGCGGCGTGCAGCTATGTCGTGGCCGCCCTGATCTGGAAGATGTCGATCTTCAACGGGGTGCGGTTCGGGCTCGCGAACACCGTGCTCGGCTGGTTCGGCGCGGACCAGACGGCGTGGCTTTCGACCACCGAACCGCCCTGGTACTGGCTGGTGATCGTCACCGTACGCCTGTGGCTCCAGGCGGGGTTCTACATGGTTCTTTTCCTGGCGGGGCTCCAGCGGATCTCGCCCACGCTGTACGAGGCGGCGGCCGTCGACGGCGCCCGGCCCGGCTGGCAGGTCCTGCGGCACATCACGCTGCCGCAGCTGCGCGCCACGTCGGTCGCCGTGGTGCTGCTCCTCGTCATCAACGCCTTCCAGGCCTTCGACGAGTTCTACAACCTGCTGTCCGACGCCCGTGGCTACCCGCCGTACGCCCGCCCGCCGCTCGTCTACCTCTATTACACGGCGCTCGGCCAGGGGCAGAACCTAGGCCTCGGCAGCGCGGGCGCGGTGCTCCTCGCCCTGATCATCGCCGTGGTGACGGTGGGCCAGGCCCGCTGGTTCGGGCTCGGCCGCGCCGACGAGAAGGGAGCCTGAGCCGTGCACGACGCCTGGGTGCGCGTGGGCAGGGCCCTGCGCCTGGCCCTCCTGATCGCCCTCGCCCTGCTCTTCCTGATCCCCTTCTACCTCCTGGTGCGCAACGGGCTCGCCGCCGAGGAGGACATCACCTCGCCCGACTGGACGTTCTTCCCCTCCACCCTGCACTTCTCGAACGTCACCGAGCTGTTCCGCGACTCCACGGTGCCCATGGCCCGCTCGCTGCTCAACTCGGCGCTGATCGCGGTCCTGACGACGGCGGGCACGCTCTTCGTGGCCTCGCTCGCGGGCTACGGCCTGGCCCGCATCCCCTACCGCTACGCCCAGCACGTCTTCTACGCGATCCTCGCCACCCTGATGGTCCCGGCCGCCGTCACCTTCGTACCGAGCTTCGTGCTCGTGTCGTCGCTCGGCTGGGTGTCGACGCTGCGGGGACTGATCGTGCCGACGCTGTTCTCGGCGTTCGCGTGCTTCGTCTTCCGGCAGTACTTCCTGGGGTTCCCACGTGAGCTGGAGGACGCGGCGCGTGTCGACGGGCTCGGCTACTGGCGTACGTACTGGCGCGTCGTCGTGCCGAACACGCGCCCAGTGTTCGCGGCCGTCGGCACCATCGTGTTCATCGGCGCCTGGAACTCCTTCCTGTGGCCGCTGGTGATCGGCCAGGACCGGGACGCGTGGACCGTCCAGGTGGCCCTGGCCTCCTTCACCACCTCTCAAGTGATCCGGCTGCACGAGCTGTTCGTCGCGGCCGCCGTGTCGATCCTGCCGCTGCTCGTGGTGTTCCTGTTCTTCCAGCGGTGGATCGTGGCGGGGGTGGAGCGGTCGGGGATCGACGAGTGACCGTTCCGCCCCCGCGGGGCGCTAGGAGGGCTTCGGCGCCGCGGCCTGGCAGGTCACGTCCGCGGCCGGGAGCTCGCCGGTGACCAGATAGCCCACGGCGGCCCGCTCCGCGCAGGCGTCGCGGGTGCCGCCGAAGAGGACGCCGTGGCCCTCCCCGTCGGCGACGGTGACGAGGCGCGAGCCCTTGAGGGCGCGGCGCATGCCCTGGGCGGCGGCCAGCGGGGTCTGCGAGTCCCACTCGTTCTGCACGATCAGCGCGGGCACGTGGTTGTCGACGCGCGTGGCGGGCTCGGCGCCCTGGGGCCAGAACGCGCACGGGTTGATGGACGACACGAAGTCGCCGTACAGCGGGTAGCGGGCGGTGTCGGCGAGGCCGTCGCGGTAGTACGTCCCGGGGTCGCGCGGCCAGTCGGCGTCCGCGCACACCACGGCGAACTGCCCGGCGAACACGTTGTCCGGCTGCGGCGACGACGGGAAGCCCGGCACGGTCTCGCCCGCGGCGGCCTTGCGCAGGGTCACGAACGTCTCGGCGCCCTTGCGGACGGCGTAGAGCCGGGGCCGCATGAGGTGGCGCACGGCGGCGCCGTCCAGCTTCGCGTCACCGACGGTGATCGGCTCGCGGTCCGCGTCCTCGACCAGCTTCCAGAACGCCCGGGCGACACCCTCCGGCGAATCGCCCAGCTGGTACGTGGAGTCGTGCGCGGCGGTCCACTTCGTCCAGCGCGCGAAGGCCCGCTCGGCCTCCGGGGCCCAGATGCGGACCATCTCGCGCCACAGCTTCGCCGGGTCGTCGGCGCTGTCGAGGACGAACCGGTCCACGCGCCCGGGGAACAGCTGGGTGTAGACCGCGCCGAGCGCGGTGCCGTACGAGTAGCCGAAGTACGACAGCTTCCGCTCGCCCAGGACGGCGCGAAGGACGTCCAGGTCGCGGGCGGTGTTGCGCGTGGTGATGTGCGGCAGTACGCCGTCGCCGCTCGCGGCCCTGCACTTGTCCGCGACGCCCTTGGCCCACGCGGTGTTCTCGGCGAACTCGGCCGCCGAGCGGGTGGGCCGCGGGAAGGCCTTCTCGCCGTCGGTCAGCCCGCACGCGAGCGGCGAGCTGCGGCCGATCCCGCGCGGGTCGAAGCCGATCAGGTCGTAGCGTTCGCGCACGGCCTGAGGCAGCCACTCGGCCGCCGCCGACGGCACGGTGAGCCCCGGCGTGCCGGGCCCGCCCGGGTTGAGGGCCAGGACGCCGCGCCGCTTGCCCGGCTCGCTCGTGCGCACCCGGGACACCGCGACCTCAAGGGTCTTGCCCTTCGGCGCGCTGTAGTCGAGGGGCACCTTGAGCGTCGCGCACTGGAACGCCGCCGGTTTGTCGGCGGCGCATCTCGTCCAGGTGAGCTTCTGCTGGGTGTAGCGCGTGAGGTCCCGTGCCTCGGTGGCGCGGGGCGCGGCCGCCGCCGGGCCCGCGGCCAGCGAGGGCGCGAGCGTCGCGGTCAGGCCGAGCGCGAGCAGCGGCACCGTGAGACGTCGCAGTGCGGAGTGAGCCACGGACAACTCCCTTCGGTCGTGTGGACGTACGGACGTATGGACGTACCGACCTGGGGGACGCCACGGCAGGCAGAGGACCTCCTTCCACATGAGGAGAATCCCGCCACAGTGAGATCAGAAGCGGTCAACCTGCGCGAGGGAAACAGAGGGAAACAGACGTCACATACGGATCGGGGCAAGCCGCGCCCGGCGCCCACCGGCCCCTCCGATAATCTGGGCACTTCGCCCAGGAGGAGTTGCGCACGTGGAGTTCCGGCTGCTCGGAGCGGTATCCGTCGGCACCGAGGCCGGTGAGCTGCCCCTTGGTCCCGCCAAGCGGCGCAGCCTCCTCGCCGCCCTGCTGCTGCGCCCGAACCGCCCCGTTCCGGTGGAGCAGCTGACGGCCACCCTGTGGGACGACGAGCCGCCGCCGCGCGCCCGCAGCGTCATCCAAGGCCATGTGTCACGGCTGCGGGGCCTGCTGGCCGACGCGGACGCCGAGGCGTTCGGGGTGGAGCTGGTCACGCTGGGCGCGGCGTACACCCTGCTGATGCCGGAGCCGCTGCTCGACGCGCACCGCTTCGAGGAACTGGTGACGCTGGCCCGCAGACAGCACGTGCCGGGCGACGCCGTGGCCCTGTACCAGGAGGCCCTCGCGCTGTGGCAGGGGCCCGCGCTGACCGGCGCCTACCCGAGCCCGCCGCTCCTTGCCGCCGCGCACGCCCTCGAAGAGCTCCGGCTCGCCTCCGTGGAACTGCTCGCCGCGGCGTACGCGCGCCAGGGCGAGCACCACCGGGCCGCGGCCGTGCTGCGCGCCGAGGCCGGGGCCCATCCGCTGCGCGAGTCCCTTTCCGCCGCGCTGATGCGGGCGCTCCAGCGGGCGGGGCGCCGCTCGGAGGCGCTCGACTGGTTCCACCGCACCCGGCGGCTGCTCGCGGACGAGCTGGGCGTGGACCCGGGCCGGGAGCTCGCGGACGCGTACACGGCGGCGCTGCGCGGGGCGGACGACGACGCCGCCGACGACGTGGGCGGGTTCAGCGACGCGGGCGGCGGCACGGGGGGCGGCGGCGCGGCCGGGAGCGCGCCCGGGAGCGCGCCCGGGGGCGCGGGCCGGGGCGCGGGCCAGGGCCTGGACGGCGCCCCTGCCACCGGCGCGCCCCCGGCCCCGCTGGCCGCCCCGC
Source organism: Streptomyces sp. NPDC043996 (assembly GCF_056435225.1). Lineage (NCBI taxonomy): Bacteria > Bacillati > Actinomycetota > Actinomycetes > Kitasatosporales > Streptomycetaceae > Streptomyces > Streptomyces sp. NPDC043996. The sequence goes on along the minus strand of NZ_JBWKEY010000003.1, from coordinate 129,679 downwards.
TCGCGCCCCCGGTCCCCGGGCCCGCCGTGACAGTCGACCTCCTGCCGCGCATGCCCCGCGGCTTCCACGGGCGCGCCGCCGAACTCACCGCGCTGTCCCGCGCCGCCGCGGGCGAGGCGCCGGTGTGCCTGGTGACCGGGCCCGCGGGCGTGGGCAAGACGGCGCTCGTGGTGCACTGGGCGCACCGTGAACGGGCCGCGTTCCCCGGCGGTCTGCTCTACGCCGACCTGCGCGGGTTCAGCGACACGGGCGAGCCGGGCCACCTGGAGGTGCTGCGCGAGTTCCTGCTCGCGCTCGGCGTCGCCCCGCGCCGGATACCGGAGTCGGCGGGCGGCGCCGCCGCCCTGTACCGCTCCCTCGCCGCCGACCGGCAGCTCCTCGTCGTCCTCGACAACGCGCGCGACTCCGCGCAGGTCAGGGAGTTGCTGCCGGGCGGCTCCCGCTGCGTCACCGTGGTCACGAGCCGCTACCGGCTGCAGGGCCTGATCGCCTCGGACGCCGCCCGGCCCGTGCCGGTGGACGTCCTCGAACCGGAGGACGGCACGGCCCTGCTCGCCGCCGTCCTCGGCGAGGAGCGGGTGCGCGCGGAGGCCCTGGCCGCCCGCCGCCTGGCCGAGCTGTGCGGCGGCCTGCCGCTCGCGCTGCGCGTGGCCGCCGCCCGGCTCGCGGACCAGCCGGACTGGTCCCTCGCCGCGATGGCCGCCGAACTGTCCGACGAGTCGCGCCGCCTGGGCCTGCTTGACGTGGAGGACACCGGCGTACGGGCGGCGCTGCGGCTCACCGTGCGCCGCCTGCCCGCGGACGTCGCGCACCACTTCGCCCACCTGGGCCGCCACCCGGGCACGCACGTCGACCGGTTCACGGCCGCCGCCCTCGCGGGCACGGACCCGCTGGCGGCCGAGGCCGCCCTGGAGCGCCTCGCCGGGGCCCACCTCGTCACCCGCTCCGCGCCGGGGCGCTGGTCGCTGCACGACCTGGTGCGGCTTTATGCGCGCGGTCTGGACGCCGGTCCAGACGCGGTCCCCCGCGTCCTCGACCATCAGATCGCCACCGCTGTGGCGGCGGTCGCGGCCGCCGAGCCGGGTGACGAGGCGTGCTTCGCGCTGCCCGCGGACTTCCACCGTCCGTCCGCCGTACGGGAGTTCGGCGGCCGCGAGGAGGCCATGGCCTGGTACGCCGCCGAGTGCGACGACCTGACCCTGATGGTGGCCGCGGCGTGCGCCGCCGGGCTCCACGACAGGACCTGGCGGCTCGTGCTCGCGCTGTGGCCGCACATCGTGTGGCGGCACCGGGACGGCTGGGCCCCGCTCCTGGAGACGGCGCTCGACGCCGCCCGGGCCGACGCCGACGTCCGCGCCGAGTCACGGGTGCGGGCCCTGCTCGGCTGGGTCCTCGCCATGGAGGGCCGCACCGCCGACGCCCTGGCCCACCTGGAGGCCGCCGCGGCGCTCGCCGCGCGCGCCGGGGACGCGCCCGGCGAGGCGACGGCGCTGGTCAACCTGTCGCTCGCGCAGGCCGCCCTCGGGGACCCGGAGGAGGCGGCGGAGGGCTGTCAGCGGGCCGTGCGCCTCGCGCGCGCGGCGGGCGACCGGCACACCGAACGCCTCGCCCTGTACCACCTCGCCCGCCACCAGCTGGCCCTCAAGCGGTGGCGGCCCGCCCTCGACACGGCCACCGCCGCCCTCGCCGTCGACATCCCCGCCCGGGCGTCGGCCGCGTCCCGGGTGCTGCTCCTCACCGTGGCCGGTGAGGCCCTGATCGGCCTGGGCGACGAGGCCGACGGCGTCCGGCGCCTGGAGACGGCGGCCCGCGAAGCCGAGGCCTCCGGCTTCGACGAGGGCGCGGTCGGGGCCCTCGGCGCCCTCCTGCGCGTCTCGGCGGACGTGGGCCTGCGGGCCCGCTACGACACGGCGGTGATGCGGGTGACGGCGCGGGGCTGACGTGGCCGTCACGGTTGTCAAGGCGGCGCGGGCGGCGCGTCAGCGGAACGTCAGCCGGGCGCCAGCGGAACGCCAGCGGGGGCGACGAGAGTGGGGTGCGCGGCGGAGGTGACCCCCGCCGACGCGACCGGCCCGCACCACCGCACGGGGGACCTTCTATGCGTACGTCACGCATCCGCACCACCGCCTTCGCCGCCGTGGGCACCGCCGCCCTCGCCCTGTCCCTGACCGCCTGCGGCAGCCCGGACGACGACGGCGCGGGGAAGCCCGGCGCGCACAAGGCCGCCGACGCCGCGAGCGGCGAGAACGCGGCGCGGACGACGCGGTCCACAGAGCACAAGGAGAACACGGCCGGAACGAGCGGCACCGACACCGGTGGCGGCCAGGCCGGACCCTCCCGCTCCACGAGCGTGCGGCAGTGCGCCGGGAACGAGATGTCGTACGCCGTCCAGCACCGCTTCGCCAAGCAGCGCGGCGAGCACTTGCTGATCACCGCGGTGAACGCCGACGCCAAGCCGTGCTGGGTCACGTCGTACCCCTCGGTGATGCTCGGCAACACCGCGAACGTCCTCCGCCACTCTCCCAAGGACGCCCCCGGCGGCACCGCCCGCATCACCGTCAAGCCCGGCGGCAAGGTCTACTCGGCGGTGAACCTCTTCACCGACGGCGGCACGCCCCACACCTCGACGAGCCTGTCCCTGGCGCTGCGCGACCAGACCGGCGACACCGGCCCCGGCACCGGCCAGGACGCCTTCGACGCCAAGGGCGCCCCGTCGAAGTTCACCTGGTCCAGCGCGGACGTCACCCACTGGAACCCGGCCAAGCCGTACGACTTCTGAGACCTGCCCGGAGATCCCCCCGTCACGGGCAGCGAAGGGGCGGCACCCGCGCGGGTGCCGCCCCTTCGAGCGCTGGACCCGCACGCACTGAGCAGCGCGAACGCCGCGTCCGTGCGGGGGTGATTACGACAGGCGTATTGCGGCCGTGTGTTTCTGGGGGTGGCGTGGTGATGGGCCGGAGGAGGGCCGCTCCGCCACGCCTGGAACTACCCCAAGTAGGGCTCGGACCGGCCCGCGTCAAGGAAGTGCCGCAAGCGGAGCCGTTGTGTGTGGTGCATGGGCAGCTCCTCCACCTCCTCCCGCGCGACGAACCGGAGCTCGGTCGACTCCTCCGAGATGGCCAGCTGTCCGCCGGTGACGCGTGCGGTGAAGCACACGTTGAACTGCCTGCGCACCTCCCCGTCGGTGTACGCGATGATGTGCTTCGGGTCGGTGTACGTGCCGACCAGCCCCGTGATCTCGACGTCGAGGCCTGTCTCCTCCTTCACTTCCCGTACCGCCGCACCGGGAAGCGAGTCCGTCATCTCCATGCCGCCGCCGGGCAGCGCCCACAGATCGTTGTCCCGGCGCCGCTGGAGCAGGACGCGCCCCTGGCCGTCCGTCACGACCGCCGAGGCCGCCACGACGAGCGAGTTGGGCTGGGGCGCGTCCGGGTCGTCGTAGTACTCAGTGCGGGTCACCGGGGCTGCTCCGCTACAGGGTGGGCCGTGTTCCACACGGCGGCGAGTACCCCGTCCGTGTCCGCCAGGTCTTCCAGCACGGCGAATGCGCCAGCCCCTCGCAGGTCTGCCGCCGAGGTGCGCCCCGTGGCGACAGCGACCGTCCGCACACCAGCACCCCGTCCGCCCGCGATGTCCGCGGGCGTGTCCCCCAGGAACACCGCGTCCCCAGGCCGAGCCGAGGAACGGGACAGTGCGGCGCGGAGCAACTCCGTTCGCCTCTCCCCGTCCTCGGCATACGCCCCGTACTCAAGGCGCAGGTACGTGTCGAGGCCGAAGACCGCGAGCTTGACCTCTGCGGCCGCGCGGACGTTTCCCGTCACCACGGTCTGACGCACGCCCTGCTTCGCGAGGTGGGCGAGGGCTGCGGCGGCCCCGGGCAACGCGTGCCCGCGCTCACGCAGTTCGGCGGCCCGCCGCACGTGTACGGCACCGAGGGCCTGAGCGAAGGAGTCGAACAGGTCAGCGCTGAAGGGCAGATCGTGCAGACGCGCGGTCTCCCGCAGGATGACGCGCTCCGTCGATCCGGTGACGGAAGCATGTTCTCTCAACTCGATGCCCGTCACCTCTCGGAAGGCCTGTGCCCACAGCTCACGCCCCAGGCCTCCTGTGGCCATCAGCGTGTGGTCGATGTCCCACAACACGAGCCTCGGCACGGCGCCCCCTGTCTCAGCGGATTCGCGTGTTCCCCGACTAGCCGGAACCCTACGCTCAGGCAGTGAGCGAGAGGCGGGGGACGGCATAGTCGCAGCGTGCCGCTGGCCGGATGGACTTCAGACGCCGAGGACGTCCATCAGATGGTCGTCGAGATCGGCTACCCAAACCTCCCGGCGCCACGGCCGCAGTTCCCGGCGGGCCTGGCGCAGGCGAAGGGCGGGTACTCGGCCCCCCGTGGCCGACGCCGCGCCAACGCATCGGTGCAGCAGCCGTACGGCATCCCGCGGTTCACCAAGCCGGACGCGGGCGAGCGCCTGGTCCGTCGTCACGATGGCCCTCTGCACCTGCTCCCGTGGGGCGGACAGCGCCTCCACGGACCGGGCGAACCGGTCATGCGCCTGGGCCGGATCGCCGACGTAGAGCTCACAAACGCCCTCGAAGCCGCGCAGGTGCCCGGGTGAGAACGAGCTGGGCGCCGGGTCGTCGGCGTGGTCGGTCTCGACGTCGTACCAGGCGAGCCCCAGCGCGGCACGCGTCTGCCTCTCGTGCCCGGCGCGCGCGGCCAACTCGGCCTGAAGCGCGTGGGCCCGCGCGCGGATCAGCGCGCTCTCGCCGGATCGGGCGGCGCGTACGGCTTGGTCGACCAGGCACCGCGCGCCGTCGAGCCCGTTCGTCGCGTAGAGGGTGACGAGGGCATGGCTCATGTGCACGCTGGCCTGCCGCCACGGCTGTCCGAGTAGGCTCGCCTCGCGGGTGGCCTCGGCGTACAGGGCCCGGGACGCGGCATCGTCCCGTGTCTCGAAGGCGAGTCGGCCCCCCAAGGCCGTCGCGGTGACGACGACGTCGCGCAGATGGGGCAGGAGCGGGGCTGGCGCCGGGCCCGCGAGCAGGCGCCTCGCCGCCTCGACGGCCGGTGCGAGGAGGAGCTGGAGCCGCACCATGGGCAGTGAACCCACCTCGGCGTTCACATCAGTCACGACTGCGGCCAGTGCCGCCACTGTCGCCTCGTCGGCCTGTGCCGGGTCCGTGAGCGCCACGTTCAGCCCGGCCTGTGTGCCCGGTGCGAGGAGGGCGAGCAGCCCGCCCCCGGAGTCGGTGACCACGCGCAGGACCGTGCTGCGGAGCTCGGCCACACGGCGCTCGCTCTCGCCGAACAGGCCGAGTACATCCATGAACTCGGCGAAGTCGGAGCCCTTTCCGAGCGAGGCGTCGCCTGCGGGGGTGCGCGCGTAGAGATGGGCGAGCAGGAGTTGGTACCGCTCGTCCGGCATGGTCGGCCGGGGGGACTCCCAGCGGGCGACGGAGCGCTGCACGCTGGCCACGCGGGGCAGAGCGGGCTGATACAGCTCCCGGGCGAGGGTGACGAGTGCGCGGGCGACGTCGGCGAGGGATAAGCCGCGGCGGTGCCGCAGTGCCTTGAGTCGTGCCGCCCCAGCGGCTCGGTCCTCCATATCGTCATAGTGGCGCGAGCCGGACCTACACGGGCACTATCAGGCGCGGTTTCCCCTGATCGCGTGTGTAGTTGAGGGTTTGCCACGTGCCCGAGGACTCTTCGGCGTGGTGAGGGAAGCCGATCGTCATGCTCGCGCGGTCGACCAGCCACCGGTTGCGTGCGTGATAGGCGGGCGTCTTCAGCTCCGGTGTCCGCAGCTCGACGATCTCTTTGATCCGGTCGCGGGTACGGGCGATGGCCTGCCGGGCCTCGACGGGCTGCTGGTCGACGCGGCCGGGGACGACGATGGTGATCGCCGCCGACGTGCTGGCCGCCAGCCAGACCAAGGACATGGAGTCGATGCCCTTGGCGCCTCCGATGTAGAAGTGCGCGCCTGGCAGGGCGAACGGTCCGAGGTAGTCCCGGAACAGGTCCGCGTACTCGACGAGGCCCCGGTGCCCGGTGTTCCTGGTGCCGGTCACGGCCACCCCGCGCATGATCAACTCCGTGTCATACCTTGTCATATCCCGCCCCTGCCCCCTCGTTGGGATCGTCAGAGCGTGGACACCAACGACCTGAAGCAGCTCTCCGGCCACCTGGAGAAGCTCGGCCTGCTGACCCTCGTGGACGCACCCGCGATGCGGCTCACCGTGACCAATCCCCTGAACAGTCGCCTGTCTGAGGAGATTCTCGTCGTCGGAAACCGGTACGTCACCGGCTTCGACTACGAGATCGGCGTGCAGGGGGCAGAGCGGGAGTGCGCCGATCGCATCTCACGAGTCCTCGCCGTCGACGAGACCCCCGGTGCGGCGAGGTGACCGCCCCCGGCCCCGCCGACCACGGGGACAGCGACGAGGACCACCGGTACGCGGCCTACCGCGCCCACCTCGACACCTGCCCCCGCAGACACCTCGGCCTCCTCACCGACTGCGTCGAGGGCACCCAACTGCGCGCCGCCTGGACCACGGGAGCCCGCGCCGATGTCTGACCGACCCTCGCTCCTGGCGCTGTACGCCCTACCAGCAGACCCCCACGCCCTTCCGCCGCCCCAGCGATCAGGCACCGTCTGCGTCTGGTGCCATTACGAACTCCGCCCCGGCGAAGGCATCGACCTCGGCGGCACCGGCGACTGGCGCCCCCACGGCTGCGTACCCTGCTGCGAGATCGAGAACCACGTCGTGGCTACCTACCTGGACTGGCACGACCACGGCATCGGATGCCAACGCTGCCCGCACGGGCCCTGCGCGCGAGCCCGCGGTCTGCGTGAGGCGCACCTCGATGCCCATAAGCAAGCCGGTAGGCCCGAGCCCTCGTGTGCGGAATGCCGGGCCAGCATCGCGCCCGGCGAACCAATCCGGCCGCACCTCTGGCAAGGCCTCAACGGGCCCGTACTCGGCTACCTCCACGCCCGCGCGTGAAGGGGCGGCACCCCGCACAGGGCGCCGCCCCTTGGCGGGTACGGTCAGCGCCGAGCGGACAGGCGGAAGCGGAGGCGGCAGATGACCGCGTCCGTGTCGCGGCGGACCGCGTGGGCGAGGACCGCGCCGCGCTGGTTCTGGAGCAGGCGTTGCCACAGGTGGGCGGGTTCCACCTCGGGGATGAGGACGGTGACGCGGGTCGCGGGGTGGTACTGGTACACCTTGCGGACGTACTCGGCGACCGGGCGGCCGACCGTGCGGGCGGTGGAGGGGACCTCCACCAGGTCGACGCCGGGGTTCCACAGCTCCCAGTCGCGGCGCAGCCTGGCCGCGGCCTCGCGGTCCTCGGGGTCGTCGTAGGTGACGGTCACGGCGCGGACCTCGTCGCCGAGGGAGACGGCCGCGTTGAGGGCCTCGCAGGTGAGGCGGGAGAGGCCGGAGACCGGGACGATCACCAGGGAGTGGTCGCGGTGCGGCGGCTCGGGGACGCGGCCGAGGCCGAGGTCCTCGCCGATGCGGCCGTACGCGCGGTGCACGAGCTCGAAGGCGCACACGATCGCGGGCAGCGCGATCACGATCAGCCAGGCGCCCTCGGTGAACTTCGTGGCGGTCACGACGACGGCCGAGACCCCGGTGAGCACCGCCCCGAAGCCGTTCAGGAGGGCCTTCGCGGGCTGTCCCGCCTTGCGCCAGTGGATCACCATGCCGGTCTGGCAGAGCGTGAAGCCGACGAAGACGCCGATGGCGAAGAGCGGCACGAGGGTGTTGGTGTCGCCGCCGGAGAAGACGAGGAGTCCGGCCCCGGCGACGGCGAGCGCGAGCACGCCGTGGCGGTGGACCTGGCGGTCGGCCTTCAGGGCGAAGACGTGCGGCAGGTAGTTGTCCCGGGCGAGCAGGCTCATCAGGACGGGCAGGCCGCCGAAGGAGGTGTTCGCGGAGAGTGCAAGGAGGATCATTGTCGCGAACTGCACTACGTAGAAGGCCCAGTTGTGGCCGAGTGAGGCGTCGGTGAGCTGCGCGAGGACGGTGACGCCCTCGACCGGCTGGAGGCCGAAGCGGGAGATGAGGACGGACAGGCCGATCAGCATGACGCCGAGGAGCGCGCCGAGGGCGACCTCGGCGTGCTGGGCGCGCTTGACGCGCGGCGTCCGGAAGGAGGGCACGGCGTTGGCGATCGCCTCGACGCCGGTGAGGGCGGAGCAGCCGGACGCGAAGGCCTTCAGGAGCAGCAGCGCGCCCACCGTGGTGGCGTTGTCGGACAGCACGGAGGCGTGGCCGGAGGCGGTCTCGGTGGAGACAGGGCCATCGCGGAAGAGGCCGACGGCGACCATGGTGAGGATCGCGCCCACGAACACGGCGGTCGGCACGATGAACACGCGCGCCGACTCGACGATGCCGCGCAGGTTCACGGCCGTGATCAGTACGAGGACGCCCAGGCACAGCCACAGCCGGTCGGCGTACAGCTCGGGGAAGGCGGAGGTGAGGGCGGCCACGCCCGCGGTCACGGCGACCGCGACGTTCAGGACGTAGTCCAGGACCAGGGAGGCGGCCGCGACCAGGCCGGAGCGGCGGCCGAGGTGCGCCTTGGCGGCGGCGTAGCTGCCGCCGCCGTCCGGGAAGGCGGCGATGACCTGGCGGTAGGAGGCGACCAGGACGGCCAGGAGACCGGCGATCGCGAGGGTCACGGGCAGGGTGAAGCCGAGACCGTAGCCGCCGGCGGCGGCGAGGACGAGCACGATGGCCTCGGGCCCGTAGGCGACGGAGGCCATGGCGTCCAGGGACAGGGCCGCGAGGCCCTGCAGCGCGGTGAGGCGATGACGCTCGCCGGGGTCCGCGACGCCGGAGCCGGTATCGGGAGGTTCCTCGATGGCCGGCGCGCCGGGGCGCTCGGTGACGGTCGTCATGGTGCGTGCCTTTCGAACGGGTGGCCACTCGAACGGATGGCCAATTGCGTGGCTGAGCTCAGGGTCAGCGCACGAACCGGGCACTCCGGCACTTCTTGGCGCCTCCTTGGCGGGGAGGCGATGCTTCTTGACGTGGTGTTAAGGGGGTTCGTCAGCGCCGCGTCAAGGTGTGGCATGGATGTGTATACGGGTCGTCAACACCGACGACGCGGCCCGGGCGCGGTCCTACGGTGCGGCACATGGGACATGACTGGAGGACGAGGGCCACGACGCACCACGGCGCCGAGCGGGAGCACGCGCGGCCGGGTCCCGACGACGTGGTGGCCGACCGGCGGTGGGCGGCCGACCTGCGGGCCGCCGTCTTCTGCTCCCTCGCCCTGCTCGTCCTGATCGTCCTGGTGGACTACGCGGCGGGCACCCTCAGCCCGCTGCGGACCGGCCTGTGGACCGCGCTCTCCGCCCTCCTGTACGCGGTCCTGCACCCGGTGCGCGTCTCCGCGGGCCCCGGCTGGCTCGCCGTGCGCGGCCCGCTGCGGCGGCGGCACGTCTGCGTCAGCCTGCTCACCAGCGTGCACGTCAGCGAGACCGTCGCCGCCCGGCTCGTGCTGTGCGATTCGCTCGGGCACCGCGTCGAGTTCGACCCGAAGGTCCTGGCCGAGAACCCGCTGCTGCTGCACCGCCTGGACGCCGGGGCCCGCGCGGCCCGCGAGAGCGGCCTGCTGCGCCACGGCACCGCCGACCTGGAGCGGCTCACGGCACGCGTGGACGGCAGGGGAGCGAAGGCCGTGTTCGAAGCGTCGGGCCTGCGCTGAGCGCACCGCCGCGGCAGGGGCTCTAGGCGCTCTAGGGGTGCAGCCGTACTCCGTACACCCCCACGCGCACCTCGTCGTCGTCCAGGCACCGCCCGCTCTCCAGGTCGAAGCGCTGTTTCAGGAGCGGCGAGGCCACGAACACCCGTCCTTCCGCCGAGCCGAGCAGGCCGCGCGAGAGGACGGCGGCGCCGGAGAACGGGTCGCGGTTGTCGACGGCGTACACCCGCCCGGCGCGGTCGAGGAACACCGCCGCCTGCCGCCGCCCGTCGGGCAGGAGCACGGCCACGCCCCGGCCCGGTGTGAGGCGCGCGGCGGCGCACACGGTCAGCCAGGCGCCGTCGACGCGGAGCTGGACGCTGGTGTCGATCGGGGTCGCGGTGGCGGTCGCGGGGGTCATCGCGTGGGGGTTCCTTCCAGGGCCGGGGCCGGGGCCGGGGGGTGGAGGGTCAGCAGCGGCAGGTCCGGTTTGATCTGCTCGCGCTCGGGGACGAACGCGACCATCGGGTCGGGCGCCCCGGGAGCGTTCACGAACGACACGAAGCGCGCGAGCCGCTCGGGGTCGTCCAGGGTCGCCGCCCACTCGTCGCGGTAGTGCGTGACGTGCTCCGCCATCAGCGCGTCAAGGTCGGCGCACAGGCCGAGGGAGTCGTCGACGACCACCTCGCGCACGTGCTCGACGCCGCCGTCGAGCCGCTCCAGCCACGTCGAGGTGCGCTCCAGGCGGTCGGCGGTGCGGATGTAGAACATCAGGAACCGGTCGATCAGGCGCACCAGGGCGGCGTCGTCCAGGTCCTGGGCCAGCAGGTCGCCGTGGCGCGGGCTCGCGCCGCCGTTCCCGCCGACGTACAGGTTCCAGCCGCCCGAGGTGGCGATCACGCCGAAGTCCTTGGAGCGGGCCTCCGCGCACTCGCGCGCGCACCCCGACACGGCCGACTTCAGCTTGTGCGGCGCGCGCAGGCCCCGGTAGCGCAGCTCCAGGTCGATGGCCATGCGCACGGAGTCCTGCACCCCGTACCGGCACCAGGTCCAGCCCACGCACGACTTCACCGTGCGCAGCGCCTTGCCGTAGGCGTGCCCGGACTCGAAGCCCGCCGCCACGAGCCGCGCCCAGATCAGCGGCAGCTGCTCGACGCGGGCCCCGAACATATCGATGCGCTGCCCGCCGGTGATCTTCGTGTAGAGCCCGAAGTCCCGCGCGACCTCGCCGATCACGATGAGCTTCTCCGGGCTGATCTCGCCGCCGGGCACGCGCGGCACGACCGAGTAGGAGCCGTTCTTCTGGAGGTTGGCGAGGAAGTGGTCGTTGGTGTCCTGGAGCGCGGCCTGCTCGCCGTCCAGGACGTAGCCGTCCGCGCCGATCGCCGGGGCCAGCGAGGCGATGATCGAGCCGATGGCGGGCTTGCACGTCTCGCAGCCCTCACCGCCGCGCGCGGCCTCGCGCCCGTGGGCGTCGAGCAGTTCGGCGTACGTGGTGACGCGGCGCACCCGCACGATCTCGTACAGCTCGGCGCGGGTGTGCGCGAAGCAGCCGCACAGGCCCTTGTCGCCGGACTCCGGCAGGAGCTGGCCGATGACCTTGACGCAACTGCCGCAGCCGGTACCGGCCTTGGTGCACCTCTTCACCTCCGCCAGCGTGGCGCAGGCCTGGATGGCGTCCTTGGTGACGTTGTGGCAGGTGCAGATGACGGCGTCGCCGGGCAGGGCCTCGGGGCCGAGTGCCGGGGCCGCGCCCGCCCCCGCGGGCAGCACGAGGCGCTCGGCGGGCACCGGCGGCACCTGCCCGGTGAGCGCGCGCAGCGTGCCGTACGCCTCCGCGTCGCCGACCAGGACACCGCCGAGCAGCTCGCCGCCCGCGCCCACGACGAGCTTCTTGTACGTGCCCGAGCGCGAGTCGGAGTAGACGACGTCCAGGCAGCCTTCGGCGGCGCCGTGCGCGTCGCCGAAGGACGCGACGTCCACGCCGAGCAGCTTCAGCTTGGTGGACAGATCGGCGCCGGTGAACGGCCGCCCGGTACCGGCGGCGATCGCGTCGGCCGCCGTGAGCGCCATCTCGTAGCCGGGCGCGACCAGGCCGTACACGCGCCCGTCGGCGGCCTGCGCGCACTCCCCGATCGCGTACACGGCCGGGTCGCCGGTGCGGCACAGCTCGTCGACGGTGACGCCGCCGCGCTCGCCCACCGCCAGGCCGCAGTCGCGGGCCAGCTGGTCGCGGGGGCGGACACCGGCGGAGAACACCACCATGTCGACGGCCAGTTGTGAGCCGTCCGACAGGCGCATGCCGGTCACCGTGCCCTCGGCGGACGTCACGACCTCCTGGGTGCCGACGCCGGTGTGCACGGCGAGCCCACGGCCGGTCAGCGTCTTCAGGAGGGCCGCGCCGCCGCCCTCGTCGACCTGCGCGGGCATCAGGCGCGGCGCGAACTCCACGATGTGGGTGCGCAGTCCGAGCCCCTGGAGCGCGCCCGCCGCCTCCAGGCCAAGCAGCCCGCCGCCGACGACCGCGCCGGTGGTGGCGTGCGCCCCCGCGTACTCCTCGATCGCGAGGACGTCGTCCACGGTGCGGTACACGAAGCAGCCCGTGGCGTCCTTGCCCGGCACCGGCGGCACGAACGGGTAGGAGCCGGTGGCGAGCACGAGCGTGTCGTAGCCGGTGGTGAACCCGGAGCGGGCCGTCACGGTGCGCGCCGCGCGGTCCACGCGCACAGCCGGATCGCCCACCCGCAGCTCGATGCCGTGCCGGTCGATGAACTCCTTGTCGGTCAGGGAGAGCTCGTCCGGGGTGCGGCCCGAGAAGTACGAGGTGAGCTGGACGCGGTCGTAGGCGGGGCGCGGCTCCTCGCACAGCACCACCACGCGGTGCGTGCCGGTGACGCCGCGCTCGGCCAGGGCCTCCAGGAAGCGCTGGCCGACCATGCCGTGGCCGACGAGGACAAGGGTGGGCGCCATCTTCAGGAACCTCCGTGGTGGGTGAGGTCGTGGGTGAGCAGGTGCAGCGGCGGGGAGCCGTCGGCGGGCAGCGGCTCGTCCAGCTCCCAGGCGCGGGCGAGCGCGCCCACCGCCGCGAGGTCGCCGAGCAGCACGCCGCCGACGAGCCGGTCGCCGCGCGTGACGACCTTGCGGTACGTGCCCCGGGTGGCGTCCGTGAGCCGCAGCACGTCGTCGTCGGGGAGGGCTTCGGGCTCCCCGAACGCGGCGATGTCCAAGGGGGTGTGCGCGTGCGGCAGGGTGAGGCGGGTCAGCGAGCGGGTGCCCGCGTACGGGCGTGCGGAGCCCGGCGAGGTCAGGGCCGCGGCCAGCGCGTCGGCCTGCTCCAGGGCGGGCGCGGCCAGGCAGGGCGTGCGGCCCGCGTGCTCGGCGCAGTCGCCGATGGCGTGGACGCGGGGGTCGCTGGTGCGCAGCGCGTCGTCCACGACGACGCCGCGCGCCACGGCGAGCCCCGCCGCGCGGGCGAGCCCGGTGCGCGGCCGGACCCCGCACGCGAGGACCGTCAGCTCGGTGTCGAGGCGGTAGCCGTCGGCGAGCTCCACCGCCGTGACCGCGCCGTCCGGGCCGCCGCGCGCGACGCCCCGCACCCGGCACTCGGTGTGCACCTCCACGCCGAGCCCGGTGAGGTGGCGGTGTACCAGCTCCGAGGCGGCCGGGTCGAGCTGGCGCTCCATCAGCCGGTCGCCCTGCTGGGCGAGGACGACCTGCGCGCCCCGGTCGGCGAGCGCGCGGGCCGCGCACACGCCGAGCAGGCCGCCGCCGATGACCACGGCACGGCGTCCCGGCCGCACCGCTTCCGACAGGGCGAGGCAGTCGTCAAGGGTCCGGAACGCGTGCACGCCCGGGGGCAGACCGGTGGCGCCCGGCGCGAACAGGCCGCGCAGCGGCGGCAGGACCGGGTTGGCGCCGGTGGCGAGCACCAGCGTCTCGTAGGGCACCCGCGAGCCGTCCGCGCAGACCACGACCCGCTCGGCGCGCTCCAGGAGCACGGCCCGCGCGCGCAGCTGCCGGGCCGGGGCGGGCAGCGCGATCACCTCGGGCCCGTAGCGCCCCGCAAGGACGTCGGTGAGCAGAACCCGGTTGTACGGGGCGTGCGGCTCCTCCCCGATCAGCAGCGCGTCGGCACCGAGCCGCGCGGCGAGCCTGGCGCCGGCCGGGCCCGCCCCGAGCACGACGACGCGCGGCGGCGGCGCGGTGCGGTCGGTCGCAGTGGTCATGCACCGCAGCCTGCGCGGACGGTGTTTCCCCGCGGCGGCCGGAGTGTTTCCCGCGCGGAAAGCCGGCCTCCGGGCGGCGGTGGCCCCGTTGTGAGGAGGCCGCCCTGCCGCGTCTCGCCTGGTGGGACCGGAGCCTTTGGAGCCTCAGAAGACGCTCAAGTCTCCCGGCATTCGTGGACATGCCACGTTTCCGCTCCCTAGGGTCGCGATCATGCCCGATATATCGACGACCGCGGTCGTCGTCCTGTGCCTGGCCGCGCTCGCGGCCGGATGGATCGACGCCGTGGTGGGCGGCGGGGGACTGCTGCTCCTGCCCGCGCTGCTGCTCGGCCTGCCGGGGTCGACCCCGGCCGCGACGGCGCTCGGCACCAACAAGGCGGTGGCGATCGTCGGCACCACCGGCGCCGCCGTGACCTACGTCCGCAAGGCGCCCATCGACGTGCCGACGGCCGTGCGGATCGGCCTCGCGGCGCTCGCCGGGTCGATGGGCGGCGCGTTCTTCGCGGCGGGGATGAGCACCGAGGTGCTCAAGCCGGTCATCATGGCCGTCCTCGTCGGCGTCGGCGCGTTCGTGATCTTCCGCCCCGACTTCGGCACGGCCCCCGCGACCGGCCCGGTGGAGCCGCGCCGGATCCTCGCGGCGATCGGCGTCGCGGGCGTCGGCATCGGCTTCTACGACGGCCTCATCGGCCCCGGCACCGGCACCTTCCTCGTGCTCGCGCTGACCGCCGTGCTCCAGCTCGACCTGGTCCAGGCCTCGGCCAACGCGAAGATCGTCAACTGCTGCACCAACGCGGGCGCCCTCGCGATGTTCGCCTGGCAGGGCGCCGTCCTGTGGCAGCTGGCCGCGCTGCTCGCCGTCTTCAACCTGGCGGGCGGCATGCTGGGCGCCCGCACGGCGCTGAAGCGGGGCAGCGGCTTCGTGCGGATCGTGCTCCTGGTCACGGTGGTGGCGCTGGTGACGAAGATGGCGTACGAGCAGTGGGTGGCGTGAGGCTTCCAGGGGACCGTGCCGCGAGCCGGGCGGCTGCTGCCGCACGTCCGTCAGCTACTGCCGTACGCCTGTCAGGTGGGCGAACACCACGACGTTGCCCTCGTACCCGCCCCGCCGGGAGTACGCGCCGCCGCAGGTGATCACCCGCAGCTCCGCCCGCGCGGCGGGCCCGTACACCTTCTCGTCGGGGAAGCCCGCCGCGTCGTACACCTCGACCGCGTCGACCGTGAAAAGGGCGACGCCGCCGTCACGCCGCTCCACCTCGATGACCCGGCCCTTGGTGAGCGCGCCCAGGCGGTAGAAGACCGCGGGGCCCTCCGCGTTGTCGACGTGCCCGGCCAGGATCGCCGTGCCGCGCTCCCCGGGCGTCGTCCCGGCCTCGTACCACCCGGCTAGGTTGTCGTGCCGGGGCGGCGGCACGTCGAGGCTGCCCTGGCGGGTCAGGCCGAGGCCCATCAGCGGGGCGTCCACGCCGATCGCGGGGATGCGGACGCGGTCGGGCGGCGAGGGCGGCAGCGGCGCCGCGGCCGGGGCGCCGCGCACCCCGGGCGACGCGGCCTGAGCCGCCGAGGGCTGCGGCGGCGGGTGCTCGGTGGTGCCGCTGTGCAGCAGCCAGGCGCCGGAGCACAGGGCGAGCGCGGTGACGGCCCCTATCAGCGCGGTGCCGGTGCCGGTCCGGCCGCGCGGTGCGCGAGAGCTGTGGGCCATGGCGTCCTCGAAGGGGTCGGTCGGGGGTGGGGCCCCTCCCGCCGCCGCGGCCGCGAGGGACGTGCGGCCGGGCGGGGGAGGGGACGGCGGTACCCGCGGACAGCGGAGGGTGTCCGTCAGAACCTGTCGCCTCTCGCCCGGCGATGCAGGAGCCAGGTACCGCCCGCGGCGGCGACGCCGAGAGCGGCCACGCCCGCCGCGGTCTGCACGGGGTCGGGGCCGAGCGCGCCGCCGACCCCCGTCTTCACCCGCCCCCTCGGATGCACGGGCTCGCGCGCGCCCGCGGACGCCGTGGACGTCAGGGTCACCGTCAGGTCGCCCACGACCGCCCGGCCGCCCGCGCCGGAGCAGCGCGCCACGATCTCGTACGTCCCCGGCTGCGCCGACGGCGGCACCCGGAACCGCCCGGCCGCCACCCGCTCCCGCGCGGCCGACGCCAGCGTGAACGTGCCCGCGCCCACCGCGCTGGCGTCGCCCGTCGCCGTGCCGTCCGCGCCGCACGCGGTCGTGCGCACCGTGACCGTGGTGCCGGGCGTCACCGGCGACGGCGTGATGCCGAGGCCGCCCGCGCCCGCGGCGGCCGCGGGGGCGCCGAGCAGCCCCGCCCAGGTGACGGCGAGCGCGGCGGAGGTCGTCAGCTGGCGGGCAGTGCGCATGGTGCGTGCTCCTGTGTGGGCCTTCGGGCGGTACGCACTGTCGAGGTAACGTGCCCTCGGCCCCCGCCGCCTGCTGATGGCCCATCAGAAACGCCGGGCCGCCCCGTGCCCTGACGCTCCGAAAGCGGCGTTCCAGCAGGTCATCGAGGTGCTGACAGGAAGGCCGCGAAGGCGCGGCGCGGCACCTGTGAATGGGTGACCCGGCCTCAGATCTCGTCCCAGGGAACGCCCTCGTACAGCCCGGCGACCGTCGCCGTCAGCTCCTCGTCCACGGGGAAGTCCGTGTCGTCGACGCGTCGCACCGGCGAGACGCCCCAGGAGTTCATGACGAAGGCGGCCCGGTAGGCGCCCAGGTCGCGCAGGAACACCGGACCCCGGCGCGAGGGCAGCCCTGCGCCCGCGAGCAGCGGCTCAAGCAGGCGCAGGGTGATGCCCGAGAGCCGCGGCCCGTCGGGCCACACGGCCCCGTGCCCGTCGAAGAACACCACGTTCGTCACGGCGCCCTCGCTGATCAGCCCGTCCGGGCCGGTGAGCAGCGCCTCGTCGAAGCCCGCGCGCCGCGCCTCGCGCCGGTGGTATGACTGCCCGAAGCCGCCCAGGTGCTTGATGTGCGCGACCGGGCGTACGTACGGGACGGACATCAGCGCCTGCGCCCGCTCGGCGAGGACGCCGGGCAGCTCCACCGGCGGGCGCACGGTGACCATCAGGGACGGCTCGCCGTCTGGGGCGTGCACGTATACGCGTACGGAGGCGTCCTGCTCCGCGCCCGCGCCCACGCCTGCGCCCACGCCTGCGCCTGCGCCTGCGCCTGCGAGCGCGTGCCGGACGGCCGCGCGGACGCGGTCGCCGTCCAGGCCCTGGTCGAACAGCTCGCGGGTCGCGGTGTCAAGCCGGTCCAGGTGCTCCGCGAGGCCGCGCACCCGGCCGCCCCTGACCTGCATCGCGGTGAAGTGCCCGAAGCCGTCGAGGACGCGCCGGGCGAGCTGCTCGGGGGTCGCGGGCGCCTGGTCGATCTCAAGTCGCCGTACGTCGGTGGGGTCTGCTGGCGTCATGGGGACACGGTACGAGCCGGGGGCACCCGGTCGGCCTTCGCCCGGCCCCCGCCCGGCTCTCGCTTGGCGGGGCCCTCGCGGGGCGCCCCAGGCCCGCCCCTTCCCGCTCCGGGTGCGGCTGCCCCCGTTCCCCCGCTCACAGACATTGGCGCTTCGCGCCTCGTCCTCAAGCGCCGGACGGGCTGGATCTCCGCCGGCCCTCGCTCAGTCCTCGATCAGGCGGCGTGGGCCCGGGCCGTGCGCGGCCAGTTCGTCCCACGGGTTCGACAGGCCGCAGCGGTCCAGGGAGAGGCAGCCGCAGCCGATGCAGTCCGACAGGTTGTCGCGCAGCTGCTCCAGGGTGCGGATGCGCCGGTCGAGGTCCTCGCGCCAGCACGCGGAGATGCGGGCCCAGTCCTCCCGGGTCGGGGTGCGGTCGTCCGGGAGCAGGGCGAGCACCTCGCGGATCGTGGCCAGCGGGATGCCGAGCCGCTGCGAGGTGCGGATGAACGCCACCCGGCGCAGCGTGTCACGGCCGTAGCGGCGCTGGTTGCCGCTGGTGCGGCGGCTGCTGATGAGCCCTTCGCGCTCGTAGAAACGCAGTGCGGAGGGCGCCACTCCACTGCGTTCGGCGACTTCGCCGACGGTGGCTTCCTTGGCGTCCGGTGCGAGATGCGAGGTCATGCCGACAGATTAGTCGCGGGAAGCGCTTGACCTAAACCTTGGTTTAGCTACGAGGCTTTACCGCATGAACACGACGACGCTCGCCTCCCCGACCGATTCCTCTACTTCTACTGATTCCTCTTCTACCGGTTCCCCTTCTCCTTCCCCCGCCGCCGAGCTGTCCGGCTCCGTCGACACCCCCGTCAAGGTCGCCGTCGTCATCGGCAGCAACCGCGAAGGCCGCTTCGGCCCGGTCGTCGCCGAGTGGCTGCTCAGCCACGTGCGCGCCCACGAGGGCTTCGAGGTCGACGTCGTCGACCTCGCCGACGTCGACCTGCCCACGTCCCTGTCCTACCGCCCCTCCGACGAGGTGCGCGCCGAACTCGCCAAGGTCACCCCGAAGCTCGCCGCCGCCGACGCGTTCATCATCCTGACCCCCGAGTACAACCACTCCTACCCCGCGTCCCTGAAGAGCCTCATCGACTGGCACTTCACCGAGTGGCAGGCCAAGCCCGTGGCCTTCGCCTCCTACGGCGGCATCTCCGCGGGCCTGCGCTCGGTGGAGCACCTGCGCCCGGTCTTCGCCGAGCTGCACGCGGTCACCATCCGCGAGACCGTCGCCTTCGCCAACGCGGGCGCCCTCTTCGACGACGAGGGCAACCACAAGGAGCCGGTCGCCGCCGCCAGCGCGGCCAAGGCCATGCTGGACCAGCTGAGCTGGTGGGCATGGGCGCTGCGCGCGGCCAAGGAGGTACGGGCGTACGCGGGTTGAGCCCCGGTTCAGGCCTCGGGCAAGCGGACGACGGCGACCGCGCCGCCCTCGGGCGCGTTGGCCAGCTCCACCCGGGCGCCGATGACCGCGGCCTGGCCGAGCGCGATGGTCAGGCCGAGCCCCGTGCCCTGACCGCGCTCGCGGGCCCCCGTCTTGAACCGCGCGGGGCCGTCCCGCAGCAGGTGCCCGGGGAAGCCGGGGCCGTGGTCGCGCACGGTCACCACGGCCCCGTCGACCGCGACGTCGACGGGGCCGCCGCCGTGCCTGCGGGCGTTGCCGACGAGGTTCGCCAGGATGCGCTCCAGGCGCCGCGCGTCGGTGCGGACGAGACGCTCGCACCCGCTCGTGAACCGCACCTCCTCGGCCGTGAACTGCCCGGCGGACACGCCCCGTCGGGCCATCTTCTCGACCAGCGCGCCGAGCGGGTGCACCTCCAGGTCGGGCCGCTCGGCGTCGGCGTCGAGGCGGGCCACCTCCAGGAGGTCCTCGGTGAGGGTGCGCAGCGCGGCGACCCGGTCGCGCACCAGCTCCGTGGGGCGGCCCGGCGGCAGCAGCTCGGCGGCGGTGTGCAGCCCGGTCAGCGGGGTGCGCAGCTCGTGCGCCACGTCCGCGGTGAACCGCTGCTCGGCCTCCAGGCGCCGCTGGAGCGAGGCGGCCATCGTGTCGACGGCCGTCGCCAGGTCCGCGACCTCGTCCCGGCCGTGCCGGAAGCCCGGCGGCAGCGGATGGCCGATGCGGGCGTCGAGCTCGCCCTGGCTGATGCGGCGCGCGGTGGCGGCCGCGGCGCGCAGATCACGGCTGAGGCGGCTGGCGAGCGCGGCGCCGCCGAGCGCGGCGAGGGCGACGACGACGGCCCCCGACACCAGCAGCTGCCGGTCGAACTCGGCCATCTCGTCGGCCTGGTGGCGCAGCGGAAGGCGCACGGAAAGGACCCGGTCGTCGCCGAGCGGCCGCGCGGCCCACACCGCCGGGTCGGCGGAGTCCAGGTCGAGGTAGGTGGCGCGCCGCCCGTCGAGCGCGGCGGCGCGCAGCGGCCCCGGCAGGTCGCGGGCGTCGATCGCGGCGTCCGTGTCGTCCTGCTCGACCTGCCCCGTCACCTCGTACAGCTGCCGCACCCGGACCAGCTGCGCGGTCGCCCCGGCGCGCGCGCCCGCGCACACCTGGTCGAGCCGCGCCTGGTGGACGAGCAGCCCGATGGCGACGGCCACGACGGCGCACCCGGCCGCGAGGAGCGCCGCGATCTTCCAGCGCAGGCCGAGGGTGTTGAGGGCGGCGAGGACGCGCCGGGGCGCACGCGCGAGCGCGCCGCGGGCACGGGTGCGGGCCCGGGTGCGGCCGCGGGGCGGGGGCTTCACGGATGAGGTGCCGTCCATGCCGTGGGTCTGTCCGGGCGTCACGGGCCGGTTCCCTGGTCCTTCGGCGGCGTGGGCGCGGGCGCGCCCCCGCCGCCGGGGCCATCGCCGGGGCCATCGCCGGGACCGTGGCCGGGACCGTGGCCGGAGCCGTGGCCGGGCTTCTTGTAGTTCTTGGTGTCGGTGACCGTGGACATCCGCGTGCCGTCCCAGTGGTAGCGCACGGCCTGCTCGCCGCCGTCCTCACACGGGCTGCGGACCAGCAGATCGGTGCCGAGCAGTTCGATGGACAGGCGCTTGCCCGCGGTGAAGAGCACCGGGTAGACCTTGCCGCCGTGCTCGCGGTAGACGACGAGCGCGCTGCGCCCGCTCTCCAGGTCGATCGCCACGAGCAGCTCGGGGTGGCCGTCGCCGGTGAGGTCGGTGAGCGTCGGCGGCCGGATGCCGGACCGCCCCGGCTCCTTGATCGTCGGCCGGTCGGCGAGCGGCCGCAGCCTCGGATCGGCGCGCAGCAGGTCCCGTACGTCGGCCTTGGCGAGCCCGCCCGGGCCGAGCGCGCCCAGGCCTTCGAGCGGCTCGGGCGGCGGCTGCCGCTCGGACGTGTCCGCGCCGGGCGCCGACGGCGAGGGACCGGACCAGGCGGGCCACAGCGCCTTCGGGCTCGGCTGCGCCGACACCGGCGGCGCGGGCGCACCGGCGTCGAGCCCGCCCCCGCCGCCGCAGGCGGACAGCACGACGACGGCCAGGGCGGCGAGGGGCAGGCCCAGCAGGGGACGGAGGCGCAGAATCATGGCGGGACCGATGGACGGAGGGCTTGGCGGCGGCCGGTCCCCAGGGAAGCACCGCGGTGCGGCGGGACCGGCCACCTGGTCGACGCTAAGGAGGACGCATCACGGAAACCGGGAGGTTGTGTAACAGCAGCCATCAAAGCCGGGGAAAACCCCATCAGAGGACCTTCGGCCTGGCCGGTAGCCTCCCTTGGCCCGGCACTCCGACACGAGAGGAACACGATCCGTGACTGACCCGACTTCTCTGGCTTCCCCGACTTCCCCGACCTTCCTGATGGTCCTGACCACCACGGACACCGCCGACAAGGCCGACACCCTGGCCCGGGGCGCGATCGAGGCCCGGGTCGCGGCCTGCGCCCAGATCAACGGCCCGGTCACGTCCGTCTACCGCTGGGACGGCGCCATTGAGGAGGCCCGCGAGTGGCAGGTGCTCCTGAAGACCACCGACCTCCGGTACGAGGCACTGGAGTCCTGGCTCCGCGCGGCCCACGACTACGACACGCCGGAGATCATCGCGACCCCCGTCGTACGGGGGAGCGCGGCGTATCTGGCGTGGGTGGAGCAGGAGACGCGCGCCTGAGCGGAGCGCCTAGGGGCCCGCGCCGACTCACACGGCCTGGAGATGGCGGGTGAGGGCCTCCAGCGCCTCCCAGGCGGCGGCGTCGCTGCCGTCGCCCAGCGGATAGTGCAGAGCGGGGTGCGCGGCGGAGCCGAGCGGCACGGGAACGACGCCGAGCGGCGGACGCCGGGCGTGCGCGAGTCCGACATCGCGCACCGCGTCCGGGCCGAGCGTGAAGGACACCGGGACGGGCGGTGTCTCGAAGCGGGGCGGGACGAACAGGTCACGGCGTCCGGCCCGCACCGAGACCAGCATCGACATCAGCCCGTGCTCGGCGGCCAGGGCCTTCGCCAGGGCCGGTACGGCATCCAAGGGCGCGTCGTCATCAGGGCCGCCGTAGCCGAGCGTGAGGGTGATGTCCTCCTCCACACCGGCGGTGGTCCGCAGGACGCTGACCGTGGCCAGGGCCGGGCGCTCGGCGCGGCCGACGGCGATCAGCCACGTGGGCTGCGGGGCCCGGCTGCGGGCCAGGTCGGTCAACTGGCGGGTGGACCAGGGGAGGCTGACGGGCTCGGCGGTGCCCCAGCCCGCCGGTGGGGCACCGGTGAGCAGGCGGAACGCGGTCTCCAGGGCGCCGCCGATGACGAGGCGCTCGTCGGCGTCGTGGCGGGTGTGGAGGGACAGGACGAGCTGCCGCTCCCCCCGGTCCGGCGCGGGCTGGAAGGCGTCGGCGACCCGAGTCGCGCCGTCCCCGTCCCGCCTCGGCGTGAACGTCCCGTCCTCCCAGTGGAGTTCGACGCCGGACAGACCGTCGTAGTAGCCGTCGCCGGGGCCCTGGACGACCCAGCGGTTCGGGTGGCCGTGCAGGGCGACGCGCGCGGGCAGCGTGAACCTGGCGTCGGGCGGCGTGACGATCTGCAGCGCCCGGTCGGCGGCGGTGGCCTCGCGCAGCGCGTCGGACAGCCAACTGCTCATGGCGATGACCGGCCGGTCCTGGATGACGACGGCGGCCGTGTCGGTGAGCGCGTCGACGGCCGGAGGCAGGTCGGCGACCGCGCCGCCCTCCTCGGCGGCGACGGCCACGACATCGGTATGCCCCACGCCCTCCGGCCACACGGCCCCGCCCAGAATCGCGACAAGCCGCCCCGCGAACGACCCGGCGAGCCGCTCGGCTTCCGCCACGGCCACGGAGGCCCGGGCCTCGGTCCACCAGAACGGAACCTCAGGCACCGCCACCCCCGCACCAAGCAGCCGCTCGGCCTCCCCTGCGGTGTGCACAAGGACAGGCACCTCAATGGACACCAGCCCCCGCCCATCAGGCGCGCACAACTGCACCACCGCACCATCAGCCAGCGTACGAACCTCCAACCCGGGCCCACCCGCGAGCAACCCGGCCAACACGACCTCGGGCTCGGGCATGGTGGGGGTGAGGGCTATGACGTCTCTGGTCACGCGGCTTCCGGACCCTTCCTGAAGGACGACGGCTAGGCGTTGTCGCCGCGAGGAGTGAGAACGCGCGCTTCACTCCCTCTGGCGCGTAGCCAGCGCCCCAGGTCGGCGCCACCGATCTCAGTGGTCACACCCTGGTCCACCAACTGAATCGGACCGAACAACGTCCCCGAAAGGCCTTGGAGTTGTGTACTTCCATCCAGTGTGACCTTGAAAGAGTTCTCTTGGAGGATCGCTGCGGAGAGGTCCGCGCCGCAGAAGTTGACGTTCAGGAGGGACGCGCCCATGATCCGTGCGCCGCGCAGGGACGCGCCGCACGCGTCCACGTCGTAGAGGGAGGCCTTGACGAGGTCCGCTCCGTCGAGCGTCGCACCGCGCAGGACGGCGTCATCGAGGTTGGCACGTACGAGGGAAGCGCCCGTGAGGTCCGCGCGGGAGAAGTCGGCTCCCTCCGCGTCGCTGCGGTACAGATCCGCCCTGACCAGCTTGGCGTCCACCAGCTTGGCGTCGGTGAACCAGGATTCCGAGAAGTCGCCGCCGGACAGGTCCGCACCGCTCAAGTCAAGCCCGACGGCGTCGAACCCGCCCCGCTCCTGCCGCATCCACTCCCGCAGCCGGCCTGCGGCGTCAGGGTCCGCGGGGAACACGCGGGGGGCCCAGTCGTCACGGGTACCAGATGACATCGTCTTCCCAGCCGTTCTTCTCCACGATCGACTTGATGTCGTCGATTGCTGCTTGATTTGCGTTCCGGACATCAATGATCACGATGCGCCGCTTTTCGATGATCTGCTCGGCAAGCTTCTCTACCCACCTCTTGTTTCTTGCCGGATTGTATGCGCCCTTGAATGGCTGGGATTTATCCCGCACGTTATTGAAGGGTGGCCAATCGGAATGGACCCCCTTGATGTCATAGGACCTCCCCGTGCTGGGGGAGTAGAACTCGCCGCCGTCAGCTCCCGTCGGGCGCCGAATGTCGTCAGGGAGGCGCCCTTGCTCACGAAGGTCCAGTCCGACCCTGGCTTCGTCCTTGGACGGATCGGAGATGCCACCGTTTTTGTCCGGGTCTCGCTGCAATTGGTCGAAGTCTTCGGGGCTCCGCCCTTCCACCTTGCTCAAGTGGTCCCAGTGAGCTGCCTTTTCGTCGGGCGTGAGCTCGGGCAGGGGTTCGTTCACGCGATCCGGGGGCGGGAGCTCCGCGGCCGGCCCGTCGGCAGAACCTTCGTGAGGGCTCCGTGGCCCGTGCTCTGTCGGCCCGACGGTCTCACCGTGGGCTCTCCCCGGGTGGCCACTGGAGCTCTGGCCTTCGCCATGCGCACCGGAGCTCCCGCTACCCGCAGGGTCCGCACCGGAGTCAGCGGAACCAGCGGAACCGGAGGCGTGCCCGCCACCCCCGCCCGCGGCGTGCGGCGCCGCCCCCTCGCCCCCGCCGGCCGCCCGCTCGGGCCCCCGCGCCCCCGCGCCAGCCAGCTCGTACCGCCGAGCAGGCTCGGGCGCGGCGGCCGCGCGTGCGACGGCGGAGGGTTCGTGCGGGGCCGCCCCGGCCTGATCGGCACCGTTGTTCGTGACGGTGAACTGGCCGTCCTCGATGCGGACTTTGGAGATCCCCTTGAAGTCGAGGACGGTGTGGACGCCCGCCCCACCCGCCGTGGCGCCGACGCGGACACGGCTGGCCAGGTCGGAGACCTTCGGCAGGGCCCCGACGGCCTTGCCGCCCAGCGCGACCCCCGCCCCGAGCGGATCGGCGTACGTGCCGACCTTCGCCCCGACCCCCGCGGCCTTCGCTACGGCACCGCCGCCCTTGGACACCACCGCCAGCGGCCCCGCCCCCAACGTGAGGACGTTGAAGGTCGTCGCGCCCGCCGCACGGAAGGGGTTCTCCTTCCACTGGTCCCACGCGACCACCCCCTTGGCGAACTCGCGCGCGGCCGTCTTCTGCCGCCGTTCCCCCGCGCTGTCCTGGTCCGCCAGCATGGTCTTGTCCAGCACCCAGTCGTACGGCTTCAGGGTGTACTGGCCGATGCCTCCGGCGACATCACCCAGCGTGCTCCAGGCGTCCTTCGCCGAGCCCCCGATGCCGACCAGGTGCCCCAGGCCCTTCAGCGCCGCGAGGCCCCCGTCGAGGACGAAACCGTCCCAGACGTAGCGCTTGGCCATCCGGTGGACCTCCCAGAACTGGAGGGACTCCTGTACCGGCGTGCCCCAGGGCAGTTCCTTGGACTTCTTCAACAGGCCCGCGTCATAGCCGTACGGCACGACCTTCTTGGTCGCCTTGCGCCCACTGCCGTCGTCCTCGACGAACCGGGGACCGCCCACAAGCGCGGAGATCTTGGTCGCGGCCCGCCGCTCCGCCGCCTTGAACGCGCTCTCCGCCTCGGACACCGCGTCCCGCAGCTCGTTGCTCCGGGCGGTCTTGTCGCCGTCCTCTTCCCAGTCGTCGTCGCCCTCGACGCTGGCGGCGAAGGCGACGGCCTCGTCCTTGAGGTCCTTCAGGCGCTTGGCGAGCGGCCGCGCCTCGGCCGCGTACGTCTCCAGCGCGTCCGCCACCGTCTCCAGTTTGGCCGCGAACGCGTCGGCCTTGTCCATCACCGGGCGCGTGCTGGCGAACAGGTCCCCGGCCTCCGGCGCCACGTAGTACGCGCCCAGCGCCTGGAAGCGCGCGTGCACGTCCGACCCGCCGTTACGGATGCCGGTGGCGTCGGTCCGCAGCGCCGAGATGGCCTTCTCTAAGGTCTCGAAGTTGCCGGAGTACTGAGGTATGCCGTCAGGGTCGATCACTGCTTCTCCTGCCCCGCCTTCTTGCGGGCGGCCTCAAGCAGGGCTTTGACGTCGACGGCTTGCCCCGCCCTGCGCTGGGCGTTCGCGGCCTGCTCCAAGTCTCCGGCGATGTACGCGTTCGTCGCCTCGATCGCCCCGTTCACCGACTTCGCCGCCCGCGCGCCGAGGAAGAGCGCGTCGCCCGTGGTCCTCTCGACGAACAGCGCGAGGGCTACGCCGACCGGGCCGGGCGGCCCCGGCGGACAGATCTCAGGACCGATCGTGCCGGCCCAGGTCGCGGCGCTCTTCACGTCCTTCCCGTACGCCTTGACGTCCTTGGCCACGTCGTCCATCGCCAGCTTCACCAGCGACACCACCGAACTCACCCCGGACGGCGAGATGTCCCACCCCGTCACACCAAACCCCCCTGCCGCTCCCTACACGTAGTGCACCGAACATGTTCTCGCTTACGCGGTTGCAGACGCAACGAGGTTGGGTCGGCGGTGGCGCGATTCCGTCAGTGGGAGAAGTGTCCTTCGGCGAGGGCGGCGTGGAAGGCCGTCCAGGTGGTGGGGGCGACGGTGACCGTGGGCCCATCGGGGTTCTTGGAGTCGCGTATGGCGGTGGTCGTTGGGATGTTGGTGGCTACCTCTACGCACTCGGCCTTGCCGTCGCTGTAGCTGGACTTGCGGAAGTCGAAGGCGCCGGGCATGGCTCAAAGCTCCTTGCTCAAGCTACGGATGAACGCGAGCGAATCGCTTTCGCTGAGTGCGCGTTGCGCGATCAACTCGAACAATTCATCGTATCGTGCGGCCTCCTCCCCGCCTTCGTGCCAGACCTCGGAGAACGGAAGCTCCGTGAACACCACGTCCATGGCGCCCGGCTCCGCGAACGAGAGGATGTTGAAGGGCCCGTTCAGGCCCGGGTGGGCGCCCGCGCCGAAGGGGACCACTGACAGGGCGATGTTCGGCCGCCGCGCCACTGTAGTCAGGTGCTCCAACTGCTCGCGCATGATGGCGGGGCTGCCGATCGCGTTCCGGAGGGTGGCCTCGTAGATCAGGGTCCGTAGCGTGAGTGGCGAATCGCCGGTGAGCAGGTCCTGACGGCGTAGCCGTGCGGCGACGAACACCTCGTCCGCATCGGTGAGTTCGGTCCGCTCGAAGTCGGCCCGGATCGCGCGCATCATGTCTGCCGTCTGGAGGAGTCCTGGTACGAACGAGGGCTGCCACGTCCTGATCGTGGTGGCGGCGTGCTCCAGCGTCACGTACTCGTGCATATCACCCAGGTCGGTGTCGTCCCACCAGCCCTTGGCCTTGCGCCGCTCACGGTCGACCCGTGCCAACTCCAGGAGGCTTCCGACCGTGCCGGGGTCGCGCACCTCGTACAGCTCACACAGCGTGCGAATGTCGGGCGCCCGCATCGGCACCCACCCGCGCTCCATCTTCGCGACCTTCGTCGTGGACGCGGTGAGCGCCTCGGCCGCGTGGTTCTGCCTCAGCCCGGCGGCGACGCGGTGCTTGATGAGCTCCCCGCCCAGGCGGCGGCCCAAGACGGTCGAAATGCTGTGGCCCTGCATCGGTGGATTCGCGGTCACGTGCTGTTCCTCCTGGGGTCAGTGCGCGGCCAGTCTGGCGGCCAACGAGCCGCGTCTGCAACCACGTTCGGGGGATTTCCCTCAGAAGGAACTTGTTAGGATCACAAAGTCACCGCTACCTTCCGTGTTCAACCGCTCGCAGAGCGGCGCCAGTTGACCCCTGTGCCCGGAGGTGAGCGACATGGTCGCCCCCCGCTACGACCGCCTGGACTACACCCCGCTCCCCAAGAGCGTCACCCTCGCCCGCCACCGAGCCCACCGCCTCCTCGCGGAGTGGGGGCACCCCGAACTGGCCGACAGTGCCGCCCTGTTGGTGTCCGAGCTGGGCGGCAACGCCGTGCTGTACGGGTGCTCGCGGGACCGGCTGTTCCGCGTGGAGCTGGCCCTTGCCGCAGGGGTCCTGCGGATCTCCGTGTCCGACCCGGAGGGCACGGCGCTGCCCGAGCCGAGGGACGCCGCGCCGGACGACGTGTCCGGCCGGGGGCTGCTGATCGTGCGGGAGTTCGCCGCGCGGTGGGGCGTGTGCCAACTGACCGTCGGCAAGGCGGTGTGGTGTGAGCTGGACGTCGTCAGGCGCGCTCAAGGCGGACCGCGCACACCTTGAACTCCGGCATCCGGGATACGGGGTCGAGCGCGGGGTGGGTCAGGGTGTTGGCGCGGCCGGGGCCAGGCCAGTGGAAGGGCATGAACACGGTGTCCGCCCGGATCCCGGGCGTGACCCGCGCGGGGACGACGACGCGGCCGCGCCGTGACGTCACGGCGACCGGCTCCCCGTCGGACACGCGCAGGTGGGCCGCGAGGCGGGGGTGCAGTTCCACGAACGGTCCCGGCGCGGCGGCGTTCAGCTCGGCGACGCGGCGCGTCTGGGCGCCGGACTGGTACTGGGAGAGGACCCGCCCCGTGGTCAGGAGCACGGGATACTCCGCGTCGGGTTCCTCGGCGGCGTCCCGGTGCGTCACCGGCACGAACCGGGCCCGCCCGTCGTCGGTCGCGAAGCGGTCGAGGAACAGCCGGGGTGTACCGTCCGCTCCCTCGGGGCATGGCCAGAAGACCCCCTCCCCGTCGCCCTCGGCGAGCCGCTCGTACGTGATCCCCGAGTAGTCCGCGATCCCGCCCGCGCTGGCCCGCCGCAGCTCCTCGAAGACCTCTTCCGGCTCGTCCGGGAACCCCTTCCCGTGCCCGAGCCGCTCCGCGAGCCCCCGCAGCACCGTGAGGTCGCTGCGGACCCCGGCCGGAGGGTCCACCGCCCGGCGCCGCAGCAGCACCCGCCCCTCCAGGTTCGTCACCGTCCCCGTCTCCTCCGCCCACTGCGTCACCGGCAGCACGACGTCGGCGAGTTCGGCGGTCTCGGAGAGCACCACGTCCGCCACCGCCAGGAAGTCCAGGGACCGGATGCGCTCCTCTATGTGCGCGGCGCGCGGCGCCGACACCACCGGGTTGGAGCCCATGAGCAGCAGGGCCCGCACGTCGCCGCCGAGCGCGTCGAGCAGTTCGTACGCCGAGCGGCCGGGGCCGGGCAGTGCCTCCGGGTCCACGCCCCACACCCCGGCGACGTGCGCCCGCGCCGCCGGGTCGGTCAGCTTGCGGTAGCCGGGCAACTGGTCGGCCTTCTGGCCGTGTTCACGTCCGCCCTGGCCGTTGCCCTGGCCGGTCAGACAGCCGTACCCGGACAGCGGCCGGCCCGGCCTGCCCGTCGCCAGGCACAGGTTGATCCACGCGGACACCGTGTCCGTGCCCTTGGACTGCTGCTCGGGCCCCCGCGCGGTGAGCACCATGGCGTGCCGGGCCTCGCCGAACCGCCGCGCCACCTCCCGCAGCAGCGGCACCGGCACGCCGGTGATCCGCTCCACGTGCTCCGGCCAGTGCGCCATCGCCGCCGCCCGCGCCTCCGGCCAGCCGCTGGTGCGCTCCCGTACGTACGCCTCGTCGACCCGGCCCTCGGCCACCACCAGGTGCAGCAGGCCGAGCGCGAGCGCCAGGTCCGTGCCCGGGCGGGGCGCGAGGTGCAGGTCCGCGTGGGCGGCCGTGCGGGTGCGGCGCGGGTCCACGACGACCAGGGTGCCGCCGCGCTCCTTCAGCTCCGTCAGATACCGCAGCGCGGGCGGCATGGTCTCCGCCAGGTTCGAGCCGACCAGGATCAGGCAGTCGGTACGGGCGACGTCCGCGAGCGGGAACGGAAGGCCCCGGTCGACGCCGAACGCCCGCTGGCCCGCCGCCGCGGCGGACGACATGCAGAACCGCCCGTTGTAGTCGATCTGCGACGTCCCGAGCGCGACCCGCGCGAACTTGCCGAGCGCGTACGCCTTCTCGTTGGTCAGGCCGCCGCCGCCGAACACCCCGCACGCGTCCGCCCCGTACCGGGACCGGGCGCGGGCCAGCCCCTCGGCCACGCGGTCGAGGGCCTCCTCCCAGGTGGCCGGTGTGAGCCTGCCCGTGGCGTGGGATCGGACGACCGGCTCGGTCAGGCGCACCCGGGAGGAGAGCACCGCGGGCGCCGTACGGCCCTTGCCGCACAGCGCGCCCCCGTTGACCGGGAACGTGGGCCGCTCCACAACCTTCACGCCTTCGGCGTCACGCGCAAGCCCCATGCCGCACTGGAGCGCGCAGTAGGGACAGTGGGTGGGCGTGACGGCCCCGGATCGAAGCTCCTGTCGCATGCCCCCACCCTCCGAGCCCCGTGTTTCACCCCCGGCCGCTTTTGGTTACGACGACGGTACGCACGACTCCGAGGGCGGGGGCGGGTGCTGTGAGCCCGATACCGCCCCCCGGAGAACACACCCGCAGCGCTCCGCGCCTACGCGCACCGGCGAAGCCGGGGAGAGGCGGGCGGGTGGGTGGGAAACCTCCCGCCGCGAAGCGGCGGGCACCGATCCACGCACCCGCAGCGCTCCGCGCCGAGCCGCGCCTGCGAAGCCAGGGAGAGACGGGTGGGCGGGTGGGAAACACCCCGCCGCGAAGCGGCGGGCACCGGACGCCGCACCCGCAGCGCCCCGCGCCCCGCGCCCCGCGCCCCCACCCCCGACCGTGAGCCGGACGAAAAGAACCGTCACGGCGCCGCAACGGCCAGGCAACGCGCCCCGGCCATGCTCGGCCCATGACGCCGTCGACCCCGCCCCTGGACACCGCGGCCCAGCTCCTGACCCGCATCACCGACGAACTCGGCAGCCGCCTCGGCCTCGCCACGCTCAACGGCTACCGCCACCCCACGAGTTCCCGCCCCCCGGTCGCGGCGCGGCCCGCCCTGGTCGTCGTGGCGCACGGCAGCCGCGACCCCCGCGCCCTGGCCACGGTCACCGCGCTCCTCGACGCCGTCCGCGCGCTGCGCCCCGGGCTCGACGTCCGCCTCGGCCACATCGAGCTCAACGCCCCCCTGCTCGCGGACACGCTCCACGCCCTGGCCGCCGAAACCCCGTCCCACCCACCACACCCACCCCACTCACTCATTCCAGCCAATTCAGCCAGCTCTCCCGGCTCTCCCGGCTCCCCAGCCACTCCCCACCCCCCGCCGCACCCCCGCGCCGTACTCGTCCCCCTGCTCCTCAGCCACGGTCACCACGTCACGCACGACATCCCCGCCACGGCGGCCGCCGTGCGCGCGGTGTGTCCGGGGCTCACCAGCCGGGTCGCCGCGCCGCTCGGCCCGCATCGGCTCCTCGCCGAGGTGCTGCGTGACCGGCTCACCGAGGCGGGCTGGCCCGCGGGCGCGCCCGGGCGGGGCCACGGCGTCGTCCTCGCCGCCGCCGGGTCCCGCGACCCCGCGCACGCCGTCGACGCCCGCCGCGCCGCCGCCCTGCTCGCCCGCCGCCTCGGCGTGCCCGTGGAGCCCGCCTACGCGGCGCCGACCCCGGCCACGCCGACCACCGTGCCCGGCGCCGTGGCCGCCTTCGCCGCCGCGGGTGTCCGCCGGGTCGCCGTCGCCTCGTACTTCACCGCGCCCGGCCGGTTCGCCGCCGAGGCCGCCGCCGCCGCGCCGGAGTGCGCCGCCGCGCCGCTCGGCGCGCACCCGGCTCTCGCCGCCCTCCTGCTGCACCGTT
This sequence comes from Streptomyces sp. NPDC043996, assembly GCF_056435225.1. Taxonomy (NCBI): domain Bacteria; kingdom Bacillati; phylum Actinomycetota; class Actinomycetes; order Kitasatosporales; family Streptomycetaceae; genus Streptomyces; species Streptomyces sp. NPDC043996. The sequence goes on along the minus strand of NZ_JBWKEY010000003.1, from coordinate 98,402 downwards.
ACGACCAGGCGTGTTCCCGCACGCGGGCCCCGGCGTCCGCGCGCCGGCTGACGCCCGCCTGACCGGGGCCGTAGCGCGCGCTGTCGGTGGCTGCGTCTACTGTCGGTGCATGGAAGGCACCGCACCGAACGCGACCACCGGGCCCACCGAGAACACCCAGAACACCCAGAACGCCCAGAACATCCAGCAGACCCAGCAGCCCCAGAGCACCGAGCACGCCGCGTCCTCCTATGACGAGGCCGCCGCCGAGCGCTGGGCCGCCGAGCCCGACAAACGCCCGGGCCGGACCGCCTTCCAACGCGACCGCGCGCGCGTCCTGCACTCCGCCGCGCTGCGCCGCCTCGCCGGAAAGACCCAGGTCGTCACGCCCGGCACCAAGAGCCAGGCCTGGGACGCCAGCGCGCGCACGCGCCTGACGCACTCCCTGGAGTGCGCCCAGGTCGGCCGGGAGCTCGGCGCCGCCCTCGGCTGCGACGCGGACCTGGTGGAGACCGCCTGCCTCTCCCACGACCTCGGCCACCCGCCCTTCGGGCACAACGGCGAACAGGCGCTGAACGACCTCGCCCAGGACTGCGGCGGCTTCGAGGGCAACGCCCAGTCCCTGCGGCTGCTCACCCGCATCGAGCCCAAGCGGTTCACGCGCAGCGAGGCGGACGGCGAACTGGTCAGCGTCGGCCTGAACCTCACCCGCGCCGCCCTCGACGCCGCCACCAAGTACCCCTGGCCGCGCGGCGCCCACCCCAGCGACCCGGGCTCGGTGAAGTTCGGCGTGTACGAGGACGACCGGCCCGTCTTCGACTGGATCCGCAAGGAAGCACCCGGCCACCGCACCTGCTTCGAGGCGCAGATCATGGACTGGTCGGACGACGTGGCGTACTCGGTGCACGACGTCGAGGACGGCCTGCACGCGGGCCACATCGACCCGAACCTGCTGCACGCCGAGCCCGAGCGCCAGGACGTGTTCGCCGTCGCCATCGGCCGCTACGTCCCCGCGGACACCGCCCCCGAAGAGCTCGCCGAGGCCCTCGACCGCCTCCAGGAGCAGGAGTGGTGGCCGCACGGGTACGACGGATCGGCCGTCGCCCAGGCCCGGTTGAAGGACGCCACCAGCCAGCTCATCGGCCGCTTCTGCCTCGCCGCCGAGACCGCGACCCGCGAGCGGTACGGCACGGGCCCCCTCACGCGCTACGCCGCCGAACTCGTCGTCCCGCGCGCGACGCGGCTCGAGTGCGCGGTCCTCAAGGCCGTCGCGGACCGTTACGTGATGCAGCGCGCCGAACAGACCCGGCTCCGCGCCGACCAGCGGGTCTGCGTCGCCGAGCTCGCCGAGGCGCTCACCGCGCGCGCCCCCGAGGGCCTCGACCCCCAGTTCCGCGCGCTGTACGACGCCGCGCCCGACGACCGCGCCGCCAAGCGCGTGGTCATCGACCAGATCGCGTCCCTCACGGATGCCGCGGCCCGCGCCCTGCACGCGCGGCTCACCGCACCGCACCGGAATACGCACCGCCATGAGTGACCATGGAGTGAGCACAGGGTGTGACAGAAAGTGGCCGGAACGACGCAGTACCCCTTCCGCCATCACGCTCCGTGCGGGACTCTCCCAGTGGACCTGAGGTTTCGAGGAGGCATCAAGTGGTCGACGCGGATCAGACGTTCGTCATCGTCGGAGGAGGTCTCGCGGGTGCGAAAGCGGCCGAGACGCTGCGCGCCGAGGGCTTCACCGGCCGGGTGATCCTCATCGGGGACGAACGGGACCACCCCTACGAACGCCCGCCCCTGTCGAAGGGCTACCTCCTCGGCAAGGAGGACCGCGACAGCGTCTTCGTCCACGAGCCCGCGTGGTACGCGCAGGCGGACGTCGAACTGCACCTGGGCCAGACCGTCGTCGCCATAGACCGCGACGCGCACACCGTCCGCCTCGGTGACGGCACCGTCATCCGCTACGACAAGCTGCTGCTCGCCACCGGCGCCGAGCCCCGCCGCCTGGACGTGCCGGGCACCGGCCTCGCGGGCGTCCACCACCTGCGCCGCCTCGCCCACGCCGACCGCCTTCGCCACGTCCTCGCCGCCCTCGGCCGCGACAACGGCCACCTGGTGATCGCGGGCGCGGGCTGGATCGGCCTCGAAGTCGCCGCGGCGGCGCGGGAGTACGGCGCGGAGGTCACCGTCGTCGAGCCCGAGCCGACGCCGCTGCACGCCGTCCTCGGCCCCGAGGTCGGCCAGATGTTCACCGACCTGCACGCCGAGCACGGCGTCCGCTTCCACTTCGGCGCCCGCCTCACCGAGATCGCGGGCCAGGACGGCATGGTCCTCGCCGCCCGCACGGACGACGGCGAGGAGCACCCGGCGCACGACGTGCTCGCCGCGATCGGCGCCGCCCCGCGCACCGCGCTCGCCGAGTCCGCGGGCCTCGCCCTCGTCGACCGCGCCGACGGCGGCGGCATCGCCGTCGACGCCACCCTGCGCACCTCCGATCCGGACATCTACGCCGCCGGTGACGTGGCCGCCGTCAAGCACCCCGTGTTCGGCACCCGGCTGCGCGTGGAGCACTGGGCGAACGCCCTGAACGGCGGCCCGGCCGCGGCCCGCGCCATGCTCGGCCGGGACGTCACCTACGACCGGGTGCCGTACTTCTTCTCCGACCAGTACGACGTCGGCCTGGAGTACTCGGGCTGGGCGCCCCCCGGGTCGTACGACCAGGTGGTGATCCGCGGTGACGCGGGCAAGCGGGAGTTCATCGCGTTCTGGCTGAGCGAGGGGCGGGTGCTCGCCGGGATGAACGTGAATGTGCGGGATGTCACGGAGCCCATCCAGAAGCTCATCCGCACATCCGCCCACCCCGACCCCGAAGCCCTGGCCGACCCGTCCCACCCCCTGACGACCCTGCTCCCCTGACGGCCCTCGCGGGACGCCCCGCTGTGTCCATTAGCGCGCTCCGCGCGCGGGCACCCCTTCCCGACCTGGGGCTCCGCCCCAGACCCCGCTCCTCAAACGCCGGAGGGGCTGGAACCTGCCGGTGGTTTCAGCCCGTCCGGCGTTTGAGGACGAGCGCGCCAGCGCGATCCGACCACCGGCTCAAGGCGCCCCCGCCAGAGAGCCGTAGAATTTCGACCGTGGCTGGACGGATCAATGATGAGGACGTGAAGGCGGTTCGGGACGCGGTCCCGATCGACGCCGTGGTGTCCGAGTACCTCCAGCTGCGCAACGCGGGCGGCGGAAACCTCAAGGGCCTCTGCCCCTTCCACGACGAGAAGTCCCCGTCGTTCCAGGTCAGCCCCAGCAAGGGCCTCTTCCACTGCTTCGGCTGCCAGGAGGGCGGCGACACCCTCACCTTCGTGATGAAGGTCGACCACCTGACCTTCTCCGAGGCGGTGGAGCGCCTCGCGGCCAAGGCGGGCATCACCCTGCGCTACGAGGAGGGCGGGTACAACCCCTCCCACCAGCGCGGCGAGCGCATCCGCCTGATCGAGGCCCACAAGGCGGCCGCCGAGTTCTACGCGGCCCAGCTGGAGTCCCCCGAGGCGGAGATCGGCCGCACGTTCCTCGCCGAGCGCGGCTTCGACCAGGCCGCCGCCGCGCACTTCGGCGTCGGCTACAGCCCGGCGGGCTGGGACCACCTCACGCGCTTCCTGCGCGGCAAGGGCTTCACCGACAAGGAGCTCACCCTCTCCGGCCTCTCCCAGGACGGCCGCCGCGGCCCCATCGACCGCTTCCGGGGCCGTCTGATGTGGCCGATCCGCGACATCGGCGGCGAGGTCGTCGGTTTCGGCGCCCGCAGGCTCCGCGACGACGACAACGGCCCGAAGTACCTGAACACGCCCGAGACCCCGATCTACAAGAAGTCCCAGGTTTTGTATGGCATCGACCTCGCCAAGAAGGAGATCGCCAAGTCCAGCAGGGCCGTCGTCGTCGAGGGCTACACCGACGTCATGGCCTGCCACCTCGCCGGGGTGCCCACGGCCATCGCCACCTGCGGCACCGCCTTCGGCGGCGACCACATCAAGATCCTCCGGCGCCTCCTCATGGACAACGGCTCGGCCCGCGTGATCTTCACCTTCGACGGCGACGCGGCCGGCCAGAAGGCGGCCCTGCGCGCCTTCGAGGACGACCAGAAGTTCGCCGCCGAGACGTACATCGCCGTCGCACCCGACGGCATGGACCCCTGTGACCTGCGTCTCGCCAAGGGCGACGCCGCGGTCACCGACCTGGTCGAACCGCGCACGCCGCTCTTCGAGTTCGCGCTGCGCCAGATCGTCGCGCGCTATGACCTGGAGACCCCGGCGGGCCGCGCCGCCGCCCTCGACGAGGCCGCGCCCGTCGTCGCCCGCATCAAGAACAGCGGCGCGCAGCACGAGGTCGCCGTGCAGCTCGCGGGCATGCTCGGCATCCTCGACACGCAGTTCGTCGTCAAGCGCGTCGCCCAGCTGGCCCGCTGGGCCCGCGACCGCGGCGGCCGCGGGCCCGCCCCGCGCGGCGGCCCCCAGCAGGGCGCCCCGTCCGGGTCGCCCGCGCCCTCGGGCCCCGCAGGACCCGCGCTCAACCTCCGCAACCCCGTGTACGCCACCGAGCGTGAGCTCCTCAAGCTCGCGCTCCAGCGCCCGGAGCTGGTCTCCCCGGCGTTCGACGCGTACGGCGTCGACGAGTTCACCGCCCCGCCGTACGCGGCCGTGCGGCAGGCCGTCCTCGACGCCGGGGGCGCGGAATTCGGCATCCAGGACCCGCAGGAGTATCTGGTCCGCGTCCGGGACGCCGCCCCCGACGACACCGTCCGCGCCATGGTCACGGAGCTGGCCGTGGAGGCGATCATGCGGCGCACGGTCGACGAGGCGTACGCGGGGGAGCAGCTGGTGACGGTCCGGCTGCGGGCCGTGGACCGGCGCGTCCGCGACGTCCAGGGCACCTTCACCCGCCTCAGCGGCAGCCACGGCGACCCCGAGCAACTCACCGCGGTCCAGAACGAACTCTGGGTCCTCCAGCAGTACGGCCGGGCCCTCCGCGAACGCGGCGCGGCAGCCCTCTGACCTCGCGGCTCAAGACGATCGGCGCTCCGCGCCTCGTCCTCAAACGCCGGACGGGCTGAAACGCCCGCGCCGCGCCCATGTCTGGGGCGCCCCGCGAGGGGTAACCGGGTGGTTACGGACCGGACTCAAAAAGTCACCGCACGCCCCTCGTGGCGACCGTGTGTCGTACTCCACACTGGGGTGCGGTGCCTGAGTCCTCGGAGCGCGGCCGGACCACAGACAGCGGATGCGGGTCCGGTGATTCCGCGGTTCCACACATCGTGTTCGGGACGGACAGCGGCGAGGCCGTCAACGCCGGTCCCGTCGCACCGCTGCCACACGCCTCAGCAGTGATCACTCTGGAGGTCGCCCCCGTGCAGACCCAGACCCTCACCCAGACCGGCACCGCGCCCAGCGCGGACGCGGAGGCGGAAGCCGACGTCATCGCGACCGTGCCGGCGCAGAGCCGCGGCACCCTCCACCCCGAGCTGCCGCCGGAGCTGACGGGCCCCGCCGAGAGCGCCGAGAGCGCGGAGCCCGCCGAGCCCGCCGAGCTGCCAAGCCCGCGCGGCCGCGCCGACACCGGCGGACCGTCCTCCGACCTGTTCCGCCAGTACCTCCGCGAGATCGGCCGCATACCCCTGCTGACCGCCGCCGAGGAGGTGGAGCTCGCCCGCGCCGTAGAGGCCGGCCTCTTCGCCGAGGAGAAGCTCGCCGGCACCCCCGACCTGGACTCCCAGCTCGCCCTCGACCTGGACAAGCTGGTCGTCGTGGGCCGCATGGCCAAGCGCCGCCTCATCGAGGCGAACCTGCGCCTGGTGGTGTCCGTCGCGAAGCGGTACGTGGGGCGCGGGCTCACCATGCTCGACCTCGTGCAGGAGGGCAACCTCGGCCTCATCAGGGCCGTCGAGAAGTTCGACTACGCCCGCGGCTACAAGTTCTCCACGTACGCGACCTGGTGGATCCGCCAGGCCATGTCCCGCGCGCTCGCCGACCAGGCCCGCACGATCCGCGTACCGGTGCACGTCGTGGAGCTCATCAACCGGGTCGTGCGCGTGCAGCGCCGCATGCTGCAGGAGCGCGGGTACGAGCCCACGCCGGAGGAGGTCGCCGCGCACCTGGACCTGCCGCACGAGCGCGTCAGCGAGGTCCTTCGGCTCGCGCAGGAGCCGGTGTCGCTGCACGCGCCCGTGGGCGAGGAGGACGACGTCGCGCTCGGCGACCTCATCGAGGACGGCGACGCGGCGAGCCCGGTGGAGTCGGCGGCCTTCCTGCTCCTTCGCGAGCACCTGGAGGCGGTCCTCTCCACGCTCGGCGAGCGCGAGCGCAAGGTGGTGCAGCTGCGCTACGGCCTCGCGGACGGCAGGCCCCGCACCCTGGAGGAGATCGGCCGGATCTTCGGCGTGACGCGCGAACGCATCCGCCAGATCGAGTCGAAGACCCTCAACAAGCTGCGGGACCACGCCTTCGCGGACCAGCTCAGGGGCTACCTGGACTGATCGCGGCTAGTCCACCTCGGCCACGGCCTCGGCGAACTGGGCCTGGTAGAGGCGCGTGTACGCGCCTCCCGCGGCGAGCAGGACGTCGTGCGTGCCCTGCTCCACGATGGACCCGTCCTCCATCACCAGGATGGTGTCGGCGTCCCGGATGGTGGAGAGCCGGTGCGCGATCACGAACGAGGTGCGCCCGTGCGCGAGCCGCGCCATGGCCTTCTGGATGAGCACCTCGGTGCGGGTGTCGACGGAGCTGGTCGCCTCGTCGAGCACCAGGATCACCGGGTCGGACAGGAACGCCCGCGCGATGGTGATGAGCTGCTTCTCGCCCGCGCTCACGCCCGTGCCCTCGTCGTCGATGACGGTGTCGTAGCCCTCGGGCAGGGTGCGGATGAACCGGTCGGCGTGCGCGGCCCGCGCGGCCCGCTCGATCTGCTCGCGCGTGACCTCCTTGGCCGCGCCGTACGCGATGTTGTCCGCGATGGTGCCGCCGAACAGCCAGGTGTCCTGGAGCACCATGCCGATGGCGCCGCGCAGGTCGTCGCGGCTCATGCGTGCGATGTCCACGCCGTCCAGGGTGATGCGCCCGCCGCTGACCTCGTAGAACCGCATCAGCAGGTTCACCAGCGTGGTCTTGCCCGCGCCGGTGGGCCCGACGATGGCGACGGTGTGGCCAGGCTCCACGGCCAGGGACAAGTCCTCGATCAGCGGCTTGTCCTTCTCGTACCGGAAGGAGACCCGCTCCATCCCGACGCGCCCGCGCGGGTCCGCGGGCCGCTCGCCCGGCACCGGGTCGGCCTCCTGCTCGTCGGCGTCCAGGAGCTCGAAGACGCGCTCGGCGGAGGCGACGCCGGACTGCACCAGGTTCGCCATCGACGCGACCTGCGTGAGCGGCATCGAGAACTGCCGCGAGTACTGGATGAAGGCCTGCACGTCACCGATCGACAGGGAGCCGGAGGCCACCCTGAGGCCGCCGACCACGGCGACGAGCACGTAGTTGAGGTTCGACATGAAGAACATCAGCGGCTGCATGACGCCGCTGTTGAACTGCGCCTTGAACGACGCCTCGTACAGCGCGTCGTTGTGCGCGGCGAACGCCTTCGCGGACTCCTCCTGGCGGCCGAACACCTTCACCAGGGTGTGCCCGGTGTACATCTCCTCGACGTGCGCGTTCAGCGCGCCGGTGGACTTCCACTGCTGCACGAACTGCGGCTGCGACCGCTTGCCGACCTTCGTCGCCACGACGAACGACAGCGGCACCGTCACCAGCGCCACCAGCGCGAGCAGCGGCGAGATCCAGAACATCATCACCAGGACGCCGACGATCGTCAGGAGGGAGTTGATGAGCTGGCCCATCGTCTGCCCGAGGGTCTGGTTGATGTTGTCGAGGTCGTTCGTGGCCCGGCTGAGCACCTCGCCGCGCTGGCGCTTGTCGAAGTACGACAGCGGCAGCCGCGACAGCTTCGCCTGCACCTCGCCCCGCAGCCGGAAGACGGTGCGGTTGATGGCGCGGTTGGAGAGCCGCGTGGCCACCGTCATCAGCAGGCCCGCCGCCACGAACACGACCGTGGCGAAGAGGAGTACGGAGCCGATCGCGCCGAAGTCGATGCCCTGGCCCGGGGTGAAGTCGAGCCCGGACAGCATGTCGGCCATGCCGCCGTCGCCGCTGTCGCGCAGCCGCTCGATCGCCTCGCCCTTGCTCTCCCCTTCGGGCATGGTCCGCCCGACGATGCCCGCGAACACCAGGTCGGTGGCGTGCCCCAGGATCTTGGGGCCGAGCACGCTCAGGCCGACGCTCAGCACGCAGGCCGCGAGCATCCCGTACATCGTGACGCGCTCCGCGCGGAACTGCCCGAGCAGCCGCTTGCCGGAGTTCTTGAAGTCCATGGACCGGGAGTCCGGCCCCATCATCGGTCCACCCACGCCGCCTGGGGGCATTACGCGGCCTCCGCTTCCGTCAGCTGGGAGAGGACGATCTCCCGGTACGTCTCGTTGTCCGCCATCAGCTCGTGGTGGCGTCCCGTGCCGACGACGCGGCCCTCGTCGAGGACGACGATGCGGTCGGCGTCGCGGATCGTCGACACGCGCTGGGCCACGATCACGACCGTGGCCTCGCGGGTCTCGTGCGCGAGCGCGGACCGCAGGGCCGCGTCGGTGGCGTAGTCGAGCGCGGAGAACGAGTCGTCGAACAGATAGATCTCCGGGCGCCGCACCAGGGTGCGGGCGATGGACAGGCGCTGGCGCTGACCGCCGGACACGTTCGTGCCGCCCTGCGCGACGGGCGCGTCCAGGCCCTCCGCGAGGGACTGGACGAACTCCTTGGCCTGCGCCACCTCCAGGGCGTGCCACAGCTCGGCGTCCGTGGCATCCGGATTGCCGTAGCGAAGGTTGCTGGCCACGGTCCCCGCGAAGAGGTACGGCTTCTGCGGGACGAGCCCCACGCTGCGGGCGAGCAGCGCCGGGTCGAGGGTGCTGACGTCGACGCCGCCGACGCGGACCTCGCCCTCGGTGGCGTCCATCAGCCGGGGCACGAGGTTCAGGAGCGTCGACTTGCCGCTGCCGGTCGAGCCGATCACGGCGGTCGTCTCGCCGGGCAGCGCGACCAGGTCGATGCCCTTGAGCACCGGCTCCTCGGCTCCCGGGTAGCGGAATCCGGCGCCCCGCAGCTCCAGTTGGCCGTGGCCGCGCAGCGCGCGCACGGGCGCGGCGGGCGGGACGACGCTCGGCTCGGTGTCCAGGACCTCCTGGATACGCTCGGCGCACACCTCGGCCCTGGGGATCATCATGAACATGAAGGTGGCCATCATCACGGACATGACGATCTGCATGAGATAGGCGAGGAACGCGGTGAGCGCGCCGATCTCCATGGCGCCGTCGTCGATGCGGTGGGCGCCGAACCAGACGACGGCGATCGACGAAAGGTTCACCACCGTCATCACGATCGGGAACATCAGGGCGAGCAGCTTGCCGGTGCCGAGCGAGATGTCGGTCAGCTCCGCGTTGGCGCCCCGGAAGCGCTCCTTCTCATAGCCGTCGCGGACGAAGGCGCGGATGACGCGGTTGCCCGTGATCTGCTCGCGCAGCACGCGGTTCACCGTGTCGAGCCGCTCCTGCATCGTGCGGAACAGCGGCCGCAGGCGCCGCACGATCAGGCTGACGCTGATGCCGAGGACCGGCACGACGGCGAGCAGCACCGCCGAGAGCGGCACGTCCTGGCCGAGCGCCATCACGATGCCGCCGACGCACATGATCGGCGCCGACACCATCAGGGTGAACGCCATCAGGACGAGCGTCTGCACCTGCTGGACGTCGTTGGTGGTCCGCGTGATCAGGGTGGGCGCCCCGAACTGGCCCACCTCGCGGGCGGAGAAGTCCTGGACGCGGTCGAAGACGGCGGCGCGCACATCACGGCCGAGTTCGGCCGCGGTGCGCGCGCCGTAGAGGACGGCGCCGATGTTGCAGGCCATCTGGACGACGGTGACGGCCAGCATGAGGCCGCCGAACGACAGGATGTAGCCGGTGTCCCCCTTCACGACACCGTTGTCGATGATGTCCGCGTTGAGGGTGGGCAGATAGAGCGAGGCGCAGGTCTGCAGGAACTGCAGGAGCACCAACAGGGCGATGGGCTTCTGGTACGGGCCCAGATGGGTCCGCAGGAGTCGTATGAGCACGCTCGTCTCTCGGCAGAGTTTCGGAGTCGGGGTGGCGGGCGAAAGTCGCCCACCATCCTCCGCCAACGACCCCAGCCGTGTGCAACCGATTAACCCATGACCCGGTCAAAAATCAGCCCTGGTCAAGATCTGGTCCCACTGAACGTTTCGCGCCTCTCACGGAACGTGGCGGAACGCCACCTTTCGGGGGGCCGGGGGTTACGCGAAGGCCCCCGGATGGGCCTGCTCGCGCACCGTCACGTACTGCTGCCGCACCGCCTGGCCCACCGGGAGCTCCTCACCCGGCTCGAAGACCTGCCCCGCGGGGCCCTGCCACTGCGGCAGCTGCCCGGTCAGCGCCCAGGTGGCCTGCCGGGCCGCGCCGATCGCCGCGTAGTCGGCGGGCTGGACGACCACGACCTGGGTACCGAGCAGCATCGGCGCGACCGCCCGCACCGCGGCCAGATCGGCGGCCGGGCCGAGCAGGAACACCCGCCGCACCTCGACGCCGCGCCCGCGCAGCACGTCAAGGGCGTCCCCGAGCCCGCACAGCATCCCCTCGAAGGCGGCCCGCGCCAGGTGCTCGGGCTTCATCGACTCGCGCCTGAGCCCGGTCAGCGTGCCCGCCGCGTGCGGCAGGCTCGGCGTCTTCTCACCCTCCAGATACGGCAGCAGTACGAGCCCGTGGGCGCCCGGGGTCGACTTCAGGGCCAGGTCGGAGAGCGACTCCAGGTCGGGAACGCCCAGCATCTCGGCGGTGCCGCGCAGCGCCCGTACCGCGTTCGCCGTGTGCACGACCGGCAGATGCATGCCGGTGGCGTCGGCGAGCGAGGTGATGGTGCCGCTCGGGTCGACCAGGGCCTCGTGGTGCACGGCCATCACGGAACCGGAGGCGCCGAGCGACACCACCGCGTCGCCGTGCATCAGGCCGAGCCCGAACGCCGCGGCCATCGTCGTGCCCGTGCCCGCCGAGATGATCAGGCCCTCCGGGGTCGTCCCCGCGGCGTCCGCGGGGCCGATGACCTCCGGCAGCATCACCTGGTGCCCGAGCGCGAGCTCCACCAGGTCCGGCCGGTAGGCGCCCGTCGCCGCCGACCAGTAACCGGTCCCCGAGGCCCCGCCCCGGTCGGTGGTGTGCCGCGCGGGCCGCCCGAGCAGCTGCCACACCAGCCAGTCGTGCGCCTGCGTCAGCCGCGCCACGCGCCGCGCCGACTCCGGCTCGTGCTTGGCCAGCCAGCGCAGCTTCGCCACCGGCTGCGCCGCCTGCGGGACGCAGCCCACGGCCTGGGCCCAGGCCTGGCGGCTGCCGAGCCCGTCGATGAGGTCGGCCGCGGCGACCTGGGCGCGCGGGTGGTTGCCGACGAGCGCGGGCCGCACCGTGGCGCCCTGCGCGTCGAGCGGCACCAGGGCGTGGTCCTGCGCGCAGACGCCGATGGCCTGGACGCCTTCGAGGAGCCCGCCGCCCGCGGCCTCGCCGAGCGAGAGGAGCCAGGCCTGTGGATCGACGTCGGCGGGCCGGCCGCCCTCGCCGCCCTCCAGCGGATGCGGGGCGTACCCCTGCCTGAGTACGGCGCCCGTGTCGGTGTCACAGACCACGATGCGTGTGAAATCGGGCGAGCTGTCCAACCCCGCGACTATCCCCATGGCGAGGATTCTGCCGCACCCGGGGGGATGCCCCGCACAGATGTCCGCACCCCGCACTGCCCCCGCGCCGCCTCCGCCCGCTCCCGGCCGGAAGCCCGCCCGCACGCGTCACGGCCGCCCCAGGCGGAGTCCTTCCACCCGGAACGGCCGTGACCAGCGGTCCTACCCCTCCGAAGAGCGGTCCCCCGCCTCGTACCCGCTACGTATTGCTCGTCCCCCAGTCGTCCTCGGAGTCACCCTGCCCCCGCTCGCGCAGCGACCGCACCCGGTCGGCGACGGACTCGGGCATGCGGTCGCCCACCTTCTCCGACACCGAGTGGAAGGCCTTGCCCGCCGCGTCGCGGCCCTGCTGGGCGGCGGACTCGACGGTGTTGCGCACGGCCGGGTTCTGCGCGATCTCGCGCACGGTCTTCTTCAGCTGCTCGTAGCGCTCGCGTCCGGCCCGCGTCCCCAGGACGTACCCGAGGACGAGTCCTGCCGCGAATGTGAGCCGGTAGCGCATGACGGCCACCCTTCCCTTGCCTCGACTGCCGACGTCGGTCGCCTGGGGATACCGATTGGCGGAGCACCCCCCTGCTTGCGCTAATGTATGTGTCGCAGCGAGCGCACGCCGCCCGGGAATCCCCAGGTAGGTGACATTGTTGCAGTGACTCCGTCACCAAGAGTCATTCCCCTGTAGCTCAATTGGCAGAGCAGCCGGCTGTTAACCGGCAGGTTACTGGTTCGAGTCCAGTCGGGGGAGCTCGGTCTCCTGTAGCTCAATTGGCAGAGCAGCCGGCTGTTAACCGGCAGGTTACTGGTTCGAGTCCAGTCGGGAGAGCTGTACGACGAGGGCCCCTGAGGCGCCACCACGGCGCCCAGGGGCCTTCGCGCGTGCCGGCGGCGCCCCCGGCGCCGTCCCCCCAACGAGCGCTCGTACGAACTCGTTTCGCCCCTGGTGGAACCGCGCGGCCCGCAGCGGGGTCCTCATGGTCGTGCGTTGCCGACCAGCCGAAGCAGGAGATCGTATGAGCGGCTATGCTGCGGCAGACGGCGCGCACAAATGTGCGCGACGCGCCGTTGGGGGCGGTAGCTCAGCCGGTTAGAGCAGCGGACTCATAATCCGTCGGCCGTGGGTTCGAGTCCCACCCGCCCCACCGAAGCAGAATCGATCTGGCCTGCGGAAACGTCACTCCGTGGGCCTTTTCGCTGGGCCGTCGCCGCACGGGGCCTCTTGGCGGGCATGCTACGACCCGCACCGGGCTCCGCACGAGCAAGCTGGGCGCCGTGTCGCGCGGGGCCGTTCGGCGGGCTGGAGGCGGAGAGGTGCGTCGAGCCCGGCACCACGCGCTGGGCCAGGTCGAAGGTGTAGCCCTCTGCCGCTGCGGACGCAGGCTGGCGGTCAACTGGAACCAGGCCTGTTCCCGTAGGAGCGCAGCCCCTTACCCACGTTGGCCGTCGGGCGAGCGAGGCCGTCAGGAAGGAGTGCGGGCGCGTACCAGGAGGGTGCCGACCGGCTCGTTGGCGGGGGCTGGCAGGACCTGGGCATCGACGTTGGTGAAGCCGTGCCGCTTGAGGAGGCTCATCCAGGCTTCGGCTCCGTACTGCCAGCGCAGCACGGTGAGTTCGTGCTCGCGGCCCTCCAGCCACTTGCCGCGCATGCGCTGGGGTCCGTATGTCTCGCTGGTCGGTTCGGCGTGGGCGAAGGCCAGGACGCCGCCCGGTGTGAGGCGGCGGGCGATGAGCGGCAGGAGGCGGTCGGGGTCGGTGAACCAGACCGCTCCCCACACGCTGTAGATCGCGTCGAACGCCGTTGAGGTGCTGGCGAGGTACTCCACGGCGTCCGTGTGTACGAAGTCGAGCCGAGGGGTGTCCTGCCACCAGGTGCGGGCGCGCGCGATCTGGACGGGGGACAGGTCCACGCCGGTCACTTCCACGCCCCGCCGGGCGAGGTGCGCGGCTTCCGCGCCTTCCGCGGGGCCCAGGTCCAGGGCGCGACGGGGCAGGGGGGAGCCCAGGAATTCGGCGCCGGGCCCGTGGCCGGGGTACTGCGTCCACTCGAACACCGCCGCGTCCGGGCGCGGCGCGGGGCCCTCGCCGCAGTTCGGTTTGTAGGTGTCCCAGTACTCGGCCGGGGTTTGCGGCGCGTGGGGCATGAGGCTCCTTGAGGGGGCGGCGCGGCCGGTGGAGTGGGACACCGTACCGACCCGTCCGGCCGTGTGCGGGTGGACGGGGGCAATCGACTCAAGGAGCACGAAGGAGCACGAAGGTGGGCCCGGAAGCGTGCGGTGCGCTTCCGGGCCCGTTCGGGTGAGGCCGGTTCTCAGTGGCAGTTCGACCCCGGACGGCAGGGGCCGCACTTGGCGAAGTCGGCCTCCCACAGCTTCCAGTCCACCTCGAAGCCGTTGTCGGCGACGATGTGCGCGGTGCGCTCGACCGAGCCGTCGTACTTGAAGGCGATCTCAGGGATGTGCTCCAGGAACCGGCCGCCGAAGTGCTCGGCGCAGAACTCGCGGTAGTTCCGCGTATCCAGGATGAACACGTGCACCGCGATGTCCACGATGCGCCCGCAGCACATTTCCAGGCCTTGTCCCCACTTCTCCATCGCGGTGATCAGATAGCTCACCGCCGCGTGGAAGAGGCGGGTGGCCATCACCTCGTCGAAGGGATGGTCCCGCATCAGGAGCTGCACCTCGCGCTCCCATACCTCCGGCTTCACGTATGTACGCGGATCGCGTACGCGAGTCTCGAATGCTGTGGTCATGTGGACCTCCCGGTGTGCCGGTGTCGCCGACGGACTGTCGGGGCGACTGCCTCCACGAAAGCGCTGGCGCGACCGCGTAGGCAGCCAACTCCCGTACCGTGCATGCCGTTTGCAGGTCGTGCACACGTCGTAGACGGGGCAGGTCCGGGCTTCTAGCGTGGACTTTCCTGCCCCCGCGAGCGGAGGTGGGCATGCCTGCCACCGGTACCGACCCGCTGTGGAACAGCGCACTCGTCTGCACGCTCGTCGCCCACTGTGACCCGGGCGGGCTCATCCGGCTCGGCCGCGGGCACCGCGGCTGGCGCCAGGCAGACCTCGGCGCGCGCATCGGCTGCTCGGCCTCCACCGTCTCCCGCCTCGAACAGCGCGGCACACGCACCGACCTCACCCTCCTGCGGCGCGCCGCCCGCGAGGTGGGTGTACCGACACACGTGCTGGCTGCGTCGCTCGGGCTCAGCGCCTCCCCAGCCACTAGGGTGGCCCGCGACAGGCCACGCTGCGCCGAGGAGGCCGATCCCATGCGCCGTCGTACGCTTCTCGCCGCCGCAGGGCTCGTCGGCCCCGCCGCGCTGCTGAGCTCGCTGGACGACGCGCTGGCCGTCACGCCCGACCCGACCGGGTCACCGGTGCCTCTCGACGCCCGCCTCGCCAAGGCCCGCGCCATCTTCGACGCCGGTCGCCACACGGCATTTCTCCACGGCTTGCCCGGCCTCCTCGGCGACCTGCACCACGACGTTCGTACGCGCGGTACCGATCACGCCCATGCCCGCCTGTCCGCCTGTTACGGCCTGGCCACCGCCGCCCTGATCAAGATGGGCCGCTACCCGCGGGCGCGTCTGACCGCCGACCGCGCCACCACCCACGCCGAGCTGTCCGGATCACCGCTGGTCGCAGCCTCCGCCGCCCGTGAGCTGAGCATTGTCCTGCGCCACCAGGACCAGTCCCCGGCCGCGCAACGCTTGGTCCACCAGGCCCTCCGGGGTGTCGAAAGGACCGGGCTCAGGACCGGCGCCCAGGCTTCGACGTACGCCCAGATGCTCTGCACCACCGCGTACACAGCGGCGCGTGCCGACGACCGCGACCAGGCCCTCTCCATGATCGGAGAGGCCCGCCGTGCCGCCCGCGGTCTTCCCGATGAGGCTCCTGCGGAGCGCCTGTTTCCATTGACCCCGGCTGCCGTCGACCTGTACGCGGTTGGCGTGCACTGGGCGCTCGGCGACGCGGGAACGGCCCTCGATGTGGGCCGTGGCCTGTACGCCGGCCAGTTCAAGACATCCGAGCGCAAGGCCAGGCTGCACACCGACCTCGGCCGCGCGTGGTGGCAGTGGGGCAAGCCCGAACAGACGGCGACGGAGCTGCTCTCGGCCGCCCGGGTCTCGCCGGGCGAGGTACGTGACCGCCCCGCGATCCGGACGATCATCTCCGACCTGCGCGCCAAACACCCACGGACACCGGGCGTACGCGAACTGGCTAAGGCCGCAGGATTGCCTGAGGCCTGACCGTCTGGCTCCCGTCGCGACAAGGAGTGAGCGACGCCGCCGCTGTAGCGGAGCCCCGCCGCCCGATGCGCTCTGCGCCACGCCCTAGAGTCAGCAGCCGCAGCGCACCCTTGCTGCTTGGGGACGCGTCGCCGGGTTGGGGTGAGCCCCACCCGTCCTCCCGTCCTCCCGTCCGCCGTGACCGCGAACGCCCCCGGATGGCGCCCGCTGGCCGCAGGTAGTGGCGGGGTTCGTGGGGGTTCCGGAGGGGGGCAGCCGCTGCGCCGGGTGCGCGGCGAACAGCTTGCGACCACACAGGCGGGCCGGGAGTGGATCGCTCTCATCGAGCGCGTCGAACTGCCCGTCGCCGCCCTGCTGCTGGCCGACGAGCGCTTCGCGGGCCGGGGTCAAGACGAGCGGCTTGATGGAGGGGGGTGGAGTGGGGGTGGGGTGAGTGGGGGGTGAGTGGTGGGTGAGTGGTGGGGTGGGTTGTTGTTTGGGTAAATGTCAGGTTTTGGGTGTGTGTTGTCGCTGATCTCTTGGGCGTCCTGCCGCCAGGACGGTGGCGGTGTGTGACCCTGCCGCCGTCCGGCCCCGAGGGCCGGGATCGGGTCCGGCGTTCTCGGAAAGATCTCTCGGTGGTCAGCTCTTGGGGTTGTGGGCGTCGTGGAAGGTGTGCTTCTCGGGGTGCCCGGGGTGGGGTGATGTGCGCGGTAGTGGGCGGGGCCCGGGGGTGCCAGGTGCCGTAGTCCCCGTGGTGTGGCCGTGGTTGGTGCCGGGGAGGGGTGTGTGCGGGGCGCCGGTCCCGCTCCGGCGGTGGTGGCCGACGGCTCGGGCGGGAGGGTGGTGGGTCGCGGTGCCGCTCGGTGCGGCAGCGTGGCGCGTGATGCCATCGGTGGCGCTCAACTGCCTTTGTGTGGTGCCAAGTTGGGTCAGTGTGGCCTTGTGGTGGTGTCATTGCGGTGCCACGATGGCGCTATGGCTTCGACATCGACCCGGCTTCTGTGAACTCAGCACCGAACGAGCCCCGGCACCGAACGAGCCCCCGGCATCGTTCCCCCTCGACGCTCCCGCCCTCCGCGGGTGACGGCGCCCTGGTGGCGCGCCGGGCGTGAATCGACGTCGTCGCCCCCGGGGCCCCTCTCGCGCATGCCGGACTGGCGTACCGCCGTACCGCCGTACCCGCCCGTGCCGCGCTCGCGTGCGCCCGGAAGCGGACGCCTGCCCCAGGCCCCGTACCTCCGATGAAAGGAACCGACCATGACCGACATCGCCGCCAAGTGGGGCATAGACGAGAGCCGTTTCTGGCTGCACGGGAAGGTGCCGCCCGAGACCGTGCGGTTCGACGAGGCCACGGGGCTGTGGAACGTCTACAGCCACGCCGAGACGCTCGCGGTCCTCGAGGACCCGGCGACGTTCTCGTCCAACACCGCGAAGGTGTTCGCCGCTGACACCGAGATGGACTTCGGCGACGCGTTCAAAGGGAACCCCACCCAGATGGACCCGCCGGACCACGGCAAGCTGCGAAAACTCGTCAACCGCGCCTTCACCCCCAAGACCGTCGCCGATCTGGAGCCGCGGATCGCCGCCCTGACCCACGAGCTCCTCGACGAGGTCGCGGGCCAGGAGAGCATCGAGATCGTGTCCGCCCTCGCCTACCAGCTGCCGGTCATCGTCATCGCCGAACTCCTCGGCGTGCCCGCCGAGGACCGGGGCCTGTTCAAGGACTGGGTGGACAAGATCTTCGACAACGAGCAGGAGGTGACGGTCAACCCCACCGAGGAGCAGAAGCAGGATCTGGAAGAGGCCCTGGAACTCTCCCGGAAGCTGCAGGGCTACCTCCGCGACCACGCCGATCTGCGCCGGACCGCGCCCCGTGACGACCTCCTGACCAAGCTCGTCGAGGCCGAGGTCGACGGGGAGCGCCTGGACTCCGTCGAGGTCGCCAACTTCGCGACGGTGCTGCTCGTCGCCGGGCACGTCACCACCACCATGCTCATCGGCAACACGCTCCTGTGCCTCGACGCGGAGCCCGAGGTCGACGCGCGCGTGCGCGCCGACCGCTCGCTCCTGTCGGGCGTCATCGAGGAGTCGCTGCGCTTCATGTCGCCGTTCTCCGCCCTGTACCGGGCCACCACCACCGACGTGGAGCTCGGCGGGCAGCACATCGCGAAGAACCAGCTGCTCGCGGTGCGCCTCGGCGCCGCCAACCGCGACGAGCGCGTCTTCGCGAACCCGCACACCTTCGACCCGGCCCGCGCCACCAACCCGCACCTCGGCTTCGGCCGCGGCATCCACTTCTGCATCGGTGCCCCGCTGGGCCGCCTGGAGGGCCGCATCGTCCTCGACATCCTCCTCGACCGCTTCCCGGTCCTGCGCGCGGACCCCGACAACCCGCCCACGTTCCTGCCCTCCGCCGACCTCACGGGAGTCAGGACCCTGAACCTCCTCACCCGCTGATAAGGGGATAGAGGTAATAGAGGCAATAGGGGAGAGGCGGGATTAGGGGTACGGGATGCGTGTGGGGGCGGCCGGGGCGTTGTCCCGGCCGCCCCCGTCGTCACTCGCCGGGCGTCGTGGTGCGGGTGTGGGTCACCAGGGCGGTGGCGTGGCCGTGGCCCAGGCCGTGTTCGGCCTTCAGCCAGGTGACCAGCTCCATGTGCTTGGTCAGGGGCGAGGCGCGGATGATGTCCACCCACTCCTCTATCGGACGGCCGTACTTCTTCTCGATCGAGGGGAAGTAGCTGGCGGGGCCATTTCCGGGTGCGGCCATTTCGGGGTTCTCCTTTGGGTTGCGAGGGTTACGAGGGTTACGAGGGGTGCGTGGGGTGCGTGGGGTGCTTGGGTACGGGGGTGTGGGGGCGCGGGGCTTGTGCCCGGTGGGCGCCTAGCTGCCGGTGTCGGCGGGGAGCGTGGCGAGGCGGGCCGTCAGCGTCGTCAGCCACAGCAGGCCGAGCGCCGCTCCCGCGGTGAAAGCCGCGACCGTGGCGGACGAGGCGGCGAAACCCGCGAGGACGGCCGCCGGGACGAGGCGGGACGCCCAGGCCAAGCCGCCCTGGCCGGCGGCGGCGAAGTGCCGGGCCAGGACGAACGACGCGGCGCACAGCGACAGATAGCCGACCATCGCGCTGGCCATGTGCAGCGCGCCGTGCCAGCTCAGCGAGGAGGGCGCCGCCTCGGGGGCGCCGGAGGGGAAGCCCGCGCCGGGGTCGGCGGTGAACACGGCGGCGAGCAGGAACGAGACGCCGAAGACGGCGATCAGCCGTGGCGCCCAGGTGCCGCCCGGTCTCTCCCGCAGCACCTGGCGCGCACCGGCCGCGCCCGCCAGGGCCAGGGCGCCGGTGAGCAGGAAGACGGTGATCTGGATCCAGCCGAGCGGGCCGAGGCTGAGCTGGCTGAGCGCGTTGCGGCCGAAGTCGAACCCGTCCCGGGTCAGGCCTTGGGCCAGGCCCGCCACGAGGAAGAGCGGGCCCGCCGCCATGCCGCCCGCCAGCAGGAGCCGGTGCGGGGCGCGGGGCGTGGAGCGGGGCGTGGTGCGGGGCGTGGTGCGCGGGGAGCCGGACGCGGCCAGGTCCGCCGACGACGGGTACGGGTGGCCGGGGAGCGGCTGGATCTGGGCCATGGGGGTCTCCTTACGAGGCGCGAGAACTGGACGGTGTAGTACTGCCAGGAACTGGACGGTACAGTACCCACGAAGAAACTGGACTGTCCAGTACTCGTCTTCAGGAGGTCGGAGTGGTTGACAACGAGCAGGGCCGGTCGGCTCGCAAGCGTCAGGCGATCATGGGGGCGGCCACCCAGGTGTTCATGACGAAGGGGTACGCCGGGACGAGCATGGATGACATCGCCAAGCTGGCCGCGGTGTCCAAGCAGACCGTCTACAAGCACTTCGCCGACAAGGAGAAGCTGTTCGCGGAGATCGTCCTGGCCACCACCGACCAGATCGACGCCATGGTCGACCTGGTGTCCGACATCCCCGCCGACGCCGAGGCCCTGGAGGAGAACCTGCTCCGCCTTGCCCGCCGGTTCCTGGACGCGCTCACCCGGCCGCAGGTGCTGCAGCTGCGGCGGCTGGTCATCGCCAACGCCGACGTCTTCCCCGAACTGGGCGCTGCCTGGTACGAGCGGGGCTTCGAGCGGGTCCTCGCCACCCTCGCGGACACCTTCCGGCGGCTCGCGGGGGAGGGGCTGCTCCGCGTCGACGAACCGCTCCTGGCCGCCCACCACTTCTCCGGCCTGCTGCTGTGGATCCCGGTGAACCAGGCCATGTTCACCGGCTCGGCCCGGCACACCGACGCGGAACTCGACCACTACGCCACGGCGGGCGTGCGCGCCTTCCTCGCGGCCTACCGCTGACGCGTTCGGCGAGGGGGACGGGGCCGTGTTGTCGTCATTGAGGTGTCGGACGTGCTGTGCGAGGGGTGATTTTCGGCCAGCGAAGCCGCCGGTCGGCCACCTCTGTCTCCTTTATCGGACACGGCTTCCGATTTCTTTCCGAGTGGTATGCAGGACCCTAACTGAAAAGAGCCTCCCCTGCTACAGTCGAAGCGGAATGTGGAATACGGGCACTGTTTAGGGGAGGGTTTTTGATGGGCGATGAAGAATCCACGGGCGGGGGCACGGAGAGGCTGACGCTCGGGCCCGGGTGTTTCTGGTCGTTCGACGCGGTGGCGCGGCGGACGCCCGGGATCACTTCCAGTGTCGCCGGGTTCGCCGGTGACCACGGGCCGCCGCCCGACTATGAGGGCTATGTGCGCCACGGGCTCAACCCACAGAAATTCGTCGAGGCCGTGCAGGTGGTGTTCAAGCCGGGGGAGATCTCCCTCGAAGACGTACTCGTGCTGTTCTTCCAGAGCCACGATCCGACCACTCCCAACCAGAGCGGTGCGGATCTCGGCACCATCTACCATTCCACGATCTTCTACGCGGGCGAGGACCAGCGCGTGCGTTCCGAGAAGGTCATGGAACAGGTGCGGCAGAAACTCGGACAGGACATCGTGACCGACCTCAGGCCGTACGAGCAGTTCTTCGAGGCCGATGCCGATCAGCAGGACTACTACAACAGCAATCGGTATCAGCCCTACTGCCGTGCCGTGATCGCACCGAAGCTCCGCACCTTGGGGCTCGACGTCGACTGAGGGCACCAAAAGGGTGCGCAGCGCGTGTGAGAGTACGCGCGAAAGATCGGGGAAAGCAAGGAAAGAAGAGCGCGGAAAGGCGCGGAAAGAATAGAAAGGCCCTGGCCGTGGCGTCGGTCAGGGCCTCACTCGTGCGGCCTCGCCTGGGTGCGAGCCCCGGGCGTGCGGGCCCCTGGTGTGCGCGCCCCCTAGTGTGCGGGCCAGGCCCACCGCGCGGACCCGGCCCGCCCCCGGCGGCGACCCGTCAGGCGAACGCCGCCGTCCAGTCCACCGCGACCCCCTGCGCGTACGCCTCCGCGAGGGCCGCGAGGAAGCGGTTCATGCCGCCGTCGTCCCCGCGCAGCGTGCCCATCAGGGCGGCGGAGCCGCCGAGTTCCTCGACGGTGTCCTGCATGCCGACCGTGAGCACCGGCTGGGCGCTGCACTCGACGAAGACCGTGTGGCCGTCGGTCAGCAGCGTGCGTACGGCCTCGTCGAAGCGGACCGTCTGGCGCAGGTTGCGGTACCAGTACTCGGCGTCCAGGCCTTCGGTGTCGACGCGGCCGCCGGTCACCGTCGAGCAGAAGGGCACACCGCCCCGTACCGGCCTGGTCGGTGCGGCCAGGTCGAGCAGGGTCTCGCGCAGGTCCTCCACGTGCGCGGAGTGCGCGGCGAAGTCCACGCCGGGGACCTGCCAGCGCATCATCTTCGCCGCCCGCAGCGCGGCGTTGAACTCGCGGGTCGCGGCCGCGTCGCCGGAGACCGTCGTGGTGGCGGGGCCGTTGACCGCGGCCACCGAGACGCGGCCCTCCCAGTCGGCGAGGAGCTCGCGCACCTTCGCCTCGGGCGCCATCACGGTCAGCATCTCGCCGCGGCCGCGGATCTTGATCAGGGCCTGGCTGCGCAGCGCCACGATGCGTGCCGCGTCCTCGAGCGACAGGGCGCCCGCGACGTGCGCGGCCGCGATCTCGCCCTGCGAGTGGCCGACCACCGCCCCGGGCTCCACGCCGTACGAACGCCACAGCCGGGCCAGCGACACCATCATCGAGAACAGCACGGGCTGGACGACGTCCACCCGGTCGAGGGGCGGGCTGCCGGGCACCTCCCGCAGCACGTCCTCAAGGGACCAGGCCAGATACGGCGAAAGCGCCCGCGAGCAGTCCGCCACGGAGCGCGCGAACACGGGCGCGGTGTCCAGGAGTTCCACCGCCATGCCCGCCCACTGGGTGCCCTGGCCGGGGAACACGAACACCGGTCGGCCGCCCGACGGGCCAGGCCGGGCCGCGCGCCCGCCGAGCACGTGCGGCGCGGGCCGGTCCTCGGCGAGCGCGCGCACCCCGGCGAGCAGCTCCGCGCGGTCGCGGCCGAGGACCACCGCCCGGTGCTCGTGGGCCGCACCGGCCGCCACCAGGGAGCGGCCCACGGCCGTGAGGTCGTCGGCGCCGCGCGCCGACGGGGACTCGAGCCGGGCGAGCAGCCGGGTGGCCTGGGCGCGCAGGCCCGCCGCGCTGCGCCCGGAGAGCACCCAGGGCACCGGACCGGTCGCGGCGGCGGTCCTGACGTCTTGTGTGGACGGCTTGGTCACGAGCACTCCTCATCACGGCCAATCAGCGGACGGCGAAAGTCAAGTTATCGCCACTCCCGCCCACTTCCGCCCACCGCGCGGTAATTCCGCAGCTCGGAGGCGGTTACCGGAGGATTACCCACCGCCAGTGATGCCTTGTATAGGCTTCCACTACCCAAGTCGCGTCCGCTTTCCGGTACGGAGGCTACGCTTTGTCAGGCTATCCCACGTCGCAGGCGACCATGCCTGTGCCACCGCAGATTTCGTCCCCCTGCTCTCTGCTGTATCTGCTGCGCCCCACCGATGACTCCGTACTCCATTTACCAGCGACGAATCCACAGTTGGTCGAAGAGGCGGTCATGCGCGCCGGGCCCGGCGCCACAGGATGGGCCATCGAGAACAGTCGCATGCTCCTCGCGGATCTTGCCGAGGATCCTTTCGCCCGCTTCGATCTGACATCCCGCAGTGAAACCCGACTCGTTGAGGCGATATCGCTCTGGGGCGTCCTCAGGCTCAGCGGCATCCGGGCCATTCCCCGGATTCTCGCCATCGAGCTCACGAATGCCATAAGGGAACGCATCGGCGACAACACCACCGTCGACCTCCTGCTCCGCTACGTCAGGGCGACCCACGCGAGTTTCACCCGCGGTCTCTTCGAGTTCTGCGCGACAACGATTCCCGCGCAGGAACAGGCGGCGATGATGAGGTCCATATCCGCCGACCTGTTCGACGGAATGGAGACCCTCACCGCCGCGGTCACCGAGACGTTCACCGCCGAACGCGACCGCTGGTTCGCGGGGTCCGTCGGTGAGCGCTTCGAACTGGTGTCCGCCATTCTTGAGGGGACGCCCGTCGACACCAGGACGACGCTGCGCCAGCTGCGCTACGACCTGACGCTGCACCACGTCGCCCTGGTCCTGTGGCAGGACGAGATCACCCCGGACAGCGCCCGCGAACTGGAGACGGCGGCGCTGCGCCTCCTCGACCAGGCCGGATGCTCCTCGACGCTGCTGCTCCCCGCGGGTCCGGGGCGGCTGTGGGCGTGGGGCGGCCGCGCCACCGACCGGCCGGGCGAACTGCGCAGGGCGGACAAGCCGGTGGCCCTGCCCCCGCACGTCCGCGTCGCCTCAGGGCTGCCCGGCGACGGAGTGGCCGGATTCCAGCGCTCCCACGAGCAGGCGGTCACCGCGGAGCGGATCGGCCGCATCACCGAACCCGGCCCGTCCGGGCTGTGCGACTACGGCGACCTGGAACTCGTGATCCTCCTCGGCAACGACGCCGATTCCACCGCCGACTTCGTGCGCCGAGAGCTCGGCCCGCTCGCCGACGACACCCGGTCGATGGCCGCGCTGCGCGAGACCGTGCGCTGCCTCCTCGACAACGAGCGGGGCGTGGCCCTCACGGCCAAGCACCTGCACATCGCGAAGAACACCGTGGTCTACCGGGTGAAGAAGGCGGAGCAGCTGCTCGGGCGCTCCCTGCGCGAGGACCATCTGCGGCTGCACCTCGCGCTGTACCTGGCGGGACGGCTCGGCCCTTCGGTCCTCGCCGAACAGGGGCCCGCGGCAGGTCTTGAGAACTCGATCCGGGCGGTGTCCAAGTGAGCGGTCAGCAGGCGAACAGCGGTCAGCGGACGAACAGCGGTGAGCGGATGAGCAGCGGTCAGCAGGCGAAGAGCGGTCAGCAGGCGGGCGGCGGTCAGCAGGTGAGCAAGGACGAGAAGCTCCTCGACTACCTCAAGTGGGTCACCGCGGACCTGCACAAGGCCCGCGCCCGCATCGACGAGCTTGAGTCGAGCCGGTCCGAGCCCATCGCCATCCTGGGCATGGCCTGCCGCTACCCCGGCGACGTGTCGACCCCCGAGGAGCTGTGGCGCCTGGCCGCCGACGGCGTCGACGCGATCGGCGACTTCCCCGCCGACCGCGGCTGGGACGTCGAGGGCATGTACGACCCGGACCCCGACGCGGTGGGCAAGTTCTCCGCGCGCGAGGGCGGGTTCCTCAGCGACATCAAGGGCTTCGACGCCGCGTTTTTCGGGATCTCGCCGCGCGAGGCGCTCGCGATGGCCCCCGAGCAGCGGCTGCTGCTCGAAACCGCGTGGGAGGCCATCGAACGGGCTCGGGTGGACCCGCGCTCGCTGCGCGGCAGCGACACCGGGGTGTTCGTCGGCGTGCCGTACACCGGGTACGCCTCCATGGTCGACTCCTCGTCGACGGGCACCGAGGGCTACGCGATGACCGGGATGCTCACCAGCGTCGCCTCCGGCCGCATCAGTTACGTCCTCGGCCTCGAAGGGCCGACGGTCAGCATGGACACGGCGTGCTCGTCGTCGCTGGTGTCGATCCACCACGCCGTGACGGCGCTGCGCGGCGGCGAGTGCGCGCTGGCCCTGGCGGGCGGCGCGATGGCCATCCCGGTGCCGGACGGCTTCGTGGAGTTCTCCCGGCAGCGCGGCCTCGCCCCCGACGGCCGCTGCAAGGCGTTCGCCGCGGCCGCCGACGGCACCGGCTGGTCCGAGGGCGTGGGCATGCTGCTCCTCGCCCCGCTGTCCGAGGCCCAGCGGCTCGGGCACCCGGTGCTCGCGGTGATCCGCGGCAGCGCGGTCAACTCCGACGGCGCCTCCAACGGCCTCACGGCGCCGAGCGGCCCCTCGCAGCAGCGGGTCATCCGGCAGGCCCTGGCCAGCGCCGGGCTCTCGCCCGCCGAGGTCGACGTCATCGACGCGCACGGCACGGGCACCCGGCTCGGCGACCCGATCGAGGCGCAGGCGCTGCTCGCGACGTACGGCCAGTCCCGTCCCGACGACCAGCCGCTGCTGCTCGGCTCGCTGAAGTCGAACATCGGGCACACGCAGGCCGCGGCCGGGGTCGCCGGTGTCATCAAGATGGTCATGGCGATGCGGCACGGCCAGGTGCCGAAGACCCTGCACGTGGACGAGCCCACGCCCGCCGTCGACTGGTCGGCGGGCGCGGTCGAGCTCGTGACCGAGCGGCGCGCGTGGCCGACGACGGGCCGCCCGCGCCGGGCGGCGGTGTCCTCCTTCGGAGTCAGCGGCACCAACGCGCACCTGGTCCTGGAGCAGGCCCCGGAGGACACCGGGCTGGCAACGGAGGAGACTCCGGAACGCGCCCTGCCCGCCGTGCCGTTGGCGCTGTCGGCCAGGTCGGCGGAGGCGCTGCGGGCGCAGGCGGAGCGGCTCCTTTCCGTGGTGGAGGGCGGCGCGTCCCCGCTGGACGTGGGCCTGTCCCTCGCGACATCGCGGTCGGCGTTCGAGCACCGCGGGGTCGTGGTGGGGTCCGGCCGTGACGAGCTCGTGGCGGGCCTGCGGGCGCTGGCCGCCGGGGAGACCGGCGCCGGTGCGGTGGTGGCGGGCGTCGCGGCGGAAGGCCGTACGGCGTTCCTGTTCACCGGCCAGGGGGCGCAACGGGCCGGTATGGGGCGTGAGTTGTACGAGGCCTTCCCGGTGTTCGCGGCGTCGTTCGACGAGGTGTGTGCCGCCTTCGACGGCCTGCTGCCCGGGTCGTTGAGGGATGTGGTGTTCGGTGGTGCGGGGCTGGATGAGACGGGGTGGACGCAGCCCGCGCTGTTCGCGGTCGAGGTGGCGCTGTTCCGGTTGGTGGAGTCGTGGGGTGTGGTGCCGGACTTCGTGACCGGGCACTCCATTGGCGAGCTGGCCGCCGCGCATGTGGCGGGGGTGCTGACGCTGACCGACGCGTGCCGGGTGGTGGCCGCGCGCGGGCGGCTGATGCAGGCGCTGCCCGCCGGTGGCGCGATGGTGGCGGTGCAGGCCACCGAGGCCGACGTCCGGGAACTGCTCCACGGGCATGAGGAGCGGGCCGGTGTCGCGGCGGTCAACGGGCCTTCCTCGGTGGTGATCTCCGGGGACGAGGACGTGGTCACCGGTATCGCGGAGGCCCTGCGGGAGCGGGGCGTCAAGACGAACCGGCTCACGGTCAGTCACGCCTTCCACTCGCCGTTGATGGACCCGGTGTTGGAGGAGTTCGCGGCGGTGGTGGAGGCCGTCACCTTCCACGAGCCGGTGATTGCCATGGCCGCGAGTGCGGAGGAGGTGTGCTCGGCCCGGTACTGGGTCGAGCACATCCGTGAGGCGGTGCGGTTCGCGGACCACGTGACCCGGCTGCGGGAGCAGGGGGTGACCCGGTTCCTGGAGATCGGCCCCGCGGGTGTGCTGACGTCGATGGGGCCGCAGATCGTGGAGGCGTCGTTCGTGGCGTCGCAGCGCCGGGACAAGCCCCAAGTGCGTACCGTACTCAGTGCTTTGGGCGGGCTGTACGCGGCCGGGCACGCGGTGGAGTGGGCGCGGGTCTTCGCCGGGACCGGCGCGGCGCTGGTCGACCTGCCCACGTACGCCTTCCAGCGGCAGCGGTACTGGCTGGACAGCACCTCGCCCGGCGCGCGGAACACCCCCGGGCTCGGCCTCGCCGGGCCGACGCACCCGGTCCTCTCGACCGGCATCGCCCTCGCGGGCGGCGACGGCGCGGTGTTCACCGGGAAGCTCTCGCGGCACACCCACCCCTGGCTCGCCGACCACCGCGTCGGCGACGCCGTGACGCTGCCCTCGGCGGCCCTGGCCGAGCTGGTGGTCCGCGCCGGTGACGAGGTCGGCTGCGCCGCCGTCGCCGACCTGACGATCGAAACGCCGCTCGCCCTGCCCGCCAAGAGCGGAGTCCAGGTCCAGGTGACCGTGGGCGCGGCGGGCGACGACGGTCACCGGCGGCTCACCGTCGCCTCGCGGCCCGACCGCGACGACCCGGCCGCGCCCTGGCACGTGCACGCCACCGGGCTGCTCACGGAGTCGGCGCCACCGCCCGCGGTCTCCCTGGCGGCCTGGCCGCCGCCGGGGGCGACACCCGCCGGGCTCGACGACTTCTATACGCGGCTCGACGAGAAGGGGTACGCCCACGGCCCGGCCTTCCAGGGCCTGCGGGCGCTGTGGCGGCGCGGCGAAGACCTGTTCGCCGAGGTGAGGCTGCCCGACGACACCGACCCGGAGTCGTTCGGCGTCCACCCCGCGCTGCTCGACGCCGCGCTGCACCCGCTGCTCGCCGACGGGCACGACACCACCGCCCTGTCCTGGCACGGGTTCGACCTGTACGCGGCAGGCCCGCGCGCGCTCCGGGTCTGGATCAGGCCCAAGGGCGACGACGCGTTCCGGCTGTGGCTGGCCGACGACACCGGCGAACCGGTCGGCGAGGCCCGCGCGCTGCGGCGGCGCCCGACGGCCCCCGCCGGGCAGGCCGACGGCGCGCACGGCGACTCGCTGTTCCACGTCGTCTGGCCGTCGGTCGCCCTGCCGGACGCGGAGGACCTCACGCCCGCGCGCTGTGCCGTACTCGGCGACAGCGCGCTGGACGGCCTGGGGGGCCTGGACGGCCTCGGGGACCGTGTCGACAGCGTCGCGGACGCCGCGGGGAACACCCTCGTCGCCGTCGTCGACGCGGCGGCCGGGGACGGCGACGCGGCGGCCGCCGCGCACCGGGCCACCGCTCGGACCCTCCACCTGGTGCGGGACGGGCTCGCGCACGGCACCGCGCGCCTGGTCCTGGTCACGCGCCACGCCGTCGCCACCCACGACGGCGAGGACATCGACCCCGGCGCGGCCCCGGTGTGGGGCCTGGTCAGGTCCGCGCAGGTCGAGAACCCCGGCCGCGTCACGCTCGTCGACGTCGACGGCAGCCCGGAGAGCGCCGGGCGGCTGGCCGCCGCGATCGCCTCCGGCCACGAGCAGGTGGCGCTCCGCGCGGGGCGGGCGAGCACACCCCGCCTCGCGCGGGCCCACCCGGCCGCCACGGCCCGGCGCGAGCTTGATCCGGACGGCACGGTCCTGGTGACGGGTGGCACGGGTGCGCTGGGCGGCTTGTTCGCGCGGCACTTGGTGGTGGAGTACGGCGTTCGGCATCTGGTGCTGACGAGTCGGCGGGGGGCTGCGGCTCCCGGCGTTTCGGAGCTGGTGGAGGAGCTTTCCGCGCTGGGCGCGCGGGTGCGCGTCGAGGCGTGTGACGCGGCGGACCGCGCGGCCCTTGCGGCGCTGCTGGAGTCGGTGCCGGGGGAGCATCCGCTGACGGGTGTCGTCCACACCGCTGGTGTGATCGACGACGGCATCGTCACCGCCTTGACGGCGGAGCGGGTGTCGGCTGTGCTGCGGCCCAAGGTCGACGCTGCCTGGAACCTGCACGAACTCACCCGGGAACGGCCGCTCGCCCTGTTCGTCCTCTTCTCCTCCGTCGCCGGTGTCGTCGGCTCGCCGGGACAGGCCAACTACTCGGCCGCCAACCAGTTCCTCGACGCCCTCGCCCAGCACCGCAGGGCCAACGGGCTGCCCGGCGACTCCCTCGCCTGGGCGGCGTGGGCGCAGGCGCACGGCATGGCGTCCCGGCTCTCCGAGGTCGACTGGAAGCGGGCGACGCAGTCGGGCCTCAGGCCCATCGCACCCGACGAGGGCACCGGCCTGTTCGACGCGGCGCTCGCCGCGGGCCACCCGACGACCGTACCGATGCACCTCGACGTCGCCCTGATCGCGCGCCAGCCAGGACCCGTCCTGCCCGTCCTGTGGAGCCTCGTCCGCGGCCCATCGCGGCGCGTGGTCACCGCGACCGCCCAGCACACCGGGCAGCTCGCGGAGCGCCTCGCCCCGCTCGACGAGAGGGGCCAGCGCGAGCTCCTGCTCGATCTGGTACGCGGCTCCGTGGCCGCCGTGCTCGGCCACAGCGGAACCGACGACATCGCCCCCGCCACCGTCTTCACCCAGCTCGGTTTCGACTCGCTGACCGCGGTCGAGCTGCGCAACCGGCTCGAAGGCGAGACGGGCCTGCGGCTTCCGCCGACCCTCCTTTTCGACTACGACCACCCCGCGGCCCTGATCGAGTACCTCCGCGCGGAGCTCGCCACCCGGACCGGCGAGGCCACGCAGACCGCGGTGGACTTCGCCGCCGAGATACGGCTCGCCGCCGACGTGGTCCCGGCCGCCGAGGTCGTCACCACGGTCGCGGAGCCGGGGCAGGTGTTCCTCACGGGAGCCACCGGGTTCGTCGGCGCCTTCCTGCTGCGGGACCTGATGCGGTCCACCGGGGCCACCGTGCACTGTCTGATCCGGGGCGCCGACGACCGCGCCGCGCTCGACCGGCTGCGCGCCAACCTCACCTGGTACGGCATCTGGGACGAGGTCGACCCCGGCCGCCTCACGGTCCTGACCGGCGACCTCGCGGAGCCGCGCTTCGGCCTCGACGCCGAGACGTACGACCGGCTCGCCCGCGAGGTCGACGTGGTGTACCACGCGGGCGCCACGGTCAACTGGCTGCACCCGTACACGTCGTTGAAGGCCGCCAACGTGACCGGCACGGAGGAGGCGCTGCGGCTCGCCGCGCTGCACCGCACGGTGCCGCTGCACTACGTGTCGAGCACCGGCGTCTTCGCGCGGCCCGCGCCCGACGGCGCGGGGCTCACCCCTGACGACCCGACCGGGCCGCCGGAGGAGCTCACCAACGGGTACCGGCAGAGCAAGTACGTCGGCGAGAAGATCATCGGCCTCGCGCGGGAGCGCGGCCTTCCCGTGTCGGTCTACCGCGCCGACGTGATCTCCGGGGCGCGCACCAACGGCGCCTGCCAGACCCGCGACTTCGTCTGGCTGAGCCTGAAGGGCAGCCTCCAGGCGCGGGCGGTCCCCGCGGGCGCGGACGCGCTGTTCCCGATGGTGCCGGTGGACTACGTCAGCGCGGCCGTCCTCGCCCTGTCCCGCACCGGGCACGGCCGTACCTTCCACCTGTTCAACCCCGTGGCGGTCAGCTTCGCCGAGATGGTCAAGCGGCTGCGCGCCTCCGGGTACGCCCTGGACGAGGTGGGCTGGGACGAGTTCGTCGCCACCGTCCGCGCCGACCGGGACAACGCGCTCTTCCCGACGATCGACATCTTCCGGGCGTACATGACCGCGGGCGCGGCCCTGTACATGCGGATGGACGTCAGCGCGACGGAAGCCGCCCTCGCGGGCACGGGCATCGCCTGCCCGGAGATCGACGCGGAACTCTTCGGCACGTACACGGAGTTCTTCGCGAAGGCCGGGTACTTCCCGGCGCCGGGGGCGCTCGGCTAGCGCCGCCGCCCGCCTTCCGCCCCTACGGCCGGACCGGGGACCCATGTCCTCGGCCCGGCCGTTTCGCGTGCCCGCACCCCGGTCACGGGGCCCAGGCCCGTTCCGTCGCCACTGGATTATCGGGGAGGAGTCCCATAGATTGATATTGGCGCTGACGCCGAACACCGCTCGAGTCAATATCCCTTCGCCAGGGCAATCTGAAGGGATACTTAGAAACTTGGAGCGCCCTTGTTCCCTAAGCCAGTCACTGGAAGCTTTGAAGTCTATGAATGGAGCCTGGACCGGGACGGATTCACGGTCGAGGACATCACACGTGATTTCGAATTTGCTCCCGAAAAGGGAAGGGAGATCATCGCCAGCCTCCTGGAGCTCGAACTCATCCGTCCTTCCCGCAACGAGGACGCCTGGTTCGTGCCAGTCGACCCTGGCATCTCCTATTCGCAAGTACTGACTCCGAGCGAACTTGATTTGCTCGAACGGAAGCTGGCCATAGGTCATCTCCGCAATGACTTGGCACGCCTCTCACTGCTTTTCAGGTCGAGCAAGTTCGCCAGCCAGCACGCGAACTCGTTCGACATCGTGAAAGTCCCGGAGGTGGTCCGCTCCCTCCTGTCGGAGGCCGCCGCGAACAGCTCCCATGAAATCGTCTGCATGCAGCCCGAGAGCGAGGAATCCGCGGAGGAGCTCATCGAGGCGCAGACCCGGGATCTGCAGGTGCTCGCCCGGGGCGTGCGCATGCGCGTGCTGTACCAGCACGCGGCCCGGTTCGACACCCCGACGCGGGAGCACGTGGAGAAGCTGCTCGACTCCGGCGCCGAGATACGGACGGCGGGCGCGCTCTTCGGCAAGATCATCATCTTTGACCGGTCGGTGGCGTTCGTCCCGCTGAGCGGGGAGAGCGGCGGGGCCGTGATCGTGCAGGAGCGCTCGCTCATCGACTTCCTGTACTCCACGTTCGAGCACGGCTGGGCGACGGCCAAGAAGTTCGACACCGGGCGCGCCGAGATCGACGCCATCAGCGAGGACATGAAGAAGGAGATCGTCAAGATGCTGATCTCCGGCGTCAAGGACGAGGCCATCGCCCGGCGCCTCGGGACGTCCGTGCGCACCTGCCGCAAGCACATCGGTCAGGTCATGCAGATGTTCGGCGCGACGAGCCGCTTCCAGTTCGGCTACCTGGTGAAGGAGGCGGACCTGGAGGAGGACGTGTAGCGCGGGGCCGCCCCGGGGGGGGGGGGGGGGGGGGGAACGACCAGGGAAAGACAGGCCCCGGTTTCAGGGGCCCCGAAAGGCTTCCCCAACCCTCC
>NZ_JBWKEY010000003.1:0-65000 GCF_056435225.1 Streptomyces sp. NPDC043996 | reverse complement strand
GCGCAGCTCGGACCGGGCGATGGCGGCCGTCCAGGACCTCCTGACCGTCCTGGGCAGGAAGGGCATCGTGGTCGGCGACGGCGCCGGCTTCGTCACCAGCCGGGTGCTGCACCGCATGATCAACGACGCGGCGAACGTGGTCGAGGAGGGCCGGGCCACCGTCGAGGACGTGGACGCCCTGATGGAGGGCTGCCTCGGACACCCGACGGGCCCGCTGCGGACGGCAGACCTCATCGGCATTGACAACCTTGTCGACTCCCTCACCGTGCTGCACGAGCGCACCAAGGACGACAGCTACCGCCCCAGCGAGCTGCTCCTGCGCAAGGTCGCCGAGGGCGACCACGGCCGCAAGACCGGCCGCGGCTTCTACGCGTACGAGGCGCACTGATGGCCGGCCAGGTGGAACTGAGCGAGCGCATGCTCGACTACGTGCGCTCGGTGTCGCTGCGCGACGACGAGATCCTGCGCGACCTCATCGACGAGACCTCGCGCGTCCCGGCCCTGAACGCCATGGTGACCATGCCCGAGGAAGGCCAGCTCCTGGCCCTGCTCGTCGGCCTCACCGGGGCCGAACGCATCCTGGAGATCGGCACGTTCACCGGCTACAGCACGCTGTGCATGGCACGTGCCCTTCCGCCCGGCGGCTCCGTCGTCACCTGCGACATCAGCGAGCGCTGGACCAAGGTCGCCCGGCGGTACTGGGCCCGCGCCGAGGTGTCCGACCGGATCGAGCTGCGGATCGGCGACGCCGCCCAGAGCATGGCGGAGCTGCTCGCCGAACGCGGCCCCGAGACCTTCGACCTGGTCTTCGTCGACGCCGACAAGGCGTCGTACGCGCGCTACTACGAGGAGGCGCTGGCCCATCTGCGGCCCGGCGGCCTGGTCGTGCTCGACAACACCCTCTACTTCGGCCGGGTCGCGGACCCGGAGGCCAACGACCCGGACACGGTGGCCATCCGCGAGCTCAACGCCGCGCTCCTCGTCGACAGCAGGGTGGAACTCTCCCTGCTCGCCGTGGCGGACGGCATCACGCTGGCGCGCAAGAACAAGACGCAGTGACGAGCGACGAGAAGCGACGAAGCAGCGAGAAGCAGCGAGAAGGGGACTTTCATGACTGACTCGACCACGGAGCTCTCGGTCGCCGCCATCGAGCAGCGGATCGGCGAATTCCTCGAGGCCAAGACCAAGATGACCTGGGAGCCGGAGGTGGACCTGTTCGCCTCGGGCGCGGTCTCCTCGCTCTTCGCGATGGAGCTGGTGGTGTTCGTGGAGAGCGCCTTCGGGGTCGAGGTGGAGGGCCCCGACCTCGCCATGGACAACTTCCGCACCCTGCGCGGGATGAGCTCCCTGGTGACCCGGCTGCACAGCGGTGGTGACAGTGCTTGACGCCCTGACCGCGCTGGTGACCGAGACGGTCGCCGACGCGGCGAGCGACTGGGACGTCACGGGTGAGATCCCCCTGGACGTGCTGCGGGGCCTCGGCGCCAAGGGCGTGCTGTGCGCCGAGGCGCACCAGCGCTTCGGGGGCCTTGGCCTGTCCGGCGCGGACAACGGGGAGCTCACCGCGCACACCGGCGCCCTGTGCAGCTCGCTGCGCAGCGTGATGACCTCCCAGGGGATGGCCGCCTGGACCATCAAGCGGTTCGGCGACAAGGACCAGCGGGCCGCGTACATCGGCAGACTCACCAGCGGTGACCTGGCCGCCGTGGCGTTCAGCGAGCCCGCCGCGGGCAGCGACCTCGCCGCGATGGCCACCCAGATCCGGCGCGAGGGCGACGAGATCGTCGTGACCGGCACCAAGACGTGGATCACGGTCGCCGGATACGCCGACTGGATCGTCGTGTTCGGCCGCTACGAAGGCGGCGGCGCCGTCGCCGTCGTGCCCGCGTCGGCCCCCGGCGTCCGCGTGACCCGCGTCGCCGCCCCGCTCGGCTGCCGCGCCGCGGGACACGCCACCGTCGAGCTCGACGACGTACGCCTGCCCGCGGAGCACCTCCTCGCGGTCGCCGGACAGCCCGTCGTCATGCTGACCACCATCGCGCTGACCTACGGGCGGCTCTCGGTGGCCTGGGGCTGCGTCGGCATCCTGCGCGCCTGCCTGGCCGCGGTCGCCGGACACGCCCGCGACCGCGAGCAGTTCGGCAAGCCCCTGCTGGAGCACCAGCTCGTCGCCCGGCACCTGGCCGAGCTGTACGCCGCGGAGCGCACGGCGACGTTCGCCTGCGAGCGGGCGAGCCTCAGCTGGGACGGCGGCACCCCGGAGCAGGTGCCCGCGTCGATCCTCGCCAAGCACGTCGCCGCCGGGAACGCGGCCCGGGGCGCGGCGTCGGCGGTGCAGGTGCTCGCCTCCGCGGGCGCCGCGGGCGGGCACGTGGTGGAGCGGGCGTACCGCGACGCGAAGTTGATGGAAGTCATCGAGGGCAGCAACGAGATCTGCCAGCTGATGCTCGCCGACCACGCCGCCTCGGTGGCGGGCTGAACGGCGCACGAAACGGAGCGGACATGTCCGAAGCATCCGAAGCACTTGAGGCATCTGAGGTACGTGAGGCGCCCGAAGCACCTGAGGCGCCCGCAGCGCCCGCGGCATCCGAGGCGCCCGCAGCATCCGAGGCGCCCGCAGCATCCGAGGCGTCCGAAGTGTCCGAGGCACCCGAGGCGCCCCCCATCGTGAAGTGCCTCGTCTGGGACCTCGACAACACCCTGTGGCAGGGCACCCTCGTCGAGGACGGCCACGTCGAGGTCGACGACGCCCTCCGCAAGGTCGTCACGGAGCTCGACGCGCGCGGCGTGCTCCAGGCCGTGTCGAGCCGCAACGACCACGACGAGGCGTGGGCCCGGCTCGAGGAGCTCGGCCTCGCCGAGTACTTCGTCCTGCCGCACATCGGCTGGGGCCCGAAGTCGGATTCGGTGCGCGCCATCGCCGAACAGCTCAACTTCTCCCTGAAGACGATCGCGTTCATCGACGACCTGCCGACCGAGCGCGCCGAGGTCTCCTACCACCTGCCGGACGTCAGGTGCTACCCGGCCGAACAGGCGGGCGCCCTGCTCGGCCTGCCCGAGTTCAGCCCGGCCGTGGTCACCGTCGACGCCCGCAGGCGCCGCCAGATGTACCAGGCCGGGTTCGAGCGGAACCAGGAGCGGGAGAACTACCAGGGCGCCGACGAGGAGTTCCTGCGCTCCCTCGACCTCGAGATGCGCATCGGCAGGGCCAGGCACGAGGAGATCACCCGGGTCGAGGAACTGACCCTGCGCACCAGCCAGATGAACGCCACCGGCGTGCACTACTCGGACGCCGCGCTGCGCTCGCTGCTCACCGACGAGGACCACGACGTGCTCGTCGTGTCGATGGCCGACCGCTTCGGACCGCACGGGGCGGTCGGGGTCATGCTCATCGAGAAGACGCCGTCGGCCTGGCGCATCAAGCTGCTCGCCACGTCGTGCCGGGTGGTGTCGTTCGGCGCGGGCGCGGTGCTGCTGCGCTGGCTCACCGACGCCGCCGCGCGGGCCGGGACGCATCTCGTCGCCGACTTCAGGCGCACCGAACGCAACCGGATGATGGAGGTCGCCTACCGGTTCGCGGGCTTCACCGCGGTCGAGTGCTCCTGCCTCGCCGCGTTCACGCCGCCCGAGGGAACCGTCTGCCTCCACCTGGACCCGGTCCGCCAGGACCCGCCGACGACGATGCGCGTCGTCGCGCCCGCCCTGCACACCGACGGGCCCGAAACGGAATGGCGATAAGCGGGCGACGCCCGCACGTTCGACGCTGATCACGCACGATCTACGGGGGATCCCTTGCAGTTCCTGGTTCTTGGACCTTTGCAACTGATAGACGACGAGAAGCCGGTCGCCCTCGGCGGCGACCGGCGGCGGGCGACGCTCGGACTGCTCCTGCTCAACGCCAACCGGGAGGTCGCCACCAGCAAGCTCCTCGAAGGCCTGTGGGGCACCGAGGAGGCCCCGGCGACGGCACGGAAGATCCTGCAGAACGCCATCCGCGCGCTGCGCGTGATGTTCGCCGAGCACACCCACGGCGACAGCCCCCCGCCCGCCCTGCTGACCTGCGCGCACGGCTACAAGCTCCAGGTCAGCCCGGAGCAGGTCGACATGTTCCGGTTCTACCGGCTCGCGCAGGCCGGGCGCGCGGAGCTCGCCCAGGGCCGTCCCGCGGCAGCGGCGGCCACCCTGCGCGAGGTGCTCGACCTGTGGCGCGGACAGCCGCTGGCCGACCTGGTGGAGGCCGGGCACTCCTGGTCGGAGCTCACGGCGCTCCAGCACGCCCGGCTCGACGCGATGGAGGACTACTACGAGGCCGAGCTGGCCAACGGCCGCCACCACGCCGTCCTCGGCGAACTGGAGGCCATGGTCGAGGCCGAACCGCTGCGCGAACGCGCCTGCCACCAGCTGATGCTCGCCCTGTACCGCAGCGGCAGGCAGGCCGACGCCCTCGCCGCCTACCGGCGGGTGCGGCTGCGCCTCGCCGACCACCTCGGCCTGGAACCCGGCCGCGAACTGCGGCTGCTGCACCACGCGATCCTCGTGCACGACCCGGCCATCGCGGCCCCCGAGGCCCCCGCGCGGCCCGTCCTGATCGCCGGGCTCGGGCAGCGCTCCGGACCCCGCGAGCGCCCGGTGCCCCGTCCGGTGCAACTCGTCCCCGCCGACCGCGGCGGGGCCAGCGCCGTCCTGATCCGCGCCGACTTCGGGGTCGGCAGCCGCGTCGTCGACGTCGGCGGGGCCCTGGAGCGCACCGCGCTGACCGTGCGCGAGGAGGTGGAGCGGTACGGCGGGGTGGTCGCCGGGTCGACGGGCTCCGCCACGCTGGCCCTGTTCGGGCCCGCGTCCCCGCAGGAGGACGGCACCGGCAGGGCCGCCGCCCGCGCGGTCCGCGCGGCGACCGCGCTGCGGCGGCGGATCTGCTTCGACGTACCCGACGGCGAACGGCCCGCGCTGCGGGTCGCGGTGGCGACGGGCGAGTTCCCCGTACGGCCCGGCGCGGTGGTCCCGGAGCCGCTGCCCGTCAACGGCGCGCTGATCGTCGACTGCGAGTCCCTGCTGCAGTTCGCCGAGGACACCGAGATCGTGGTGTGCGGGCGCACCAGGAGGCTGACCGGGCCCGCCATCGCGTACGGCAGGCAGGGCGGGCAGCGGCCGCGGTGGACGGTCACCGAGCGCCGCGACGCCCCCGCGCCCCTGGACGTACTGGACCGCGAACCCGAACTCGGCGTGCTCAACAGCCTGCTGGAGCGGGTGCGGCGGCGCGCGCGGCCGCATCTGGTGACGGTCATCGGCGCCCCCGGGATCGGGAAGTCGCCGCTCCTCGAGGTGTTCGAGCGCCGGGTGACGGACGTGGCGACCGTGCGCCTGGCCCCTGGTGGGCCGGTGCCGCCGCGCCTCGCGGAACGCGCCGGGCACCGCCCGCTCGTGGTGTTCGCCGACGATCTGCACCTGGCCGACGACGACGTCCTCGCGTTCGTGGAGGACCTCCTGGACGCGCCGGAGCCGATGCCGGTGCTCGTGGTCGCCGCGGCCCGCCCCGAGCTGTTCCGCAGGCGCCCGGGGTGGGACTCCGGCCAGCGGCACGCCAGCAGGCTGACGCTGGAGCCGGTGATGTACGAGCCGGTGACGCACGA
Organism: Streptomyces sp. NPDC043996; assembly: GCF_056435225.1. Classification (NCBI taxonomy): domain Bacteria; kingdom Bacillati; phylum Actinomycetota; class Actinomycetes; order Kitasatosporales; family Streptomycetaceae; genus Streptomyces; species Streptomyces sp. NPDC043996. The sequence continues at coordinate 59,370 of NZ_JBWKEY010000003.1, read as the reverse complement.
GCCGGTCCTGGAGCCCGCGGCCATGGAGGCGCCGGTCGTGGGCGCGCTGGCGGGGCTGTGCCATGCCGCCTGCTGAGACCGGAGCCGCCCGTTGGTCCGGGGAGCCAGTTTCCGTGCCGCCTCTGGCGTTCGTGGACCCGGCCCCGCACCGCCCCCGCACGTTTGACTGGCCCAGTTGAGGCTCGGCCGGAGGAGTGACGAGACGATGGAGAACGAGGGCAGGCTGCGGAATTACCTCAAGCAGGCCGTCGGGGAACTGCAGGACACGCGCGAGCGCCTGCAGGAGATGGAGCGGGCGGCCAGCGAGCCGATCGCGATCGTCGGCATGGCCTGCCGCTTCCCGGGAGGCGTCGTCTCGCCCGACGGGTTATGGCGCCTGGTGGCCGAGGGACAGGACGCCGTCGGCGCGTTCCCGGACGACCGCGGCTGGGACGTCGAGGGCCGTTACGACCCCAACCCCGGGGTGCCCGGCAGCCACTACGCGCGCGGCGGTGGGTTCCTGCACGACGCCGCCGAGTTCGACGCCGAGTTCTTCGGGATCTCCCCGCGCGAGGCCCTCGCCATGGACCCGCAGCAGCGGCTGCTCCTTGAGACCTCCTGGGAGGCCCTGGAGCGGACCGGCGTGGACCCCCAGGCCTTGCGGGGCAGCGACACCGGGGTGTTCGTCGGTCTGATGGGCCACGGCGGCCAGCGCTACGGGCTCGGCGCGGAGGAGTCCGGGCAGGGCGGCGACGGATTCGGCGGCACCGGCAGCGCGGCCAGCGTCGCCTCCGGCCGGATCGCGTATCTGCTCGGCCTGGAGGGGCCCGCCCTGACCGTCGACACCGCCTGCTCGTCGTCCCTGGTGACGATGCACCTGGCGACCCGGGCCCTGCGCGGCGGCGAGTGCTCGCTCGCCCTTGCGGGCGGCGCCGCGGTCATGGCGACCCTGGACACCTTCGTGGACTTCTCCCGCCAGCGCGGCCTCGCCGAGGACGGCCGGTGCAAGGCGTTCTCGGCGGCGGCCGACGGCACCGGCTGGTCCGAGGGCGCGGGCATGGTCGTCCTGGAGCGCCTCGGTGACGCCCAGCGGCTCGGACACCCCGTGCTCGCGGTGATCCGCGGCAGCGCCGTCAACTCCGACGGCGCCTCCAACGGCCTCACCGCGCCCAACGGCCCCTCCCAGCGGCGGGTCATCCGCCAGGCCCTCGCCGACGCGGGCCTCACCCCCGCCGACGTGGACGCCGTGGACGCGCACGGCACCGGCACCCGCCTCGGCGACCCCATCGAGGCGCAGGCGCTCCTCGCGACCTACGGCCAGGAACGGCCCGACGGGCAGCCTTTGTGGCTGGGCTCCCTGAAGTCCAACATCGGGCACACCCAGGCCGCCGCCGGGGTCGGCGGCGTCGTCAAGATGGTGCAGGCCATCCGGCACGGCATCCTGCCCAAGACGCTGCACGTGGACGAGCCGACGCCCGCGGTGGACTGGGACGCGGGCGCGGTGGAGCTCCTGACCGAGGCGCGCCCCTGGCCCGAGGCCGGCCGGCCGCGGCGGGCCGCGGTGTCCGCGTTCGGCATCAGCGGCACCAACGCCCACCTGATCATCGAGGAGGCCCCCGAGGCGCCCGAGCCGGAGGCCCCCGAGGAGGCGCAGCGGCCCGCGCACCCGGCGCCGCACCTGCCCCTGCTCCTGTCCGCCGCCACCCCGGCGGCGCTCGCGGCCAGGGCCCGGCAGCTGCACGACCACCTGAAGGACCACCCGGACGCGCCCGTGGCCGCGGCGCTCGCCACCAGCGCGCCGCTGCTGCCGCACCGCGCCGCGGTGACCGGCGACGCACCGCTGGCCGGGCTCCTGGCGCTCGCCGAGGGGCGGCCCGCACCGGACGTCGTGGCCGGAGCCGCGCGCTCCCGGGGCAAGACGGTCTTCGTCTTCCCCGGCCAGGGCTCGCAGTGGCCGGGCATGGCCCTCGACCTGTACCGCGAGGCGGACGTCTTCCGCGCGCAGCTCGACGCCTGCGCCGCCGCCCTCGCCCCGCACACCGACTGGGACCTCCTCGACGCCCTCGCCGGGCCGCTCGACCGGGTCGACGTCGTCCAGCCCGCCCTGTGGGCCGTGATGATCTCCCTGGCCGCGCTGTGGCGCCACCACGGCGTCGCCCCGGACGCGGTCCTCGGCCACTCCCAGGGCGAGATCGCCGCCGCCCACGTCGCGGGCGCGCTCAGCTTGGAGGACTCCGCGGCCGTGGTCGCCCTGCGCAGCAAGGCCATCACCCGGCTCGCGGGCACCGGCGGCATGGCGTCCGTCCAGCTCCCGCGCGAGGAGGCCGAGCGGCGCATCGCGCGGTACGACGGCGCGGTGGAGGTCGCCGCCGTCAACGGGCCCGGCAGCACGGTCGTCTCGGGCACGCCCGGCGACCTGGCCGACCTCGTCGCGGCCTGCGAGAGCGACGGGGTCCGCGCCCGGCTCGTCCCCGTCGACTACGCCTCCCACTCGGCGCACGTCGAGGCCCTGCGGGACGAGATCCTGAGCGCCCTGTCCGGCATCCGGCCGCGGCCCGCCCAGGTCCCGTTCCACTCCACCGTCACCAACGAGGTCCTCGCGGGCCCGGAGCTCGACGCCGAGTACTGGTTCCGCAACCTGCGCCGCACCGTCGGCTTCGCCGCGGGCACGCGCGCGCTCCTCGACCAGGGACACACCGTGTTCGTCGAGGTCAGCGCGCACCCCGTGCTCACGAACGCCGTCGCGGAGTCGGCGGAGGAGGCGGCGGTCGAGGCCGCCGTCCTGGAGTCGCTGCGCCGCGACGACGGCGGGCCCGCCCGCTTCGGCGCCGCCCTCGCCAAGGCGTACACGCACGGCGTCACCGTCGACTGGCGCGTCCCGGTCACCCGGGCCGCGCTGCCGACGTACCCCTTCCAGCGGCAGCGCTACTGGCTGAAGGAGCCCACGGCGGTCGGCGACACCGGCGCCCTCGGCCTGCGCAGGGCGGAGCATCCGCTGCTCGGCGCGGCCCTGCGCACGGCGGACGCGGACACGCTTCTCCTCACCGGGCGGCTCTCGCGCACCGTGACGCCCTGGCTCGCCGACCACGCGCTCGGCGAGACCGTGCTGCTTCCCGGCACCGCGCTCGTCGAACTCGCCCTGCACGCGGGCGACCAGGTCGGCCTCGGCCACCTCGCCGAACTGACCCTGCACGCCCCGGTCGTCCTCGACGGCGACCTGGACCTCCAGCTCCTGATCGGCCCCGAGGCCGACGCCGGGCGGCCGCTCGGCGTGCACACCAGCCCCGCCGGACAGGACGACTGGACCCGGCACGCGACGGGCACCCTGACCGCCGAGACCCCGGCGGTGCCCGGCGAGCTCGCCGCGTGGCCGCCGCCCGGCGCCACCGCCCTGCCCGTCGACGGGTTCTACGCGACCCTGGCCGACCTCGGCTACCGCTACGGCCCGGCCTTCCGCGGAGTGCGCGCCGCGTGGCGGGACGGCGACGTGCTGTACGCGTCGGTCGCGCTGCCCGAGGACCACGACGTCAGCGGCTTCGGGCTGCACCCCGCGCTGTGGGACGCCGCGCTGCACACGGCCGCCCTCGCCCAGGCGGACGGCGTCCGTATCCCGTTCAGCTGGAGCGACGTCCGGCTGCACGCCACCGGCGCCCGCGCGCTGCGGGTGCGCCTGGCACCGGCGGGACCGGGCGGCGCGGACGGCACCGGCTCCGTGGCCGTGCTCGTCACCGACGAGGCCGGGCAGGCCGTGGCCTCCGTCGGGGAGCTGGCGCTCAGGCCCGTCGACCAGGGGACCCTCGGGCGCGAACGGGCCGACACCTCCGCGCTGTTCGGCCTGGACCTGGTGCCCGTCGAGCTGCCTCAGCCGCCCGCCGAGCAGAGCTGGACCACCCTGCCCGCCGACTTCGCAGACCACCCGGCCGCCCTGGCGTCCGCCACGGCAGCCCTGTGGGAGTGCCCAGTCGGCGAACTGGAGGACGTCGTCGAGAAGGCACTCGGCGTGGTGCGGGACTGGCTCGCCGAGCCCGCGTTCGCCGACGTCCCGCTCACCGTCCTCACCCGCGCCGACGAGCTCACGCACCGCGCGGTGACCGGACTCCTGCGCACCGCGCGCGCCGAACACCCCGGCCGCCTCAGGCACATCGACCTCGACGACCACCCGCACTCGCGGCGCGCGCTGCCCGCCGCGATGGCCGCCGACCACCCCGAGCTGACCGTCCGCGGCGGCCTCGGCGCGGTGCCGCGGCTCACCCGCGCCGCCGCGTCCCCCGCCCTCACGGCGCCCGCGGACGGGCCGTGGCGCCTCGACCTCACCTACCGCGGCGACCTGGACGGCCTTTCGCTCGCCCCCTGCCCCGACGTGCTGCGCCCGCTGGACGCGGGCGAGGTGCGGATCGCTGTACGGGCGGGCGGCCTGAACTTCAAGGCCGTGCTCCTCGAACTCGGCATGGTCGAGCGCGACGGCTGGTCGTCGCTCGGCGAGGGCGCGGGCATCGTCCTGGACGTCGGCGCCGACGTCACCGGGCTCGCCCCCGGCGACCGGGTCATGGGCCTGTTCACCGGCGGCCTCGCCTCGGTCACCGTCACCGACCGCAGGCTCGTCGTCCCGATGCCGAAGCGGCTCACGTTCGCGCAGGCGGCGGGCGTACCCGTGGTGTATCTGACGGCGTACTACGGCCTCCACGACCTGGCCGGGCTCAAGGAGGGCGAGTCGCTGCTGCTGCACGCGGCGACCGGCGGCATGGGCTTCGCGTCCCTGCAGCTCGCCCGGCACTGGGGCGCCGAGGTCTTCGGCACCGCCAGCTCCGGCAAGCGGGACGTGCTGCGCGCCTGGGGCTTCGACGACGACCACCTCGCGGACTCCCGCAGCCTCGGCTACGCCGAGCACTTCGCGAAGGCCACCGGCGGCCGCGGCGTGGACGTGGTCCTCAACTCGCTGGCCCACGAGCACGTCGAGGAGTCCCTGGCGCTGCTGCCGCGCGGCGGCCGGTTCGTGGAGATGGGCAAGACCGACATCCGCGACCCCGAGGAGATCGCCCGCAGCCATCCCGGCGTGCGCTACCAGGCGTTCGACGTGATGGAGGCCGGGCTCGACCGCATCGCCGAGATGCTCGCGGAGATCCGCGCCCTGTTCGACGCGGGCGCGCTGCGGCCGATGCCGCTCACCACGTTCCCCGTCCACCGCGCGCCCGAGGCGTTCCGGTACCTCAGCCAGGCCCGCCACATCGGCAAGATCGCCCTCACCCTGCCCGCGCCCCTCGACCCCGAGGGAACGGTGCTCGTCACCGGCGGCACGGGCGTGCTCGGCGGCATCGTCGCCCGCCGCCTGGTCGCCGAACACGGCGTGCGCAGGCTGCTGTTGACGAGCCGCAGCGGTCCGGCCGCCGCGGGCGCGGCCGAGCTGGAGAAGGAGCTGCGGGCGGCGGGCGCCGAGGTGTCCGTGGTGGCGTGCGACGTCACCGACCGGGACGCCCTGGCGGACCTGGTGGCCTCCGCGCACCGCCTGACCGGCGTGGTGCACGCGGCCGGGGTGCTCTCCGACGGCGTCCTCGAGGCCCTGACGCGCGCGGACCTCGACGCCGTGCTCCAGGCCAAGGCGCGCTCGGCCTGGCACCTGCACGAGCTGACCGAAGACCACGACCTGGCGCTGTTCGTGCTGTTCTCGTCCGTCGCCGGAGTCCTCGGCAGCGCGGGCCAGGGCGGGTACGCCGCCGCCAACGCCTACCTCGACGGCCTCGCCGAGCACCGGCGCGGCCTCGGGCTGCCCGCCACGTCCATCGCGTGGGGCCTGTGGGCGCGCGAGAGCGCCATGACCGGCCACCTCAGCGACAGCGACCGCGGCCGCCTGGACCGCATGGGCCTCGGCGCGATCGGCGACGAGCAGGGCGCCGCCCTGTTCGACGCGGCGCTCGGCCTGCACCGCCCGCTTGCGGTGGCGGTGCCCGTCGACATGGCGCGCCTGCGCGAGAGCGGACGCCCGGTGCCGGACCTGCTGTCGGCCCTTGACACCGCGCCCTCGGCACGGCGGCGGATCGTGACGCCCACGGCCACCGCGTCCCTCGCGGACCGCCTCGTGGAGCTGCCCGAACGGCAGCGGCGCAAGGAACTCCTGGAGCTGGTGCGGGAGTCGGCGGCCGTCGTCCTCGGGCACGGCTCGGCCGCGGCCGTGGCTGAGGACAGCGCCTTCAAGGAGCTCGGCTTCGACTCGCTGACGGCGGTGGAGCTGCGCAACCGCCTCGGCGGCGGCACCGGCCTGAAGCTGCCGCCGACGGTGGTGTTCGACCACCCGACCCCGGCCGAACTCGCCCGGGTCCTGGACGAACTGCTCGTGCCCACTGAGGAGACGACCGTGCGGTCCGTCGTCACGGAACTCGACCGCCTCGCCGTGGCCGAGCTCGACGACACCGAGCGGGGACTGCTCGCCCAACGGCTCCAGGAGGTCTTGAAGAGGCTGTCCGCACCCGTCGACGCGGGCGCCGAGCGGGACTTCACCGCCGCGTCCGACGACGAGATCTTCGACTTCATCGACGGCGAACTCGACATCGCGTGATCACGCCTGTGCGAACGGAAGGGGGCTGCTCGGGATGCCCAACGAGCAGAAGCTTCGAGAGTATCTGAGGCGGGTCACGACGGACCTGCAGCGGGCCCGGCGCGCGTTGCACGACGCCGAGGCCGCCGCGCGCGAGCCGATCGCGATCGTCGGCATGGCCGCCCGCTTCCCGGGCGGCTCCGGCAGCCCCGAAGAGCTGTGGGAACTGCTGCGCGACGGCCGGGACGCCCTGGTGGACTTCCCGGCCGACCGGGGCTGGGACCTGGACCGCCTCGCGGACCCCGACCCGGCCGCGCCCGGCACCACGTACGTCACGCGGGGCGGCTTCGTCGACGACGCCGCCGGGTTCGACGCCGAGTTCTTCGGGATCTCCCCGCGCGAGGCCCTGGCCATGGACCCGCAGCAGCGGCTCCTGCTCGAAACCTCCTGGGAGGCCTTGGAGAACGCCCGCATCGACCCGCAGTCGCTGCGGGGCAGTTCGGGCGGCGTGTTCGTCGGCGTGATCCCGCAGGAGTACATGCCGCGCCCGGGGGAGAACCCCGAGGTGGAGGGCTTCGTGCTCACCGGCGGCACCACGAGCGTCGCCTCGGGCCGGATCGCTTACGTCCTCGGCCTGGTGGGCCCCGCGGTGACCCTGGACACGGCGTGCTCGTCGTCGCTGGTGTCGATCCACCTCGCGGAGCAGGCGCTGCGCGGCGGGGAGTGCGACATCGCGCTCGCGGGCGGCGCCACCGTCATGTCGGGGCCCAGCGTGTTCGTGGAGTTCTCCCGGCAGCGCGGCCTCGCCCCCGACGGCCACTGCAAGGCGTTCGCCGCGGCCGCCGACGGCACCGGCTTCTCCGAGGGCGCCGGAGTGCTCGTCCTCGCCCGGCTCTCCGTGGCGCGCGAGCGCGGCCTTCCCGTCCACGCCGTGATCCGCGGCAGCGCCGTCAACCAGGACGGCGCCTCCAACGGCCTGACCGCCCCGAACGGCCCCTCCCAGCAGCGCGTCATCCGCCAGGCCCTCGCGGGCGCGGGCCTGTCGCCCGCCGAGGTCGACGTGGTGGAGGGCCACGGCACGGGCACGCGCCTGGGCGACCCCATCGAGGCGCAGGCGCTGATCGCGACGTACGGGCAGGCGCGTACGGCGGGATCGGACGACCACCCGCTGCTGCTCGGCTCGTTGAAGTCGAACATCGGGCACACGCAGGCCGCGGCCGGGGTCGCCGGTGTCATCAAGCTGGTCATGGCGATGCGGCACGGGCAGGTCCCGAAGACGCTGTACGTGGACGAGCCGACGCCCGCCGTCGACTGGTCGGCCGGGACCGTGGAGCTGGTGACCGAGACCCGGCCGTGGCCCGAGACCGGCCGCCCGCGCCGGGCCGCGGTGTCCTCGTTCGGGATCAGCGGCACCAACGCCCACGTCGTCCTCGAACAGGCCCCGGAGGCAGAGGAAGCGACGGAGGAGACGGAGGAGACCCCCGAACAGGCCCTGCCCGTCGTGCCGGTGGCGGTGTCGGCCAGGTCTCCGGAGGCGCTGCGGGCGCAGGCACAGCGGCTGCTTTCCGTGGTGGAGGGCGGTGCGTCCCCGCTGGACGTCGGCCTGTCGGCGGCGTCCCGGTCGACGTTCGAGCACCGCGCGGTCGTGGTGGCCTCCGGCAGCGACGACCTCGCGGCGGGCCTGCGGGCCCTCGCGCGGGGCGAGTCCGCTCCGGGCGTGACGACGGGCGTCGCCGACGAGGGCGGCACGGCGTTCCTGTTCACCGGCCAGGGCGCGCAACGGGCGGGCATGGGGCGTGAGCTGTACGAGGCGTTCCCGGCCTTCGCCACCGCGTTCGACGAGATCTGCGCCCACTTCGACGGCCTCCTGCCGGGGTCGTTGAAGGACGTGGTGTTCGGTGGCGCGGGGCTGGACGAGACGGGGTGGACGCAGCCCGCGCTGTTCGCGTACGAGGTGGCGTTGTTCCGTCTGGTGGAGTCCTGGGGCGTGGTGCCGGACTTCGTGACCGGGCACTCCATCGGCGAGCTGGCCGCCGCGCACGTGGCGGGGGTGTGGACGCTCGCCGACGCGTGCCGGGTCGTCGCCGCACGAGGTCGGCTGATGCAGGCGCTGCCCGCCGGTGGGGCGATGATCGCTGTCCAGGCCACCGAGGCCGACGTGCGGGAGCTGCTCCAGGGGCAGGAGGAACGGGCCGGTGTCGCGGCCGTCAACGGGCCGGCCTCGGTCGTGCTGTCCGGGGCGGAAGAAGCGGTCACCGCTGTCGCGGAAACCCTGCGCGAGCGCGGCGCCAAGACCAACCGGCTCACGGTCAGCCACGCCTTCCACTCCCCGCTGATGGACCCGGTGTTGGAGGAGTTCGCGGCGGTCGTGGAGGCCGTCACCTTCCACGAGCCGGTGATTCCCCTGGCCGCGAGCGCCGAGGAGGTGTGCTCGGCCCGGTACTGGGTCGACCACATCCGTGAGGCCGTGCGGTTCGCGGACCACGTGACCCGGCTGCGGGAGCAAGGCGCCACCCGGTTCCTGGAGATCGGCCCCGAAGGCGTCCTGACGTCCATGGGACCGCAGATCGTCGAGGCGTCGTTCGTGGCGTCACAGCGCCGCGGCCAGCCCCAAGTGCGCACGGCCGTCGCGGCGTTGGCGCAGGTGTACGCCGCCGGGCACGCGGTGGAGTGGGCGCGGGTCTTCGCCGGGACCGGCGCGGCTCTGGTCGACCTGCCCACGTACGCCTTCCAGCACCAGCGGTACTGGCTGACGCCCGCCGCGTCCGGTGACGTCGTCTCGGCGGGTCAGGTGGCCGCGAGCCACCCGCTGCTCGACGCGGTGGTCCGCGTCGCCGGTGGTGACGAGGTCGTGTTCACCGGACGCCTCTCGGCACAGACGCACGCCTGGCTCACCGAGCACGAACTGGGCGGTCGGGCGCTGGTGCCGGGCACCGCCCTGCTCGACATGGCGATCCGCGCCGGGGACGAGACCGGGTGCGCGGGCGTGGCCGAGATGGTGGTCACCGCGCCGCTGGTCATCCCCCCGACGGGCGGAGTGCGCGTCCAGCTGGTGGTGGGCGCGCCCAAGGACACCGGGCACCGGTCGTTCGAGATCCACTCCTGCCGGGAGACCGACGACGACTGGACCTGCCACGCCACCGGACTGCTCGCCGCGTCGGCCCCCGAGCCGGACTTCGAGCTGAGCCAGTGGCCGCCGGCGGACGCCGAGCCCATGGAGACCGCCGGGTTCTACGAGCGGCTCGCCGAGAACGGCTACGTCTACGGCCCGCTGTTCCGCGGCCTGCGCACGCTGTGGCGCCGCGACAGCGCCCAGGGCGCCGAGTTCTTCGCCGACGTCGCGCTGCCCGACGGCGCGGACACCGCCCGGTTCGGCATCCACCCCGCCCTGTTCGACGCGGCCATCCACCCGCGCGTCGTCGCCGCGATCGCCGACGCGGGCGAGGACTTCACCCTGCTCCTGCCGTTCGTGTGGAACGGCATCAGCCTCTACGCCACCGGCGCGTCCGCGCTGCGGGTACGCGTCGTCATCACCGGCGAGACCGCGAGCGCGACCTCCTGCCTGGTGCAGCTCGCCGACGAGACGGGCCGCCCGGTCGCCGAGGTGCGGTCCGTGGAGGCCCGCCCCCTGGCGGCCGGCACGGCGCCCGCCCGCGACGAGACGGCGGGCTCGCTGTACGGAGTCGACTGGACCGGCGTCGAGGTGGCCCCCGCCGGGCAGTCAGGGCGCTGGGCCCTGCTCGGCGAGCCCGCCCCGGCCGTCGCCGGGACGCTCGCGGCCGACCCCTGCCAGAGCCTCGCGGACGCGGCGGGCGCCGACGTGGTCGTCCACGTCCCCACCGGCGGCCCGGGCGGCGAGGCCGTCGCCCCGGTGCACACCGCGACCGCCGAGACCCTCGCACTCGTACAACAGTGGCTGACCGACGACCGGTTCCTCGCGGGCCGCCTGCTCGTCCTGACCCGGGGCGCGATGACCACCGCCACCGACGCCGCCGCACCGGACCTGGTGGGCGCCGCGGTGTGGGGCCTGCTGCGCTCCGCGCAGGCCGAGCACCCCGACCGGATCGTCCTCGCGGACGTCGACGACGACCCGGCCTCGCTCACGGCCCTGCCCGCGGTCCTCGCGGCGGGCCACGACCAGGTCGTCGTGCGCGGCGGCACGGTGAGCGTGCCGCGCCTGACCGCGAGCCCCGCCACCGACGCCCCCGCACCGGAGCTCGATCCGGACGGCACGGTCCTGGTGACGGGCGGCACGGGTGCGCTGGGCGGCTTGTTCGCACGGCACTTGGTGGTGGAGTACGGGGTGCGGCAGCTGGTGCTGACGAGTCGGCGCGGGCCCGCGGCCCCCGGGGCGGCGGAGCTGGTGGACGAGCTCTCCGCGCTGGGCGCGCAGGTGCGCGTCGAGGCGTGTGACGCGGCGGACCGCGCCGCGCTTGCGGCGGTCCTTGAGTCGGTGGCGGGGGAGCATCCGCTGACGGGTGTCGTCCACACCGCTGGTGTGATTGACGACGGCATCGTCACCGCCTTGACGGCGGAGCGGGTGTCGGCCGTGCTGCGGCCCAAGGTCGACGCGGCCTGGAACCTGCACGAACTCACCCGGGAACGGCCGCTCGCGCTGTTCGTTCTCTTCTCCTCCCTCGCGGGCACCCTGGGCAACGCCGGACAGGCCAACTACGCGGCCGCCAACCAGTTCCTCGACGCCCTCGCCCAGCACCGCCGCGCCCACGGCCTGCCCGCCCTCGCCCTCGGCTGGGGCCTGTGGTCCGCCGAGGGCGGCATGCAGGGCGCGCTCACCGCCGACGGCACCGAGCAGCTGCGGAACACCGGGCTGCGGGCCCTCGCCCCGGAAGCCGGGCTCGCCCTCTTCGACCGGGCCCTCGCCGCGAACCGCCCGGTGGCCCTGCCCGCGCGCCTCGACCTCCGCGCGCTGCGCGGCACCGCGGCCCCGGTGCCGCCGATGCTGCGCGGCCTCGCGGGACGCCCCGGGCGCCGCGTCGTCCAGCGGGGCACGGGCGACCCGAAGTCCCTCGCGGGCACGCTCGCCGCGCTGCCCGAGCACGAGCGGCACGAGCGGATCACCGATCTGGTGCGGGCCGAGGTCGCCACGGTGCTCCAGTTCGGCGCGGGCGAACGCGTCAGCGAGACCCTGCCGTTCCGGGAGCTCGGCTTCGACTCGCTGACCGCCGTCGAACTCCGCAACCGGCTCACCGCGGCCACCGGCCTGCGGCTCTCGCCCGGCGTGGTGTTCGACTACCCGACGGTGTCCGCGCTCGCCGGACAGCTCCTCGCCGAGCTGAGCGGCGACCTGGCGGCCCCGGCCGCCGCCGTCGCCGCGGCGGTGCCCGGCTCCGGCACCGCCAACGAACCCATCGCGATCGTGGGCATGGCCTGCCGCTTCCCCGGCGGCGCCAGCACCCCCGAGGAGCTGTGGCGGCTCGTCGCCGACGAGGTCGACGCGATCACCGACATGCCCACCGACCGGGGCTGGGACCTCGACCGGCTCTGGCACCCCGACCCCGACCACCCCGGCACGTCCTCCACCCGGACCGGCGGATTCCTCGACGACGCCGCGGGCTTCGACGCGGGCTTCTTCGGCATCTCGCCCCGCGAGGCCCTCGCCATGGACCCCCAGCAGCGGCTCCTCCTGGAGACCTCCTGGGAGGCCCTGGAGAGCGGCGGCATCGACCCGCTGTCGCTGCGGGGCAGCGACACGGGCGTCTACACCGGCCTGACCGCGCAGGAGTACGGGTCGGGCGCCGGGGCGGCCGAGGAAGGCACCGAGGGCTACCTCCTGACCGGCTCCACCACGTCCTTCGGCTCCGGCCGCGTCGCCTACTCCCTCGGCCTCGAAGGCCCGACGATGTCCATCGACACGGCGTGCTCCTCGGTGCTCGTGGCCGTGCACCTCGCCGCGAACGCGCTGCGCTCAGGGGAGTGCGGCCTCGCCCTCGCGGGCGGCGCCACCGTGATGGCCCAGCCCATCGGCTTCATCGAGTTCTCGCGCCAGCGCACCCTGTCGCCCGACGGCAGGTCCAAGGCGTTCGCCGAGTCCGCCGACGGCACCGGCTGGTCGGAGGGCGTGGGCCTGTTCGTCCTGGAGCGCCTCTCCGAGGCCCGGCGCAACGGGCACCAGGTGCTCGCCGTCATCCGGGGCAGCGCCGTCAACTCCGACGGCGCCTCCAACGGCCTGACCGCCCCCAACGGCCCCTCCCAGCAGCGCGTCATCCGGCAGGCCCTGGCCAACGCCGGTGTCGCGCCCGCCGAAGTGGACCTGGTGGAGGCGCACGGCACCGGCACCCGGCTCGGCGACCCCATCGAGGCGCAGGCCCTCATGGCGACGTACGGCAGGGACCGGCCGGAAGACCACCCCGTGTGGCTGGGGTCGGTGAAGTCGAACATCGGGCACGCCCAGCACGCCGCGGGCGCGGGCGGCCTCATCAAGGCCGTCATGGCCATGCGGCACGGCCTGCTGCCGAGGACCCTGCACGTGGACGAGCCGACGTCCGAGGTCGACTGGTCCTCGGGCGCGGTGCGGCTCCTCACCGAGGCCCGCCCCTGGCCGGAGCTCGACCGGCCGCGCCGGAGCGCGGTGTCCGCGTTCGCGCTCAGCGGCACCAACGCCCACGTCATCCTGGAACAGGCCCCCGAGGACCCGGCCCGCGACCCGGCACACGACCCGGCGCGGCCCGCGACACCGCTGCCGGTGGCGCCGTGGGTCCTGACGGCCAAGTCGCCCGCCGCGCTGCGCGCACAGGCCGCCCGCCTCCTGGACCACCTGGGCACCGACGCCGCGCCGGACGCGCTCGACATCGGGTTCTCGCTGACCGCCCGCGCGGTGTTCGACCACCGCGCGGTGCTCGTCACCGACGGCGGCCCCCAGGCACGCGCCGGGCTGCGGGCCATCGCCCAGGGCGACGCGCCCGCCGCCGGGGACGGCAGGACCGCGTACCTGTTCACGGGACAGTCCGCCGAAGGACCGGTCCGCGAGCTGTACGAGACGCTGCCGGTGTACGCCACGGCGTACGACGAGACCCTCGCCGTACTCGGTGAGCAAGGCGAACCAGGGGCGGACGCCCTGCTGTTCGCCGCCGAGGTGGCCCTGTTCCGCCTGGTCGAGTCCTGGGGCGTCACCTTCGGCGGCCTCGCCGGGACCGGCGTCGGCGAGCTCGCCGCCGCGTACGTCGCCGGGGCCATCCCGGCGGCCGACGCCGCCCGCCTCCTCGCGACCGGGGAACCGTCCCCGGTGACGTACGGCGAACCGACGGTCCCCGTCCTCTCGCTGCGCACCGGCGAGACGCTCGACCCCGAAGGGCCGCTCGGCCGCGCGGGCACCGAAGGGGCCGAGGCCGTCGAGCGGTGGCTCGGTGAGCGGCGCGTGACCCGGTTCGTGGAGTCGGGCCCCGAGCAGGTGCTCGCGGGCGCGGCGCTCCTGCTCCCCAAGGACGGGTCCGGTCTCCACGGCGTGCTCGACGCCGTGGGCGAGCTGTTCGTGGCCGGGGCCGCCGTCGACTGGGCGGCCGTGTTCACCGGAACCGGAGCCCGCCGCACCACCCTGCCCACCTACCCCTTCCAGCGCGAGCGGTACTGGCCCGCCGCGACCGCCGACGCCAAGGGCGCCGCGGCGGCACCCGGCGGACACGCCCTGCTCGGCACGGCCGTCGCGGTCGCGGGCCGGGACGAGCTGGTGTTCACCGGTGACCTGTCGCTCACCGCGCACCCCTGGCTCGCCGACCACGCCGTCGCCGGAGTGCCGGTCCTGCCCGGCTCCGCCCTGGTGGACCTGGCGATCCGGGCGGGCGACCTGAGCGGCTGCCCCGTCCTCGCGGAACTCACCGTCACCGAACCGCTCGTCCTGCCCGCACAGGGCGCCCTGCGCACCCAGGTCGTGACCGGCGCCCCGGGCGAGGCGGGACGGCGGACCGTGGGCGTCTACACCGCGCCCGCCGCCCCGGACGGCACGCCCGTGGAGTGGACCTGCCACGCCACCGGCGTGCTCGCCCCCGCGGGGGAGCAGCCCGGCACCGAGCCCGTCGCGTGGCCGCCGACCGGCGCCAGGACCGTGGCCTGGGGATACGAGGACCTCGCCGACGCCGGTTACCAGTACGGGCCCGTGTTCCAGGGCCTGGAGTCGGTGCGGCGCCGGGGTGACGAGGTGTTCGCCGAGGTCCGGCTGCCCGAGCGCGCGGGCCCCGGCGCCGAACGGTTCGGCATCCACCCGGCCCTCCTGGAGGCCGCGCTGCACCCCCTCCTGACCGGCGGACCCGAAGCCGGGCCCGACGGCACCGCCGTACTGCCGCTCGCCTGGGAGGGCGTCACCCTGCACGCCACCGAGGCGACCGCCCTGCGGGTGCGCCTGGCCCCCGCCGGGCCCGACGCCTTCCGCGTGGAGGCCGCCGACGAGTCCGGCCTGCCCGTCCTGGTGGCCGACTCGGTGCGGCTGCTCCCCGCGCGCCTGACGCACAGGGACGACGCGGCACCCGAAACACCCGGCACGGGCGGCCTGTTCACCCTGCGGTGGACACCCGTCGAACCCGCCGATCCGGCCGACCCGGACGGCGGCGAGCCGGACAGCCTGCTCGCGCTGCTCAGCGACGACAGCGGCTCCGGTGGCAGCGCCTCCGGCGACAGCGGCGGCCTTGCCGCCGTGGCGCCGCTGCGCTTCGGCGACGTCGAGGAGGCGGCGGAGTCCTTCACGCCGTGGGACGTCCTCCTGTACGAGGCGTCGGCGCCCGACGCCGACGGCGACCAGGTCGCGGCGGCGCACCGGGCCGTGGAGCGCGCCCTCGACGTGGCCAGGGCCTGGCTGGCCCACGACGACCTGCCCGACCAGCGCCTGGTCGTGGTGACCAGGGGAGCGATGGCCGTCGACGCCGAGGACGACGTCCCCGACCCGGCGGGCGCCGCGGTGTGGGGCCTGCTGCGCTCCGCCCAGTCCGAGCACCCCGACCGGATCGTCCTGGCCGACCTCGACGACGACGCGGCGTCGGCCGGCCTGCTGCCCCTGATCGCCCAGACCGGCGAACCCCAACTGGCCCTGCGCGCCGGGCGCGTGCTCGTGCCACGGCTCGCGCCGTCCACCGGGCGGGCCGGGCAGCCGCCCGTGCCGCAGGCCGACGGCACCGTCCTCGTCACCGGCGCCGACAGCGAGCTCGGCGCGCTCTTCGCCCGGCACCTGGTCACCGCGTACCAAGCGGAGCACCTGCTGCTCGTCCACCCGCACACGGCGCCCACACCGGCCGCGCTGCGGGACGAGCTGACCGAGCTCGGCACGTCCGTCACGGTCGCGCCCTGCGACCTGGCCGACCGGGAAGCCGTGCGCGCGCTGCTCGCCGACGTCCCCGCCGCGCATCCGCTGACCGGGGTCGTGCACACCGAGAACGTCCTGGACGACGGGGTGTTCACGGCGCTGACCCCCGAGCGCGTCGCCGCCGTGCTTCGGCCCAAGGTGGACGGCGCCCGGCATCTGCACGAGCTGACCGAGGCCGCGCCGCCCGCGCTGTTCGTCCTGTTCTCCTCGGTCGTCGGCGTGCTCGGCAGCCCCGGGCAGGCCAACTTCGCCGCTGCCAACGCGTACTTGGACGCGCTGGCCACGCACCGCGCCGCCGCGGGGCTGCCCGCGGTGTCGCTCGCCTGGGGCCGGATGGTCGAAGGCGGGCAGCCGGGCTTGCGGGTGATCGCCGGGGACGAGGCGTGCGCGCTGTTCGACGCGGCCCTCGCCACCGGGCAGCCCGTCGTCGCGCCCGCGCCGCTCGACCTGGCCGCCCTGCGCCGCGACGCCGCGAGCGTGCCCGCCGTGCTGCGCGGCCTCGTCCCGCGCGGCGAGCGCCGCAGGGCGAGCGCCGACCTGCCAGGACACCGGTTCGCGGACCTGACCCGCGCCGAGGCCGAGGCCGAACTGCGCGACCTGGTGCGCGCCGAGGCGGCCGGAGTGCTCGGCCACGCGGCGCCGGAGAACCTCCAGTGGGAGGTGTCCTTCCGGGACTCCGGCTTCGACTCGCTGTCCGCCGTGCAGTTCCGCAACCGGCTGAGCGAGCGCACCGGCCTCGCCCTGCCGACCACGCTGGTCTTCGACTACGCCTCGCCCGGCGTCCTCGTGGACCACCTGCTCGAACGGCTCGACCTCACCGACGGCGTCAGCCGCCGCTCCGCCCTCGCCGAACTCGACAAGCTGGAAGCCGTCCTGATGGCCGTCCCCGTCGACGACTCCGAAGGCCAGGACTCGGCGCACCCCGAGGTCGCCGCCCGTCTGACCGCCATCCTCTCCCGCTGGAACAAGGCCTGGACCGACGCGCGGCCCGACGCGGTCCCCGGCACCGGCGCGAGCGACATGGCCGCCGCGATCGAGACCGCCAGCGAGAACGAGGTCTTCGACTTCATCGACCGAGAACTCGGCCGCGCTTCCGCCACCCGTACCGCTGACCACCAGGAGACACGGTGAACGCACCCACCCGATACGCCGAAGCACTGCTGACCGGCATGCTCGGCACCTTCGGCCTCGACATCGAGTACGTACGGGCGGAGAGGAACTCCCTGTACTACCGGGACGACAGCGGGGCCGAGGTGCCGGTGCTCGACCTGGTGGGCGGCTGGGGCTCGCTGATGCTCGGGCACCACCACCCCGAGGTCGTGGCGCACGCCAAGGAACTCCTCGACAGCGGCTTCCCGGTGCACTCGCAGCACTCCGCGCACCCCCTCGCCGACCAGGTCGGCGCGGTCCTCAACGGGATCATCGGCCGGGAGTTCCCCGGCGCCGAGCCCTACTCGGTCCTGTTCGCCAACAGCGGCGCGGAGGCCGTCGAGGCGGCGGTCAAGCACTGCGAGTTCGACCGCGTCCTGCGGATGAAGAGCCTCTTCGAGCAGATCGAGTGGAACGTCGACGTCGCGGTGAAGGCGGTCGCCGAGGGCGCGGCGCTGCTGCCGGACGACACCTCCGCGCTGCCGGGCGACGTGCCGGTGCCGGGCGACGCCGAGGAGTTCGGGGCGCTGCTCGGCGCGGTCGCCGCGCACAACCTGGGGCTCGCGGGCACCACGCCGGTGTTCTTCGCCCTGGAGCGGGCCTTCCACGGCAAGCTCCTCGGCAGCACCCAGTTCACGTACAACCCGCTGTTCCGGACCGCGTTCGCCGCGCTCGGCCTCGCCGTGCACTTCGTGCCGCCGAACGACGCGGCCGCGTTCGAGGCCGCCGTCGCCGAGCGGCGGGTCACCGCGATCGACGTCGAGGTCGTCGACGGCCGCGTCACGCTCGTCGAGCGGGACTTCCCGGCGATCGCCGGACTGATCGTCGAGCCGATCCAGGGCGAGGGCGGCATCCACGAGCTGACCGCCGAGTTCGCCGCCCGCGTCCGGGAGATCTGCGACGAGGTCCTGTGCCCCGTCGTCGTCGACGAGATCCAGAGCGGCATGGGCCGCACCGGGGCGTTCTTCGCCAGCTCCCACATGGGCCTGCTCGGCGACTACTACGTACTCGGCAAGTCCCTCGGCGGCGGCATCGGCAAGACCTCCGCCCTGCTGGTCCGGCAGTCGCGCTACCGCGCCGAGTTCGAGCTGGTGCACAGCTCGACCTTCGCCAAGGACGGCTTCTCCACCGCCCTCGCCCTGCGCACCCTTGAACTCCTCGAAGCCGAGGACGGCGCCGCCTACGCCCGCGCCCTGGAGCGCGGCGAGCGCATCCTCGGCATGCTGCGCGACCTGGCCGCCGACTACCCCGACGTCATCCTCGACGTGCGCGGCCGGGGGCTGCTCATCGGCCTGGAGTTCACCGACCAGAGCCAGGCCTCCTCGCCGGTCATCCGGGCGAAGGCGCGTGCGGGCCTGCTCGTCTTCCAGCTGGGCAGCTATCTGCAGCTGGCCCACCACATCCGCACCGGGCCGACGGCCAGCGTGCCCAACATGCTGCGCATCGAACCGTCGATCTACATCAGCGACGAGGAGATCGAGCAGCTGCGCACCGGCCTCGTCCAGGTCTGCCGCATCCTGCGCCACCAGGACGCGCTGCCGCTGGTCCACCCGCTGACCGGCGCCGAGCGGGCGCCGCGCGCCGAGACCGAGGACTTCCGGGTACCGGGGGACGAGACGGCCGCGACGGACTCGGCGGACGCGGCGGACGCGGCGGCTTCATCGGACGGGGCGGACGGGGCGGACGCGCAGGCCGTGCGCAAGGCCGGGTTCGTCGGCTATCCGCTGACCCCGGACGCGCTGCGGGAGATCGACCCCTCGCTCGCCGCCCTGGACGACACCGCCCTGCTCGCCTACGTCCGGCGGTCCGAACTGCTCAAGGACCTCCCGGCGTTCGCGCCCGTCCGGTTCTCCTCACCCGAGGGCGCGGCGGTGGACCTCACCGTCTACCCGCTCCTGGTGAGCCAGGAGCAGCTGCGCGAGGCCCAGGTCGCCGGGCCAGGACTCTCCTCCTTCCTGCTCGGCATCGACCTGGACCGGCGGGTGCGCGAGGCGAAGGCGGACGGCTGCGGGACCGTCGGCCTCGGCTTCGGCCTCGGCGCGGCGGGCGGGCCCGGCGCCGGGCTCCGGGTTCCCGGGGTCGCGCTGAGCGCGGGCCGGACGCTTGCGGTCGGCGCGACCCTGTCCGTTGTCGAGAGCGCCGCCGTCGAACGCTTCGGCGCCGAACGCTTCGGCGTCGGGGGACCCGACGGGCTGACGCTCGCGGTGATCGGCGCCGGCGGCCGCGTCGGCGCTGCCTTCGCCGCGCTGTGCGCCCCCTTCGTCAGCAAGGTCATCCTGGTGGGCAGCGGCCGCCCGGGTT
Organism: Streptomyces sp. NPDC043996; assembly: GCF_056435225.1. Lineage (NCBI taxonomy): Bacteria > Bacillati > Actinomycetota > Actinomycetes > Kitasatosporales > Streptomycetaceae > Streptomyces > Streptomyces sp. NPDC043996. Next base: position 40,105 of record NZ_JBWKEY010000003.1, on the reverse strand, counting down.
CGGCCGAGCGGCTCGCCGCCACCGAGCACCGCGTCTACCAGGAGGCCTGGGCGCGGATCGCGGCGGGCGCCGTACTGACCGGCATCGACGAGGGGTTGGCGGCCGAGCCGCTCATCGTCGGCTGGCTCGCCGATGGACGCTCCGGCGACGAGCCGAGCGGCGAGGCGATCGCCGCCCATCTCGCCGAGGCCCACGGCACCAGCCCCTACGTCGTGGCGACCGACGACCTGCTGGCGGTGCGCGGCGCCCAGGTGGTGATCTCCGCGCATTCGAGCACGGTTCCCGTGCTCGATGAGAAGCATCTCGCCGAAGACGCGATCATCGCGGATCTTTCCTTCTTCACCACCGGTACGGAATCGGCCATTGTCGCCGGTCGCGATGATTTGCTTTACATAAGGGCTGGCGTTCTTTCGGTGCCGGAAGATAGCATTCTGCCGCGTGGCTTCAATGGCTCATTGAACACCGGTGAATTGCTGGCAGGGGTGGCGGAGACAGTTGTTCTCGCGCTGTCCGGAGCTGGCGGAGAGATCGTCGGTGACGTCATCACTCTCGAGCGGGTAAGCGCGATCGTCGACCTCGCCAAGCAGCACGGGTTCGAGGCGATTTCCATCTGACGGCTACCGGAAAGCCAGCCTGCCTGACCATCGGCCGATGGTCAGGCCTGATCGACAAAGGGTAAGTGGAATGTCAGAGTCAGCAGAATCCGGGGTGCGGGTGGCGGCGGCGCCCGCGTCCGACCCGCACTACGCCAAGCGCTGGTTAATCCTGGCGGTGATCGGCGTCGCGCAGTTCACGATCTTCCTCGACACCACGGTCGTCAACATCGCGCTGCCGTCGGCCCAGGCCGACCTCGGGTTCAGCGACGGGGACCGGCAGTGGGTCGTCACCGCGTACGCGCTCGCCTTCGGCAGCCTGCTGCTGCTCGGCGGCCGCGTGGTCGACCTCATCGGCGCCAAACGCTCCCTGATGGTCTCGATCGTCGGGTTCGGCCTGATGTCGGTGCTCGGCGGCGCGGCCAACTCCTTCGGCATGCTGGTGACGGCGCGCGCGCTGCAGGGCGCGTTCGCCGCGCTCGTCGCGCCCGCGGCCCTGTCGTTCCTGCTGACCGTGTTCACCGACCCCAAGGAACGGGTCAAGGCCTTCGGCGTCTACGGCGCCCTTGGCAGCGGCGGGCTCGCGCTCGGCCTGCTGCTCGGCGGCGCCCTGACGGACTGGTTCGACTGGCGCTGGTGCCTGTACGTCAACGTGATCTTCACGGCGGCCGTGTTCGTCGGCGCGGTGCTCACCATGCAGAACCGGCAGGCGGAGCACCGCCCGGAGAAGCTCGACCTGCCCGGCACGGTGACGGCGTCGGTCGGTCTGTTCTGCCTCGCCTACGGCCTGTCCAACGCCGACGACGGCGAGTGGGGCGGCGCCGACGTGTGGGGGCTGCTCCTCGCGGGCGGCGTCCTGCTGGTCGCCTTCGTGCTGTTCGAACTCCGTACGCGCACTCCGCTCCTTCCCATGCGGATCGTCCTGCACCGCAATCGCGGCAGCGCGTATCTGGGCATGTTCCTGCTTGGCATCGGCCTGTTCATCCAGTTCCTCTTCCTCACCTATTACCTCCAGTTGATCCTGGATTTCTCGGCGATCGAAAGCGGTCTCGCGTTCCTGCCGATGATCGTCGGAATCGCGATCGGCGCGACCACCATTCCGCCGGTCCTGGAACCGAAACTCGGGGCACGGGTGCTGATTCCGGTGGGGCTCGTCCTCGCCGCGGTCGGATCGTTCTGGATGAGCAGGCTCACCGTCGACAGCTCGTACGCGGCGGGCATCCTCGCGCCCATCCTCATCGCCGGCATCGGGTTCGGCCTCGTGGTCTCGCTGGGGGCCGCGGTGGCCACGGTCGGCGTCGAGCCGCAGGACGCCGGAGCCGCGTCGGCGCTGGTCAACACCGTGCAGCAGGTGGGCGGTTCGATCGGCACCGCGCTGCTCAGCACGCTGGCGATCACCGCCGCCGACAACTTCGTCGAGGGCAAGACGCCGACTCCGCAACTCGCCGCGGAAGCCTCCGTGGAGAGCTATACGACCGCGTTCTTCTGGGGCGCGGTGGTCTTCCTCGCGGGCGCGGTCATCTGCGGACTGCTCTTCGACCGGTACGTATCGGTGTCGGCGGAAACCGATGCCGAGGCCGGTGGAGCGGCCCCCGTACCCGGTATGTGATGACCGGTTCCACCGGGAATCCGGCCGCCCACTGGTCCTTGGTTCCAAGGACCAGTGCGGCGGCCGGTTTTCGTATTCCCGGCGCTGTGACCGCGCGTCCCCGAGTGGATTGACTTGACCACAACACGTGGCGCGGTGAGCCCTCCCCGATCGGGGTCGGCCCCCGACCCGCAATCGAAGGAGGACTTCGTGACAGCAGTGGCCGATGAGCGGGTGGGCGGGACGACCGGGTCCGCGGCGGACGTGGCGGAGCTCTTGCGGCGCGCCCGCGAGCTCGCCCCGCTGATCCGCGAGAACGCCGTGAAGACCGAGGAGGACCGCAGGCTCGCCGAGGAGGTCGTGGTCGCGCTGCGGGACGCGGGCCTGTTCCGGCTGACGACGCCCGCCCGCTTCGGCGGCTACGAACTGAGCCTGCCCGACCTGCTTTCGATCGTCGTGGAGGTCGGCAAGGCCTGCGGCTCGGCGGGCTGGAACCTGTCGATCGACACCGCCTCGACCCGGTTCGCGCTCAACGCGATGCCGGAGACCGCCCTGTCCGACATGTTCGAGGGCAACCCCGACGCGTACGTGATCTCCACGGCCCATCTGAGCACGACCAAGGCCTGGCGCGCCGAGGGCGGCTACAAGGTGAGCGGCACCTTCCCGTGGAGCTCGGGCTGCGAGATCGCCGACTGGGCGTACATCCCGGTGGTGCACGTCTACGACGGCGACGAGCAGACCACGGACCTGGTCGGCGTCGTGGTGCCCATGAGCGACCTGAGGATCGAGCGGACCTGGCACTCGGCAGGCCTGGCCGGCTCCGGCACCCACACCTGCGTGGCCGAGGACGTGTTCATCCCCGAGCGCAGGGCGGCCGGGTTCAGCCTCACCGACCTCGTCGGCGAGGACCACCGCGACAGCATGCTCATCCAGGGCAGCGCGCAGTCCCTCGCCGCGATCGTCGGCGCCGCCCAGGGCGCCCTCGAGGTCACCAAGCAGATCCTCGACAAGGGCCGCCCGATCACGTACGCCAACTTCGAGCGGGCCATGGACGCGCCGTCGGTGCAGATGTGGTACGGCGAGGCCGCGCACCTGATCGAGACCGCCGGGATGCACCTGCGGGAGGTCGGCGCGGCCCTCGACGGCATCCCGGAGACCCAGCAGGTGCCGTGGGCGGACCGGGCCCGCATCCGCATGCACGAGAAGTCCGCCCAGGAGAAGGCGAGGGCGGGCGTGGAGAAGCTCCTGGACGCCGTCGGCGGCAGCGCGTTCGCCCTGTCGAATCCGCTGCAGCGCCTGTGGCGCGACATCTCCGTGATGAGCCGGCACAACGCGCTCAACGCCCCGCTCATTCTGGAGGACTACAGCCGCGCGGTCCTCGACGTGCACCCCGCGGTGACCCTGCTGTACTGAGGAAAAGAGCCGGTCGTAACTCCTTTGAGGGAGCGGCAGGTCTCCTTCTTTCACGGCATCGGTGCGGCTTGGCGGCCGTATGAGCAAAAGGGCCGCCGAGTCGCGCCTATTTGTGTTTCTGATCGCAAAGAAATCCCTTTTCTTGGCGACTGGTATCGGCCACCAGGTTTTCCGTCCCGATTTAGGCCGCTGAGACAAGCAACGCCGTCGGCGGGCGTCGTTGACTGGTAGGCATGAGACAGATCGCCGTGGTCGGATTGGCTTGTCGTTTCCCCGGGGCCAGCGACGGCCACGGGTTCTGGCGCATGCTGCGGGACGGGACCGACGCCGTGCGCCAGGCGCCCGATGACCGCTGGCGCGGCGCCGAACTTCCGCACCGTCGGGGCGGGTTCGTCGACGGGATCGACCGCTTCGACGCGGGGTTCTTCGGCGTCTCGCCGCGCGAGGCCGCCGCGATGGACCCGCAGCAGCGCATGATGCTGGAGCTGGCCTGGGAGGCCCTGGAGGACGCGCGGATCGTCCCCGCCACCCTGGGCGGCGGCGACACCGGCGTGTTCGTCGGCGTCATGTGGGACGACTACGCGGCTCTCCAGGACCGCCTCGGCCCCGACGGCGTCAGCCGCCACACCATGACCGGCACCCGCCGCGCGATCATCGCCAACCGGATCTCCCACCACCTCGGCCTGCGCGGCCCGAGCATCGCCGTCGACACCGCGCAGTCTTCCTCCCTCGTCGCGGTCCACATGGCGGCCGAGAGCCTGCGCCGCGGCGAGTGCGGCGTGGCCATCGCCGGGGGCGTGAACCTCAACGTCCTCGCCGAGACGACGCTCGGCGCGGCCCGCTTCGGCGGCCTCTCGCCGGAGGGCCGCTGCGCCACCTTCGACGCGCGCGCGGACGGGTTCGTACGCGGCGAGGGCGGCGGCGTCCTGGTGCTCAAGCCGTTGGCCGCGGCCCTCGCCGACGGCGACGACGTGGTGTGCGTCCTCGACGGCGGCGCCGTGAACAACGACGGCGCGGGCGAGGGCGAGCACACCGGCCTCACCGTGCCCAGCGCCGCCGCGCAGGAGGAGGTCATCCGGCAGGCCCACCGGCGCGCCGGGTTCGCGCAGCGCCGGGTGCAGTACGTGGAGCTGCACGGCAGCGGCACCAAGGTGGGCGACCCGGTCGAGGCCGCCGCGCTCGGCGCCGCCCTCGGCCGGGCCCGGCCCGCCGGGGCGCCCCTCGCGGTGGGCTCGGTCAAGACCAACATCGGGCACCTGGAGGGCGCGGGCGGCATCGCCGGACTCATCAAGGTGGCCCTGAGTGTCCGGCACCGGATGCTCCCGCCGAGCCTGCACTTCACCGCGCCGCCCCCGGAGATCCCCCTGGACGACCTGGGCCTGCGGGTGCAGACCGAGCTCGCGCCGTGGCCCGACCCTGACCAGCCGCTGGTGGCGGGCGTGAGCTCGTTCGGCGTCGGCGGCACCAACTGCCACCTGGTGGTCAGCGAGGCCCCGGCGGCGGCCCGCGCGACCGGCGCGCTTCCCGTGACGGGTGCACGTCCCACGACCGGCGGGTCCGTCACGACCGGAGCCACGACCGGAGCCACGTCCGCACCCAAGGCCGAAGCCGAAGCCGAAGCCCTGGCCTGGCCCCTCGCGGGCCGCACCGGCGAGGCGCTGCGGGCCCAGGCGGCCCGGCTCCTCGCGTTCGTGGACGCCGGTCATGAGGACGCCGCGGACATCGGCCTGTCCCTCGCCACCACCCGGACCGCCTTCCGCCACCGCGCGGTCGTGGTCGGCCGCGACCGGGCGCAACTGCGCGACCGCCTGGCGGAGTTCGCGGGCGGCGCGGCCGTGGCGGGCGTCGCGGGCGTCGTCGAGGGGCAGGCCACGGCCGCCGGGAAGACGGTGTTCGTCTTCCCCGGCCAGGGCGCGCAGTGGGCGGGCATGGCGACGGAACTCCAGGACTCCGTACCGGAGTTCGCCGCCTCCCTGAAGGCCTGCGAGGAGGCGTTCGCCCCGTACGTCGACTGGTCGCTGACCGAGGTGCTGCGGGACGCGGCCGCCCTGGAGCGGGTGGACGTGGTGCAGCCCGCGCTGTTCGCCGTGATGGTGTCGCTCGCCGCCCTGTGGCGCTCCCGGGGCGTCGAACCGGCGGCCGTCGTCGGCCACAGCCAGGGCGAGATCGCCGCCGCGTGCGTGGCGGGCGCCCTCTCGCTGGACGACGCCGCCCGCGTGGTGACCCTGCGCAGCCAGGCCCTCCTCGCCCTGTCGGGGAGCGGCGGCATGGTGTCGGTGCTGCGGTCGGCCGACGAGGTGCGCGAGCGCATCGCCGAGTGGGACGGCGCGGTGTCCATCGCCGCCGCCAACGGCCCGTCGTCGGTGGTGCTCTCCGGCGACCCCGACGCCCTTGACGAACTCGTCGCGCGGTGGACCGCCGAAGGCGTCGAGACCCGCCGGATCGCCGTCGACTACGCCTCGCACTCGCCTCAGGTGGAGCGGATACGGGAGCGGCTGCGCGCCGTCCTCGACGGGATCAGGCCGGTGTCGTCACCGGTGCCGTTCTACTCGACCGTGACCGGCGGGCTCCTCGACACCGCCGCACTCGACGCCGCGTACTGGTACCGCAACCTGCGCCAGACCGTGGAGCTGGAGCGCACCACCGAGGCGCTGGTGGGCGCCGGGCACACCGTGTTCGTCGAGTGCAGCCCGCACCCGGTGCTCCTGCCCGCGCTGCGGGACACCGTGGAGCGCGCCGGGCTCGACTCCGGCGTGGTCACCGGATCGCTGCGGCGGGGCGACGGCGGGCCGCGCCGGTTCCTCGCCTCGCTGGCCGCACTGCACGTGCGCGGCGTCGACGTGGACTGGTCCCGGGAGTTCGCCCCGCGCGGCGCCCGGAGCGTGGCCCTGCCCACCTACGCCTTCCAGCGCGAGCGGCACTGGCTCACCGAGGCCGCCGAGCGCCCCGCCGCGCCCGCCGCCCCGGACACGACGGAGACCCCCGCCACCACCGCGGCCACCTCCCCGGCCGTCTCCCCGCCCGTCTCCCCGGCCCTCGCCGGGCCCGAGGCGCTGGCCCTGGTGCGGTCGACCGTCGCGGTCGTCCTCGGCCACGCGGACGGCGACGCGGTGGACCCCGGCGCGACGTTCAAGGACCTCGGCTTCGACTCGCTGTCCTCGGTGGAGCTGCGGGACCGGCTGAGCACGGCCACCGGCCTCGCGCTGCCCGCGGGACTCCTGTTCGGCCACCCCACCCCGAATCTCCTCGCCGACCACCTGCGGCTGCTCGCCGCGGGCGGCGAGGAGCCCGCCGAGGCGGCGACCGGCCCGACGGCCGACGAGCCGGTCGCCGTCGTCGGCATGGCCTGCCGCCTGCCCGGCGGCGTCGCCTCGCCCGACGACCTGTGGCGCCTGGTCATGGACGGCACCGACGCCATCTCCGAGTTCCCCACCGGCAGGGGCTGGGACACCGAGCGGCTCTACGACCCCGACCCGGACCACGCGGGCACGTCGTACACCCGGCACGGCGGCTTCCTGCACGAGGCCGACCAGTTCGACGCGGAGTTCTTCGGCATCTCGCCGCGCGAGGCCGCCGCCATGGACCCGCAGCAGCGCCTCCTCCTGGAAACCTCCTGGGAGGCCCTGGAGCGCGCCGGGATCGACCCCGCCGCCCAACGCGGGGCGCCCGTCGGCGTGTTCGTCGGGGCGATGGCGCAGGACTACGGCCCCCGCCTGCACACCGCGCACGCCGAGTCCGACGGCTACCGTCTGACCGGCAGCACCATCAGCGTCGCCTCCGGCCGCATCGCCTACACCCTCGGGCTCCAGGGCCCCGCGGTCACCGTGGACACCGCGTGCTCCTCGTCGCTCGTGGCCCTGCACCTCGCCGCGCAGGCCCTGCGGAGCGGCGAGTGCTCGCTGGCCCTGGCGGGCGGCGTCGCGGTGATGTCGACGCCCGGGATGTTCGTGGAGTTCAGCCGCCAGCGCGGCCTCGCCGCCGACGGCCGATGCAAGGCCTTCGCGGCCGGTGCCGACGGCACCGGATGGGCCGAGGGCGCGGGCACCGTCGTCCTGGAGCGCCTCTCGGACGCGCGCCGCAACGGCCACCGCGTCCTGGCCGTGCTGCGCGGCAGCGCCGTCAACCAGGACGGCGCGTCCAACGGGCTCACCGCCCCCAACGGCGTCGCCCAGGAACGGGTGATCCGCCAGGCGCTCGCCGGAGCCGGGGTGTCCCCGGGCGACGTCGACGTGGTCGAGGCGCACGGCACCGGCACGACCCTCGGCGACCCCATCGAGGCCGACGCGCTCGCGGCGACGTACGGCAGGGACCGGGAGGCGGGCCGCCCGCTGCTGCTCGGCTCCCTGAAGTCCAACATCGGCCACACCCAGGCCGCCGCCGGAGTGGCCGGCGTGATCAAGATGGTGCAGGCGCTGCGCAACGGCGTGGTGCCGAGGACGCTGCACGCGGACGAGCCGACCCCGCACGTGGACTGGAGCGCGGGCGGCCTGCGCCTGGTGACCGAGGCCTGCCCGTGGCCCGAGACGGGCCGTGCCCGCAGGGCCGGAGTGTCCTCGTTCGGCATCAGCGGCACCAACGCCCACGTGATCATCGAGCAGGCGCCACCGGAGCCGGAGCCGGTGCGCGAGCCGGAGCCCGGGCGGGACGGCCGGGAACGGCGGCCCGGCGCGGCGGCCGGTCCCGCGCTGCCGTGGGCGTTCTCCGCGAGCAGCGAGGACGCCGTCGCCGACCAGGCCGCCGCCCTGCTGTCCTTCGTCGACGCGCACCCCGGCCTCGACCCCGCCGACGTCGGGTTCTCCCTGGCCGCCGCCCGCACAGGACTGCCGCACCGGGCCGTCGTCGTCGGGGCCGACCTGCCCGCGCGGCGCAGCGGACTCGCCGCGCTCGCCGCAGGGACCGAGGCGCCCGGCGTGGTGCGCGGCACCGCGCGCGAGAGCGGCCGCGTGGTGTTCGTCTTCCCCGGCCAGGGCTCGCAGTGGACCGGCATGGCCGTCGAACTCATCGACACCGCCCCGGTGTTCGCCGCGTCCATGCGCGCCTGCGCCGAGGCCCTCGCCCCGCACGTCGACTGGGACCTGTTCGACGTGCTGCGGGACGCGGCCGCCCTGGAGCGGGTGGACGTGGTGCAGCCCGCGCTGTTCGCGGTGATGGTGTCGCTGGCCGCCCTGTGGCGCGCCCACGGCGTGGAGCCCGCCGCCGTGGTCGGGCACTCCCAGGGGGAGATCGCCGCCGCCTGCGTGGCGGGCGCGCTCGACCTGGCGGACGCGGCGAAGGTCGTCGCCCTGCGCAGCAAGGCCATCCTGGCGCTCTCCGGCGCGGGCGGCATGGTCTCCGTCGCCCTGCCCGCGCACGAGGCCGCCGCGCGCCTGGAGCGCTGGGGGGACCGCCTGTCCCTCGCCGTGGTCAACGGCCCCGGGTCGGTCGTCGTCGCCGGGGACCTGGACGCCCTCGACGCCCTGGTCGCCGAGTGCGAGGCCACCGGGGTCCGGGTCAAGCGGCTCCCGGTGGACTACGCCTCGCACTCGGCGCACGTCGAGCGGATCGAGGGCGAACTGGCCGTACTCTTGGCCGGTCTCGCGCCCCGCGCGGCGGCCATCCCGTTCTACTCGACGGTGACCGCGGGCGTGCTCGACACCTCCGGCCTCGACGGCGGGTACTGGTACCGCAACCTGCGCGGGCAGGTCCGCTTCGCCGAGACGCTCGCCGTGCTCGCCGCGCACGGGCACTCGGTGTTCGTCGAGGTCAGCCCGCACCCGGCGCTGACGACGGCGGTCGAGGACGCGCTGGAGCACGCGGTGGCCCTCGGCTCCCTGCGCCGCGACGACGGCGGCCCCGAACGGTTCCTGACCTCCCTGGCCGAGGCGTACGCGCGCGGCCTGAGCCCCGACTGGCGCGCCGTCTTCCCCGGCGCCCGGCACGTCGACGTCCCCACCTCCGCCTTCCGGCGGCGGCGCCACTGGATCGACAGCGCCCCGACGGACGGCTCTGCGGACGTCGCGGCGGCGGGACTCGCCGCCGCCGACCACCCGCTGCTCGGCGCGGTGGTGGAACTCCCGGACTCCGGCGGCCTGCTGCTCACCGGGCGCCTCTCGCTCCAGGCCCAGCCTTGGCTCGCCGACCACGGGCTCGGCGACGTGGTGCTGCTGCCCGGCACGGCCTTCGTCGAGCTCGCGATCCGCGCGGGCGACGAGGTGGGCTGTGCCGAAGTGGCGGAGCTGACCTGCGAGGTGCCGCTGGTCCTGCCGCCGCGCGAGGCCGTCGCGGTCCGGGTCACGGTCGGCGAAGCGGACGCGTCCGGCCACCGCGACCTGGCCGTCCACGCCCGCCCCGCGGACGGCTCCGGCGGCTGGACCCGGCACGCCAGCGGCGCGCTCGCCCCCGGCGGGACCGAGGAGTTCGACCTCACCGCCTGGCCGCCGCCGGGCGCGGTCGCCGAGGAGTGGGACGGCGGCTACGACCGCTGGACCGCACTCGGCTACCGCTACGGACCGGCGTTCCAGGGCCTGCGCGGCTGGTGGCGGCGTGGCGCGGAGACCTTCGCCGAGGTCGCCCTGCCGCCCACCGCCGAGGCCGAGGCGGGCCGCTACGGACTGCACCCGGCGCTCCTGGACGCCGCCCTGCACGCCGCCGTCGCCGAAGGGCCCGACTGCCGCCTGCCGTTCTCCTGGCAGGGCGTGCGCCTGCGGGCCACCGGCGCGTCCGCGCTGCGGGTACGGATCACGCCGGAAGGCCCGGACACGGTGTCCCTGCGGCTCGCCGACGCCACCGGGGCACCGGTGGCCTCGGTGGAGTCCCTCGCGCTGCGCCCCACCCCCGCCGGGCAGCTCACCGCCCCGGCGCCGGACGCGCTGTTCCGGGTCGACTGGGCCGAGACGCCGGTGCCGCGCGCCCCCGCAGACACCGGGCCGTGGGCGGTCGTCGGCGCCGACGCGTTCGGCATCGGCGCGCCGGTCCACGCCGGACCGCGCGAGCTGGCCGCGGCCGGTCCCGTGCCCGACGTGGTGTGCGCCGCGCTCACCGGCGAGCCCACCGCGGCCGGGGCCCACGCCGTGGCCGCCCGCGCGCTCCTGCTGATCCAGGAGTGGCTCGCCGACGACCGGTTCGCCGGGGCGAAACTGGCCCTGCTCACCCGCGACGCCGTGGTCACGGCGCCGGACGAGAAGCCGGACCCCGGGGCGGGACCCGGGGCGGCGGGCGCCGGAGTGTGGGGCCTGGTCCGCTCGGCGCAGCGGGAGCACCCCGACCGGTTCGTCGTCGTCGACCTGGACGGCACCGAGGCCTCCACCGAGGCCCTGCCCGCGGCCCTGGCCACCGGGGAGCCGCAACTCGCCGTCCGCGCGGGCCGCGTCCTGGTGCCCAGGCTCGCCAGGGTCACCCCCGGCGGCCGGAGCGCGGGCCCTGACCTCACCGCGGGCACGGTCCTCGTCACCGGCGCCGGCGGCACCCTCGGCGGGCTCTTCGCCCGGCACTTGGTGTCCCGCTACGGCGTGACCCACCTGCTGCTCACCAGCAGGCGCGGGCCCGAAGCCCCCGGCGCGGCCGAACTCGCCGCCGAGCTCACCGCGGCGGGCGCCACCGTCACCACGGCGGCCTGCGACATCGCCGACCGGGACGCGCTGGCCGCGCTCCTCGCGTCGGTCCCCGCCGACCGCCCCCTGACCGGCGTGGTGCACGCCGCAGGTCTCCTCGACGACAGCGTCCTGGAAGCGATGCGGCCCGAGCAGCTGGAGCGCGTCCTGCGGCCGAAGGTCGACGCCGCCCTGAACCTGCACGAGCTCACCGAAGGGCTCGACCTGCCGCTGTTCGCGCTGTTCTCCTCGGCGGCCGGGATCCTCGGCCTGCCGGGACAGGCCAACTACGCCGCCGCCAACGCGTTCCTCGACACCCTCGCACAGCGCCGCGCGGCCCGGGGCCTGCCCACGGTGTCGCTCGCCTGGGGCCTGTGGGCCCCGGCCAGCGGCATGACCGGGCACCTCGCCGACGCCGACCTCAGCCGGATGCGCCGCGCGGGCCTCACCGCGCTGTCCACGGCGGACGGCCTCGCCCTGTTCGACGCCGCCGTCGCCACCGGCACGGCCCTGCTCGTACCCGCCCGGATCGACCCGGCCGCGGTGCGCGCGCAGGGCGCGGTGCCCGCACTCCTCCGCGGAGTCGTGCGCGCACGCGTCCGGCGGGCGGAGGCCGCCGCGGGCGGCCCCGGCGGTGAGACCTCCCTCGCTCAGAGCCTGGCCGGTCTCTCCGACGCCGACCGCGCCCAGGCCCTCCTCGGCCTGGTGCGCGAGCACACCGCCACCGTGCTGTCCCACGGCACGGCGGGCGAGGTCGACCCCGCCCGCACCTTCAAGGAGCTCGGCTTCGACTCGCTGACGGCGGTGGAACTGCGCAACCGCCTGGGCACGGCGACCGGCCTGCGGCTGCGGGCCACGCTGGTGTTCGACTACCCGACGCCGTCGGCGCTCGCCACCCACCTCACCGGCGCGCTCGGCCCGGACGAGCGGGCGCGGCCCGGCGCGGCCACCGGGCCCGAAGCGGCCGCCGTACCCGAGGCGCCGCCCGCGCCGGAGCTGGACGGGCTCGGACTCGACCAGCTCTTTGACCTCATCGATGGCGAACTTGGCACGTCCTGACCCGGAGGGCCCTGTGACGAACGAAGAGAAGCTGGTCGAGTACCTCAAGCGGGTCACGGCCGAGCTCCAGCAGACCAAGCGGCGGCTGCGGGACGCCGAGCGGGAGAGCCGGGAACCGATCGCCGTCGTCGGCATGGCCTGCCGCTTCCCCGGCGGCATCACCACGCCCGAGGACCTGTGGCGGCTCCTGGAGACCGGCGGCGACGCGATCGGCGACTTCCCCGCCGACCGGGGCTGGGACCTGGAGTCGCTGTACGACCCGGACCCCGACACGCCGGGCCGCACCTACACCCGGCGCGGCGGATTCCTCAGCGGCGCCACGGACTTCGACCCGGAGTTCTTCGGGATCTCGCCGCGCGAGGCGCTCGCCATGGACCCGCAGCAGCGGCTGCTCCTGGAGACCGCCTGGGAGGCCCTGGAGCGGGCCGAGGTCCGCCCCGCCGCGCTGCACGGCGCCCGGGTCGGCGTGTTCGCGGGCGCCATGGCACCCGACTACGGCCCCCGCCTGCACCAGGCCACCGGCGGCGCCGAGGCCCACCTGCTCACCGGCACCACCAACAGCGTCGCCTCCGGCCGGATCGCGTACACCCTCGGCCTGGAGGGGCCCGCGGTCACCGTCGACACGGCCTGCTCCTCGTCGCTCGTCGCGCTGCACCTGGCGGTCCAGTCGCTGCGCCGCGGGGAGTGCTCCCTGGCCCTCGCGGGCGGCGCCACCGTGATGTCGACGCCGGGCATGCTCGTCGCGTTCAGCCGCCAGCGCGGCCTCGCCCCCGACGGGCGCTGCAAGTCCTTCGGCGACGGCGCCGACGGCACCGGCTGGGCCGAGGGCGTCGGCATGCTCCTGGTGGAGCGGCTCTCGGACGCCCGGCGGCTCGGGCACCCGGTGCTCGCCGTGGTGCGCGGCAGCGCCGTCAACCAGGACGGCGCGTCCAACGGCCTGACCGCGCCGAACGGCCCCGCCCAGCAGCGGGTGATCCAGCAGGCCCTCGCGGACGCCGGTCTGGCCGCGGCCGACGTGGACACCGTCGAGGCGCACGGCACCGGCACCAGGCTCGGCGACCCCATCGAGGCGCAGGCCCTCATGGACACCTACGGCCTGGACCGCGAACGCCCCCTCTACCTCGGCTCGTTGAAGTCCAACATCGGGCACACCCAGGCCGCCGCCGGAGTGGCCGGAGTGATCAAGACGGTGCTCGCGCTGCGGCACGGCGTCCTGCCGAAGACCCTGCACGCGGACACCCCGTCGTCCCACGTGGACTGGTCGGCGGGCACGGTGCGCCTCCTGACCGAGCGGCGCGCGTGGCCGGAGACCGGCGAGCCCAGGCGGGCCGCGGTGTCGTCGTTCGGGATCAGCGGCACGAACGCGCACCTGATCCTGGAGCAGGCACCGAAGGCGGAGGCGCCCGAGGAGGCCGCGCCCGCACAGGGGGCGCCGCTGCCGCTCGTACCGGTGGTCCTCTCGGCCACGACGCCGCAGGCCCTCGCGGCGCAGGCGGGCCAACTCCTGGCCTCCGTCGACTCCTTGGACCCGCTGGACGCCGGGTTCACCCTGGCGACCACCCGGGCCGCGTTCGAGCACCGGGCCGCGGTGGTGGCCGCGGACCGCGAAGGACTGCGCGCCGGTCTGCGCGTCCTCACGGAGGGCGGCACCGCGTCCGGCGTGGTGCGGGGCACCGCGCTCCCCGGCCGCACGGCGTTCCTGTTCGCCGGGCAGGGCACCCAGCGCCCCGGCATGGGCCGCGAGCTGTACGCGGCGTTCCCGGTGTTCGCCGCCGCCCTGGACGAGGTGTGCGCCGGATTCGAAGGCCTCCTCGAACAGCCCCTGCGCGACGTCCTGTTCGCGGACTCCGAGGACGGGGCGCACCTCCTTGACCGCACCGGGTGGGCGCAGCCCGCGCTGTTCGCCGTCGAGGTCGCGCTCGCGCGGCTGCTCGGCTCGTGGGGCGTGCGCCCTGAGGTGGTGGCCGGGCACTCGATCGGCGAGCTGTCGGCCGCGTTCGTCGCGGGGCTGTGGACGCTTCAGGACGCCTGCCGGGTGGTGGCGGCGCGCGGACGGCTGATGGAACGGCTGCCCGAGGGCGGCGCGATGGTGTCGCTGCAGGCGACGGAGAGCGAAGTCGCCGAAGCCATCGACGCCATCGAAGCCATCGACGACATGGCTACGGAGGGACTTCCGGGCGCGGCGGCCGGGATCGCGGCCGTGAACGGCCCCGAGTCGGTGGTCGTGTCCGGCGCGGAGGACGCGGTGCTGCGCGTCGCCGGGCACTTCGCGTCCCTGGGGCGGCGGACCAAGAGGCTGCGGGTCAGCCACGCGTTCCACTCGCCCCTGATGGACCCGATGCTTGAGCCGTACCGCGAGGTCCTCGCCGACGTGGCGTTCCACGAGCCGGTCCTGCCGATCGTGTCGACCGTCACCGGTGAGCCGATGGCGGCGGACGAGGTCTGCTCGCCCGCGTACTGGGTGCGCCAGGTCCGCGAGCCGGTGCGGTTCGCCGCCGCCGTGCGCCGCCTCCAGGACGACGGGGTCACCCGGTTCGTCGGCGCGGGCCCGGACGCCACGGTGACCACGATGGCCGAGGGCGGCCTCGCCGAGCCCGGCGGCGCCCCGGCGCCGGTGGTGGTGCCGGTGCTGCGCGCCGACCGCCCCGAGCCCGCCGCCGCGCTCACCGCGCTCGCCGCGGCGCACGCGCACGGCGTGGAGGCCGACTGGGCGCGGGTGTTCGCGGGGACGGGCGCGGCCACCGCGCCGGTGCCGACGTACGCCTTCCAGCGCGAGCGGTACTGGATGGACGTCCCGGCGGGGGTGGACGGCCTGCGCGCCGCGGGCCTCACCGCCGGGGAGCATCCGCTGCTCGGCGCGGTCCTCACACTGCCAGGATCCGGCGGCACGGTCCTCACCGGGCTGCTCTCGCTCCAGGCCCAGCCGTGGCTCGCCGACCACGCCGTCTTCGGCCGGGTGATCGTGCCGGGCGCGGCGTTCGTGGAGATGGCGCTGCGCGCGGGCCGCGAGGTGGGCTGCGACCTGCTCGACGAACTGACGCTGCACGCGCCGCTGGTGCTCGGCGAACGCGGCGGCGCCCGGCTGCGGGTCGTGGTCGAGGACGCCGACGGCTCCGGCCGCCGCACGGTGTCGGTGCACGCGTGCGCCGAGGACGGGGCCTGGGTCCGGCACGCGAGCGGCACGCTCGCCGGGTGGTCGAGGCCCGCCGGGTTCGACGCCACCGTGTGGCCGCCGCGCGGGGCCAAGGAGGTCCCGGTCGCGGACGCGTACGCCGGCCTCGCCGCGCGCGGCTACGACTACGGGCCCGCCTTCCAGGGCCTGCGGGCGCTGTGGCGGCGCGAGGACGAGGTGTTCGCCGAGGTGGTCCTGGCGCGGGAGGCGCCCGGGGCCGAGGCGTTCGGGCTGCACCCGGCGCTCCTCGACGCCGCGCTGCACGCGGTCTGGTTCGGGTCCTTCCTGGACGGGATGGACGGCGCGGTGCTGCCGTTCTCCTGGTCGGGCGTGTCCCTGTCGGCGTCCGGGGCGTCCGCGCTGCGCGTGCGGATGGCGCCCGCCGGCCCTGACGTGGTGTCGGTGCAGCTCGCCGACGCCACCGGGGAACCGGTGGCGTCGGCCGAAGGACTGCGGTTCCGGCAGCTGCCCGCGAGCGGCCCCGGCACGCCCGCGGACTCGCTGTTCCGCGTGGACTGGTCGGCGCTGCCCGCCGAGCCGCGGGACCCCGTCCGGTGGGCGCGCGCCGAGACCCTCGCGGACGTGCCCGCCGACCCGGGCGTGGTGTTCCTGCGCTGCCCGGCCGGTCCTGACGCCCGGCGGGTGACCGGCGAGGTGCTCGGTGTCGTACGGGAGTGGCTCGACGACGAGCGGTTCGCCGCAGGGACGCTCGTCCTGGTGACCGAGGGCGCGGTCGGCGCCGAGCCGGGGGAGCCCGTCGACGGGCTCGCCCAGGCGGGCGTGTGGGGCCTGGTGCGCTCGGCGCAGACCGAGAACCCGGGCCGCTTCGGCCTGGTGGACGTGGACGCGGAGCCGGTGGCGTGGGACGCGGTGGCGGCGCTCGTCGCCCAGGAGCCGCAGCTCGCGGTGCGCGCGGGCCGGACGCTGGTGCCACGGCTCGTCCGCGCCGAGAGCGAAGTGGGGGCCACCGACGCGCACGGGGAAGAACCTGGGGAGGAATCCGGTCAACAGGCCGCCGCGCCCGCCGCGTTCGGCACCGGCACCGTGCTCCTCACCGGAGCGACCGGCACCCTCGGCGGGATCGTGGCCCGGCACCTGGTGACCGCGCACGGGGTGCGGCGGCTGCTCCTGACCAGCCGCGCGGGCGCCGCCTCCGCCAAGGGCGCGGAGCTGGTGGCCGAGCTGACCCGGCTCGGCGCCGAGGTCGACCTCGCCGCCTGCGACACGGCCGACCGCGACGCGCTGGCCCGCCTCCTGGCCGCCGTCCCGGCCGAGGCCCCGCTGACCGCCGTCGTCCACGCGGCCGGAGTCGTCGACGACGGCGTCCTCACCGACCTGACGCCACGGCGCCTGGAGGCGGTGCTCGACCCCAAGATGGTCGCCGCCGGGCATCTGCACGAGCTGACCCGCGACCTCGACCTGACGGCGTTCGTGCTGTTCTCCTCGATGTCCGGCCTGATCGGACCGGCGGGCCAGGCCAACTACGCGGCGGGCAACGCCTACTTGGACGCCCTCGCCCAGCACCGGCGGGCCCGGGGCCTGCCCGGCGTCTCCCTGGCGTGGGGCATGTGGGCCGAACGCAGCGCCATGACCGAGCACTTGGCGGACGTGGACCTGGCCCGCCTGGCCCGGCTCGGCGTGAGCCTGTTCTCCTCGGAGCAGGGCGTCGCGCTCCTGGACGCCGCGCTCGGCCTCGACGAGCCGGTGCTCGCCCCGGTGGCCCTCGACCTGCCCTCGGTGCGCGCCCAGCGGGACGTGCCGCCGATCCTGCGGCGCCTCGCGGGCCGCGGGGCGACGCCGCCGCCGTCGGCGCGGCCCGCGCCCGCCGCGCACTCCCTGGCGGACCGGCTCGCGGGCCTGTCCGACGACGACCGGTACGCGGTCCTGCTCGACGTGGTGTCCGCGCGGATGGCCGACGTGCTCGGCTACGCGTCGGTCCACGCCGTCGAGCCCGACCGCGCGTTCTCCGACCTCGGGATCGACTCGGTGTCCGCGGTGGAGTTCCGCAACCGGCTGAGCGCCGAGACCGGGACGCGGCTCGCGCAGACGCTGGTGTTCGACCATCCGACGGCCGCCGCCGTCGCCCGGGAGCTGGTCCGCGCCCTTGCCGCCCAGGCCCCGGCGGCGGCCCCGATGGGCTCGGCCCTCACGGAGCTGGAGCGCCTGGAGGCGGCCCTCACGCCGTCCTCGGCGACGGGACCCGACGGCGACGAACTCGCCCAGCGCGTCGAGGCCCTGCTCCTGAGGCTGCGCGCGCTCCGCGACTCCGCGGACGGGACGGCGGAGCGCCTCGACGTCACCGACGCGACGGACGAGGAGCTCTTCCAGTTCCTGGACGGCAGCTGAGCCCAGTTCCTGGACGGCAGCCGAGCACGGTCACGGCCGACCGGCGCTGACCCGCACGCTCCCGTGCGGACCCGCACACTCCAGTGCGGACCCGCCCGGTCCAGCGCGGTCCAGCCAGGTAATTCACGCCACCCAGGCGCGATTACCGGACCATTACCGGCCGTGACGGAAAGCGTGCCAGGCTGCCGACCCCCTCACCGCATCCGCTCTCTGGTATGGAGGTCGTCCGTTGTCCGGCTCCTCAACGACGCGGGCCACAGGGCCCGCGCGACCATCGTTGCCCTCCGACCGGCTGCCGTCGCTCACAGGGCTGCGCTTCGTGGCGGCCCTGATGGTCTTCGCCACCCACATCGTCTTCTACACCCGGCTCATACCGGGCGACACCGGAGTGGAGCTCAGGGACGCGTTCGCGCTCTCGGGCTCCTACGGCGTCGGCTTCTTCTTCATCCTGAGCGGCTTCGTCCTCACCTGGACCGCCCGGAGCAGCGACACGACGCCGTCGTTCTGGCGCCGCCGCCTGACGAAGATCGGCCCCATGCACCTGGTCACCTTCGGCCTGGCCGCGCTGTTCGTCATCAACACCGACCGGCCCACGCGCACGGTCGACTGGCTCGCGTCCCTGACCATGCAGCAGGCGTGGTTCCCCGACGTCCAGACCACCGCCGCCGTCAACGGCGTGAGCTGGTCGCTGTCCTGCGAGTTCTTCTTCTACCTGGCCTTCCCCCTGCTCCTTCCCCTGCTGCGCCGCATCCGCGAGGAGTGGCTGTGGCCCGCGCTCGGCGCGGTGGTCGGCCTGATCGCGCTCGCGTTCCTCGTCGCCACGCACGTCGTGACCGACCAGCCCCGGCTGCTCGCCTTCGGCGTGAACGGCGACCTGTCGTTCGACCAGGTGTGGTTCGTGTACTTCTTCCCGCCGGTCCGGGCCCTCGAATTCGTCCTCGGCATCCTCCTGGCCCGGGTCGTCCTCGCGGGCAGGTGGCCGCGCGTCGGCCTGGTGCCCGCCTTCGCCCTTGCCGTCGCCGGATACGTACTCGCCCTGAAGGAGCCCTACTTGGTGGGGTCGGGTGGCCTGGCCACCGTGTGGACCGCGCCCCTCATCGCCGCCGCCGCGGTCGCCGACCAGCGGGGGACGGCCTCGGTGTTCCGCAGGCCGACGATGGTGTTCCTGGGGGAGATCTCCTTCGCGTTCTACATGGTCCACTGGATCGTCATCATGACGGCCGCCGAGTGGATCGGGCCCACCCGCGTGTACTCGCTGACCACCGGCTCGCTCATGGTGCTCGCCCTGCTCGCGGTGGCGACGGTGTGCTCCACGATCCTGTACTACGGAGTGGAGAGGCCGCTGATGCGGCGCTTCGGGCGGCACAGGACCGGCGCGGGGACCACGGCCCTGCCCCAGGCGCCCCAGGCCGCGACCTCCGCGCGGGCCTCGGAGGGACAGCGCGTACCGGAGTGACCCCGCGCACCACGACGGCGAAGTGCCCGGCACCCACGAGGCGCCGGGCACTTCGCCGTCCTCGACAGCCCTACCCGGCGGCCAGCGACACCCACGCGCTGCCGCCGACGCCCTGCCGGTGCGGGGACCACGTGCGCGCGGACGGCTTCGGCTCCTCGCGGAACCCGCCGAGCCTGCCCCGGTGGAAGACCAGCGGGGCGGGCTCGTCCGGGTGCACGGCAAGGGCGGTCACCCGGGCGACGAGGATGACGTGGTCGCCCGCGACGTGCTCCGTCTCCAGGGCGCACGAGACCCGGGCGAGCGCGTCGTCCAGCTCCGGGCCCGCCGCCGACGGAGTCCACGGGACCCCGGCGAACCGGTCGACGCCCTTCAGCGAGAACCGCTGGCACAGCGGCGCCTGCCCGGCGGCGAGGACGTTCGCGCAGAACGTGCCGCTGCGCCGCAGATCGACCAGCGTCGCCGACTCGTGCGCGACGCAGAGCATGACCAGCGGGGGATCCAGCGACACCGACATGAACGAATTCGCGGCCATGCCGACGGGCGCGCCCGAGGGGCCCGTGGTGGTGACGACCGCCACCCCGGTCGGCAGACATCCGAGGGTGCGCCGGAATTCCGCCGCGTCGAACGGGGCAACCATGAACCGACTCCGTCCCTTGGCCTTTTTGTCCTTTGGCCCTTTTGTCCTTCGGTCTTTTCCCGCAGTGTGGCCGAGCGCCCCGCCCACCGCATTGGGACGGGCCGCCAAGACTTCAGGACCCAAGTGGCCCACCGGCGCAGTCGGCGCGCGCCACCGGGCACGGCCGGACGGCGCCGGTGATGACGTACCGTCGGCTCAGCCCCGCACCACGAGCCAAGGACGAACCCACGAACCCCCACACCACCCCCGACAACATCCCCGACAACACCCCCCACATCACCCCTGACATCACCCCCGGCACGCCCGCGCGGCGGCCCCTCTGGCGCGGGCAGGGACCGGCCGTCGCGGTGGTCGCGCTCGGCGGCGCCCTCGGCGCCCTGGCCCGCTACGGCGCCGCCCAGCTGTGGCCCACCGCCCGGGGCGGCTTCCCGTGGACGACCCTGGGCGTCAACGCGCTCGGCTGCGCCGTGATCGGCGTGTTCATGGTCCTCGTCACCGAGGCCAGGGCCGCCCACCCCCTGGTGCGGCCCTTCTTCGGCACCGGCGTCCTCGGCGGCTTCACCACGTTCTCCACGTACGCCGTCGACGTCCACGGCCTGGTGGACGAGGGCCGCCCCGCGACCGGCCTGCTCTACCTCGCCGCGACGCCCTGCGCGGCGCTCCTCGCGGTGTGGGGCGCGGCGGCCGCGACCCGCCGCGCGAAGGGACGGAACCCGGCGTGAACTGGCTGCTCGTGGCCGCGGGTGCGGCGGTCGGCGCGCCGCTGCGCTATCTGACCGACCGGGCCCTGAGCGCACGGCACGGCGGCGCCTTCCCCTGGGGCACGTTCACCGTGAACGCCGTCGGCTGCCTGGCCCTCGGCCTGCTGACGGGCGCCGCGTCCCGGGACGTCCAGCTCCTGCTCGGCACCGGCCTGTGCGGTGCCCTGACGACGTACTCCACCTTCTCCTACGAGACCTTGCGCCTCGCCGAGGGCGGGGCCGGGCTCCGCGCCGCCGGGTACGCGACCGCGAGCGTGGCGGTGGACGTGGGCGCGGCGTTCGCCGGGGCGGGGTTCGCGGGCGCCCTGTGGGGGTGACCCGCTGAACCCGCGCGCACCGGCGGGAACTCACGCGCCGCCGGGTGCGACTCCTGGACAGGGCGGTGCGATCCGCCCGAGCTGAGCGGGTCTGGGAGTGATGTGATGCGTGCGCGTGCGCGGATGAGGCGGATGAGCTGGGGAGCGGCGGCCGCCGTGAGCGGACTGCTCGTCGCCGGGTGCGGCGGCGGTACGGCGGAAGGATCCCGCGACGAAGGAGCCGCGGCCGGCGGGTTCCCGGTGCGGGTCAGCGACTGCGAGGGGCGCACGACCACCTTCCCGGCGGCCCCGCGGAAGATCGTGACCAGCAACGCCGCCGGGCTCGAACTGCTGCTCAGGCTCGGCGCCGGGGACCAGGTCATCGGCACCGGCTTCCCGCCCGGCAAGGGCACCCTGCCCGGGGCGCTCGGCGCGCGGGCCGACGACGTCGACGTGCTCAGCAGGTCCGTCATCCCCAAGGAGAAGCTGCTCGGCTCCGGCGCCGACCTCTACCTCGACTCCTTCGCCTCGATGAGCGCCATGGGCGGCGGCATGGGCGACGCCCCGACGCCCGAGGAGTTCAAGGCGGCCGGGATCAAGCACGCCTACCTCAAGTCCACCGCCTGCGCCGACAAGGCCGACAAGCCCGTGACCGACCTGTCGGCCGTCGAACGCGACATCACCTCGCTCGGCGCCGTCACCGGCAACACCGACACCGCCAAGGAGATCGTCGCGGGCATGCGCGCGAAGGTCGCCGCCGTCCGCGCGAAGGTGCGCGCCGTTCCCGGGCGCGAGCGGCCCACGTACTTCTTCTTCGACTACGACGCCGGGACCAAGCAGCCCGTCGCCGTCTGCAACCGCCAGGTCGCCCACGCGGTGATCACCCTCGCGGGCGCCAGGAACGTCTTCGCCGACTGCGACGGCGCGTTCAAGAAGACCGGCTGGGAAGACGTCATCGCCAAGGACCCCGACTGGATCCAGCTCGGCGTCCGCAACCGCGGCGGCGCGCGCGCCAACGCCAAGGCCTTCGACGAGGCCCGCGCGTGGCTGGAGACCAACCCGGCCACCAAGGGCCTGCGCGCCGTCAAGAAGGGGCGGTTCCTGCGCATCGGCTCCGAGGCCACGACCATCGCCGGAGTGGCCAACGCCGACACCGTGACGCGCATCGCGCGGACGGTCCACCCCCAGCTGTTCCGCACGCCATGACCCCGCCGCTGGCCGCGGCCCGGCGCGTGGGCCGTGCCCGCGCCGAGGGCGAGGCGCGCGGCGTGCCCGCCGGGCTGCTCGCCGCCGCCCTCGGCGCCGCGCTGCTGATCGCGCTCACCGCGGCCGTGTCCTGGGGCTCGACGTCCATCCCGCCCGGCGAGGTGTGGGGCGTCGTCGGGCGCAGGCTGAGCGGAGAGGCGCCCCGGCCCGGCACCAGCGACCTCATCGTGTGGCAGCTGCGGGTGCCGCGCGCCCTGCTCGCCGCGCTCGTCGGCGCCGGGCTCGGCCTGGTGGGCACCGCCGTCCAGGCCCTCGTCCGCAACCCGCTGGCCGACCCCTACCTGCTCGGCGTCTCCAGCGGCGCCTCCCTCGGCGCGGTCGCCGCGATCGTGCTCGGCACCGGCGCGGGCGGCGCCCTCGGGCTCGGCCTCTCCGGCGCCGCGTTCACCGGCGCCCTCGTCACCTTCGCCCTGGTGTGGGCCGTGGCCCGGCGCGGCGGCGGCTTCGCGCCGCTGCGCCTGGTGCTCGCGGGCGTGGCCATCGGCCAGTTCTTGTCCGGCGTCACCAGCTACCTGGTGCTCCAGGCCGGGGACGAACAGCAGACCCACAGCGTGCTGTTCTGGCTCATGGGCAGCCTCAGCGGCGCCACCTGGCAGCTGCTCGCCGTGCCCGCCGTGACCGTCCCGGCCGCCCTGCTGCTGCTCCAGGCCCGCGCCCGCGCCCTCAACGCCCTCCAGATGGGCGACGAGACGGCCGCCGGGCTCGGCATCGGCGTGGGGCGGCTGCGCCGGGAGCTGTTCGTGGTGACCAGCGTCCTGACGGGAACGCTGGTGGCGGTGTCCGGGGCGATCGGCTTCGTCGGCCTGCTCGTGCCGCACGTGTGCCGCCTCGTCGTGGGCGGCGACCACCGCAGGCTCCTGCCGCTGTCCGCGCTGACCGGCGCCGTCCTCATGGTCGTCGTCGACATCGTCTGCCGCACCGCCCTGGCCGAGCAGGAGCTGCCCGTCGGGGTCGTCACCTCGCTGATCGGGGCCCCGGCGCTGCTCCTGCTGCTCGACCGGCGCCTGAAGAACGGGAGTTGAGGACCGCCGTGCGGATCGACATCGAGGACCTGCGGGTCGCCTACGCCGGACGCGACGTCCTCGCCGGGGCCCGCCTCGTCGCCGCCGACGGCGAGATCACCGGGCTCGTCGGCCCCAACGGCAGCGGCAAGTCCACGCTCCTGCGCACCGTCTACCGCCATCTGCGGCCGCGCGCGGGCCGGGTGCTCCTGTCCGGCACGGACCTGCGCGAGCTGACCCCCGCGCGGGCCGCCCGGCACGTGGCCGCGCTGCCGCAGGAGCGCGGCGCGGACGTCGAGCTGACCGTGCGCGAGGTCGTCGCGATGGGCCGCACCCCCTACCAGCGGGCGTTCGCGGGGGAGGACGCCACTGACCGGGACACCGTCGCGCACGCCCTGGCCGAGACCGGCATGGACGGCGCCGCCGCGCGCCGCTTCACGGCCCTGTCCGGCGGCGAACGCCAACGCGTCCTGCTGGCACGGGCCTTCGCCCAGGAGCCGGACGTGCTCGTCCTCGACGAGCCGACCAACCACCTCGACGTCCGCCACCAGGTGGAGCTCCTCGCCCTGCTGCGCGGCAAGGGCCGTACGACGCTGGTGTCCCTGCACGACCTGAACGCGGCCGCCTCGGTCTGCGACCGGCTGCACGTCCTGTCCGAGGGGAGCGTCGTCGCCTCCGGGCCGCCCCGCGAGGTGCTCACGCCCGCGCTCCTCGCGGAGGTGTTCGGCGTGCGCGCCGCCGTCGTCGACCACCCGCTGACCGGCGACCCGCTGATCGCCTTCGACCACAAGGCCCCGGTCGCGGACCCGGCGCCCGCGCCCACGGCCTGAGCGGCGGCTCGTACGCCGTCGCCGCCCCGCCGTCCGCCCGGCGTTGGGTGCGGTACGTGAGGGGCGCGGACATCCGGTGAAGGCCCTGTGGGGTGCCGCGTTCTCGCAGTAGGTTCGGATGTCGCGTGGCGTACGTCGGGGGGCGAGGCAGGGCAGGCGGGTGCCGGACCACGGCCGAGGGGAGCAGGGGTGCGCCGGGGCACGACGGTCGGGGGGCGCTACCGACTGGTGCGCGGCCCCCTCAGCGGGGGCATGGGCGAGGTGTGGATCGCCCGCGACGAGCGCCTTTCGCGTGAGGTCGTCCTCAAGCGCCTTCGGCCCCCGGACCGGCGGATGACCCGGTCCGACCGCCTGGACTTCGACCGCCTCGAAGCGGAGGCGCGGGCCCTGGCCCGGTTCAGCCATCCGCACGTGGTGACCCTGCACGACGTGCTCGCGCTGCCCGAAGGCAGCCGCGTCCGGGTGCGCCGCACGCCCGCCTCCTGGCTCGTGATGGAGTACGTCGCCGGGGGCAGCCTCGTGGACAGGGCGCCGCTGCCGCCGGAGCGGGCCGCGCGCGTCGGCGCCCAGATCGCGGCCGCCCTCGCCGCGCTGCACGCCGAGGGCATCGTGCACGGCGACGTGAAGCCGGGCAACGTCGTCGCCACCCCCGAAGGCCTCGCCAAGCTCGCGGACTTCGGCGCCGCCTACCGCGTCGGCGGCCGCGAGACCCTCACCCGGCGCGGCGCCCTCAGCTACACCCCCGACTACGCCGCCCCCGAAGTCGTGCGCGGCCACCCCGAACCGGCGTCGGACGTCTTCTCCCTGGCCGCCCTGGTGCACACCCTGGTCACCGGAGTGCCGCCGCGCCCGCACACCGGCAAGGACGTCGACCCGTTCGTCTCCGAGCGGCAGGCCGAGCGCGGTGAGGTCGCCCTCGCGCCGGGCCTGGGACCGCTGGCCGGGATCCTGCCCGCGCTGCTCGACGCCGCCCCGAAGAACCGGCCCGACGCCGCCGAGGCGGAGCGTCTGTTCGCCCGCGTCGCGGGCCCGCAGGAGCCGCTGCCCGCGCCGGGCCCGGACACCGAGTCCGACGGCGCGGGCCAGGACAGCGACGCGGGCCTGGACCGGGCCGTGCCACGGGGCCGCAAACGGCAGTACGTGATCGTGGCGGGCGTCGCCGTGGTGACGCTCGCCGCCGCCGTGTGGGGGCCGGGCCTGTGGCCGGGCGGGCGCGACGACGACGGCGACGGCGACGCGGCGGGACCGGCCATCGGCGACCACCGCACGGCTGACCCCTGCGCGCTCGCCGACCCCGCCGCCCTCGACCGCTTCGGCGACGCCACGCTCGACCGGAAGTACGGCAACTTCGACCGCTGCGACGTCCTCGTGGACACCGGCGACGACGAACCCGTGGACGTCGAGATCCACTTCGACACCGGCGGGGCGTCGGGCCTGCCGAAGCCCTACCGCACCGAAGGACGGGTGGCCCTGGTGAAGGAGGCCGACGACAGCGACGTGTGCGTGCGCACCATGGTCCCGGCCACGGACCCCGGCGTGGACGTCTCCGTGGCCGCGCAGCAGGACGACGGCGACGCCCCGCTGTGCGCGATGGCCGACGCCGCCGCCCGCGTGGCCGTGCGGCGCCTCAACGACGGCCCCATAGGGCGCCGCCCCGACCCGCCGCGGGGCTCCCTCATCCGCGAGGACGCCTGCGCGCTGCTGCGCGCCAAGGACCTCGAAGCCATCCCCGGCATCGACGCCGGTGACCCCGACGTCGGCTTCGGCAACTGGGACTGCGAGTGGGCCAGCACCACCAGCGACCTGTGGCTGGAGCTCCGCTTCGACCAGGGTCCGCCGCCGGACGCCTCCGACGGCGCCCTCACCCGCGTCGCGGGCCGCCGCGCCGTCATCGAGCCGGACGCGGAGGGACCCGGCACCTGCCGCGTCCGCGTCGTCCACCACGACCCCGGCGGCGGCCGCACCGCCGAAACCCTCAACATCACCGTCGGCGGCACCCCCTCCGCCCCCCGCCTGCGCCACCTGGCCCTCACCCTGGCCACAGCAGCCACCACCCACACCACCTAACCCACTTCGGCCCGCCCGCTCTCCGGCCTGCCTGCCGCCGCCTCTGTGGGCGGCTGGTCCGCCCAGAGGGCGGAACGGGCGGGCACAGGGGCGGACCCCGCCGCGCCGGGCTGCGCACCCCCCCCGCCTCAGCCCCGCACCACCCGCACCCACACCCGCACCCCCCGCCCACAGGCCCCGGCACCGATTCCCTCCCCCCTCAGGAACCGGCACCGGCCCCGCGTCCACACCCCCGTTGTAGGGCAGACCCCCCGGGACGGGTCCCGCCCACGGCGGCCCACACTGCGGGCACCGCCCGGAGAACGAGGAGACGCCCATGAACAGTCCCGCGAGCCTCGCGCGCGGCGTGGCGCCCGCCCCGCCGGGCACCCTGCACGCCCGCACCGTCACCGGCGCCGTCCAGGCCCCGCCGCACCCCGGCCGCACCCTGCGCTTCGGCCGCGGCGACGAGCGGGACGTCGACCTCGGGGTCGGCGAACACGACCTGATGGTCAGCCGCAGGCACGGCGAGCTGACCTGCCGCGGCCGCACCTGGTGGCTGCGCAACACCGGCCAGCAGCTCCTGCGCCTGCCGCGCGGCCGGATGATGCACGCCACCACCGAGCCCGTGCCCCTCGCGCCCGGCTACACCCCGCTGTTCGTACGCGGCTCGGGCTACCGCGAGCACCTCGTCGAGCTGTACGTCACCGGCCACGACGACCGCGGCCCGGTCTCGCGCCGCCGCGCGGACACCGTGCCGCCCCAGCGGTGGCCCCTGTCCGACGAGGAACGGCTGCTCCTGGTCGTCCTGGGACAGGAGTACCTGCTGTACGAGGAGCGCCCCCGGCCCCTGACGTACGCGCGGGCCGCGGCCCAGCTCGCGTATCTGCGCGGCGACGAGCAGTGGGGGGAGCGCAAGGTCGAGTACCGGATCGAGGCCGTGCGCCGCAGGCTGCACGACAGCGGCTTCCCCTACCCGCTCCTGCACGACCCGTCGACGGGCCGCCCCAGCGACAACAGCCTCCTGCACCACCTGCTCAAGGGCCTGGTGGAGTCGACCACGCTGGTGCCGCCCGACCTGGAGCTCATGGACGACGAGCCGGAGCCGGAGGCGCAGTCGTAGGCGCAGCCGCAGCCGCGGCCGCAGCGGCCAGCGACTCCAGCAGGAACACGGCGGCGTCCCGCACCGGCGGGGGAGCGGCATCCGGCGCGCGCAGCCCGCGCGCCACCCGCCCGAGGACCTCGGTGGTGCGCGCGGACCCGAGGTCGCGCACGCGCGGCGCGAGGTCCGCGAGGAGCCGCTCCGTCTCCCGCCAGGCCCCGGCACCGGCGAGCGCGGCGAGCAACTGGGCGGTGAACAGGTGCCGGTAGGAGGGGCCGGGGGCGGTGGCGGCGCGGTGCAGCAGCGGGACGGCGCGGTCGGTGTCGCCGAGGCGGGCCAGGACCCAGCCCCGGTGGCCGGTGAGCTCCGCCTCGTCCAGCCACCAGGCCCACGGCGGGTCGCGGCGCGAGACGCCGTCGAGGAACAGGCTCCCGGCCCGCGCGAGGAGCCGCCGCGGCTCCTGCCGGGCCCCCAGCATCGCCGTCGCGTGCGCCTCGCGGATCAGGACGAGGCCCGCCACGCGCGGCGGCAGCGGGCGCGGCCCCCGCGCGCGCCCTGCGGCGGCGAGGGCCGCGCGGGGGCGGCCGGTGTGGGCCAGGAGCATGCTGTCGTTCAGGAGCGTGAGCCGGGCCGTCCAGCGGTCGCCCGCGCGCTCGGCGAGGGCCAGCGCACGGGCGTTGAGCCGGTGGGCCCGCCGGTGCGCGCCCGCGTCGAACAGGATCCACCCGGCCACCTCGTACAACTCGGCGAGCGCGGCGAGCACATCACGGTCGGAGCGGACGTGGAGATCCGTTCGGGGGCCGGGGCCCTGCGGGGCGCGGGGCACCCGGGCGAGTGCCTCCCGCACCAGGGGCACGGCCGCCCGCGCGCCGTGCGCGGCGTCCAGGGCGACGAGCCGCCGGACGGCGTCCCGCGCCCACGAGGCGACGTCCGCCCGCCCGCGGCCGTCCCCGTCCCCCACTCCGTGCTCCACCACGCCCCCGGCCCCCGAACGGATCTCTACGTCCGCTGCAACGGCCCCCGGGACGCCGCTGTTCCCGCCACCGCCTGGGCCGGGGCAGGGGCCCCGCCCCACTCCATCCGCGCCCACGGCAGCGCCAGTTCGGCCACGGACGTCACCGTGCGGGGCGCGAGCTCCTCCAGGGGGACCGCCTCGGCGTGCCGGGCGAACACCGTGTCCACGTACCGGTGGCCGGTGTCGGCGGCGAGGAACACCGTGGTGCCGCCCGGGCGGCGGGCGTGCTCCCAGCGGGCCGCCGCGTACCCGGCGCCGGTGGACAGGCCCGCGAAGACCGCGTGCCGCCGCAGCAGGTCGACGCTGCCGGAGAGCGCGGCGGTGAACGACAGCCAGTGCACCGCGTCGTACGCCTGGTGCGAGACGTTGGCGAACGGGATGGAGCTGCCGATCCCGGCGATGATGATCTCCGGGTCGGCGACGTGCTCGCCGCCGAAGGTGACGCTGCCGAAGGGCTGCACGCCCACCAGGCGCACGGCTGCGGAGCGCTGGCGCAGATAGCGGGCAAGGGCGCCGGTCGACGCGCCCGAGCCGACGCCTCCGACGAGGGTCAGGCCGCCGGTGGCGCCGGTCTCCTCGTAAAGGCGCTGAGCGATCGCCTCGTAGCCCAGGTAGTGGATGTCGTCGTGGTACTGCCGCATCCAGAAGTAGTCGGGGTGCTCGCGCAGGATCTCGTGGACGCGCGCGACGCGCCGCTTCTGGTCGAGCTTCAGGTCGTCGCTCGGCGGCATCTGCTCCAGGCGGGCCCCGAGGACGGCCAGTTGCGTGCGCAGCGTGTGGTCGACGGTGGTGGAGCCGACGATGTGGCAGCGCATGCCGTAGCGGTGGCAGGCGAGCGCGAGGGCGTAGGCGTAGATGCCGCTCGAACTGTCGAGGAGGGTGTCGCCGCGGCGCACCGCGCCGGTGTCGAGGAGGTGGCGCACGGCGGCGAGGGCCGAGACGACCTTCATGGTCTCAAAGCGCAGGCAGGCGACACCGTCGGCCACGCGTATCAGGTCGGGGCGGCCGATCGCTTCCGCGATGTGCTCGTCCATGCGGGGGCTCCTCGTGGGTGGCTGGGGCGGCGCCTTCGCGCCGGGAGTCGTCGGTGGTGGGGAAGGTGCGCGTGGCGGGGATGCCCGCGGCCTCCAGCGCCCCGCGGCAGCGGCGCAGGCGTGCGCGCAGGTCCGGGGCGGTGGCGTCGAACAGGAGCCCGGCCACGTTGCCGCTGTGCGCGATCTGCACGCCGACCGCGCCGACCCGGCCCGCGATGTCGGTGAGCGTGCCGAACTCCTCGTGGGCGAGGACGCCTTGGCCGCGGCGCGCGCTCTCCGTCGCCACATAGCCAAGGAGGACCGGGTCGGCGGTGGCGACGGCCCGGCGCAGCAGCGCCCGCAGCCGTTCGTACGCCCGCACGTCGGCCGCGTCGTAGGCGTCGCAGGCCGGGGACGCCAGGGCCAGCGTGTCCACCGGCCGCCCGCCCCCGAGGGTGCAGCCGACCACGACCGCGGGCGGCAGCGCGGCGCCGAGGTCCTCCAGGACGCGCCCCTCGCGCTGGGCGAACAGCAGGGGGCGTCCCTCCAGCATCAGCGGGTCCGAGGCCCGTTCGGCACGCACCGCGATGCGGGCGACGGCGCCGGGGGACAGACGGGTGCCGAAGGCGTCGGCGACGGCGCGCACCGCCGCGATCACATCGCTGCTCGACGAGCCCATGCCGAGGCCCACCGGGATGTCGCCGGTCAGCCTCAACTCGCCGCCGCCGAGCGGCTCCTGGCAACGCGTGGCGCACTCCGCGAGCGCGTACGTCGCCGCGCGCAGCGCCTTGACGCGGTCGGCGGGGACCACCGTGACGTCGGCGGTGTCCGGGCGGCGTACGAACTCCGCGCGGGTGCCGAGCGCGGCCATCGGCAGCGTGACCAGGCCCGCGCGCCGCCGCCCGCGCCCGTCGAGGAACACGCCCTGCAGGATCTCGCCGTGGTGGCAGGCGGCACGGCCGGTGCCGAAGGCCGGTGTGCCGGGCGGGCCCTGCCGCGCGCAGGCCCTCACGCCCCGCCCTTCGCGCGCGGCGCGGCCCGGTACCGGTACAGGGCCGTCGGTTCGGCGCTGAACTGCGAGAACGGGAACGGCTCCGCGGACAGGGCGGTCACGCCCGCGCCGAGGAAGGCCCGCGCGACGGCGCTGCCGGACTGCGCGTACACGATCAGCGGGACGCCGCGCTCGCGACAGCGCGCGAGGATCGTGTCGAAGCTGCCGTTGGACAGCGTCATGCCGGTGGCGACGACGGCGTCGGCGGCGTCAAGGACCTCGTGCATATCGCGGGTGACCGGGTCGCCCCACTGGGTGGCGCGCAGGTTGAAGTCGCAGGGCAGCGGGTCCCCGCCGCGCTCGCGGATCGCCGCGACCAGCGGGTTGACGACGCCGATCAGGGCGACTCGGGCGCCGGGGGCCAGGTCGAGCAGGCCCGCGATGGCCGTGTCCCTGGCCACCGCGCGCACCTCCGGAGGCCCGGCGGGCAGCGTCACCGGCTCGGCGCGGGGGTCCTCGCGGTGCGGCCGCACGGCGGCCAGGTACGCGTCGAGGGCGGCCACGCGCAGCGGGGCGGGCGCGTCCTTGAGGAGCGAGGCGAGCGGGCTGCCCGAGGCGTCCTGGCAGACCGCCGGGTCGATCTCGCCCGCCTCGAAGGCGCAGCCGCCGAACGCGCCGCCGACGCGCACGAGGACGTACTGGTTGAGGTAGGTGACACCGCCGCCCGCCAGGCGCGTGCCGTGGTGGATCCAGAACACGCTGGTGGCGGTCAACTCGGCCGGATTGGGCCCGAGCTCACCGGCGAGGGCGGCGGCGAGCAGTCCGTCCGTGTCCTTGAACGTCGTCAGGGCTTCGGTGTGCTTCATGCCCGGCCTCCGCGGGTGAGCTGGAACGTGAACAGGAAGGTGAGGACGCCGTCGCGCCAGTCGCGCACATGGGCGACGCCCGGTGTGAACCCCCGCTCCTGGGCGTCGCGCACGATGCGGCGCAGGTCCGCCGTGTTCGAGGCGACCAGGTACACCACGCCGTCCGGCGCGAGCAGTTCGCGCTCGGCGAGCTGGGTGAAGAACCGCGCGAGCAGCGGCGCGCCGACGCAGGTGTTCCGTACGACGTCGGGGTCCTCGCTCACCGGCTGGCTGACGGCGGGCGGGTTGAAGGTGACGACGTCGAGGCGCGTGCCCGGCGGGAGGCCGTCGAAGAGGTCGCCCGCCGCGGGCAGGAACGCGGTGCCGTCCCGGGGGCCGACCAGGCGCGCGTAGTGCCGGGCCGCGGTGGCGACGCTCTGGGCGTGCACGTCCATCGCGTAGATCTCGGCGGCCCCGCGCACCCCGGCGGCGACCGCCTCGACGCCGAGCCCGGCGCCCATGGCGCCGTAGCGCAGGCCGCGGGTCTCGATGCGGCCGTCGAGGACGCGCTCGTGGATCAGACGGCTGGTGTAGCCGGGCAGGAAGACGCCCGGCGGCACGTCGAAGGCCCAGCCGTTCCACTCGTACGCGCGCGTGGTGCGCAGGTCCGCCTTCGGCTGGTTGAGCGCGATGATCCGCTCGGCGGGCAGCGGCGGCGGCAACTGCCGCAGCAGGTCGGGTCCGGTGGCCGTGGTGTCCATCAACTGTCCTTTCCTTGAGGCATTTGAGGTACTCGAGTCATTCAAGGTCTTTGAGGTTCTTCAGGGGGCTTTCGGGGGTGACGGCAGGTGCCGTCCCGCGGTAGCTGACCGTGAGGTGGCCGAGGGCGTCGGGGCCGGTCTCGGCGTCCACCTCGAAGACCTCGGCGAGCAGCGGCGGCGTCAGGACGTCCTTCGGCGGCCCGGCGGCGACCATGCGCCCGCCGTGCATGAGGAGGAGCCGGTCGCAGTGGCGGGCGGCGAGCGCCAGGTCGTGCAGGGCGACCAGGACCGTCTGGTCGGTGGCGGCGAGCAGGGCGAGCAGCTCCAACTGGTGCTTCACGTCCAGGTGGTTGGTGGGCTCGTCGAGCAGGATCGCGTACGGCTGCTGCGCGAGCGCCCGCGCGATGTGGGCGCGCTGGCGCTCGCCGCCGGACAGGGCGTTCCAGGCGCGGTCGCGCAGCGCGGTCAGGCCGAGCCGGTCGAGGGCGGCGTCCACGACGATCCGGTCGCGGGCGTCGAGGCCGCGCCAGCGGTCGCCGAACGGGGTGCGCCCCAGGCTCACCACGTCCGCGACGCGCAGGTCGCTGGTGGTCTCGGCGGCCTGCTCCACGAAGGCCACGCGGCGGGCGACGCGCCGGGCGCCCCAGCCGGCGATGGGCTCCCCGTCGTAGCGGACGGCGCCCGCGTCCGGGGTGCGGAGTCCGGCGAGACAGCGCAGCAGCGATGACTTGCCGGAGCCGTTGGGCCCGATCAGGCCGACGGTTTCGCCGGGCGCCACGTCCAGGGACACGTCGTCGACGATCCTCCGGCCCCCGGCCGACCAGCTCAGCCCTTCCGCGGTGATCCTCACAGCTCCCCCCGCCTGCGCAGCACGAGCAGGAACAGCGGCACCCCGAGCAGCGCCGTGAACACCCCGACGGGCACTTCCTGCGGGGTGAAGGCGACCCGCGCCAGCGCGTCCGTCCACACCAGGAACACCGCGCCCACCAGCGCCGAAAGCGGAAGGAGCACCCGGTGTCCCGGCCCGGCCAGGAACCGCACGCCGTGCGGGACGATCAGTCCGACGAACCCGATCGCGCCCACGGACGCCACCGCCACCGACGTCATCAGGGACGTCACCACCAGGAGCGTCCAGCGCGTCGCGCGCACGTCGACGCCGAGCGAGGACGCGGTGTCCGCGCCGAAGGAGAACCCGTCGAGGGCGGCCGAGTTGAGCCACAGGACGAGCAGGCCGACGGCCGTCACGGCGGCCGTCACCGCCACCGCGTCCCAGCGCGCGGGCGCCATCGACCCGAGCAGCCACTGCGTGATGCCCCGGATCATCTCCGCGTCCCCGGACGCCATCAGGACCAGCGAGGTGAGGGCCGTGAACAGCTGCGACACCACGACGCCGGTCAGGACGATCCGCACCGAGTCCAGGCCGCCGCGCCGCAGCAGCAGCATGAGGAGCGCGAAGGACACCATCGCGCCCGCGAACGCGCCGCCCGTCACCCCGAGCGAGGCGGAGCCGACGCCGAGCACCACCACGGCGACGGCGCCGGTCGAGGCGCCCGAGGAGATGCCCAGGAGATAGGGGTCGGCGAGCGCGTTGCGCGTGACCGCCTGCAGGGCCGCGCCGCACACCGCGAGACACGCGCCGACCAGCGCCGCCATCAGCACGCGCGGCGTCCGCAGCTCCCAGATCAGCGAGTCCACGAGCGGCGGCAACGGCTCCACGTCCAGGCCCAGATGGAAGCCGACGCTGCGGGCGACGTCGCCGTACGACACGTCGGTGGTGCCGATGCGCACGGACACGGCCGCCGAGGCGAGCAGCGCGACCGCGCACAGAAGGAAGAGACCGGCCCGCGCGCCGCCGGACGCGGCGGACGCGGCGGGCACGGTGGGCGCCGCCCCCGCGCCCCGCGCCGACGGATGCAGCGGGTCCCCGGCGCCGACGACTCCCGCGAGCTCCGCGCTAGCGGACATGCCCGAGGTCCTTCATCCCCGCCACCAGGCGCGGCAGCGCGCTGGACGTGCGGACCGAGGGGTCCATCTCCGTGCCGGGTATCTCGATGAACCGCTTGCCCTTCACGGCGGGCAGCTGCGCCATGACGGGGTTGTCCCGCATCGCCTTCAGCTTGTCCTCGGCGCTGTCGCCGGGCTTGCCGCGCTCGGACAGGTCGCCGACGACGATGAAGTCCGGCTTGCGCTTGGCGACCTCCTCCCAGGTGACCTGCGGCCAGTCCTCGTCGAGGTCGTCGAAGGCGTTGCGCGCGCCCACGATCTTGCTCATCTCGCTGGGGATCGCCGACTTGCCCGCCACGTACGGGGTGTCGCCGTACACGGAGTACAGCCACACGACGCTGGGCTCGCCCTTGACCCGGTCCTTGGTCTTCGCGGCCGCCGCGAGCGTGGC
Organism: Streptomyces sp. NPDC043996; assembly: GCF_056435225.1. NCBI lineage: Bacteria > Bacillati > Actinomycetota > Actinomycetes > Kitasatosporales > Streptomycetaceae > Streptomyces > Streptomyces sp. NPDC043996. The sequence continues at coordinate 5,951 of NZ_JBWKEY010000003.1, read as the reverse complement.
GCGCTGCTTCTTCACGAGCTTCTGGGCGCGCTTCTCCACGCCGAAGATCCGGCCGAGGTCGGTGTAGTCCTGGAACAGCAGCTCGAAGGGCGTCTTGGCGCGGCCGCCGGACCGGTTGTCCTTGGGGCAGTCCACGGCGCTCACGTACGAGGGCAGGCCGAGCCCGGCCAGCTCCTCGCGGGTGCCGACGCGGTCCTTGGTGAAGTAGTCCGCGAAGCCGCCGATGGCGAGGTCGGGCGTCGCCGCGCGCAGCTGCTCGCTGGTGAGGATCTTCGGGCTGAGCACCTTGACCTCGTCGTACGCCTTCTTGTACTCCGGCGCGATCTTCGTCTTGAGGTTGGACGTGCCGGCCATGCGGTCCTGGAGGCCGAGTTCGAGCAGCACCTCGGTGGAGGACTGGTCGAGCGCGACGGCGCGCCGGGGCGGCCGCTCGAAGCTCAGCTTCTCGCCGCAGCTCGTGACGGTCGTCGCACGGGCGGCGGCCCCGCCGCCCGACGAGCCGCCGTCACCGGACGAGCAGCCGACAGCCGTGAGTGCGAGAGCCAGGGCCGCTGTGCCGAGGCGGGCGGGGTGACGCATGGGACCTCCGGTCTTGGGTGGGACGAGATAAGAGTACTGTAATGGTAATCATTTTCATTACGGGGTTCCCGGGGTGCCGCCATGCGGGGCGCACCCGCCCGAAAGTCCGTCACTGGTACGGCACTTGGGCGCGCGGACGGACCCGCATAACGATTTCGAGACCCGCGCGCGACCTCGCGCGGACGACAACGGAGGAGCACGACACGTGGCGACGACACCGGCACGAGCGGCCGATGCGGCCGGGCACGACGACCCCGGCGGCCGGGCTGAGGCAGCGCGGCGGGAGGGGCACGAGCCGCCCGCAGAACGGGCCGCACACGACGACGCGGACCGGCGGGCCGGGGCCGGGCCCGAGGGGCGGCGGAGTCGCGGTGAGGCCGAGCGGGACGGGCGTGGCAGGGGCGCGTCTCGGGCTGAGCGTGCCGGGCGGAGCGGAGGTGGCCTGCGGGCTGAGCGCGATGAGGATGACGGGCGGACCGGGGCCGGGCCGGACGGGCCCGACGGGTGGCGGGGTCGTGGTGAGGCTGAGGGGGATGGACGTGGTGCGGCGCGGGCCGGGCGGCGGGGGCGTGGTGAGGCTGACGGGGATGGGTGTGGCAGGGGCGCGTCTCGGGCTGAGTGTGCCGGGCGGAGCGGAGGTGGCCTGCGGGCTGAGCGCGATGAGGATGACGGGCGGGCCGGGCCGGATGGGCCCGACGGGTGGCGGGGTCGTGGTGAGGCTGAGGGGGATGGACGTGGTGCGGCGCGGGCCGGGCGTGCGGGTGGTCCGGGGGCCGAGCGGGGGGAGGAGGGCACAGGCGCGCCCGCGGCGGGTGCCGGCCGGCGGGCGGGGGTGTTGACGGACGTCGTCTTTCTGCGGCTTTGGGCGGGGACCACCGCGTCCGGGCTCGCCACCTGGGCGCTGCCGTTCGTCCTCGGGCTCGCCGTCCTCGACCGCGCGATCGGCGCCCCGGCCCTCGGCCTGCTGCTCGCCGCCCGCACCGCGGGCTTCCTCGTCGCCGTCGCCGTCGGCGGCGTCCTCGCCGACCGGTACTCGCGGCGCGGCGTCGTCCTGTGGGCGGGGCTCGCCGCCGCGGCCTCGGCGCCCCTGCTCGCCCTCGGCCTCGGCCGCTCCCTGCCGCTGATGCTCGCCGCCGCCGTGGTCGCGGGCGCCGGGCAGGGCGCGTGCAGGCCCGCCTTCCAGGCGCTGACCGCCGAAGTCGTCGACGAGGACCGACGGCAGGCGGCCAACGCCGCCATGACCCTGTCCGTACGCGCCACCACCCTCGCCGGGCCCTCGCTCACCGCGCTGCTCGCCGTCGTCCTCGACACCTGGGCGCTGCTGCTGGGCATCGGCGTGCTGTGGCTGGCGGCGGCGCTGGTGCCGGGCCCGGGCGCCGGGCGCGCCGCACGCGGCGGCGCGGTCGCCGAACGCCCCTCCTTCCTCGCCGAGTTCGGCGAAGGGCTGCGCGAGGCGCGGCGGCACCCCTGGTTCCTCGCCGGGCTCGGCGCGCTGACCGTCGTCATCGCCACCGGCTACTCGGCGACCGCGGTCGCACTGCCGCTCGTCAGCCGCGACACGTACGGCACCGAGGTGGTGCTCGCCGCCTCCCTCACCGCCTATACGCTCGGCGCCCTCGGCGGGGCCCTGGTCGTCGCCCGCTGGCGGCCGCGGGCCCAGGGGTGGGCCGCCCTCGGCGGGCTCGCCCTCTACGGCTTCGCGCCGCTCAGTCTGCTGCTGCCCGTGCACTGGGTGGTCGTCGTGGCCGCGTACGCCGTGGCCGGGGTGGGCATCGAGCTGTTCAACGTGCCGTGGTTCACGGCGACGCAGCGTGAGGTCGCGCCCGACAAGCTGGCCCGCGTTTCCTCCCTGGACTTCATGCTGTCCTACGGCCTCGCGCCCCTGGGGCTCGCCCTGATCGCCCCGGCCATCGAGCACTTCGGGGCGCGGCCGGTGCTCCTGGTGTGTGCGGTGCTCTGCTTCGCGGCCCCCCTCGCGGCGGGCCTACCCTCCACGGCCCGCACCTTCACCCGCCGGGTACCCCCCACCTGACCTGCCCCCGGCACTCCCGCGCGCCGGAGTCCCCCACCCGCCCGCCCCTCCCTCGCCGCTTCGCGGCTCGTCCTCAAGCGCCGGACGGGCTTGATGGTCCGCTCCTGCCACCGTCGGCTGACGCGCTCAGCCGCTTCGCGGCTCGCCCTTCGGACGTCGGACGGGCTGGATGGGTCTCTTCCGGTCTGCGTCGGCTGATGTGCTCCGCCGCTTCGCGGCGGAGGTTCCCCGCCCGCCCGCCCCTAAAAGGGGCGGGCGGGCGGGGAGAAAGCGAGCGCGTTAGCGCGAAGCCACCCGCACCCGAAGGACGGCAGGAGCGAGATCCAGGGAGGGCGGGTGGGTGGGGGAAGAGGGGAGCCCGGTCACAGCGGGGCCTGCCAGGTGGTGGTCGTGCCGGGGTCGGCCCCGGGGCCCGCCCCGTCGTCGAAGACGACAAGCCGCACGCCCGCCCTCCCATCGGGCAACGGCACCGCGTCCACCGCCACCTCCACCCGCGTCACCCCCACCCGCCGCGACGCCCCCGCCAGGGCCCGCCGCAACGCGGTGAGCAGCCGCCCGGCGACAGGCTCCGTGACCTGCGCGTCAACGGCCCCCGAGAACCGCACCGAGGGCCGCACCCCGAGCACCGCCCCCGCGCCCGCCGTCTCCTTGAGGACCTTGCCGCGGAACGTGGTCGGCGCGTCGGCGGGCGGCTGCTGGAGCGCGAAGATCGCCGTACGTACCTCCTGGATGGTGGACTCCAGCTCGTCCACGGCCTGGTCGAGGGCCGACTCCACGGACGGCGAATGGGCCCTGCGGCGCGTCGACTCCAGCATCATGCCGGTGGCGAAGAGCCGCTGGACGACGAGGTCGTGCAGGTCGCGGGCGATGCGGTCGCGGTCCTCGAACACGGCGAGCCGCTGCCGGGACTGCTGGGCGTCGGCGAGGACGAGGGCGAGCGCGGCCTGCGAGGCGAACTGGGTGGCGAGCAGCCGCTCCACGGCCGTGTACGGGCGGTCGCCGCGGCGGCGGGGGAGCGCGAGGGTGCCGATGAGGCGGCCCCCGGCCTGGAGCGGCAGCATCATGCTGGGCCCGAACCGGGACCGTACCCGGGTGGTCATGCGCGGGTCGGTCGCCGAGTCCTCGATGAACACCGGCTGCCCGCCCAGGAGTTGTTCGAGGACGGCGCTGCCGGGCTCGATGGTGGTCCCGATGAGGTCGTTCTGCGCGGCGGCCGCGGGGTGCGGCCGCCGCGGGGCAGCGCCGGGGGCGCCCCCACCGCGTACCTCCTCGTCCCGCTCGACCCCGCTGGCGTCGCGGACCGCGTCCGTGGCCGCCGCGACGATGCGCATGCCGCCCTCCTCCGTCGGCTGCAGGACGACGCCCGCGGCGGCACCGGCCAGGAGGCGGGCCTGCTGGGCGACCGTCATCAGGGCGTCGGGGGCGGCCTCGCCGGTGAGGAGGGCCGTGGTGACCGCCGCCGCGCCCTCGATCCAGCGCTCGCGCTGACGCGCCGTCTCGTACAGGCGGGCGTTGCCGATCGCGATGCCCGCCTGCCCGGCGAGGACCCGCAGCAGCCCCCGGTCCTCGTCCGTGAAGGAGCCGCCGGGCTTGTCCGCGAGGTGGAGCCGCCCGAACTCCTCGTCGTGCACGTGCAGGGACACGCTCAGGGCGTCCCGCCCCGGACCGTCCGCCCCCGCATCCCCTGCCGCGTCCCCCGCAGTGAACACCTCACCCCCGCCCTCCTCCCCCTCCCGCACCCGCAGCACCCCGCGCCGCGCGCCCGTCAGGGCGGTGGCGCTGTCCACGATGTGCTGGAGCGTGGGCCGCAGCGCGAGCTCCGTGCCGATGGCGAGGACCGCGTCCAGGAGCAGCGGCAGCGGCGGTCCGCTGGCGTCGTCGGTCATGGCGGCGGCGCACTCCTCGAGGTGACGGAGGGACAGGGCGTTCGTCAGCCCGCCAGCGGGTCGAGGACCAGCGGCTGGATCTTGCCCTCAAGCATGGCACCGAGGCCGAGCACCGCGCACACGTCGGGGCGTTCCGCGATGTGCACCGGCATGCCGGTGGCGTCCCGCAGCATCTGGTCCAGGCCGGGCAGGAGCGCGCTGCCGCCGACCATCATGATGCCGCGGTCGGCGAGGTCGGCCACCAGGTCGGGGGGACAGTCGCGCAGCACCTTGCCGATGCCGTCGAGCACCGCGGTGAGCGGGGTGTGGATGGCGTCGCGGACGGCGGCGGTGTCGACCTGGACGGAGCGGGCGAGGCCCGTCGCCACGTCGCGGCCGTGGATCTCGGTGGACTCCGGGCCGTGCGGGGTCAGGCCGTTGCCGCTGAGGGCCAGTTGCAGTGGACGTACCGACTGGGAGGGCAGCATGAGTTCGTGCTGGTGGCGCAGGTGCTGCACGATCGCGTGGTCGATGGCCTCGCCGCCGACCGGGATCCGCTCGGCGGTCACGATGGAACCAAGGGAGAGGACCGCGACCTGCGTGGTCGCCGCGCCGCACACCATGATCATGGTGGCTTCGGGCCGCTCCACCGGGAGCCCGCAGCCCACCGCCGCCGCGATCAGGGTGTCCACCAGCTCCACGCGCCGGGCGCCGAGCCCCACCATCGTCTCCACGGCGGCGCGCTGCGCGAGCGGGTCCGCGTCGTGCGGGGTGCAGGCGGCGGCGCGCAGGCGGGGCTTGCGGCGCAGGGCGCGGCGCAGCTTCTCGCCGAGCAGGTGGCGCAGCATCCGCTGGCACATCTCGATGTCGACGACCGTGCCGCCGGACACGGGCCGCATCACGCGGATGTAGTCGGGCGTGCGCCCCGTCATCTGCTCCGCGAACTGGCCGACCGCGATCAGCGCTCCCGTACGGGTGTTCACGGCGGCGCAGCTGGGCTCGTCCACGACGAGTCCGGCGCCCTTCACGAACACGCGCGTGCGCGCCGCCCCGAGGTCGACGGCGATATGGCAGCGGCGCAGCTGTTCCAGGCTGACGGTCATGGCGGATCCTCCCGAGAGCACAGACCGCGTACGGGCCGCCGGACCACGGCCCCTGTCTCGCATCGTGCGCGGGCCGCGGGCCGGCCGCGCGCTGGGCTGAGCCGCCCGGGGCGCCGCCGCACGGGTGGTTCTCGCGGCGGCGAAGACTCCTTCCCGTACGGCGTGGGCGCGCGGTTACCATCCTGTCTCCTTCGTGGGTACCACCGCCTTCAGGCGGTGGGGGAAACGAAGCTCCTGCGGAGCAGGGCAGGGAGCGGGGGTTCGCCCCCTGGGCGGACCCCGTTGTCAGTGGCCCGCACTACGGTGATCACAATCGTTCTGGAAGGGGGTGGGCCGCGTTGATACGCGCGTACAAGTTCCTGATGCGGCCCA